>NZ_SLYF01000001.1:0-813361 GCF_004343105.1 Sphingomonas sp. PP-CC-3A-396 | reverse complement strand
TGCTCATCCGTCAGCCAGTACAGGTCGCTCATCCACGCTCTCCTCACGGAGCCTGAATCAGATCGCGCCTCTCATATCAATGGGTCCTGACCCTAACCCGCCGCCGGGGGAGAGAAATATGCAGGCGGGGGCGGCGTTTGTCGTACATGGACGATCGGGACAGCGTGACGGTTCGGATCTAGGATCGGACCGGGCGACGACTGCGCCGGTTCATGCCACGCCATATCGGGGCGACATCGATGGTCTGCGCGCGATCTCGGTTATTGCGGTCATCATCTATCATCTGTTCCCGACCCGCTTCCCGGCGGGCGGGTTGGGTGTCGATATCTTCTTCGTCATATCGGGATATCTGATCGGCGGGATCGTCCTTGCCAGCGTTGCGGCGCGGCGGTTCACCTTTGGCGATTTCTATCTGCGGCGCCTGCGCCGGATCGCGCCGGCGTTCGTGGTGATGATCATCGCCACCACGTTGGTCTCGACGATCCCGCTCTATCCCCAGGAGTTGGCGAGTTTCGCGACCAGTGCGCTGGCGGCGCTGGCGTGTGTCGGCAACATATTCTTCTATTTCACATCGGACTATTTCGCGGCCGACAGCGCAACCTTGCCGTTGCTGCATACCTGGTCGCTGGGTGTCGAAGAACAATTCTACCTGGTATTTCCGTTCCTGCCGTTGCTGATCGCGCATTCCCGGTGGAAGCGATGGCTGGTGCCGATCATGACGGTGACGGCGCTGCTCTCGCTGGCGGTAAGCATCGCCTATGTCCGGACGAACGCCGCAGCGGCATTCTATCTTCTGCCTAGCCGGTGGTGGGAATTGATGGTCGGCGTCCTCGCATCGCAGATGCGGGGGGACTGGCTGACATCCCGGCCGTTGATGCGCATGGCCTCCGCCGCGGCAGGGCTGGGTATGATCGCCGCCTCCCTCCTGCTGGTGCGGCCCGAGCACGGATTTCCGGGGCTGGTCGTCGTGCCGGCCTGCCTGGGGGCGGCGCTGGTTCTGATCACCGGTCAGGGCACATCGACGATGGTGCATCGCGGGTTGAGCGTTTCCCCGGCGCGCTATATCGGCCTGGCGTCCTATTCGCTGTATCTCTGGCACTGGCCGGTCATCGTTCTCTACCGCCAGCACCGACTGATCGGCAAACTGCTGATACGGGACGCGGTCATCGTTCTGATCGTGACGGCGATCCTCGGATTTGCGTCCTGGAAATTCATCGAAGGCCCCTTTCGCGGCAAGATGGCACCACGCCGACTGGGCGCATGGTGCGGCGGGCTGATCGCTATCGCAGCGCTGTTGCAGGTCGGTATCCTGGCGACCGGCGGCCTGCCGGAACGATTTTCCCCCACGGTTCTGGCGATAGCAAGCGCCGGGGGGCAGTCCGGATCGATGCCAAAGCCCAAGGCGAACTGCTTTCTCACCAATCAAAGCAGCGTTGGCGACTTCGACAAGATCCCATGTCTCGCGCGGGAACAGGGCAAGTCCAATTGGCTGCTGGTGGGAGACAGCCATGCATCGATGATGTGGCGTGGGTTATCGGTGGTACTGCCACAGGTGCATTTCCAAACTGCGGTCGTGTTCGGCTGTGAGATGCCGCTCGATCCGCAGCCGACCGGTCGCGTGTGCGACGACCTGATGCACCAGGTGCTGGTCCGCGACCTGGATATCGCGCGGCCCGACGCGGTGCTCGTGATCTGGCGCTGGATCCGATTGGATATTCCCGCGCTGAAACGGCTGCATGATCGGCTTGCGAGCAAGGGCATCGCGCTGGTCGTCATGGGGCCGACCCCGGAATATTCCATGCCGGTGCCCCGGATCATGGCGGAGAGCGTCAGGCGAAGCGATCCGGGACTGCTGGCACGAACCATCGAACCGCGCCTGTGGAAAAACGATCGGGAACTCGCGGCACAGGCGAAGGCGATCGGGTTCACCTATCTTTCGCCGCTCAAGGCGATGTGCCCCAAACGGCGCTGTATCGTCGAGAGCGCCGACGACGGGCTGCTATATTTCGATGCCGGTCACTATAATCAGGTCGGTTCGCAGACCGCCGTGCGTCGCTTGATCGCGAACGACGCGTCGCAGGGATGGCCCTTGCGACAGGCATTGGCGGACACGAGCGCGAAGACCTACTGAGGCCGGGGAGGGGGCGGAGTCGGGGGTTGCTCGTCGACTCGAAGCCCCCTCGGTTGGCGTCTCCCGTCGATAGCGCGGGGGAACTGGAGCGAAGCCCTGGGTCATTCCCCCAGCAGGCGCCGATATTCGGCCTCCGCATGGCCATAGGTGTCCGCGGCGAGCAGCATCAACTTGGCGCGGTCGCGAACGATCACGCGGCCGCGGACCGCCCGGATCGCCTGTTCCTCCTCGAGCCGGTGGAGCGCATCGGTGATGCTGCTCCGGCGGACGCCAAGCATCAGTCGAAACTCCTCATGGGTCATGCAGATGTCGTCGTCGCGGACGCGATCGTGATAAAGCAGGATCCAGCGTGCCATGCGCCGCTCGATCGAATGCGCGAGCGACGAGACGATCGTCCGTCCCATCTGGATCATGAAGACGTTGACGAACCGCAACAGCGACAGGCGCAGCGTGGTGCTCTGCTCGGCGAGCGTAACGAAGCGCTCGGCCGAAATCCGCAAAGCCTCGCCGCGTTCCGCCCGCATCACCACGTCATAGGGCGATCGTGTCGTGCCGAGCAGCAACGGCCAGCCGATGCACCCTTCGGCACCGATCAACCCGACGGCATAGCGATGCTCGCCTTCGAGCGCGTCGAGCACTCCGGCGATCCCCTCTTCTGGAAAGCACAGGCTGTCGATCACATCCCCTGCATGCGACAGGGTATCGCCGATCGAAAACGGCACGCGGGTCAAATGCGGTGCGAGCAGCGCGAAGTCGTGGGTGCTCAGGCTGCGCAGCAACAGGTTCTTGGTATCGCCCTGTTGGATGTGCTCGATCAACACATCGGGTTCGGCGGTTCCCAATACATTCCACGTCATCGCTGCTTCCCGGAAAAAGGCCCGCTCCTCAAAGGGATCGGGGCTGTGTCCGGTTCCGTACCGCAACCATTGTGTCAAGACCGGGGTTGCTGCCTCTAGATAACAGGAGGCCCCATGACCCTTTCCCTCAAGCAGACGCTCGCCCGTAGCGTCTTCGCATCGTCGCTGGTGTTGACTGCTGGTGGCGCCATCGCGCAGTCGCCGCGGTCGATTTCCGCACCGCCACCACCACCGCCCGCCGCAACCGCGACGCAGCCCGCAAAGGCCGCGCCCGACATGCAACAGGTGCTCGATGCACTCGCGGCACTCGGCGGCAAGCCAATCGAGACGCTCACGCCGGCAGAGGCACGCCAACAGCCGTCGGCAGCGGACGGCGCCAAGGCCGTGATGGCGAGCAAGGGCATGCCGACCACGCCCGACCAGAGCGTGACGACGCAGGACATTCCCTACGGTGCCGATCCCAAGCAGTTCGCCCGGATCTACAAGCCCGCGACCGCCCCTTCCGCAAATGGCGCGCGGGCAGCGCGCCTGCCGGTACTGGTCTATTATCATGGCGGTGGCTGGGTGATCGCAGACGTCGATACCTATGACGCAGCCCCGCGGGCGATGGCCAAGGCGCTCAACGCGATCGTGGTATCGGTCGAATACCGGCACGCGCCAGAGTTCAAATTCCCGGCGCAGCATGACGATGCCGCCGCCGCGTATCGCTGGACGTTGGCGAATGCCGCGTCATGGGGTGGCAATCCCGCGAAGATCGCGATCGCGGGTGAAAGCGCTGGCGGCAATCTGGCGGTCGCGACCGCGATCTACGCACGCAACAACCGCCTGACGATGCCGTTGCACATCGTTTCGGTCTATCCGATCGCGAACAACGATGCGTCGTTGCCGTCGCGCCGCGATTCCGCGAATGCCAAACCGCTCAACGCCGCGATGCTGCAATGGTTTGGCTATTATTATCAGTCGAGCAAGGCCGATGCGCAGGATCCCCGGCTGAACCTCGTTGCCGCCGATCTGCGTGGCCTGCCGCCGACCACGATCATCAACGCGCAGATCGATCCCCTGCGCTCCGACGGCGAGACGCTGGCGCAGGCGATGCGTTCGGCAGGGGACCGGGTCGAACAGCGGACCTTCCCCGGCGTGACGCATGAGTTCTTCGGGATGGCGAAGGTGGTGCGCGGCGCAAAGGACGCCAACGACCTAGCGGTTGCACGGCTGAAGGCAGCGTTTGCCGGCGCCCCGCGCAAGCGCTGAGGCCAACCGATAAGACCAGCAGACAGGACGCGTCGGCGCCGGCGCGTCCTGTCATCATCATGATCACTGAAAGGCAAAGACATGGTCAACGGACCGATCCGCTATAGCGCCGACGTCGAGCAGGAGCAGGACGACGAGCAGGCGACCGTCGCCAAGCTCAACGACGCGTTCGATATCATCCTCGAGCGCACCGCGGAGGATTACGGCCATGCGGTTCGGTCGGTCCATGCCAAGTCGCACGGACTGCTCGAGGGTGAACTGACGGTCGATGCGAACCTGCCCGCGGAGCTGGCGCAGGGACTGTTCGCCACGCCGGGTGCGCACAAGGTGCTGATCCGTCTCTCGACCAACGCGGGCGATATCCTGCCCGACGTCATCAGCCTGCCACGTGGCCTGGCGATGAAGGTCTTCGATGTCGAGGGTGAGCGACTGCCGGGCGCCGAGGGCAGCGCGCAGGATTTCGTCATGGTCAACGGCCCGGTGTTCCAGGCCAAGACCGCGGAAAAGTTTCTCGGCAATTTGAAGCTTCTTGCCAGAACGACGGACCGTATGGAGGGCACCAAGACGGTTGCCTCCGCGGTGTTGCGCGGGGTCCGGCATGCTCTCGAAGCGGTCGGCGGCGAATTGCCGAGCGCGCTGAACTCGCTTGGCGGTGCGCCCAATTCGGAGCCGCTTGGCGATACCTATTATAGCGCCACCGCGTTCCGGTACGGTGACTATATCGCCAAGTTCAGCTTGGCGCCGGTCGCACCGGACATGACCGCGCTCACCGGCAAGGAGATCGACGTCGACGGGCGCGAGAACGCGATCCGCGAGGAGGTCCGTGCCGAGGTGCGCGGCATGGATCTCGAATGGGAATTCCGGGTCCAGCTATGCCGCGATCTCGACGCGCAGCCGGTCGAGGACGCGACCGTGCAATGGGACGAGCAGGATGCGCCGTTCCTGCGCGTCGGCACGGTGCGCGCGGCGGCACAGGATAGCTGGAGCGACGATCATGTCCGTCGCATCAACGAGGAAAGCCGCTTCAGCGTGTGGACCGGCATCGCCGCGCATCGCCCGCTGGGCAACATCAACCGCGTCCGCAAGGACACGTATCGCCATTCGGCCGACTTTCGTGCGCGCACCAACGGATGCCCCTATCACGAGCCGGTCGCGCGCGACGCCGGGGCGGGACAGGGCTGATGCGCGCCGCGCCGTTTCCGCCCGCGGACATGCCCGCCGAGCTTCGTCCGTTGCACGACGAGATGGGCGCCTACATCGCCGAGCATCTCAAGGGCTTCGTGTCGCGCCGGGACGACGGCGCCCTGATCGGGCCGTTCGCCCCGATGCTGCGCTTCCCCGCCTTTGGTCGCGCGGCGTGGACCTATACCAAGGCGCTGATCGACAACGCGACGCTACCCAAGCCCGCGCATGAGGTTGCGATCCTCGTCACGGGTGCGGCGTTCAATTCGCGGTACGAACTGTACGCACATGAGCGGGTGGGGGCCGCTGTCGGCTTGAGTGATGCAAAGGTCGCGACGATCGCCGCGGGCCAGCGTCCTGCCGACCTGACCGAGGAAGAGGCCGCCGCCTACGACGTCGCGGTCACGCTGGCCGGCGGCCGCCAACTCCCGGCGACCACCTACCGGCGTGCGGTTGCCGCATTCGGTGAAGAGCGCACCGCCGAACTGATCTATCTGGTCGGCGGCTATTGCCTCGTCTCGCTGCTGCTCAATGCCTATGACATGTCGGTGCCCGGCCGCGAGGAAAGCCTGCCCGACGACCGGGGAGACGACGCATGAGCACCCGACGGACCATGGGCGCGGTAGCCGGTGGGCTCGTTGCCGGGCTGGCGATCACGGCCTTGCTGATGCGCGGCGAGAAGACGACCGGGACACCGTCGGAACTCGTCAATCTCGAACGGACGACCGCGCGCAAGCTCGGGCTGGCGACTCCCCCGGCGGATCGGTTGGCGACGTCGGGCGAGCAGGCGATCGTGCAGGGCGGGCATCTGCTGCTCTCCGCGGGCGCGGCGATCGTCTATGCCGCGGCGACCGACGAGGACAGCGACGTGCTGGTGTCCGGGATCGGTTTCGGCCTGGCGTTTTACGGGGCGATGCACTGGCTGGTAGGGCCGTTGCTGGGCGTCAAGCCTCCCGAATGGGACGCGGATTCGAGCACGATCGGCCTGCACACGCTGAACCATGTCGGGTTTGGCCTGGCGACCGCGGCCGGGGCCAAGCTGGCGGCGCGCGCATGACGCCGCGATGGCCAACCCTGCGCACGTACGGAGCATGGCGCATGATGCCGAAACCCGAGTCCTGCACGCACGTTGAGGCGCACTGACATGCCGATCATCACCACCGACACGCTGGCGATCGCCTATACCGATACGGGCCCGCGCGCGGGACAGCCGGTGCTGCTGATCCATGGCTGGCCCGACGATGGCTCGACCTGGGACGCGGTCCTGCCGATGCTCCATGCTGCCGGCTTGCGCACCATCGTGCCGACGCTGCGCGGTTTCGGCGAGACCCGGTTCCTGGCTGCGGAGACGCCGCGGACGGGCAACAGCGCGGTGCTGGCGATGGACATGATCGCGCTGATGGATGCGCTTGGCATCGAACGGTTCATGATCGCGGGACATGACTGGGGCTCGAATACCGCCGAAGCGCTCGCGGTCGGCTGGCCGGACCGGGTCGCGCGACTGGCGATGCTGGCCACGCCACCGCGTCTCGGCGGGATGCCGACGCCGCCGTTCGCGCAGGCGCAACGGCAATGGTATCACTGGTTCATGGCGACCGCGCGTGGTGCGCAATCGGTCCGCGACGACCGCAAGGGGTTCGCGCATATCCACTGGGAGAACTGGTCGCCGCGGGGCTGGTTCGACGAGGCGACGTTTCAGCGGGTCGCGCGATCCTTCGACACGCCCGATTGGGTCGACGTCACGCTGCACAGCTACCGTGCGCGGTGGGACGAAGCCGAGCCCGATCCCCGCAGCCAGTGGCTCGAGGACAAGGTGAAGGCGACCGAGACGCTGGCGTTGCCGGCGATCTATATCCAGGGTGCGGTCGATGGCGTGAATCCACCCTCCGCCAGCAAGGCGGTGCCGAGCAAATTCGTCGGTCCGTTCGCCTTTGTCGAACTGTCCGGCGTCGGCCATTTCCCCCAGCGCGAAAACCCGCGCGCGGTCGCCCGCCACCTGATCCAGCTTTTCACCGGCACCCCTGCCGATCTTTCCGATACCGTTGACCGGAGCCTTTTGATGTCCAAGACCAAGCCCTTTCTCGCCGGCGCTGCTGCAATCGCGGTGATCGCCGCCGCCGCGATCGGCGTCGCGCAGGCCCGGCCGCGCGGTGCCAGCGCGTTGACGCAAGTCGCGCAGTTCGATCACCAGGCGACCGGCGTCGCAGTCACCGCCGACGGCCGCCGCTTCGTCAATTTCCCGCGCTGGACCGACGACGCGCCGATCTCGGTCGCCGAAGTGATGAAGGACGGGTCGCTGAAGGCCTATCCGGATGCCAAGTGGAACAGCTGGCGCAACGCCAACTCGAACGAGATGCCGGTCGGCGATTATTTCGTCTGCGTGCAGTCGATCGTGCCCGATGGCCACGGCAATCTCTGGGTGCTCGATCCCGGCGCGCCCGGCAACGAGAAGATCCTCGAAGGCGCGCCCAAGCTGGTCAAGATCGATCTGGCGACGAACCGCGTGACGAAGGTCATCAAGGTGCCGCTCGACGTCGCGTTGCAGGGCACCTACCTCAACGACATCCGCTTTTCGCCCGATGGCCGGACCGGGTACATCACGGACTCGGGCACACGCGGTGCGATCATCGTCATTGATCTCGAAACCGGCAAGGGTTTCCGCGCGCTCGATGGGCACGGGTCGACGCAGATCGACAAGAGCGTGACGGTGATGACCGACGGCAAGCCGCTCGTCCGCCCCGACAATCGCCAGCCGGCCTTTGCCGCCGACGGCATCGCGATCTCCAACGACGGCAAGACGCTCTACTACCAGGCGCTCACCGGCAAGACGCTGTATGCGATCGACACCGCGTTGCTGCGCGACGGCGTCAGCGAGACGGACCGCGCGGCGGGCGTGAAGACGGTGGCACAGACGCACGTCGCCGACGGCCTGTGGATGAGCAAGGCGGGGGTTCTTTATATCTCGTCACCCACCGACAATGGCATCACCCGGCTGGTCGGCGATCATGTCGAGCCGGTGCTGACCGATCCGCGCCTGCGCTGGCCCGACACCTTCTCCGAAGGCGCGGATGGCCGCATCTACGTGACCGCGAGCCACATCCAGGACACGAGCTGGTTCAAGCCGGGGGCACCAGCATCGCTTCGTACCGAGCTGTTCTCGTTCGTCCCTGGCGCCGCCAAGGGTAAATGAGGGTTACATGACCTGTCTGCGCTACAGCGACGCCATCGAGACGATCTAGCCGAACGAGCAGGAGACGATCGAGGGTATCATCAAGGGCATGGCCGATCAGACCCGCACCGTCGAAAAGCGCGAGCATCATGCGGTGCGGGCCAGCCATGCCAAGAGTTCCGCGGTCGTCGTCGGCGACATGACGATCCACCCAGGTGTTCCTGTCGAACTCGCTCAGGGTCTGTTCGCGAAACCCGGCACGCATCTCGTCGCGGTTCGCTTCGCCCAAGGGCCGGGCGAGACGCTACCGGGGCACGACGTCGACATCCCCGCCTGATCACCGTTCCGTCGATGTCTTTTATCGGCGGAGCGGCCGGGCCGTCATCGCTATGTTCAGGTTCGCGTGCTATATATTACGCGTGACAACAGCGATTCCCCATACCTACGCCATCGGCATAGAGCCGGACGACATCGACTTCATGGGTCACGTCAACAACGCGAACTATCTGAAGTGGGTCCAGGCCGCGGTGATCGACCATTGGCAGCGCCTCGCGCCGGCCGAGGCGGTGGCCGGGCACCTGTGGGTCGCGCTGAAACACGAGATTACCTACCGCAAGCCGGCGTTCCTGGACGACGACGTCATCGCGACGGTTTTGCTCGAGAAGGTCCAGGGCGCGCGCGCATTCTACGAGACGATCATCAAGCGCGGCGAGGATGTGCTCGCCGAAGTGAAGTCGAGCTGGTGCTGCCTCGATGCGGAGACGCTTAGGCCGTCGCGGCTGGCGAACAGCGTGGTCGAGCATTTCTTCCCGAAGGATCCGGCGGCGGCCTGATTGCGACCACCACCCCCGCGGACTTACCACCCCGGCGGAGGCCGGGGCCCAGTTGGAACGTCGGAAGTAACGGCTCGCAGTCCTTTGTCATCGCTCTCCCCCAATTGGGCCCCGGCCTTCGCCGGGGTGGTACAGCAGGCGGTAGTCTTCTTTAAATTACCTCGTACGGCACCGCCCCACGCCGGTCCGGATCGACCCGTATCCCACTCGCCGCCGGTGGAAACGCCCGCTGGTCGCAGTCCGTCCGCAAACAGACGCGACACGAAGACCCAATCGGCGTCGCGATCCCGCCCGTCCCCAGCGCATCCGCATAGATGAACTCCGATGCGTTCGCCTCCTCGCACCCGAGCGCCACCGCATAGCGCCGCGCCGGTCGCGTGTACGTCTCGGACGGTTTCACCAGCCCCTTCGCCATCGAGACATAGCGGATGCCGTCGGTCGTCTCGATCAGCTGCGTCAGGATCCGGTCCGGAATCGCCACCGCCTCATGGACGATCCACAACGGACACGCCCCCCCGAACCGCGCGAACTGCAACCGCGTGGCGGAGTGCCGCTTCGTAATGTTCCCCGCCATGTCGACGCGGCAGAAGAAAAACGGGATGCCCAGCGCTCCCGGTCGCTGCAACGTCGACAGCCGGTGACACGTCTGCTCGAAACTCGTCCCGAAGATCCGCCGTAGCCGGTCGATGTCATGACGCACGCTCCGCGCCTCCGTCCGAAAGCGCGTATAGGGCATGACGATCGCCCCGGCCGCGTAGTTGGTCAGCCCCGCCGTCAGCAGTGCGCGCGCCGTCTCCGACGCCATCTCCGATGCCGCGACGATCCCGCCGATGACGGCGCCGAACTCGTGCCGCGCGACCTGATGCGCCAGCGAGAACAAGGTGGTCTCCCCTGGCTGCGACCCGTCGAGCCGCAAGGTCGCACCGTCATAATCGCGCAACGGTGCGGCGAGCGCGCCCGAGATCGCCACCGAAACTCCGCGGACCGCGAGCCTTGCCTCAAGCGCTGCCACGCGATCCGCCCCCAGCGTCTCGCCGATCTCCTCCGCCCGCCGATCGAGCGCATCGACATAATTGCCCGCCGCGTGAAACCAGTCGCGCACGTCCTCCCATGGCAGCAACCCAGGCGCCCCGGACCCCGCCACCAACCGGTCGTCGAGCGCGCGCAACTGCTCCTGCGCGCGCCGATACGCATCGTGCATTGCGACGAGCCGTTGCGCCAACAGCGGCTGGTGCTTCACCGCCCGCCGCACCGCGATCTCGTCGAGCGCAGGCGCCTCGACGCTCGTATCCGAAACAGCCTCCAGAGTCGCGATCAGCAACGCGGTATCGTCCGCCGCGTCGATGCTCCCCCAATCCGCCGGAAACTCCCGCGCGAGCGTGATCAGCACGCCCTCGGTCACTGGGCGGTCGCCATTCTCGATCTGCGAGAGGTAACTCACCGACAGGCCGATCCGCGCGGCCATCGCCGCCTGGCTGATCCCGAGCACGCGGCGCAGGTCGCGCAGGCGGTGTCCGACGAAGAGGCGACGTGCGGGCAGGGTCATATCCCCGCCTAGTTTGCAAACATGCCTCGGACAAGTTTGCAACATTGCATTTGCGCATCGCATCCCGCTCTGTGAAGGCAACCAGCAGGACGGAGAGACGATGTCATCGACGATCGAAGAGCTTGAACGCCGCCGCGAAGCCGCAAGAGTGGGTGGCGGCCTAAAGCGGATCGCAGCGCAGCACGCCAAGGGGAAGCTCACCGCAAGGGAGCGCCTTGACGTGCTGCTGGACGAGGGATCGTTCGAGGAGCTCGACATGTACGTCGAGCACAATTGCGTCGATTTCGGCATGCAGGACCAGGTTATCCCCGGCGACGGCGTGGTCACCGGTTCGGGCACGATCAATGGCCGCCTCGTCTTTGTCTTCAGCCAGGATTTCACCGTATTCGGCGGCTCCCTCAGCGAACGCCACGCGCAGAAAATCTGCAAGGTGATGGACAGCGCGATGAAGGTCGGCGCGCCTGTGATCGGCCTCAACGACAGCGGCGGCGCGCGCATCCAGGAGGGCGTCGCCTCGCTCGGCGGCTATGCCGAGGTGTTCCAGCGCAACGCGCTCGCCTCGGGCGTCGTGCCGCAGCTCTCGCTGATCATGGGGCCGTGCGCGGGCGGCGCGGTCTACAGCCCCGCGATGACCGACTTCATCTTCATGGTGAAGGATTCGAGCTACATGTTCGTCACCGGCCCCGACGTGGTCAAGACCGTGACGAACGAGGTCGTCACGCAGGAGGCGCTCGGCGGCGCCGTCACTCACACGACCAAGACGTCGGTCGCCGACAACGCGTTCGAGAACGACATCGAAGCGCTGCTTGCGGCGCGCGACTTCTTCGATTTCCTGCCCGCGTCGAACCGCGACGGCGTGCCCGAGCGGCCGACCGCGGACGAATGGGACCGGATCGAGGAGAGCCTCGACACGCTGATCCCGGCGTCGGCGAACCAGCCATACGACATGCACGAGCTGATCCGGAAGACCGTCGACGAAGGCGATTTCTTCGAGACGCAGCCGGCGCACGCGGCCAACATCATCACCGGCTTCGGCCGCATCGAGGGCCGCACGGTCGGCTTCGTCGCGAACCAGCCGATGGTGCTCGCCGGCGTGCTCGACATCAATTCGTCGAAGAAGGCGGCGCGGTTCGTGCGCTTCTGCGACGCGTTCGAGATCCCGATCGTGACCTTCGTCGACGTCCCCGGCTTCCTGCCCGGCACCGCGCAGGAGCATAACGGCATCATCAAGCACGGTGCGAAACTCCTGTTCGCCTATGCCGAGGCGACCGTGCCCAAGATCACCGTCATCACGCGCAAAGCGTATGGCGGCGCGTACGACGTGATGGCGTCGAAGCATCTGCGCGGCGACTTGAACTATGCATGGCCGACCGCCGAGATCGCGGTGATGGGCGCGAAGGGCGCAGTCGAGATCATCTTCCGCGGGAAAACGCCGGAAGAGATCGCGGAGCGCACCGCGGAATACGAGGCGCGGTTCGCCAACCCGTTCGTTGCCGCGTCGAAGGGCTTCATCGACGAAGTGATCCAGCCGCACTCGACGCGCCGCCGCATCGCGCTGGGCCTACGGAAGCTCCGCGGCAAGGCGCTGGAGAATCCGTGGAAGAAGCATGATAACATCCCGCTGTGACCCGGTACGTCACGTGGACCAGTCCTTGACGCGTCGACTCGGCGAAAGCCAGGGACTCGGGTCGCAGGGGACGGGCTTGCGGATTGAGGTCCCAGCCTCTGCTGGGGTAATGACGTCTACGGGGACGGAGGTTTGATGCTCGCGTTTCTCCTGCTCCTGCAAGCCACTTCGCCCACGCCCACGCCAATCTGGAAGCTTGCCGACCGCACAAATTCGGCGGGCGTGCGCAGCATCTCGGCTTCGGTCACCGGTAACGACGGCCTCTCGCGCTTCGTCGTGAAGTGCGACGTCGCCTCCGAGCCGATCGTGTCGATCCAGTTCATCCAGCCGCAACCGCTCGGGTCGGGCGCCGACAAGCTGGTTGCGGTGCGCTTCGATGGTGGGCCGGCATTCACCTATAACTGGCAGTTTCCGGGGACCGGTACGTACATCGCCGATCCCGCGGCGATCACCAAGCTGACCAGTTTCCTGGTGAAATCGAAGACGGTGCGGGTCGAGACGACCAACGGCGCCAGCTTTGCGGTACAGGCAAACTTCGTCGCGCCGACCGGTGATGCGATGATCCGGCAGGTGCTCGGCGTCTGTGGCTATACACTCGGCGTCGTCCCGCCGGTGCCGGCCAAGCCCACCGCGGAGCCAGCGGAATGACGCGTTGTGTCGCGATCGTCCGCACATTATCATGTCATGATAAGGAGTCGTGACATGCAGACCGAACGCGTGACGTTTTTGACCTCCCCCGATCATAAGGCAGCGCTCGATGCCTTTGCTGCCAGCAATGGTAAATCCGTCGGCCATGTCCTCCGGGAAGCTTCGACGCGATATCTCGCGGCGGAGGATCGCGCCGACGGGGAGGATGAGAAGGCGTTCGCGCTGATCCTGCCGGAGATCGAGGCGATGCTGCCGCAGTGGCATGCGAAGATCGATTCGATGGAGCAGTCGATCGACCGCGCGCTGGAAGCGATCGATCGTGCGCTGGCGGGCGATCCAGTCCCGATGAGCCACGCCGCATGAGCGCGACCGAAAAGGCGTTCGGCGTCATCAAGGCGTTGCTGACCTATCAGGAGCGGCTCGATGGGCTCGACGCGAAACTCACGGGGCTGAGTGCGGGGCTCGCGCGTCTTGCCGACAGCCATGTCGCCTTGCGCGAACGCGTCAGCCGCATCGAAGGGTTGATCGAAGGCGCCGCAATGGCCCGCCGCACGTCCGACAGCCCGAGGATCGAAGGATGACGGCGACGCTAGGCCGGCTCAATCATGTCGGGGTCGCGACGCCGTCTATCGCGAAGTCGGTCGAGACGTATCGCCTGCTGCTCGGCGCGACCGCGATCGGCGAGCCGTTCGACCTGCCGGCGCAGGGCGTGAAAGTGTGCTTCATCGATGCGCCGAACACGCAGATCGAGCTGATCGAGCCGTATGACGAGAGTTCGCCGATCGCCGGCTTCCTGCGCAAGAATCCGGCGGGCGGTCAGCATCATGTGTGTTTCGAAGTGGCGGATATTCATGCGGCGGTCGCCGACCTGAAGGCGAAGGGGGCAACCGTGCTGGGCGAGCCGCGGATCGGCGCGCATGGCACGCCGATCGTGTTCGTGCACCCGAAGGACTTTGGCGGCATGCTGGTCGAGTTGATGGAGACGCCGGGCGACACCGGCGCGCACTAGGAGAGATCTGATGGCCGCGTACGAGCATATCCTGAGCGAGCGGCGCGGCGACGTGCTGGTGCTGACGCTGAACCGGCCCGACCGGCTGAATGCCGCGCCCCCGGCTATGTTCGAAGAATTGCGCGCGGCGCTCGGTGACCTGGATGGTGCGCGGGCGGTGCTGATCGCGGGCGCGGGGCGCGCGTTCTGTTCGGGGGCGGATGTCGGAGGCGGGGCGCTCGGTTCGGACAATCCGGGCGAGGCGACGTTCGCGGCGCTGACCGGGAGCTATAACCCGACGATGGCTGCGATCGCCGAGCTGTCGGTGCCGGTGGTGAGCGCGGTGCGCGGGCCGGCGGCGGGGATCGGGTGCAGCCTCGCGCTCGCCGCCGATTTCTGTGTGGCGAGCGAGACCGCGTATTTCCTCCAGGCGTTCGTTAATATCGGGCTGGTGCCGGACGGCGGCGCGTCTTGGATGCTGCCGCGACTGATCGGCAAGGCGCGGGCGACGGAAATGATGATGCTCGGCGAGCGGGTGCCGGCGGCGAAGGCACTCGACTGGGGGATGGTGCACAAGGTCGTCGCGGACGACGCGCTCGATGCCGAGGCGTTCGCGCTGGCCGAGCGGCTGGCGGCGATGCCGACGGTGGCGCTCGGGCTGATGCGCCGGGCGATCACGGCCGCATACGAGACGGACTACGCGACCGCGATGCAGGCCGAAGCGGCGAACCAGCGCGACGCGCGGGGCTCGGCGGACTCGATGGAAGGCGGTCGTGCGTTCCTCGAAAAGCGCAAGCCGGTGTTCACGGGGCGATGACCGTGCGGCCGAATGCCTCAAACACCACCCCGGCGAAGGCCGGGGCCCAATTGGGCAACGCCCCATTGGCTGGTGCTGCGCTCAATTACTTCGACCTTTCCAATTGGGCCCCGGCCTCCGCCGGGGTGGTGTTCTTCGCATGACCGACAAGCCTGAATCCACCCCCACCCTCGCCGACTGGCAGGCGCTCGCCGCCAAGGAAGTCAAAGGCGCCGACCTCACTTGGCCGACCCCCGAGGGCATCGACGTCCAACCCCTCTACACCGCGGAAGACGTCACCACGGACCCCGGCCTCCCCGGTTTCGCCCCCTTCACCCGCGGCGTCCGCGCGTCGATGTACGCCGGCCGCCCCTGGACGATCCGCCAATACGCCGGCTTCTCCACCGCCGAAGCCTCGAACGCGTTCTACCGCCGCAACCTCGCCGCCGGCCAGAAGGGCCTGTCGGTAGCGTTCGATCTCGCCACGCACCGCGGCTACGACAGCGACCACCCCCGCGTCACCGGCGACGTCGGCAAGGCGGGCGTCGCGATCGACTCGGTCGAGGACATGAAGATCCTCTTCGACGGCATCCCGCTCGACAAGATGTCGGTCAGCATGACGATGAACGGCGCGGTCATCCCGATCCTCGCCTTCTTCATCGTCGCGGGCGAGGAGCAGGGCGTCGACCGAAAGCTGCTCGACGGGACCATCCAGAACGACATCCTCAAGGAGTTCATGGTCCGCAACACCTACATCTACCCGCCCGAGCCGAGCATGCGGATCATCTCGGACATCTTCGGCTACACCAGCCGCGAGATGCCCAAGTTCAACAGCATCTCGATCAGCGGCTATCACATGCAGGAGGCAGGAGCGACGCAGCTCCACGAGCTCGCCTTCACGATCGCCGACGGCATGGAATATGTGAAATACGGCGTCGCGTCAGGCCTCGACATCGACAAGTTCGCCGGGCGCCTGTCGTTCTTCTTCGCGATCGGCATGAACTTCTTCATGGAGATCGCCAAGCTCCGCGCCGCCCGCGTCCTCTGGCACCGCGCGATGACGCAGCTCGGCGCGCAGGACGAGCGTTCGAAGATGCTCCGCACGCATTGCCAGACGAGCGGCGTCTCGCTTACCGAGCAGGACCCGTACAACAACGTCATGCGCACCACGATCGAGGCGATGGCGGCGATGCTGGGCGGCACGCAGTCGCTTCACACCAACGCGCTCGACGAGGCGATCGCGCTGCCGACCGACTTCTCGGCGCGGATCGCACGCAACACGCAGATCGTGATCCAGGAAGAGACGGGGATGACCAAGGTCGTCGATCCGCTCGGCGGCAGCTATTATATCGAGAGCCTGACGCAGTCGCTGGTCGACGGCGCGTGGAGCCTGATCGAGCGGATCCAGTCCGAAGGCGGCATGGCGAAGGCAGTCGCGGCAGGCTGGCCCAAGGCAATGATCGAGGAAGCCGCCGCCGGCCGCCAGGCGCGGGTCGATCGCGGCGAGGACGTCATCGTCGGCGTCAACAAATACAAGCTCGCCGAGCAGGACGCGATCGAGATCCTCGACGTGGACAATGTCGCGGTGCGCGCCGGCCAGATCGAACGCATCAACCGCGTAAAGGCCACGCGCGACGAGGCGGCGTGCCAAGCCGCACTCGATGCTCTCCGAGAAGGTGCGCGACGCGGAAATCCTCCCCTGCAAGGGGAGGGGGACCATCCGCAGGATGGTGGAGGGGGCGTCCCACAAACGGATACGCCCGAGGAAGCCCCCCTCCGTCAGCCTGCGACCGACACCTCCCCGGACCGGGGAGGATTTGAGACCAACCTCCTCGCGCTCGCGGTCGACTGCGCCCGTGCCCGCGCCACGCTCGGCGAAATCTCGTCCGCGATGGAGGACGTGTTCGGCCGCTACGGCACGCAGCCGACCCCCGTGTCCGGCATCTACGGCGGCGCGTACGAGGACGACGCACGCTGGACCCGCCTCACCGACGGCGTCGAAGCTACCGAGCGGCGCATGGGCCGCAAACCCCGCATGCTCGTCGCCAAGATGGGCCAGGACGGCCACGACCGCGGCGCCAACCTCGTCTCGTCGATGTTCGGCGATCTGGGCTTCGAGATCGTCCCCGGCCCGCTGTTCCAGACCCCCGCCGAAGCCGCCGCGCTCGCGCTCGAAAAGGACGTCGACATCGTCGGCGCCTCGTCACTCGCCGCCGGCCACAAGACGCTGATCCCCGAACTGATTGGCTATCTCCGCGAGGCGGGCCGCGCGGATATCAAGGTGATCGCGGGTGGCGTTATCCCCGCACAGGACTATCAGGCGCTGCGCGATGCCGGGGTCCAGGCGATCTTCGGCCCCGGCACCAACCTGATCCAGGCCGCCGAGGACGTGTTGAAACTCCTCGGCCACAACATGGCCCCGCAAGAGGAAGCCGCCGAATGACCGATACCCTCCTCCGTACTCTCGCACATGCCGTGGCTCCGAGCCTGGTGCGCGATGCTCCCGTTGCCCGCACCGACTGGACCCGGCCCGAGATCGCCACGCTGTTCGACCTCCCATTCGACGAACTGATGTTCCGCGCGCAGACCGTCCACCGCGCGCACCACGCGATCGGCGAAGTCCAGCTCTGTACGTTGTTGTCGATCAAGACCGGCGGCTGTCCCGAGGATTGCGGCTATTGCTCGCAGTCGGCCTCGTCCGACTCCGGCCTGAAGGCGGAAAAGCTGATGAACGTCGACGCCGTCCTTGCCGACGCAGCCCAAGCCAAGGCCGCCGGCTCGCAGCGTTTCTGCATGGGTGCCGCGTGGCGCAACCCGAAGCCGCGCGACATGCCGAAGGTTGTCGCGATGGTCGAAGGCGTCCGCGCGATGGGGCTGGAGACGTGCATGACGCTCGGCATGCTCAACGCGGATCAGGCCAAGCAGCTCGCCGACGCCGGCCTCGATTACTACAACCACAACATCGACACCTCGCCGGAGAATTACGGCAACGTCATCACCACGCGCACCTTCGGCGATCGGCTGGAGACGCTGGCGAACGTGCGTGACGCGGGGATCTCGGTCTGCTGCGGCGGGATCGTCGGGATGGGCGAGACGCGCAGCGACCGCGTCGGCTTCGTCCACGCGCTCGCCACGCTGCCGCGCCATCCCGAGAGCGTGCCGGTCAACGCGCTGGTCCCGGTCAAGGGCACGCCGCTCGGCGACATGCTCGCCGGCACGCCGATGGCACAGATCGACGATATCGAGTTCGTCCGGACGGTCGCCGTCGCGCGGATCACGATGCCGCTGAGCATGGTGCGGTTGTCTGCGGGGCGCGAGAGCATGTCCGAGGCAACCCAGGCGCTCTGCTTCATGGCGGGCGCGAACTCGATCTTCACCGGCGACAAGCTGCTCACCACCGGCAACGCGGGCGACAGCGCTGACGCGACGCTGCTGGCGAAGCTGGGGATGAAGCCGATGGTCGGCGCGGAGCCTATGCGGGAGGCCAAGACATGCTGCTGATCGCACTTCTCATGACCGCGGCTGCTCCGATGCAGTCGCAGGCGACGATGAACGCGTCGGCCGGTACGAGTTATGCGCGGGCGGATGCGGCGATGACTGCGCAGTGGAAGCGAACCTACGCCTATATGAAGGGCCGCGATGCGCAGGATGGGTCGCGTGGCGGCGGGTTCGGCTATGCCGCGGCGCTGCTGGAGAGCCAGCGCGCGTGGCTCAAGTTCCGCGATACGCAGTGCGTGATCGAAGGCGGGCAATATGCCGGCGGTTCGGCTCAGGGCATGACGATTGCCGGGTGCCGGACCGACCTGACGCAAGCGCGCACGAAGCAGCTCAAGACGATGATGTGGTACCAATAACCAGTCCGCACCCGGACCGCGTCCGGCAAGACGGCACAGAGTAGGGCGAGTGATGTTCAAGAAAATCCTGGTCGCCAATCGGGGCGAGATCGCGTGCCGCGTCATGCGGACCGCCAAGGCGATGGGCATCAAGACCGTCGCGGTCTATTCCGACGCCGACGCGCGCGCGCCGCATGTGCTGATGGCCGACGAGAGCGTGCGACTCGGGCCCGCGCCTGCCGCCGAAAGCTATCTCAAGGCCGAGCTGATCCTGCTCGCGGCCAAGGAAACCGGCGCGGACTGCATCCATCCGGGCTACGGCTTCCTCTCCGAACGCGAGAGTTTCGCGCTGGCCTGCGCCGAGGCCGGGATCGCCTTCGTCGGGCCGCCACCCAACGCGATCGCCGCGATGGGCGACAAGATCGAATCGAAGAAGCTCGCCAAGGCCGCGGGCGTCAACGTCGTGCCGGGCTATCTCGGCGAGATCGACAGCACCGATCACGCGGTCGAGATCGCCGGCGGCATCGGCTATCCGGTGATGATGAAGGCGTCGGCGGGCGGCGGCGGCAAGGGCATGCGGCTCGCCTATAGCGAACAGGACGTCCGCGAAGGCTTCGAGGCGACCAAGCGCGAGGGGCTCGCCAGCTTTGGCGACGACCGCGTGTTCATCGAGAAGTTCATCGAGAGCCCGCGTCATATCGAGATCCAGCTGATCGGCGATCAGCACGGCAACATCGTCTATCTCAACGAGCGCGAATGCTCGATCCAGCGGCGCCACCAGAAGGTCGTCGAGGAGGCGCCGTCGCCGTTCGTGACGCCCAAGATGCGCAAGGCGATGGGCGAGCAGGCGGTCGCGCTGGCGCAGGCGGTCGGCTATTATTCGGCGGGGACGGTCGAGCTGATCGTCTCGGGCGCGGACACGACGGGGGAGGGGTTCTACTTCCTCGAGATGAACACCCGGCTGCAGGTCGAGCATCCGGTGACGGAGGAGATCACCGGGCTTGATCTGGTCGAACTGATGATTCGTGTTGCGGCTGGGGAGCCTCTCGGGTTCACGCAGGATGACGTGAAGCTCAACGGCTGGTCGATCGAGAACCGGGTGTATGCCGAGGACCCGTATCGCGGGTTCCTGCCGAGCATCGGGCGGCTGGTTCGGTACAACCCGCCCGAGACTTCGCCCCTCCAAACCCCGTCACCCCAGCGAAAGCTGGGGTATCCCGGTAATGGAGCAGGCGGCTCGAACGGGGAGACCCCAGCTTCCGCTGGGGTGACGGACATTATGGAGGCGGATGGGATCGGTTCCGGGGGACACGGCACCGCCGCGGAACCCCGAGTCCGTGTCGACTACGGCGTCCGCGAGGGCGGCGAGGTCAGCATGTTCTACGACCCGATGATCGCCAAGCTCATCACCTGGGCCCCAACGCGAGACGGTGCGATCGCCGCGCAGATCGCCGCACTCGACGCGTTCGAGCTCGAAGGCCCCGGCAACAACATCGATTTCCTCTCGGCGATCATGCAGCACCCGCGCTTCCAGTCGGGCGCACTCACGACGGGGTTCATCGCCGAGGAATATCCCGAGGGCTTCCACGGCGCCCCCGCCAACGCCGAACTCCTCAAGACGCTCGCCGCAGTCGCCGCCTTCGCCGCCACCGCGGAAGCCGATCGTGCGCGCCGTATCGACGGCCAGCTCGGCAAGCGCCTTCGCCCGCCGGCGGATTGGGTGGTGACGATCGACAAGACCGACCACGCGGTGACCGTCTCGACCGACGGCATCATGGTCGATGGCGAAGACCTCGATCTTGCGCTCGAATACACGCCCGGCGACCGCATGGTCGTCGCGGACGGCCATGGGATCGACGGCGACGAGCACCTGACGATCCGCATCGCCAAGGCCCGCGCCGGCTTCAAGCTCACGACCCGCGGCGCAAGCCACGTCGCGCGCGTGTTGCCCGCCCGCGTCGCGCCGTACACCGCGCACCTGATCGAGAAGGTCGCGCCCGATCTGTCGAAGTTCCTGATCTGCCCGATGCCAGGGCTGCTGGTGCGGCTCGACGTCGCGGCCGGTGACAAGGTCGAGGCGGGGCAGCCGCTGGCCGTGGTCGAGGCGATGAAGATGGAGAACATCCTCCGCGCCGAGAAGACGGGGACGGTGAAGTCGGTTGCCGCGAAGACGGGTGATAGTCTCGCGGTGGATCAGGTGATCCTCGAACTGGACTAAGCGACGCGCCGTCCAGTTCTGCCCTAGCTACGTCTGTAGTTATCGCCCCGTCATGTCGGGTTCGTTCCGGCATCCACCGTTCCGCACATCCGATCGAACTGGGTATGCGGAAAGGTGGGCCCCGGCCTCCGCCGGGGTGACGGAGGGGGCGGCATTCCTCCCAGCATCTGCGAGGCGAGCGGACCGCGCACCCTTTGTTCTCCCGCGAAGGCGGGGGCCCCGTCTGGGCTCCCGCCTTCGCGGGAGAACAAAGGGGTGCAGGCGACGGCTGTATCTGCTGCATTGTGTTCCGATAGCACCACCCCGGCGGAGGCCGGGGCCCAGTTGGGAGCCGGTGATGATGAAGGCCGGCGCTCCGTTACAGCGACCTCTCCAACTGGGCCCCGGCCTCCGCCGGGGTGGTGCGGGTGGTAGGCAAACGCACACCCCAAAGCGGCGCAGATAGCGGCGGCGATAGTGCCCCGACCCGAGCTTAGCGCCACCCCCTCCCGTTTCGCCTCCCGCCACTGTACAGCACCCCGGATGACCCTCTTCCGTTACCTCGCCGCGCTCCTCCTCGCGGTCACCGCCGTCACCGCGCTCCCCGCGATCGCGCAGGACGAGGCGAAGGTCGCGACCGTCGCCGCCAGCCTGACCCAAGCCTCGGCCGAGCTCCAGGCGATCGACGACGCCACCCCCGCGGCGCGCGACGACAAGGCGCGGCAGGCGTTGCGGGATCGCGCGCAGGTCGTGCAGACCACCGCGGCCGACGCGGTCCGCACGCTCACCCCCGAGATGGCGCTCGTTCAGGCGCGCGTGACCGAACTTGGCGCCGCCACCCCAGGCGTTGTCGAAGCGCCCGAGATTCGCCAGCAACGCAAACTCCTCGCGCAGAGCCAGTCGGCGATCGACTCGGCGATCAAGCGCGCGCGCCTGATCGGGATCGAGGCCAAGCAGCAGATTGACGACATCGGCGCGGCCGAGGCGGAGGAACTCGGCCAGCAATTGTCCGAGAACACCGGTTCCCCGCTGTCACCCACGCTTTGGGCCGCGATCGTCGATCACTTGCCCCGCGACACCGCGCGACTGACGCGGTTCGCCAATGTCGAGGTGCGTCAGTTCGGCACGCGGTTCGATACCCGCGCGGGTACCGGCCTGCTCGTCGGGATGCTCGCCGCGCTGGTGCTGCTCGTGCCGCTGCGGCGCTGGCTGCACGGCGTCGGTCGACGCTATGCCGCCAACCATACGCCCGGCGGCCGTCTGCGGCGTTCGGCCTATGCGTTGTGGCTGGTCGTCATCGGAACCGCGCTGCCGGGGTTTGCGGCGTGGGCGATCGTCGCGTCGTTGCGCTGGGGTGGGCTCGTCTCGCCCGCCTGGAGTCGGTTCGGCGCGATCTTCGTCGGGATCTCATGGTTCTGCGCATTCGTGTCGTCGCTCGGCGGCGCGCTGTTGCTGCGGACCCAGCCGACCTGGCGGTTGTTGCCGATCGGCGACGCTGCCGCGCAGGCGCTCAGGCCGTATAGCTGGATGGCGGCGGCGCTGATCTTTTTCGGGCAGCTGCTGATCGCGACCAATCTGCTGATCGGCGTCAGCGCGCCCGCGTCGAGTGCGGCCAACGCGGTCGTCGCGCTTCTCCATATCGTGTTGCTCGGCGCGATCCTGGTGACGCTCGGCCGGTTGCGCGCCGCCGCGCTGCCCGATCCGTCGAAGCCTGCGCGCAACACGCTGCTCGCGATCGTCGCCACGCTCGTCTGGCTGGTGCTGATCGTCGCGCTCGGCGCCGGGCTGATCGGCTATGTGAATTTGGCGCTGAAGGTTGCGACGTGGCTGGTCTGGGGCGCGATCGTCGGCGCGAGCCTGTACCTGATGATGACCTTCACCGACGATGCGTGCCGGACATTGCTGTCGAGCGGGAACCGCCTGGGTCGCTCGGCGAACAGCGGGTTCGGCGTCGACAACAAGACCGTCGACCAGATCGGCGTGCTGCTGTCGGCGGTGCTGCGGCTGTTGCTGATCATGCTCGCGGTCGGCGCGGTGATGGCGCCGTTCGGGGCAGGGGTGGGCTCGGTGTTCGAGCTGTTCGGCACGGTCGCAAGCGGCATCACGATCGGCCAGGTTACGATCTCGCCGGGGGCGGTGCTGCGCTCGATCGCGGTGCTGTTCGTCGCGCTGGCGATCATGCGCGGGCTGCAGCACTGGCTGGTGAACAGCTATCTGCCGACCACCGCGATGGACGCCGGCGCGCAGAATTCGGTGACGATGGTCGCGCGCTATGCCGGCATCATCGCCGCGGTGCTGTGGTCGCTCGGCGCGCTCGGGATCGGCATGGAGAAGCTGGCCGTGGTGCTCGGCGCGCTGTCGGTCGGGATCGGTTTCGGTCTGCAGGCGATCACGCAGAACTTCGTCTCGGGGCTGATCCTGCTCGCCGAGCGCCCGGTAAAGATCGGCGACCTCGTCCGGATCGGCAACATGGAGGGCGACGTGAAGCGCATCAACGTGCGCTCGACCGAGATCCAGGTCGCGGATCGCTCGACGCTGATCGTGCCCAATTCGGAACTGATCACCAAGACGATCCAGAACATGACGCTGGCCGCCCCGATCGGCCGGATCCAGCTGCAATTCTCGGTGCCGCTCGAGGAGGATCTGGACGCGGTGCGGACGATGCTGTTCGCGGCGTTCGCGGAGAAGCACGAGGTGCTCGACGATCCCGAATCCAAGGTGTTCATCGATTCGATCGACGCCGGCCGCGCAAAGTTCAACTGCTTCGCGTACGTGGCGAGCCCGCGGGACGCCTATCCGATCCGCAGCGAACTGCTGTTTACGCTCCTCCGCCAATTCCGCGAGGCGGGCATCGAAGTCGGCTCGACCGCGACCAAGATGGAGCTGATCGGCGCGCTGCCGGGCTCGCCCGTTGCCGATCAGAATATCGGTCAGAACTCCGATCAGAACGCCGATCAGAATAGGGCGTAGGGCAGCGACACGCTGAAGCTCGACCCTGCCGCCATCGTCCCGCGCGGGCGGATGCGGATGGTGGTGACCGCCTTGGGCGTGGTGGTCGGATCATAGGTCCAGCTCGTCCCGCCGTTCGCCGAGAAATCAACGTCGTCGGTCGCGCTCGCGGGGGTGGCATAGGTCACTGCCAGCGACGATGCGGGCGATCCCTCCGCAGTGGTCACGAACGCGGTCGAGGCGGTCCCGTCGCCGTCCAGCGCGACCGCGGCGCGGGTGGGAGTCGGGAGCACCACGGCCACCGAGTTGGCGTCGACCGCGACGATGTCGGGGTTGGTCAGCGTGATCGTCGTGCGCTGTTTGCTGCCGGGGATCGCGCGCGGATTGTTGGTGGTCGAGATCGGATCATAGGTCGTGCGCGTGGTGATGACGACCGCCACCGGCCTGGCCGAAACGACCATCGTAACGTCGACCTTGGCCGAGGTGACGGCGCTGCTCTGGTCGAGCGTACCCGCACACAACGAACCGACGCCGAGCAGCGAACAGAAGCGCCATTCCCAGCCGATCGTGAAACTGCCCTTGTACGTGCCCGGCGCGACGGCGGTCAGCGACGAGGGGCGGACATGGACTTGGACGTTGCGCGCCGATCCACCGAGCAGTCCGAGCAGGTTGATGATGCCGCCATTCATGTAGACGAACGGCGTGCCCGGCGTGAACGGATAGGTCCCGGCGCTGTCTGCGGCAACGACATAGCGTGCGGTGACGGTATCGGCGACGTTGGTCGAGGTCAGCTTGAACCCGTCCGCGCTGGTCACCGTCGCGCGCAGGAAATTGCCGGTCAGCAACGATATGACCGTGGAGGGGCAATCGAAGCCGCCCGGCACGGCGCTGTACGGCGGCGCACCGGCGACCAGCGCCGGGGGGGAATAGGTGCCGAGCGCGGTCGGACCGGTATTGGTGACCGCGCACGCCGCCCAGGCCGAGGACGGCGTGCAGGCCACGAGGGCGAAGAACAGTTTCGTCAATCCGGTCGTCAACGCGTCGGCCCCCAGGCACAAGATAGGCGGAGATCCTTGGCCGGCATTCGTTAATGCGTTTTGAAGAACCTGTTTCGGGTCTTTCCGTAGGTCGAAATGGCCTGCGATGGCCTTGCCGGGGCCGCCGAAACATTCGAAACAGCCGGCATGACGATCGCCCCCTCCAAAACCCGCCCCAGCACCGTCCTCATAGCAAGCGTCGCGACCGCGGCGCTGGCGGGGCTGTTGTTCGGCTTCGACACCGCGGTGATCGCGGGCGTCACCGGCGCGCTGAAGGCGAAGTTCGCGCTGAGCGAGGCGTGGCTCGGCTTCACCGTCTCGTCGGCGCTCTGGGGAACGCTGATCGGTGCGCTGTTCGTCGGTATGCCCGGCGATCGCTACGGCAGCCGCAACGTGCTGCGGATGCTCGCCTTCCTCTATGTCGTCACCGCACTCGGCTGTGCATTGGCGTGGAACTGGCACAGTTTCATCGGCTTCCGCTTCATCAACGGCATCGCGATCGGCGGCTCGTCGGTGCTCGCACCAGCCTATATCGCCGAGCTCGCACCACCAGCACAGCGCGGGAAGATGGTCGGCGGATTCCAGTTCGCGGTCATCCTCGGGATCCTGCTCGCCTATGTGTCGAACGCGATCATCGGCGCGCTCGATCTCGGCGATGTCGAGTGGCGATGGAAGCTCGGGATCGTCGCGGCGCCGTCGCTGGTGTTCTTCGCGCTGCTGTTCCGCATCCCCAATTCGCCGCGCTGGCTGCTCGCGAAGCGGCGCGATGCGGAGGCCAGGGACGTGCTGGCGCTGGTCGGCATGAACCCGGACATCGCGCGGCAGGATCTCGATGCGCCGAAGGGCGACGCTGCGCTCTCCTGGACGCGCCACCGCAAGCCGATCACGCTCGCCTTCCTGGTCGCGATGTTCAACCAGTTCAGCGGCATCAACGCGTTCCTCTATTACCTCAACGACATCTTCAAGGCGTCGGGCGGCAGCCTGTCGCCCGATCTGCAGGCGGTGATGATCGGCGTTGCCAACATGGTCTTCACATTGCTCGGGATGCTGCTGATCGACCGGATCGGGCGGCGTACGCTGCTGCTCTGGGGCTCGGCGGGGATGACCGGCGCGCTCACCGTCGGCGGACTGGCACTACTCGGAGTCGTGCCGCACGGGCTGCTGCTCCCGTCGCTGATCGTCTTCATCATGTTCTTCGCGCCGGGCTCGGGCGCGGTGATCTGGGTGTATATCTCGGAGGTCTTCCCGCAGAACGTCCGTGCGCGCGGATCGAGCATCGGCTCGTCGAGCCATTGGGGCTGGAACGCGGTGATCGCGCAGGTCTTCCCAATCGCCGCGGCGTGGTCGGCCGGACTGCCGTTCCTGTTCTTCGCCGCGATGATGGCGGTGCAGTTCGTGACGGTGTTCCTCTACTTCCCCGAGACCAAGGGCGTGCCGCTGGAGGAGATGGACGCGCTCATGGCGCGCCGATCGGTCGTCGAACCGGCATAATCCTGCGACAATTCGCGGCTAGGCGGGCACCGGATCGACGGTCGATCATCGGGGTGACGGGTATGCGTAAACTGGGTCTGGTTCTGGCGGTGAGCATGCCCGCGATGGCGGCGGCGCAACAGGCGCCGTCGACACCCGCCGCCGATGCCGCGTCCGCCCCGCAGACGCAGGAGCAGGACGAGGGCGCCGAATCCGAAGAGATCGTCGTCACCGGTTCGCGCAAACTGCCCGGCGCGGTGATCGGCGACATTCCCCCCGACCAGACGCTGGGCCAGGCCGAGATCCGCTCCTACGGCGTCAGTTCGATCTCCGACTTGCTCAACGAACTAAGCCCGCAGACCACAAGCGGACGCGGCAGCGGCGGCGCGCCGGTGGTGCTGCTCAACGGCCGCCGTATTTCCAGCTTCAGCGAAATCCGCGACATCCCGACCGAGGCGATCCAGCGCGTCGAGATCCTGCCCGAGGAGGTCGCGCTCAAATACGGCTATCGCGCGGACCAGAAGGTCGTGAACTTCGTGCTGCGCCGCCGTTTCCGCGCGGTGACCGCCGAAGCCGTCGACAAGATGCCCACCGAAGGCGGCAGCAATTCGCCCGATGCCAAGCTCGACCTGCTCAGCATCGCCCGCGATCGCCGGGTCAATCTGCATGCCGAATACACCTCGACCTCGGCGCTGACCGAATCCGAGCGTGACATCGCAGCGCCCACGCCGACCGCGACCAGCGCGGTTGACGCGGACAACGCCATCGTCGACCAGCGGCCGTTCCGCACGCTTCAGTCGGCCAGCAGCACCTTCACCGTGAACAGCGTGTATGCGCGCAACATCGGCAAGGTCGGCGCGACGATCAACGGTCGCCTCGAATCGACCGACAGCCGCAGCCTGAACGGCCTGCCGGTCGCGACGCTCGATGTCGGCGGCGCCACCCCGGTGTACCGGGCGCTCAACGACGATGGCTTCCTGCCGCTCACCCAGCGCACCGCGTCGATCGCGGCGCATCTCGGCACCACGCTCAACGGCGATATCGGCACGTGGCGCTGGAACGTCACGGGCAATTACGACCGTAGCGACACGCAGACCTTCACCGAGAATGGAGTGGACGCCAGCGCGTTCAAGGCACGGCTCAGGGCCGGCGATCCGACCGCCAATCCGTTCGCGCGGCTCACCGCCGGCGATATCGGTGCCGCCGCCGGCAACCGCGCCTATGCGACGCAGAACACCGGCGAGATCGATGCGGTCGCGAACGGCAACCTGTTCAGCCTGCCAGCGGGCGCGGTCTCGACGACGATCAAGTTCGGCGGACAGACCGCGGATTTCGACAGCCGTTCCTACCGCGCCGGCCTGACGCAGCGCGGCCAGGTGTCGCGCGATACCGTCAACGGCCAGGTCAATGTCGATCTGCCGCTGACCAGCCGGTCGAAGGATGTGCTGCCGTTTCTCGGCACGCTGTCGGCGAACTTCAACCTTGCCGAGGATCATCTGTCGGACTTCGGCACGCTGACGACGCTCGGCTATGGGGCGAACTGGTCGCCGATCGAGGGCGTGCGCGTGATCGCCTCGGTCACCGACACCGACGAGGCGCCGACCGCGCAGCAGCTCGGCAACCCGTCGATCACCACGCCCAACGTCCGCATCTTCGATTACGTCCGCGGCACCACCGCGACCGTGACGACGATCAGCGGCGGTAATCCCGGGCTCGTGTCGGACAACAACCACGTCAAGAAGGTCGGGGTGACGTTGAAGCCATGGTCCGCCAAGGACCTGTCGATCACCGCGAACTATGTCGAGAGCCGGGTCGACAATCCGATCGCCGCCTTCCCGTCGGCGACTGCGGCGATCGAGGCGGCATTCCCTGATCGATTCACGCGCGATGCTGCGGGGAACCTGCTGCAGGTCGACAGCCGCCCGATCAATTTCGCGCGCAGCGACCGCTCCGAACTGCGCTGGGGGATCAATTTCTCCGCGCCGCTCAAGTCGAAGATCCAGAAGGAGCTGGAGGCGTATCGCGCCGGCACCGGCCCCAATCCGTTCGAGGGGATGCAGCCGCCCGGCGGTTTTCGTCGTCCGGAAGGGGCGGGCGGCGATGGCCGGCGTGGTGGTCCAGGCGGGGGCGGTCCGGGCGGTGGCGGTCCAGGCGGCGGCGGGCGCGGCTTCGGCGGTCGTGGCGGGCAGGCCGGCGGCCGCCTGCAGTTCGCGGTCTACCATACCTGGCATTTCACCGATCGCGTACTCGTCGCGAACGGCGGCCCTAGCCTCGACCTGTTGAACGGCGACGCGATCGGCAACAGCGGCGGCCAATCGCGCCACGAACTCGAGGCGCAGGCGGGCTATACCAACAACGGTCTCGGCGCGCGGGTCTCCGCTAACTACGCGACCGGCACGCGCGTCAATGGCGGCACCGCGGCGGCACCCGAAACGCTCAACTTCGGTGGCTTGGCGACCGCCAACGCGCGGCTGTTCGCCGACCTCGGCCAGCGGCTCGAATGGGTGAAGGCGCATCCGTGGCTGCGTGGCATGCGGATTAGCCTGTCGGTCGACAACGTGCTCAACACGCGCCAGCGCGTGACCGACGCGACGGGGGCGACCCCGAACAACTACCAGCCGGATTACCTCGACCCGCTGGGCCGCACCGTCCGCCTCAGCATCCGCAAGCTCTTCTTCTAAAACGAGGCCCTCTCCCCTGCGGGGAGAGGGAGGGGCCCGCCGCTCTTGCGGTGGGAGGGTGAGGGGAGTGAGGCACGGGACGTCGACCCAAACCACCCCTCACCCTTCCGTCGCCGAGCGGCTCCTCCCTCCCTCTCCCCAAAGGGGCGAGGGCAGTTACAGCCCCACCTTCGCCGCCAGCCACCGCGCCGCCGCCTCGGGCGTCTCCTTGTCCGCATCACGATCGACCCGGTAGTTCGCCGCGCGCATCGCCTCCACCGGGATCCGCCCGACCAGCGGCTTCAGCGCACCCACGAACTTCGCATCCCCAGCCCGCTTCGGTGCGACCATCAGGATCGCGTCATACCCCGGAATCGCCCGCCGCGGATCGCTCAGCACCGCCAGACCATCCGCCGCGATCCGCCCATCCGACGAGAAGGCCGAGATCACATCGACATTCCCGCTCTCCAGCGCGCGGTACATGAAGGTCGGGCTGTACGGCGTCGTCTTGGCGAACCGCAGCGGATAGGCGCGCTTCACCGCCGCCCATTCGGGCCGCTCGAGAAACTCCAGGTCGCTGCCCAGCGTCATCGCCGGCGCGGCCTTCACCAGATCGTCGAGGCTGGCGATGCCCTTCGCCTTGGCCACATCGCCCTTCATCGCGAACGCATAGGCATTCTCGAACCCGAGCGACCCGATCAGCCCGACCCCGTGCTCGCGCTTCGCCCATGCACCGATCGCCGCGACCATCGCGCCGTGCTCGGGCACATCGTTGCGCTTCATCTCGTTCGCCCAGATCGTCCCGGCGTAATCGACATACACATCGATATCGCCGCCCGAGAGCGCGCCGAACACCACCGCGGAGCCCAGCCCGTCACGATACTCGACGGTATAGCCGGCCCGCTCGAGCCGATCGCCGATCAGCCGCGCAAGGATATATTGCTCGGAAAAGTTCTTCGCGCCGACCACCACCGTTCGGTCGCCACCACTTTTTGGCCAGAGCGGCAGCGTCGCCACCGCGGTTCCCGCCACCAATACCGCGGTGCACGCGATCCACAGCCACCGCCGCCGTGCGCGAAAACCATATTCGATCCCACCGATCAGCGCGTCGACCGCCAGCGCCAGCGCCGCCGCGGACACGCAGCCGGCAAGGACCAGCGCCCAGTTCTGCGTCTGGAGCCCGGCAAAGATCATGTCGCCGAGACTCGGCTGGCCGACCGTCGTCGACAGCGTTGCCGCGCCGATCGTCCACACTGCCGCGGTGCGGATACCGGCGATCAGCACCGGCGCGACCAGCGGCGCCTCGACCAGCCGCAGCTTCTGCGCGGGCGTCATGCCCACCGCATCCGCCGCCTGGATCACGGCGGGATCGATCCCGTGCAACCCCGCCACCGCGTTCCGGATGATCGGCAGCAACGCGTACAACGTCAGCGCAATCAGCGACGGCAGGAAGCCGAGCGCGGGGATCCCGCCGCCGACCAGCGCGGACAGGCTGAGCAACAGCGGATAGAACAGGGCCAGCAGCGCAAGGCTCGGGATCGTCTGCACCAGGCTAGCGAACCCGAGCGAGACGCGTGCGACAGTGGCGTTGCGCGCCGACCAGATTCCGAGCGGCAGGCTGATCGCGATCCCCAGCAGCAGCGCCGATGCCGACAACAGGACATGAGCGGCGAGCAATGGCGGCACGCGACCAAGCGCATCGAGAAACGCGCTCATGCGACCCCCCTCACGAAACGAGCGCCTGAAGGCGTTCGGCCTGCGCACGCGGCACCTGCACCAGCGCCTGCGCGTCGTCGCCACCCTTGCCCGCGACCAGCTCGGCCGGGGTCGCATCGGCGACGATCCGCCCCGCCTTCATCACCAGCACGCGGTCCGCCAGCAGCAGCGCCTCCGCCATGTCATGCGTCACCAGAATCGTCGTCAGCCCAAGTCGGTCGTGCAACTCGCGTATCCGGGTGCCCAGCGCGTCGCGCGTCACCGGATCGAGCGCCCCGAACGCCTCGTCGAGCAACAGCAATTTCGCTCCCGGCGCGAGCGCTCGCGCGATCCCGACGCGCTGGCGCTGGCCGCCCGACAGCGCCTCCGGCATCCGCTCCGCGATATCGCGCGGCAGGTCGACGAGGTCGAGCAGTTCGCCGACCTTCGCCTCGTCGGAGCGCCCCGCGATCCGCAACCCGATCGCGATATTCTCGGCGATCGTCATGTGCGGGAACAGGCCGATATTCTGAAACACATAGCCGATCCGGCGGCGCAGGTCTGGCGCGGGCTCGGCGGCGACGTCGGCGCCATCGATCGTCACGCGGCCCTCGCTCGGATCGACCAGCCGGTTGATCGTCTTGAGCAGCGTCGACTTGCCCGATCCCGACGTCCCGACCAGCGCGACGAAGCTGCCGCCCGCGATTTCCAACGAGACCGCATCGACCGCGATCGTCGACCCGTAGGTCTTGGTGACGCGTTCGAAAGCGAGCGCGGGGGAATTGTCTGGCATCTGCCCGCAGGATGCGGGAAACATACCGGAAAATCAAATCATAGAGAGAGGCGTCATGACCGAACAGAGCATTTTCATCACCGGCGGCGGATCGGGGATCGGTCGGGCCACAGCGCAGCTGTTCGCGCGGACGGGCTGGCGTGTCGGCCTGGCGGACGTCAACGTTGCCGGCCTCGCCGAGACCGCCGCGCTGCTCCCCGCGGGCATGGCGACCACCTACCAGATGGACGTGCGCGACCGCGATGCGTGGGTGGCCTGCCTCGACGCGTTCGTCGCCACCACCGGCGGGCGCCTCGACGTGCTGTTCAACAATGCCGGGATCGGTTCGGGCGGCCCGCTCGCGGAGACCGACTTCGCCGAGATCGACCGGGTGATCGCGATCAACCTGGTCGGCGTGCTGAACGGTGCGCGGATCGGCTATGCGTATCTCAAGCGCACGCCGGGCTCGTGCCTGCTCAACACCGCCTCCGCGTCGGCGATCTACGGCTCTTCGGGGTTGGCCCCCTATTCGGCGACCAAGTTCGGGGTGCGCGCGATCACCGAGGCGCTCGACGGCGAATGGGCGGCGGACGGCATCAAAGTGCGCAGCATCGTGCCGAGCTTCATCGACACGCCGCTGCTCGATTCTGGGGCGGGGGGAAGCAACCACTCGATCCGCGAGACGGTGACCGGCGCGGGGCTCGAACTGACCGGGGTCGACAAGGTCGCGGACGCTGCCTGGGCCGCAGTCCACGGCGACAAGGTCCACACCTATGTCGGCAAGACCGCGCACCGCATGGCGTTCGCGGCACGCTGGATGCCGGGCGCGCTGCGCAAGCGGATGCGTCGGGATCTTCGCGAGACATGACTCTTATCCTCCCCTTCGAGGGGAGGTGGCAGCCACTTGGCTCACGGAGGGGTAGCGCGCTATCGACAGCGGATCACCCCTCCGTCTGGCTGCGCCAGCCACCTCTCCTGCAAGGGGAGGGTCGGAAGGTCAGGCGTCGCCGACGATCGCGTCGATCGCTTCGGCCATCTCGATATCGCGTGGGGAAAGGCCGCCCGCGTCGTGCGTCGTCAGCAGAATCTCCACCCGGTTCCAGACGTTCTTCCACTCCGGATGGTGGTTCGCGCGCTCGGCGATCAGCGCGACCTGCGCCATGAAGCCGAACGCCTCGACGAAATCGGCGAACACGATCGTCCGCGTGATCGCATCGCGCGCATCGTCGTAATCCCACTCGTCGAGCCCATCGAGCGCCTCGGCCCGCTCGGTCTCGTTCAGTGCTTCGATCATTCGCGTGTCCCTTGCCGCTATCCTCGGGCAACGACTATGGCTGACGACATGAGCGGGCAAGCAGCAATACGGGCAGAGGCGCGCGGCGAAGCACCGGACGCCGACGCGATCGAGGCAATCGCGCGTGCGACGATCGCCCGGTTGCCGGCGCAGTTCGCGATCCATCTCGGCGACATCGTCTTCGCGGTCGAGGAATACGCCGACGACGAGACGCTCGCCGCGCTTGGCCTGGAGCACCCGCTCGATCTGTCGGGGCTGTATCATGGTCGCCCGCTCGGCGAGAAATCGTCGATGGATACCGGCGCGATGCCCGACCGCATCGTGCTGTACCGCCGCGCGATCCTGGAGGAGTGGATCGACACCGGCGTCCGCCTCGACGATCTCGTCGCGCACGTCACGATCCACGAGATCGGCCATCATTTCGGCCTCAGTGACGACGACATGCACGCACTTGAAGACGCGGCGGAAGATCCGGCGGAAGATCCGGCCACGTGACCCTCGGCTTTCGCGACGTCGCGTGCATGCGGGGCGGAAGAATGCTCTTTTCAAACGTCTCGTTCGATCTCGGTCCCGGCGATGCCGCGATCGTCACCGGGCCCAACGGTATCGGCAAGTCGAGTCTGATCCGCGTCGCCGCCGGCCTGCTCGCACCGTTCGAGGGTGGCGTGACGTGCGATGCGGACAAGGCGCTCCTCACCGAAGCGAGCGCGCTCGACACCGACCGTCCGCTCGTCGCCGCGTTGCGCTTCTGGGCGAGCCTCGACCGCGCGCCCGATCCAGACGCGCGCGCCGCCCGCGCGATGCAGGCGCTCGATCTCGAAGCCCTCGCCGACATTCCCGTCCGACTCCTGTCCACCGGCCAACGCCGTCGCGCCTCGATCGCCCGTGTCGCCGCGACCGACGCGCCGGTCTGGCTGCTCGACGAACCCGCCAACGGGCTCGACCTGGCCTCGATCACGCGGCTCGAAGCGCTGATCGCCCGACATCGGTCAAGCGGGGGCATCGCGCTCGTCGCCACGCATCTCCCGCTGTCGCTACCCGGCGCGCGGGAGATCGCGCTGTGATCGCGCTGATCCGCCGCGATCTTCGCCGTAGCGTATCGAGCGGCGGCGCGACCTTGGTCGTCGCGTTCTTCCTGCTGGTGGCGACGCTGTTCCCGTTCGCGATCGGCCCCGACGCCGCGCTGCTCGCCAAGATCGGCGGCGGCGTGATCTGGACCGCGGCATTGCTGGCAGCACTACTTCCGGTCGAGCGGCTGGTCGGTCCAGATCTGGAGGCGGGCGTGTTCGATCAGTTCGCGGTGCGCGGGATGTCGATGACATTGGTCGCGGCGGCCAAGACGATCGCGCACTGGCTCAGCTTCGGCCCGCCGCTGATGCTCGCCGCGGTGATTGCGGCGGGGCTGCTCAACCTCTCGGGCGACACGCTGCTCCGCGTCGAGATCGGCTTGCTCATCGGCACGCCGGGTCTTGCGGCACTCGCGGTCGTCGCCAGCGCGCTGGTCGCCGGCGTGCGCGGCGGAGGGGCCGTGACCGGGCTGGTGATGCTCCCGCTTGCGGTGCCGCTGCTGATCTTCGGCGCCGGTTCGCTCGACCCGGCGGGCGGCGCAGGCGCGATAAAGCTGCTCGCCGCGGTCAGCCTCGTGCTGGTCGCGGGCGCACCGTTCATCGCCGCCGCCGCGATCCGCGCCGCGCTCGATTAAGCCGCGACCGGCGCGCTCGGGGCGTCCTCGCCCTCGCCGCCTCCAGCGTCTCGCCCTCTCCCGGGGGGAGAGGGAAGGCGCGCGCGCTTAGTTGAGCGTCGTCATCTCGACGGGCTTGCCCTTGGTGGTCGGGTTGGACGCATTGGCCTTGGGCGCTTTTTCGGCCTTGGGTTTGCGGACTTCCTTGCTCGACTTCTTCTGGCTCTTGGCCATGACGACACCTCATGGGGCGAAAGGCCCCGCACCATCCTACACCGTTGCGAGAGCGCGCGCGCCTCTTATCGGCCTCTTATCGCAGACCGTTTATTGGAGCAGGCGCAATGTCGCTTCGTCCGCCGTCCCGTCGAAGAACCGGTCGAGCACCGCGCGGAACGGCGACGGGTCGTCGGCGACCGACGCGAACAGCGTCATCGACGATCGCAGCTTCACCGCATCGATATCGCCAAGGATCGTCTCGGCCGAACCGTGCGCTGCGGTCACCGCCTCGGTCGCTTCGAGCAGACGCGGCCCGAGGACCGGATGCGCGAGATACGCCCGTGCCTCGCTCGCATCGGCGATCGCATAGGTCCGCGCCATCATGCTCTGCCCCAGGCCCGCGATCTGCGGGAAGATGAACCACATCCAGTGGCTGCGTTTGGCACCGGCGTGCAGTTCGGCAAGCGCCCGCGGGTACACGCCGTGCTGTGCGGTAACGAAGCGGGTCAGATCGTGCGGCATGTCCTCGAAATGGTCGCGATCCTCCTCGACGCAACCCCCGACAAGGCCGATGCGTTGATTGCTCAGAAGAGGAATGCGCATGAAGACGATGGTGATGATCGCGGTGCTTGCACTTCCGCTGCTGAGCGGTTGCGGAAAGAAGGACGATCCGACCGACACGCTCGCCGCGAGCAACTTCACGCCGCCGCAGACGCGCGCGCCGACGCCGATCCCTGGCCAGGCACAGACCACGCCGATCACCGCCTATGTCGGGAAATACCCGCATGACGCGGTCGGCGGCGTCGATTTCTTCGACCGTACCGATGTCGCATCGGGGCTCGTCACCGCGGTTGGCGATGCGAAACTGCGCGCGACGATCCGCGGTCGCTCGGGGCCCGAAACGCCGGTGTTCAAGATCGGCGAGCGCGTCGCGGCCTGGGGCTGCGAGGAGCATAATTGCGGCGATCACAACTGGACCGTGATCGTCGACAGCAAGGCCGCCAAGACCCAGGTCTGCTACCATGATGCCGCGACGATGGGCACGCGGAGCGACTGGTATGACGGCGCCGCCCCCGTACGCCGTGCCGAAACCTGCCCCTCGGAAGGATAAGCGATGCTCGAACACATCCCGGCGTGGCTCGGCCACGCGATGAGCGGTCTGCGTGCGGGCGCCGAAAAGCTTGCCATCGTGCAGCTTGGCAACCGGTTCGAGACGCTCGATCTGACCAGCCCGGCATTCGCGCATGAGAGCCGGATGCCGCCGCGTTTTACGGCCGATGGCGAAGGCGTGTCGCCGCCGCTCGTCTGGAGCGAACCGCCGGCCGGCACCACGCATATGGTCCTGATCGTCGAGGATGCCGATGCACCGACGCCACAGCCGCTCGTTCATGCGATCGTCTGGGGCCTCGAGGCCGATGCGGGGCGTCTTGCCGAAGGTGCGATCGCCGCTGATGGGGAGGGCGATGCGGCAGGACGCGACGTTGGCCGTAATTCCTATCTTCGCGAAGGATGGCTGCCACCCGATCCACCGAGTGGGCATGGCGATCATCGATATGCGTTTCAGATGTTCGCGGTTGGCGCGGGCGCTGAAGATGTTGGCGCGACGCCGGGACGCTCTGCGGTGATCGACGCCATAACCGGCCATGTGCTGGCAGCGGGATTGTTGATCGGTACCTATTCGCGCGAGGCGGAGGCACCGGTCGGGCCAGTGGGCTTGGGTGCGCCTGCATGACGCAGGGCGGCGGTGGCGGTTTGGCCCTGGGGGCTGAACCGACGCTGCCGAGGTCGGCTCAGACCAGCGTCGTCCCGCTATGCGTGACGATCAGCAAGAGGGTGGTCGAGAAGGCGGCAAGGCCTATGAGAATGCTGCGACCCATGATGACTCTCCGTGACGTGAGGATCAGGCGATCGGGATGATCGGCGTGGCGGTGCTGACGGCGATCGCGGCGAAGACGATCGCACCGACGAACGAGCAAGCAATACGCTGGACGGTTTCAAAACGGATCGACATGGGATTTTCCTTCGATTGTCAGGCGCCGGACCATCCGGCTGCCGATATCGAATGAATTGCACGGTGCGTGCCAGTTTCGTAACGTATTGAACTGCCGTTGATTTATGATTTGCCGACGCTTCGAGTGGTAAAACGCACCACGAAACGATCGTAAATTCCGCCAACTTACGGGATTAACCGGCGCAGACCCGATCACGCCCCTGTTTCTTGGCGGCGTACAGCAGGCGGTCGGCCCGCAAGAAGGCGATCTCGGCGACCTCGTCGGCATGGATCGCCGTCACGCCCGCGGAAAACGTGATGGTCCCGAGCGCGGTATCGGTCTCCCGGTTGCGGAAGCGCTTCGCGGCCACGACCGCGCGGACCGAATCGAGCAACTCGGCCGCCTCCGCCAGGCTCAGCCCCCCGAGCAGCACGGCGAATTCCTCGCCGCCATGGCGGACAACCAGGTGCGGCGCGCATTCGGCGGCCATGGCTTGGCCGATCGCGACGAGCACCCGGTCGCCGACGCCGTGGCCATGGAGGTCGTTGACGCGCTTGAACCGATCGATGTCGCAGACCGCCAGGCAGTACGGACCTGCGTCCAGATCGCGCGCGGCATAGGCTTCTTCGAAGGCGCGTCGGTTGGGCAGGCCGGTCAAGACATCGCGTCGTGCCGTATCCCGGGCTTCGGCCAGTTTGGCGCGTAGCGCATCGGTTTCCGCCGTGGCCAGCGCCAGCCGCACCTCGCTGTCGTGGATTCGCGCGATCATCGAGCTCGTGATGCGGGTGATCTCGTCGAGTTCGGCCAGATGCGTGATCGCCGCCGCGCTTTGCGCGAGTTCATGTCCGAAACCTTCGGTCTCGGCCTGCATCGTTCGCACGATCTGCGCGAACCCGTCGACCTGCTGCTGCGTCTCGATCACCAGCGCGATCGCCGTGTCGGTCCGCATCTCGATGCTGGGCTTGGCGGGGGCCGCTGCATCAGCGCCGGTGGGCGACAGGACGAGGGGAGGACCCTGTACCACCTGCCCGCCAAGTCGCTCGATATCGTGTCGGGTCAATCTGATGCCGAGGTCGGTCTGCTGCCGGACGGCTTCCGCCAACTCACTGTCAGGCGACGATAATACGGCAAAGGCGAAGGCGTAGTGGGCGGGATCGGGGCTGAGTTTCTGCGCGTCGAGGAACCTGCCGATCCGTTCGAATATCGTCTCGTTCGGAAATGACCCGGCCATAGTTCTGGCCGCCTGTACGTCGCGCATCTCGTCCCCCGAGTTCTCGCAGTCTCCGATAAACCCGAAAGCGTTAGGATTAAGTCACCAAACCGGCAGGTAATTGCCGGTTCGATGACTATAGGCCGGTGACGACCGAGCCCGATCCATCAAGCGAGAACAACGCTCCGTGTTCGATGGCTTACTTGCCGGTGAGTTTCTCGACTGCGGCAAGTGTCGTCGAGACGTGCGCCGCGGGGTTCATGTCGTCATGGACGAACGCTATGCGACCGTCCTTGGCAATGACGTAGCTGGTCCGCTTGGTGATATCGCGACCGGCCATCTGCTTGCCGAGCGCGACGTCGTAGCCCTTGACCACGCCCGGCCCTGCGCTCGCGACCGCGAACTTGCCCGCGCACTTCTCGGCCGAGAACTTGCTCAGTGTCTCGACATTGTCCGCCGACATGCCGATCACCGTCGCGCCAGCCTTGGTAAACGCCGGGATCGCCTCCGCAAAGGCATGCGCCTCGGCGTTGCAGCCGCCGGTGTACGCGGCGGGGAAGAAGTACAGCACGACCGGGCCCTTTTTGAGCTGCTCGGCGAGGTGCACCGTGAACACCTTGCCGGCGATCGCCCCCCGCGTCGTAAAGTCCGGAGCCCTGGCGCCGGGTGCAAGCGCGGCGAAGGCGGGCGTTGCGGCGAGAAGAGCGGCGGCGGCGAGAGTCGAGACGAGGCGCATGGACGATACTCCGGTTGGATTGCAACGACCTACGCCGACGTGAGCGTTCCGTCCATTGCTCCCTGCGCCAGGGGCCGATAGGCAGGGGTCATGCCAGTCACCCAAGCCGATATCGACCTCGCGCACCGCCTCGCGGATGCTGCGGGCCACGTCATCCGACCCTATTTCCGCCACGAGCACGGCGTCGAGATCAAGGACGATCAGTCCCCCGTAACGCGCGCCGACCGCGAGGCCGAGGCCGCGATGCGCCGGCTGCTCGACGCCGAGCGCTCCGGCGACGGCATCATCGGTGAGGAGTATGGCGAGAAGCCCGGCGTCACCAACCGCAAATGGGTGCTCGACCCGATCGACGGCACGCGCAGCTTCACCGTCGGCCGCGCGATCTTCGGCACGTTGATCGCGCTGGTCGAGGATGGCTGGCCGGTGCTCGGGATCATCGACCAGCCGGTTCAGCGCGAACGCTGGGTCGGTGTCGCGGGCCGCCCGACGACGCTCAACGGCGTGCCGGTTCGCACCCGCGCCTGCCGCGAACTCGCCGGCTCGACGATCGCCACGACCAGCCCGCATCTGTTCGAGGACGGCGATGTGCAGCCCTATCTCGCGCTGGTCGCGGCGATCTCGGGCGGCAATCCGCGCCAGGGCCCGGTCTATGGCGGCGACTGCTACAATTACGGCCTGCTCGCGAGCGGCCATCTCGATGTCGTCTGTGAGTCGGGCCTAAAATTGTACGACTTCGCCGCCCTGGTGCCGGTGGTCGAAGGCGCTGGCGGCATGATGTGCGACTGGAACGGCGACCCGCTGACCGCCGCCAGCGAAGGCCATGTGTTGGCGATCGGCGACCCGGCGCGCATGGATGACGTGCTCGAGGCGATGCACCGGTTGCAGGGTGAGGCGCACGATCACGAAGGGCACGACGGGCACAATCACGGATAAGAATTCCCCTCCCGCCTGCGGGAGGGGCTAGGGGAGGGCACGACGTACGTACTGGCGTCCGGCACGCGATCAGCCCTTCCCAAACCCGCAAGCGGGAGGGAGCGAAGGCGTCATCACAAACCGCAACGCCCCCCACATCATCACCCTCTATCCGTCATCCCGGCGGACGCCGGGACCCACGGGCACGGAGCGCTAGCCTTCTAAGCGGACCCAACCATGGGCCCGGCGTCCGCCGGGGTGACGGGTGGGAGTGCTGGAGACGCAGCCTCGGTTCGGAACCAAGTCGCAGGTACGCCGGACTAACCCAAGCGGCGCGCACGGTTCAGACGAACGGGGTTCCAACCAGCCCGCCGCATACCGTGAAGCCCCGCTCACACCCCCATCCGTCATCCCGGCGGACGCCGGGACCCATGGACGCGGAACGCTAGCCATCTACGCGAGCCCAACCATCGGCAACAGTGGCCGCTTGACGCCAGGATGAGCGATCTAGGGAAGGGAGGACCGTACAGTGGGTCCCCATGCCCTCAGAAGATCCCCAGAAACTTCTTCCGCTGTGCCTTGCCCTCGGAGCGGGTTGGCTTCCCGTCCTCGGCCTTGGCCGTCGTCCCATGCCCCACATCATCGCGCGGCTGACCCTCGGTAGTCCGCTGCGCGGCGGCCGTCGCCCCGGCCAGTACCGGGCCGCAGGCGGTCGACTTCGCATCGCCGACATCGACGAACGCCAGAATCCCCGCGACCGGCGTCGCGACCAGCGCCAGCCCGAGCCCGCTGCCGACGCGCGCGAGCAGGTCCTTCGAGATCACGTTGAGCTTCGGCGCAGCGAACATCCCGCCAACACTCACGGGCGACTGCCCAGCAAACAGGCTGAACTTCTTCGAATCCGCGCGAAACGCGAGGTCGACCGCCTCGTTGCGAAAACTGAACCCGCCACGCCCGACGATCACGTTCTTGCGGGTATCGATCAGGATCGGGTCCGCCGCCGCGACACCGCCGCGCACCGTGAAACCGATGAGCCCGCAATTCAACTGCACCGGCTCGTCGAGCTTCCCCTGGAACATCCGTTGCGCAAACGTGCCGATGTCGAGTTCGGCGAGCTGCACATTGCGCACCGAAAGCGCCCCCGACGGCAGCACGAACGCAATCCGCCCGCGCGACGACGCCAGCGAATCGTGGATCGAGTCGCCGCGGCCATCAAGCTTGATGCGACCCTTGACGGTCCCGGTCGTCCCGGCCTCGGTCAGGCCATACCCCTTGAGCAGCCGACCCAGCGGCGTCGGCGCGAGGCGGATGTCGTAGGACACTGCGCTTGGCCGTGCGCGCGTATCGAAGATGACGTCCGAGGCAACGTTGCCGCGCGCCATCGAGAAGGTCAGCGGCGACAGCGCCAGCCGCCCGCGTTCCAGGTCGAGCGTCAGGTCGATGTTGGAAATCGGCAGGTTGCGCGACTTCACCACACCGATCGTCCATTTCAGGTCGGCATCGAAAATCTGCATCGTCGCAACCGGCAGGTTCCCGTCGGGCAGCAGGCGCTGCGGTGCAGCCCCCGTCGCCGCGGCGGCTGCCACCGCACCCTTCGACTCGACGATGTCGGGATTGAACCCAATGAACGGCGCCGCATCGATGATGTCGAGACTCTTGGTCGTGAGCACCGAATCGAGATGGATGCGCTCGCCGTTGGTGATCGTCAGCTTGCCCGCAAGATCGGTCCGGCCTGCAAAGCCGCGCAGGTGCGTGAAGGCGTATTCGTCGCCCTGCTTGATGAGTTGCGCGCGCAGTTTGTAGGTCCGCGTGTTCGGGATCGCGACGTCGATCACGCCCAGCAGCGTCGACAGATTGGTGCCGCGTGCGGTGACGGCGAGCGGCACGTTCTCGACATCGGCGATGCTCGGCAGCGTCCCCGCGACGTCGATGATATTCCCCGCCGCCCGCGCTCGCGCGACCAGCTTGTTCTGCCCGCGATTGGCGGTCGCGTCGGGCGACAGCAACTGCGCGGTCACGGTGAACGGCGTCTCGCGCAACCGCCCCTTGCCCGTCAGCCCAACCGCACGACCGATCGTCGCGTCGACCGAGCGGATGTCGGCGACCTCGAGGTCCGCCAGCACGCGCATCCGCGGATCGAGATAGCGCACCGTCGTGCCCGTGACCGTGGCGACATCGATCCTCGGGAATTCGAGCGGCTTGCCACCCTTCTTGTTCGAGAACGTCCAGGTGTTGGCAGTGTGCGCTGCGTTCCACTCGAGATCGACATCACCGTTGACCAGGTCGAGCCAATACAGCCGCCGCTTGCCGAAGATGAGCGACAGCGGCGCGATCCGCGTGTCGAGCTTGTCCGCCTGGAACAGGTTCGGCTTGCTCGCCCAGTCGGGGTTCGAGAGCGTGAAGTTCTCCGCGTACAGCTTGATGCGGAACGGCGCGAAATAGAGCTGGAAGTCGCCGCGCACGGTCAGCGTCCGGTGCGTGAGCGAGCCGACAACGCGCTCGAACGGGTGCTTCAGGAAGCGCCCCTTGGTGATATACAGCACCAGCCAGATCGCGACGATGACCGCGACGATGCCAAGCAGGATGTTACGCAGTATCCGCCGCTTGCGACGTTTTTGCACGGAGGCTGCTTCCGGGGCCGCGGAAGGGGTCTCGATCGGCTGCGTCGGGCTGTCGTCCATGCTTGGCCTATCGCACGACAGCCGCGTCAGTTCCACAACGGTTGATATGCCGCATTTATGCGTCTATGCGGCCCGCTTCCTCGAAGGGAACGCGTTCGACGAATCGCCCGGCCAGTGTGGGCTGCCGCGGCGATTTCAGCGTCCTCCTTCGTAACCGAAAGGATAAAAATGCCCAAGCTGAAGACCAAGAGCGGCGTCAAGAAACGCTTCAAGCTCACCGCCACCGGCCTGCTCAAGCACGGCGTCGCCGGCAAGCGTCATCGTCTGGCGCATCACAACGGCAAGTACATCCGTCAGAACCGCGGCACCAAGCTGCTGTCGAAGGCCGATACCGCAGCAGTGAAGGCCTGGGCGCCTTACGGCCTGCGTTGAGCTGAGAAGGAATTAGACAATGGCACGCGTAAAACGGGGTGTTACCACCCGCGCCAAGCACAAGCGTATTTTGGTTCAGGCGAAGGGCTATTATGGCCGTCGCAAGAACACCATCCGCATCGCCCGTCAGGCCGTCGAGAAGGCCGGACAGTACGCATATCGCGACCGCAAGGTTAAGAAGCGCACGTTCCGTGGCCTCTGGATCCAGCGCATCAACGCCGGCGTCCGCGCCGAGGGTCTGACGTATTCGCAGTTCATGCACGGCGTGAAGCTTGCAGGGATCGAACTCGACCGCAAGGTCCTGGCCGACATCGCCATGCACGAGGGCGCTGCATTCAGCGCGATCGTCGCCCAGGTGAAGGCGGCGCTTCCCCAGGCCGCGTAATTTCGCGACCGAGGTGAGTTTCGGGAGGGCGTCGGTGGAGACCACCGGCGCCCTCTTTGCGTTTGGGGCTTGGTGAGCGCCTTAACGTCGAGAGCTTCAGAAGCTTACCGAACTACCCAAGCCCTCCAGCTTCCGTGGTCCCCAACCCCCTATCCGTCATCCCGGCGAACGCCGGGACCCACGGTTACGGCGGACCCGGCAATAACGTGCTACCATCACCCGGCCCGCTACCGTGGGTCCCGGCGTCCGCCGGGATGACGGGGCTTTTGATGACGGAGCTCTAGAGTGCTGAGCTGTAGAGCGATCGAGCGGCGATCAGGGGAGCACGAAATGCGCGAAACCTTCCGGCCGTGCGTCTACATCCTCCACTCCCGCCGCCACGGCACGCTCTACATCGGCGTCACCTCGAACTTGCTCGCAAGGCTGGTTCAGCACCGAGAGGGGTTGATCCCCGGCTTCACTCGCCGGTACGGGATCAAGCGTCTCGCCTATTACGAGATGTTCGACACGATGGAGGCCGCGATCGTTCGCAAGAAGCGGCCGAAAGAGTGGCGAAGAGCGTGGAAGATCGAGCTGATCGAAGCGCGCAACGAAAATTGGGACGATCTGGGTATCGGCCTCGGGCTGCCCCGCCTGCCCGAACTACCGACCGAACCCGCCCTGGGAGTATGACGTGACCGAAGACCTGAACCAGATGCGCGACCACATGCTGACGGCGATCGCTGCCGCATCCGGGCTCGACGCGCTCGATGCGTGCCGGGTCGAGGCGCTCGGCAAGCAGGGCACGATCACCGCGCTGCTGAAGACGCTCGGCAAGATGACGCCGGACGAGCGCCTCGTCCAAGGCCCGCTGATCCAGGGCCTCCGCGAAGCCGTCGCCAACGGCATCGCCGAGCGCAAAGCCACGCTCGAACGCGCCGCGCTCGACGCGCGCCTCGCCAGCGAAACGCTCGACATGACGCTCCCCGCCGACGCGACGCCCGCCGGCACGATCCACCCCGTGTCGCAGGTCATGGACGAACTCGCCGAGATCTTCGCCGACCTCGGCTTCGCGGTCGCGACCGGTCCCGAGATCGAGACCGACTGGCATAATTTCACCGCGCTCAACATCCCCGAGACGCACCCCGCGCGGGCGATGCACGACACTTTTTACCTCCAGCAGGGGATCGACGCGAAGGTCGCCGGCATCGCCGACGAGAAGACGACCTTCTCGCTCCTCCGCACGCACACGTCCCCGGTCCAGATCCGCACGATGTTGAGCCAGAAACCCCCGATCCGCATCATTGCGCCCGGCCGCACCTACCGCTCGGATTCGGACGCGACGCACACGCCGATGTTCCACCAGGTCGAGGGCCTCGTGATCGACAAGGGCATCACGCTCGGTCACCTCAAATGGACGCTCGAGACCTTCGTGAAGGCGTTCTTCGAGCGCGACGACATCGTGCTCCGCCTGCGCCCGAGCTACTTCCCGTTCACCGAACCCTCGGTCGAGATCGACGTTGGCTACACGCTGGTCAAGGGCAAGCGCGTCGTCGGCGGCGCCGAGCCCGATGGCTGGCTCGAGATCCTCGGATCGGGCATGGTCCACCGCAAAGTCATCGAGGCCTGCGGGCTCGACCCCGACGAATGGCAGGGCTTCGCGTTCGGCTGCGGTATCGACCGGCTGGCGATGCTCAAATACGGCATGGACGATCTCCGCCCGTTCTTCGACGGGGATATCCGCTGGCTCAAGCATTACGGCTTTTCGAGCCTCGACGTCCCCACCTTGTCCGGCGGAGTCGGCGCATGAAGTTCACCCTCAGCTGGCTCAAGCAGCACCTCGAAACCACCGCCACGCTCGACCAGATCGTCGAAGCTCTGACCCGCATCGGCCTCGAAGTCGAAGGCGTCGAGAACCCCGGCGAGAAGCTTGCCGCGTTCAAGATCGCCAAGGTGCTCAGCGCCGAACGCCATCCGCAAGCCGACAAGCTCCAGATCCTGTCGGTCGACGCCGGTAACGGCCCGCTGCAGGTCGTCTGCGGCGCCCCCAACGCGCGCGCCGGCCTCGTCGGCGTGTTCGGCGCACCCGGTGCGTACGTCCCCGGTCTCGACATGACGCTCAAGCTCGCGAGCATCCGCGGCGTCGAATCCAACGGCATGATGTGTTCGACGCGTGAGCTGGAACTCGGCGAGGATCACGACGGCATCATCGAACTGCCCGCGGACGCCCCAATCGGCACCGCGTACCCCGACTATGCCGGCCTGACCGATCCGGTCATCGACGTGGCGATCACGCCCAACCGCCAGGACTGCATGGGCGTCCGCGGCATCGCACGCGACCTCGCCGCCGCTGGCCTCGGCACGCTTACGCCACTGACGTTCGACACGTTCACGAGCGAGGGCGCAGGCCCCAACGTCCGCACCGACGACACCGCTGGCTGCCCCGCCTTCTACGCCCAAACCGTCACCGGCGTAACCAACGGCGAATCCCCCGAGTGGATGCGCCGCAGCCTCATCGCGATCGGCCAAAAGCCGATTTCCGCGCTCGTCGACATCACCAACTATTTGATGATCGACCTCGGCCGCCCCCTGCACGTCTACGACCGCGCCAAACTCTCCGGCGGCCTCGTCGCGCGGCAGGCAAAGGACGGCGAGCAGGTCGTCGCGCTCAACGGCAAGACCTACATGCTCGACGCGACCATGACCGTCATCGCCGACGACGCTGCCGTGCACGACATCGGCGGCATCATGGGCGGCGAGCATTCGGGCGTCTCGGCGGACACCACCGACGTGCTGATCGAATGCGCGTATTTCGATCCCGACCATATCGCCCGCACCGGCCAGAAGCTGACCCTTACCTCCGACGCGCGCAGCCGCTTCGAACGCGGCGTCGACCCGGCGTTCCTCGACGACGGCCTCGCGATCGCCACTGCGCTCGTACTCCACATCTGCGGCGGCACAGCCAGCGACGTCACCCGCTCGGGCGAGCCCCCGCTCGAACCCCGCGTGATCCACTACGATCCCCGCCTCAGCGCAGACCTGGGCGGGCTGCACGTGGCCCCCGAACGGCAGGCGCGCACGCTCCTCTCGCTCGGCTTCACGATCGGCGCGATCAAGTCCGCCGACGCGTTCAGCGATGCGCTGTTCTCGACGATCGAAGGCAAATGGCCGGTCACGATCCCGACCTGGCGCCGCGATGTCGATGGCCCCGCCGACCTCGTCGAGGAAGTCGTCCGCATCGAGGGCATCGACACTATCCCCTCGACGCCGCTCCCCCGCATGCCCGGCGTCGCCAAGCCGACCGCCACGCCCGAGCAGAAGCTCGAACGTCGCGCGCGTCGCGCGGCGGCGGCCCGAGGGCTCGACGAAGCGGTAACGTGGAGCTTCCTCTCCGAAGCAGAAGCAGCCCCCTTCGGCGGCGGTGCCTGGACGCTCGCCAACCCGATCAGCGAAGACCTGAAAGTCATGCGCCCGTCGCTGCTCCCCGGCCTGCTCGCCGCCACCGGACGCAACCTTAAGCGCGGCCAGCAGAGCGTCCGCCTGTTCGAGATCGGCCGCCGCTACCTGGCCGACGCCGAGCGCGCGACGCTAGGCGTAGTCCTCGCCGGCGACCGCCGCCCCCGCGGCTGGCGCGATGGGAAAGCGGCGACCTTCGACGCGTATGACGCGAAGGCCGAAGCGCTGGCGCTTCTCGCGGCCTCGGGCGCACCGGTCGACAATTTGCAAGTGATGGGGGAGGCCGGCGACGCCTGGCACCCCGGCCAGTCCGGCACGCTTCGCCTCGGGCCGAAGACGGTGCTGGCGAGCTTCGGCATGCTCCATCCGTCGGTGCTGAAGGCGTTCGACCTCGACGGCGCGGTTGCCGCGGTCGAACTCTACCTCGACGCAATCCCACCCAAGCGCGCGACCGGCTTCTCCCGCTCGGCCTACACGCCGCCAGCGCTGCAAGCCGTCCGCCGCGACTTCGCGTTCCTCGTGCCGGCGGCGCTCGCCACCGACACGCTGGTCCGTGCGGTCAAGGGTGCAGACAAGGTCGCGATCGTCTCGGCGCGCGTGTTCGACGTGTTCACCGGGGCAGGGGTGGAGGACGGCCACAAGTCGGTCGCGGTCGAGATCGTCCTGCAACCGACCGCCAAAAGCTTCACCGACGAAGAGATCAAGGCGATCGCCGACAAGGTGGTCGCAGCGGCAGCCAAGCAGGGCGCGAGCCTGAGAGGATAACGCTCCCCGAAACACCACCCCGGCGAAGGCCGGGGCCCAAGTGGAAAGGCCGGTGTAACGGAGCGATGCGCGTCGTTGGCAACGTCCCCCAATTGGGCCCCGGCCTTCGCCGGGGTGGTGGCGCGCGGGTAGTATGGTGAGCGTTTTCAAAGCTCGCGCGTTTGAGGCTCACGGAAGGAACCCCATGACCGACCTGATCACGATCGCCAACGACCACCTCACCGCGCAGATCAACCCGCACGGCGCCGAACTCACCCACCTCCACGACGCCGACGGCCGCGAACTGATGACCAACGCCGACCCGGCCTTCTGGACCGGTCACGCCCCGATCCTCTTCCCCGTCGTCGGCGTCGTCAACGAAGGCGTCATCCGCCTCGACGGCCAGGCCTACCCGATGCAGAAGCACGGTTTCGCGCGTCATTCGACGTTCGACATCGTCGCGCAGTCGGAAACCTCCGCCACCTTCCGCCTCACCGACAGCGAGGAAACCCGGAAGGCCTACCCGTTCGCGTTCACCCTCGACATCGTCTTCACGTTAGACGGCGCGACGCTGACGCTCGAGGCGCACATCCACAACCGCACCGACGCCGCGATGCCGGCGAGCTTCGGCTTCCACCCCGCCTTCGCTTGGCCGCTGCCGTACGGCGAGCCCCGCGCAGACCACCGCATCACGTTCGACGCCGACGAACCCGGCAAGCTGAAGGCGATCAGCCCCGACGGCCAGATCGCGGTCGACGAGCGTCCCTCGCCGGTCGAGGACCGCGTCATCGCCCTGCGCGACGAGCTGTTCGCCAAGGATGCGCTGGTCTGGGACCCGATCCATTCCGACGCCGTCACCTACGGCGCAGAGACCGGCCCGCAGTTGCGGATCGCCTTCCCCGACACGCCGAAGCTCGGCATCTGGACCAAGCCCGGCGCGGCCTATGTCTGCGTCGAACCCTGGCACGGCATCGCCGACCCCGAGGGCTATACCGGCGATTACCGCGACAAACCCGGCGTGTTCGAGATCGCCGCTGGCGGTACGAAGCGCATCGAAATGAACGTGACGCTGGTCCAGGAGCACTGACGAACTCCCCTCCCTGAAAGGGAGGGGCAGGGGGTGGGTCGGTTTCCGCATCACGGCACGGTTGCGGCCAAAGCCAACCGACCCACCCCCAACCCCTCCCTTCCAGGGAGGGGGGAGCGTCGCGTTTGAGGGAGCAGACGGGGCCCTGTCATACCACCCCGCCCGAAGCCCCCTCTGTCCTACACGCCCCACATCTGCCAAGAGCGGCGCTAAGCCCGCCGCGTTCTCCAACTGCATCCCGCCGCACCGCGCGCGGACTGCAGCTTGGCCTAACCCGGCCTAACCTTCTTTTCTCAGCCAAGTCCGACGACTCGGCTCACCGGACCCACGCCATGACCCAATTTCCCCGCCGCACCTTCGCGATCATCTCGCATCCCGACGCCGGCAAGACCACGCTGACCGAGAAGCTGCTCTATTTCGGCGGTGCGATCCATCTCGCCGGCGAGGTCAAGGCGCGCGGCCAGACCCGCCGCGCGCGCTCGGACTGGATGAAGATCGAGCAGCAGCGCGGGATCTCGGTCACCTCGTCGGTGATGACGTTCGAGCGCCAGGGGATCACCTTCAACCTGCTCGACACGCCGGGGCATGAAGACTTCTCCGAGGACACGTATCGCACGCTGACCGCGGTCGACTCGGCCGTGATGGTGATCGACGCCGCGAAAGGCATCGAGCCGCAGACGCGAAAACTGTTCGAGGTCTGCCGCCTGCGCAACGTGCCGATCATCACCTTCGTCAACAAGGTCGACCGCGAGGGCCGCGATCCGTTCTCGCTGCTCGACGAGGTGGCCGAGATGCTCCAGCTCGACGTCTGCCCGATGAGCTGGCCGGTCGGCATGGGCGGCGAGTTCGAGGGCGTCTACGATCTCTACGCCAACACGCTGAGCCGCCCCGAGGGCGACAGCCGCGAGTTCATGGGCAAGGCGATCCCGTTCACCGGCATCGACGATCCCGAACTCGCCAAGATCCTCAGCCCCGAAGCGATGATCCGCCTGAACGACGAGGCCGAACTAGCACAGGGCGGCTATTCGACCTTCGACCCCGAAGCCTATCGCGCAGGCAACCTGACCCCCGTCTATTTCGGCTCCGCGCTGAAGGACTTCGGTGTCGCCGAACTGATCGCAGCCCTCGCCGACTACGCCCCGCCACCGCGCGCGCAGCCCGCCGAGCCGGCCCCCATCTCGCCCGACGAGCCCGAAGTCACCGGCTTCGTGTTCAAGGTGCAGGCCAACATGGACCCCAACCACCGCGACCGGATCGCGTTCATGCGGCTCTGCTCGGGCGTGTTCAAGCGCGGCATGAAGCTGACCCCGACCGGCCACGGCAAGCCGATCGCGGTCCACTCGCCGATCCTGTTCTTCGCACAGAACCGTGAGCTCGCGGACGAGGCGTTCCCCGGCGACATCATCGGCATCCCCAACCACGGCACGCTGCGGGTTGGCGACACGCTCAGCGAGAAGGCCACGATCCGCTTTACCGGCCTGCCGAACTTCGCGCCCGAAATCCTGCGCCGCGTCGTGCTGAAGGATTTCACCAAGACCAAGCAGTTGCGCAAGGCGCTCGACGACATGGCCGAGGAGGGGGTCACGCAGGTGTTCTACCCCGACATCGGCTCTAACTGGATCATCGGCGTGGTCGGGCAGCTCCAGCTCGAGGTGCTGCTCTCGCGCCTCGACGCGGAGTACAAGGTCGCGGCCGGGCTCGAACCCGCCCCCTACGAGACCGCGCGCTGGATCACGGCGGAAGACCCGCTCGAACTGAAGACCTTCGCCGAGATCAACCGCGGCGCGATGGCCAAGGACCGTGACGGCAACCCCGTCTTCCTCGCCAAGAGCGCCTGGGAAGTGAACTACATCGCCGAGCGCTATGCGAAGATCCGCTTCGCCGCGACGCGCGAGCGATAGGTTACCCGCTAATCCTCCCCTGTGAGGGGAGGTGGCAGTCCGCAGGACTGACGGAGGGGTATCGCGCTATGAGAACGGGTCACCCCTTCGTCTGCAAGCGCCAGCCACCTCCCCTTGCAGGGGAGAATCACGCGGAAAAGTCAGTCCGCCGCCAGCGCCTCGGCAAGCATATCGCGGATTGCACGCAGGGCAGTCATCGGCGACTCGGCCTGCGCGACGATCTCGCCAGGACCCGGTATCGCACCCGCGCCCTTCTCCCCCGCCAGCAACTGCTGTACGCCGCGCACGGTATAGCCCTCGCGGTTCAAATACTGGTCGATCCGCCGCACCAGTGCGACGTCCTCGGCGCGGTAATAGCGCCGGTTGCCCGCGCGTTGCAGCGGCTTCAGCTGGGGAAAGCGCGTTTCCCAATAGCGCAGGATGTGCTGCGGCAGGCCAGTGTCGCGCGACAGTTCGCCGATCGTCCGAAACGCCGCACTGGCCTTTTGCCCCCCGGCATCGGGCAGTGCGTCGTCGGTATCAGGCATATCGGGTGTCAGTCGGCACCGACGATGCGTTCCCGCATCATCTGGCTTGCGCGGAACGTCAGCACGCGGCGCGGCGCGATCGGTACTTCGATGCCGGTCTTGGGGTTGCGGCCGACGCGCTCGCCCTTGTCGCGCAGCACGAACGTGCCGAATCCCGAAATCTTGACGTTCTCGCCCTGCGACAGCGCGCCGCACATCTCGGTCAGGATCTGTTCGACGATCTTGGAGGAATCCGAACGTGACAGCCCGACCTCCTTGTGGAGCGATTCAGCCAAGTCGGCCCGCGTCAAAGTACCCGTCGTCATGATCTTCAAGCTCCCACACTCGGCGAACCTCCTACACAAGCACGTCGGCGACCGGAAGAACTTTTGTTCTACAAGCGAATCGATATGTTTCGAACGGCTTAGAAGCGGATAACTGCAGCGCCCCAGGTGAAGCCGCCGCCCATCGCTTCGAGCACTATGATCTGCCCCTGCTTGATCCGTCCGTCGCGTACGGCGACGTCCAATGCGAGCGGTACGGAAGCAGCCGACGTGTTGGCGTGCTGGTCGACGGTGACCACGACTTTCGCCGGAGCAAGGCCCAGCTTCCGCGCGGTCGCGTCCAGGATGCGAGCGTTCGCCTGGTGCGGCACGACCCAGTCGACCTGGTCCGAAGACAGCCCCGCCATCGCCAGCGACTCGGTCATTACCGACGCCAGGTTGGTCACCGCGTGGCGGAAGACCTCGCGGCCCTTCATGCGGAGCTTGCCGACGGTGCCGGTGGTCGAGACGCCGCCATCGACGTAGAGAAGCTCGTTGTGGCGGCCATCGGCGTGCAGCTTCGTCGTCAGGATGCCGCGGCCGCCTTCGTCCGCGGTGTCCTGTGCTTCGAGCACGATCGCACCGGCGCCGTCGCCGAACAGCACGCAGGTCGTCCGGTCTTCCCAGTCGAGGATGCGGCTAAAGGTCTCGGCGCCGATCACCAGCGCGCGCTTGGCGACGCCGCTGCGGATCATGCTGTCGACCACCTGGACCGCGTACAGGAAGCCCGAGCAGACGGCGGCGACGTCGAACGCGACGCAGTCGTCGATGCCGAGCATCGCCTGCACCTTGGTAGCGCTCGACGGGAAGGTCTGGTCGGGGGTCGCGGTGGCGAGCACGATCAGGTCGATGCTCTGCGCCTCGATCCCGGCCGCGGTCAAAGCCGCGCGGCACGCGTCGGCAGCAAGCGTCGCCGTCGTCTCGCCTTCGCCGGCGATGTGACGGAAGCGGATGCCGGTGCGCTCGACGATCCACTCGTCGCTGGTGTCGACCTGCTCTGCCAGTTCCGCATTCGAGACGCGACGCGCGGGCAGCGCCGAGCCGGTGCCGATGACCACAGACCGGATCATGCCGCCTTCTCCACGTTGCCGAGATCGTCGGCGATCCGCCGGATCAGATCGTTGCGGACCATCTTGGCGGCATTGCCGATCGCGGTCGCGACGCCACGATCGGTCGCGCCGCCGTGACTCTTCACGACGATGCCGTTGAGCCCGAGGAATACCGCGCCGTTGTGATTGTTGGGATCGAGGTGATCGCGCAGCAATTCGGTTGCGGGGCGCGAGATCAGGAAGCCGAGCTTCGAGCGGACCGAACTGCGGAACGCGCGCTTGAGCAGATCGGCGACGAATCGCGCGGTGCCCTCGGCGGTCTTCAGCGCGATATTGCCCGAAAAGCCGTCGCAGACGACCACGTCGACTTCGCCGCGCGACAAGCGGTCGCCCTCGATGAAGCCATTGAACTGCATGTCGACGGCGGGCGTGGCACGCAGTTGCGCGGCGGCATCGCGGATCTCATCCGTGCCCTTCATGTCCTCGCTGCCGATGTTCAGCAGCGCGACGCGAGGGTGCGGGATGTCGAGCGCGGTGCGGGCATATGCGGCGCCCATGATCGCGAACTGGACGAGGTTGCGCGCATCGCACTCGGTATTCGCGCCGAGGTCGAGCATAACCATGTCGGTGTCGCCAAGTGTCGGCAGACGCGCCGCGAGCGCCGGCCGGTCGATCCCGGGCAGCATCCGCAACGACAGCTTCGCCATCGCCATCAGCGCGCCGGTATTCCCCGACGACACCGCGGCGGCGGCGCGACCCTGTTTGACCAGGTCGATCGCGATGCCCATCGAGGTCTTCTTGGCACGCCGGATCGCCTGGGTCGGCTTTTCGCTCGACCCGACGACTTCCGGCGCGTGGACGATCTCCGAATTCTGCGACAGGTTCGGATGAGCCTTCAGCCCCTCGCGAATCGCAGCTTCATCGCCGACCAGCAGAAAGCGCATGCCCTCGAATTGATGACGCGCGAGCGCGACACCGGCGAGCATCACTGCCAGCCCGTCATCGCCACCCATCGCATCGACCGCGATCCAGCCGCTGTCGGGCATCATCAATCCTTCGTTCAAGTTAGAGGTTCCGGTTGGAAGCCTCAGCCCTCGATCGAGAGGATTTCACGACCGTTATAGTGACCGCACGAACCGCACAGGTTGTGCGGACGCTTCAGTTCGCCACAATTGGGGCATTCCTGGAACGACGCGATCGTGAGCGAGTCGTGGCCACGGCGCATGCCGCGCTTGGAGGGCGAGGTTTTTCTTTTGGGGACGGCCATTTCGGCACCTTGTTCAATCTAAAGGTCGGGGCTCCGAGTACGTCCGGACACGGGATACAGGCAACCGGCATGAATGCCGGCCGCCTGAAGCAACCCATGCGGCCTGACGCTCGCGAAGCGTGGCGCTATAGCGATTTCGTCCCGCGTTGCAACCATTGGTCACCAGTGGCAGGACCCCGGCCGACATCCAACGAGGGGCAATGCCGTGATTTTACCCGTGACACTGACAATCGCAGCGGCCGCCGCCGTCGTCAATCTGTGGCTCGCCTTCCGAATCGTGCCGATGCGCGTGAAGGGCAACGTCTTGATCGGCGACAATGGCGATGCGCTGTTGCAGGGGCGGATGCGCGCGCATGCGAACTTCACCGAATATGCGCCGTTCATTCTGATTCTGATCGGGCTGATCGAACTGGCGGGGGGATCGACGCTCTGGCTGTGGATCGCGGGCGCGGTGTTCGTGATTGCGCGTGTAGCGCATGCGTTCGGGATGGATCGGACGACGTCGAGCGTACCGCGGGCAGGCGGTGCACTGGCGACGTGGGCGCTGATGGCGTTGCTCGCCGGCTGGGCGCTGACGATCGCGTATCAAGCGAACGCAGTGCCGGCCGCCAAGACCTTCCAGGTCGTGCCGTCGGGGTCGCAGGCATGAGCGCGCGCTATCTTCTTGCCGCCGCCACGCTGCTCGCCGCGTCGCCCGCGGTTGCCCAAGTTTCTCCCGAACGCCTGTCGGCCGACGTAAAGACGCTAGCCTCCGATGCGTTCGAGGGGCGCGCGCCTGGCACCCCCGGCGAAACCAAGACGATCGCCTGGCTGATCGCGCAGTTCAAGGCGATGAAGGTGCAACCCGGCGGCCCGAACGGCAGCTGGACGCAGCCGGTGCCGCTCGTCCACACCCGGATGGGCGCGGGCACCGTCCGCGCCGGTGACACCGCGCTGGTGCAGGGGCGTGATGTCTATCTGAGCACGGTCCGCGGGGTCGACCGCGTCGCGATCGCTAAGGCGCCGATGGTGTTCGTTGGCTACGGCGTCAGCGCGCCCGAGCGCGGCTGGGACGACTTCAAGGCCCTCGACCTCAAGGGCAAGGTGGCCGTGTTCCTCGTCAACGATCCCGACTTCGAGGCGGTCCCAGGCGACGATGCGAAGGGCAAGTTCGGCGACCGCCGGATGACCTATTACGGCCGCTGGACGTACAAATACGAGGAAGCCGCGCGACGTGGCGCGGTCGGCGCGCTGATCGTTCACGACACTGCGGGTGCGGGTTACGGCTGGAACACCGTCACCGCCCCCGCCGGCGAGAATTACGACATCGTCCGGAAAGATCCCGAATCGCGGGTGATGCTCCAGGGCTGGCTCGAAGGTGGTGCGGCGACCCGGTTGTTTGCGGCCTCGGGCCTCGATCTGGCGGCGTTGCGCAAGGCAGCACGGCGGAGCGACTTCCGTCCGGTCGCGCTGAAGCAGGCGTTCACCACCGACCTGCCGGTCAAGCACGACACCGCCGTGAGCCAGAACGTGCTCGCGAAGCTGCCGGGTGCGAAGCACGCGGACGAGGTCGTGATGTTCGGCGCGCACTGGGACGCCTACGGCATCGGTGCGCCCGATGCGCAGGGGCGCACAATCCGCCCCGGCGCCAACGACGACGGCCTCGGCGTGGCGGGCGTCCTCGATCTCGCGCGCAACTTCGCCAAAGCGCCACGGACCGACCGCAGCCTCGTCTTCGCGCTGTGGAGCGGCGAGGAGCGCGGGTTGCTCGGTTCGGAGACCTATGCGGTGAACCCAGTCTATCCGGCCGCCAAGACGGTCGCCAACCTGACGCTCGACATCCTTCAGACGGCTGGCCCCGCAAAGGACGTCATGCTGGTCGGGGCGGGCCAGAACAGCCTCGAGGACATGCTCGGCGATGCCGCCAACGCGCAAGGCCGCGTCGTAACCCCCGAAGCGCTCCCCGAACGCGGGCTGTTCTACCGCGCCGACCATTTCTCGGTCGCACGGCGCGGCGTGCCGACGCTGCTGCTGATGGCGATCAGCGGCGCACCCGACCTGGTCAAGGGCGGCCGGACCGCGGGGCAGGCGTGGCTCGACGGCTATATGAAATGCTATCATCAGACGTGTGACGCATGGGGTGCTGACTGGGATCTGCGTGGTGCTGCGCAGGACGTGGACCTGTTCAAGACGATCGGCACGAAGCTGGCGAACAGTCGGTCGTGGCCCGAGTGGCGCGATGGTTCGGAGTTCAAGTCGGTTCGCGCTGAAACGGCAGCGGAGCGAAAGTAAGACCAACCCTCACGCTCGCAACCACCCCGGCTTTCGCCGGGGTGGGGCCGTTGAATGGTGGTGCTTCTGTTTCTTGTTCCCCCGCGAAGGCGGGGGCCCAGGGACCAAGCGTACCGCCCTTGGTTAAGTCTGGGCCCCCGCCTCCGCGGGGGAACAGCTAGGGATGCAAGCGGACGCTACTCCGCCAGCGCCCGATCGCTCACGAACATATTCGTCGCCCGCTCATGCGCAAACGTGCTCGCCGGCCCATGCCCCGGAATGAAGCTCGTATCGCTCCCCAGCGGCCAAAGCTTCTCGACGATCGACTTCACCAGCGTCTCGTGATTGCCCCCAGGCATGTCCGATCGCCCCACTGACCCCTGGAACAGCACATCCCCTACCTGCGCGAACTTCGACGGCGCGTGGTGGAAGATCACATGCCCCTCGGTATGCCCCGGCGTCTCGTACACATCGAGCACGAGATCCCCGACCGACACCGTATCACCCTCGACCAGCCACCGGTCCGGCTCGAAATTCACGCCCGAAATCCCGTATTTCGGCCCATCCTGATCGAGCCGCTGCAACCAGAAGCGATCCGCCTCGTGCGGCCCCTCGATCGGTACGCCGAGATCGTTCGACAGCCGCTTGGCGCCCCCCGCGTGATCGATATGGCCGTGCGTGAGCAGGATCTTCTCGACCGTGACCCCCGCCTGTTCGACCGCCGCCATGATCCGCGGCAGGTCGCCGCCCGGATCGATCACCGCCGCCTTCATCGTCGCGGTGCACCAGAGGATCGTGCAATTCTGCTGGATCGGCGTGACCGGCACGATGGCAGCACGGAGCGGGGGCGCAGCGCGGAGGGGAGGATTTGTCATGCCGCTGAAATAGGATAGCGCACCGGTTGGAGCAATCGCCGCTTGCGGTTTGCCCCGTGCCCCGTGCAACAGTCGCGGCGATGTGGACCGCGCCCTTCGTTTTGTTCGATGACGCCCGCGAGGGGGGTGCTCCGGCACGATTGTACTGCGATCCCGTCCGGATCGTCCGCGCCGATACGCTCGCCGAGGTCCGCCCTGCGCTCGATGCGTTACGAAACGCCCGCGCGGAGGGCCTGCACGCCGCCGGCTACCTCACCTACGAAGCCGGCGCCGCGCTCGCGTCGAAGCCCGTCGACGTCCGCACCGAAGGCCCGCTGCTCTGGTTCGGCCTGTTCGCCGACTACCAGACGATCGCGCCCGAAGACGTCGCCGTCCTCCTCCCCGACCCCGCGGGCGCGTGGACCGGTGCGCCCGAGCCGCTGATCGACCGCGACACCTACGACGCCAGCCTGTCGCGCGTACTCGACCTGATCGCGGCGGGCGACATCTACCAGGCCAACCTTACCTTCGCCGCCACCGTCCCGTTCGTCGGCGACCCGCTCGCGCTCTATGCCCGGCTGCGGCGTCAGGCGAAGGCGGGCTATGGCGCGCTGATCGACACCGGCGAGACGCGCTTCCTGTCGCTCTCCCCCGAACTCTTCTTCGCGCTCGACGGCGACACGCTCACCTGCCGCCCGATGAAGGGCACCGCGCCGCGAGGCGACACGCCCGACGCCGACCGTACGCTCGCCGAAGCACTCGCCGCAGACCCGAAGCAGCGCGCCGAAAACCTCATGATCGTCGACCTGATGCGCAACGACCTGTCGCGCGTCGCCACTCATGTCGCGGTCCCCGACCTGTTCACCGTCGAGACCTATCCGACCGTCCACCAGATGACCTCGACCGTCACCGCAACATTGAAACCCGATTGCGATGCGGTGGACGTGCTGACCGCGCTATTCCCGTGCGGCTCGATCACCGGCGCCCCCAAGCAACGCGCGATGGAGATCATCGCCGAGGTCGAGCACGCGCGCGTCCGCGGTATCTACACCGGTGCGATCGGCCGTTTCGACGCGAACGGCGATGCGATCTTCAACGTCGCGATCCGCACGATCGCGATCGAAGACGGCGCGGCGACGATGAGCCTCGGCTCAGGCATCGTCGCCGACAGCGCAACCGACGCAGAGTGGGACGAATGCCACGCGAAAGGCGCGTTCGTCACCGCCGGCCAGCGCCGCTTCGACCTGATCGAGACGATGGCGTTCGATCCCGACGACGGCCTGACCCGCCTCGAAGCGCATCTCGCGCGGATGAAGGCAAGCGCGGAGGCCTTGGGGTTCACCTTCGACCGCCACACTGCGCGCAACGAACTCCAGGCCGCGACCTTTCGGTTGCGCGGACCCCGACGCATCCGCTTGTTGCTCAGCCCATCGGGCGCGATCGCGATCGAGGCAGCACCGCTCCCGCACTCACCTGCGCAAGCGACCGTCGCGATCGTCCCGCTACCCGTCGCCGCGACCGACTTCCGCCTCCGCCACAAGACGAGCGCTCGCGCCTTCTACGACGACCCGCGGAAAGCCGCGGGGACGTTCGAGGTAGTGTTCGAGGACGCGGAAGGCTTTCTCACCGAAGGCAGTTTCACGTCGCTGTTTGTCCAACGCGGCGAAGCCCTAGTCACGCCGCCGCTACGGCACGGCCTTCTCCCTGGCATTCTCCGCACCGACCTGCTCGAATCGGGCCGTGCAACCGAGGCGCCGCTGATCCGAGCCGACCTGACCGCCGGATTCTTCATCGGAAATGCGGTCCGCGGACTCATTCCTGCCATCGTTACGGTTGCGAATTCGACCGATCGGCGCGTATAGCGCCCGCGAATTCCGCGGCGACGCTCGCGGACAACCGCAAAGGTTACACCATGCACGCATCCGCCGCGCTCGGCCGCATCAGCCCCTCGCCGACGCTCGCGATCACCTCGCGCGTTCTCGAACTGAAGCGCGCAGGCGTCGACGTGATCGGCCTCGGTGCGGGTGAACCCGATTTCGATACGCCGGACTTCGTGAAGGAAGCCGCGATCCAGGCGATCCGCGACGGCAAGACCAAATACACCAACGTCGACGGCACGATCGAGCTGAAGCAGGCGATCGTCGCCAAGTTCGCGCGCGACAACAACCTCACCTACACCACCGACCAGATCAGCGTGAACGTCGGCGGCAAGCACACCTTGTTCAACGCGATGGTCGCGACGATCGATCCCGGCGACGAGGTCGTCATCCCCGCGCCGTACTGGGTCAGCTATCCCGACGTCGTCCAGTTCGCCGGCGGCGTGCCGGTGATCGTCAAGGCGGGCCCCGAGGTCGGCTACAAGCTCGATCCGGCGGCACTCGACGCGGCGATCACGCCGAAGACCAAGTGGGTGATCCTCAACTCGCCGTCGAACCCGACGGGGGCCGGCTACACGATCGACGAGCTGAAGGCGCTCGGCGCGGTGCTCGCGAAGCATCCGCACGTCTGGATCTTCGCCGACGATATGTACGAGCACATCGTCTATGACGGCTTCAAGTTCGCGACGATTGCGGAGGCATGCCCCGAGCTGTTCGAGCGCACGCTGACCGTCAACGGCTGCTCGAAGGCCTATGCGATGACCGGTTGGCGGATCGGCTACGGCGCCGGCGCATCGTGGCTGATCAAGGCGATGGCCAAGCTCCAGTCGCAGTCGACCTCGAACCCGTGCTCGATCGCCCAAGCCGCCGCTGTCGCCGCCCTGAACGGCGACCAGTCGTTCCTCGCCGAACGTAACACCGCGTTCCAGGGCCGTCGCGACCTGGTCGTGTCGATGCTCAACGAGATCGACGGCATGCACTGCCCGACGCCGGAGGGTGCGTTCTACGTCTACCCGTCGTTCGCCGAGCTCATCGGCAAGACCACGCCGAACGGCCGCCTGATCGACACCGACGAGGCGATGGTCGGCTATCTGCTCGACGACGCCAAGGTGGCGGTCGTGCAGGGCGCCGCGTTTGGCCTCTCGCCGGCGTTCCGGATCAGCTACGCGACGTCAGACGCGCTGCTCCGCGAGGCCTGCACGCGCATTCAGGCGGCGTGCGCAGCGCTGAAGTAGGACGAAGCTGAACGATCCTCCCCCGCCAGGGGGAGGTGGCTGGCCCTAGCCAGACGGAGGGGGAGGTAAGGGTAACCTACGTTTCGTGTCCTCCCCCTCCGTCACCTTCGGTGCCACCTCCCCCTGGCGGGGGAGGATCGGAAGGTTCGAGCAACAATCGAGACACGCGGGGACATCTCCCGGCAAATCTGCCGGGCGATGCCTGCTGCACGATGAACGCATCGGCCACGGCGCGTTAATCGAGAGTTTCTAAAAACGACATTGTGGTTGGCCGGCATCTCTACGACATGCCGGTCCGTAACTGACGCTGACCTATCCGGTCGGCGCCATCACTGGGTTTCATTGGGATCGCATCATGCGCAGCATCGTAAAGTCGAGTTTCTTCTGGCAGTTCAGCGGTGGTTTCGTCCTCGGCGCCATCGGCTTGCTCGCGCTCCAGCCCGCCGAAGCGCGCCAGACCTTCGCCAGCCATTTCGAGCACAGCGTCTCCGCCACCGCGCGATAACTGCGGCGATGGCCTAGCGAAGACGAGCCGCAACCCCATGTATCAAAACATGAAAAAGCCGCTTCTCGCCACGCTCGCCGCCGTCGGTATCGCCGGTGCGTTCATTGCCACCGGCACCGCGCAAGGCGCCCGCGCCGTCGTCATCCCCGCCGTCAAGACCGACCTCCCCGCAGCGCCCGGTATCCAGACCGCGGTACTCGCAGGCGGCTGCTTCTGGACGATGGAAGCGGTGTTCGAGCATGTGAAGGGCGTTAAGGCGGTCACGACCGGTTACGCCGGCGGTACTAAGGCGACCGCGACCTACGATCAGGTCTCCGCCGAGACGACGAAGCATGCCGAAGCCATCAAAATCGCCTACGACCCCCGCGTGGTCAGCTACGGCACGTTGCTCCGCGTATATTTCTCGATCGCGCATGATCCGACGACGTTGAACCGCCAGGGACCCGACAGCGGGGAAAGCTATCGCTCGGCGATCTTCCCGCAATCGCCGGCGCAGGCGCAGGTGGCGCACGCCTACATCGCGCAACTCGGCGCTACGCATGCGTTTTCCGGGCCGATCGTGACGAAGCTGGAGACGGGGACGTTCTATCCGGCCGAGGCGTATCACCAGAATTTCTACGACCGGAACCCGACGCATCCGTATGTCGTCATGTGGGACAAGCCGAAGGTTGCCGCCTTTCGCGCGGCGTTCCCGACTATTTCTAGCTGAATTTCGTTAGCGGGCCCCCCCAGTAGATCACCGGATCGAAGTAGCTTGTTTCCCCGCGAAGGCGGGGACCCAGACTGGGCTCCCGCCTTCGCGGGAGAACAAGGAGGGAGGGGATTATGTTTCGACAGGGAAGCATCGCACCCGCTCCGGGATGACTGATCGGAACGTCAGGCTGCAACCGGAAACCGCAGCATCCGGTCGGCCACCGGCACCATAGCCTCGGCGCCGACGCCCACGGCCCGAACGATCTCCGGATGGTCCACGTCCAGCCCGCCGGTCAGCGACCCGAACGCCGGCAATATCAGCTTCGTCGCCGTCGCCACGAAACACCGCCGCGCCACCGATTTCCCCCGCACCCTTAGCCGCAACTTCGGATGAAAATGCCCCGACAGTTCCGGCCGCGTCTCCGCCCGGTCCGCTTCATGTCGCAGCACCAGCCCGTCGACGACCACCTCGTCCACCACTTCCCCGCCACACCGATCGAGGATCGCCGGATCGTGATTGCCCGTGATCCACGTCCACCGCGTCCCGTCGGTCATCGCCCGCAGCATGTCCTGCGCGCGTTGCGGCAGCCGCTCGCACCCGTCGCTATCGTGGAAGCTGTCGCCGAGGCACCAGACCTCGCGCGCGCCCGTTGCCGCGACCAGCGCGGTGAGATCGGCCAGCGTCGCGATCGAATCATACGGCGGCAGCATCTGGCCGCGTTTCGCGAACCAGCTCGCCTTCTCGAAATGCAGGTCGGCGACCAGCAGCGCACGCCGCTCCGGCCAAAACAGCGCGCCTTGCGCCAACGCCAGAAGCGCATGCCCGCCGAACGAAAAGGGAACCATTTCCTCGCCATGCCGGTGCACGCCCCGTGAATCAACCCGCCATCGCGCCAAACCAGCAGGACTTGCGCATGCCCCCAATCGGCGTAAAGCGCGCCGTCCCCTCAGGAGGAGCGCTCTTCGCGCCATGACGTCCGTCGCCGGAACACCCCAAACTGCAGTCGTGACCGAACCCACCGCCGAGGAATCGGCTGGGCAGGCGTGCGCGCCGTCGGATCTGTCCGCAGCGCATCTTCACCCGCACCCCGCACTCGCCGCGCTGACCGTCGGCGCGATCGGCGTGGTGTTCGGCGATATCGGCACCAGCCCGCTCTATGCGTTCCGCGAGGCGCTCGGCCAGACGTCCGCGGGCGGCATCGATCCGACCGAAATCCTCGGCGTGCTGAGCCTCGCGCTCTGGTCGCTGTTCCTCGTCGTGACCGTCAAATACGTCATCTTCCTGATGCGCGCCGACAACCAGGGCGAGGGCGGCGTGCTGGCGCTGGCCGCGCTCGCCCGTCGCGCGCTGGGGATGCGGTCGCGGATCGCGATCGTGCTCGGCGCGGCGGGCGCGTCGTTGTTCTACGGCGATGCGATCATCACGCCCGCCTTGTCGGTGCTGTCGGCGATGGAGGGCCTGCGGACGATTCCGAGCGCCGCGCACATCTTCAACGAGGGCGTCGTCCGCGCGCTGACGATCGGTATCCTGATCGCGCTGTTCCTGATCCAGTCGCGCGGCACCGCGCAGGTGTCGAAGCTGTTCGGCCCGGTCTGCATCCTCTGGTTCGTCGCGATCGGTGCGCTCGGCATCTGGCACATCGCCGACGAACCCTCGATCGTCCGCGTGTTCCTGCCGACCTACGGCATCTCGTTCCTCGCCACGCACGGCGTCACCGGCCTGTTCGTGCTCGGCGCGGTGTTCCTGACCGTCACCGGTGCCGAAGCGCTGACCGCCGACATGGGCCATTTTGGCAAGCTGCCGATCCGCATCGGCTGGTTCTTCCTCGTCTTCCCGGCGCTCGCGCTCAACTATCTCGGGCAAGGTGCGTTCGCCTTGTCGCGGCTCGAGGATGCGGCGGCGCGCGGCGTGCCGTTCGTCAATCAGGACTGGTTCTTCCTGATGGCGCCCGAATCGCTGCGCCCGGCGCTGATCATCCTCGCCGGCTTCGCGACGGTCATCGCCAGCCAGGCGGTCATCACCGGCGCGTTCTCGCTGACGCAGCAGGCGATCCAACTCGGCCTGCTCCCGCGGCTGCGCATCCGCCAGACCTCCGCGGTGTTCGCCGGTCAGATCTACCTCCCTGCGATCAACTGGCTGTTGCTGATCGGCGTGCTGGTGCTGGTGATCCAGTTCAAGACGTCGTCGGCGATGGCGGCGGCGTACGGCATCGCGGTGACCGGCACGATGGTCGTCACCACCTTGCTGGCGTATATCGTCGTCCGCCACCGCTGGAACTGGTCGCGCCCACTGGCACTTGCCGCGATCCTGCCGTTCCTGACGCTCGACCTGATCTTCTTCGGCGCGAACATCCTCCGCGTGATCGAAGGGGGCTGGGTGCCGCTGGTCATCGCCGCCGCGATCGGGCTGATCATCTTCACCTGGGTGCGCGGCAAGAAGATCGTCAGCACGTTCGAAAAGCGCCAGAGCATCCCGCTCAGCGACCTCGCCTCGGCGCTGGAGAAGCGTCCGCCCGAGCGCGTGTCAGGGACGGCCGTGTTCCTTACCGGCAACCCGCACGCGACGCCGGGCGCGCTGCTGCACAATCTCAAGCACAACAAGGTGCTCCACGAGCGCAACCTGATCGTCAGCATCCGCACCGCCGACCGGCCGTTCGTCGAGGAGTCAGCGCGCGCGAAGGTGGAACGCGTCGACGACAATTTCTCGATCGTCGTGCTGACCTACGGCTTTATGGAATCCCCTGACGTGCCGCGCGATCTCGGCGTCGGCAACAAGACCGAACAGCTCGGGCTTGACCCGATGCGCACCTCGTTCTTTATCGGCCGCAACACGCTGAAGCCGGATGCAGAGAAGGGCATGCCGCCCTGGCAGGACCGGATCTTCCTGTTCCTGCAACGCAACGCCAGCGACCCCACCGACTTCCTGAAAATCCCGCCCGGCAAGGTGCTCGAACTGGGCGAACAGGTTACGGTCTAACCTCCCTCGCCCTCCGGGGAGAGGGAAGGGGCCCGCGGCGCTTGCCGTGGGAAGGGTGAGGGGTGTTGTAGGCCACCGTCTCGAGCCTCACGCCCCTCTCCCTTCCGTCGCCTGCGGCTCCTCCTTCCCTCTCCCCGAAGGGGCGAGGGACAGTGCACTCACCCCGCGAAGGCCTTTACGAGGTCGAAGAGGTAGTCTCGGCCGTCGTACAGGGAATTCACACGAATTCGTTCGTTGAGGCCGTGGATGCCGCCCATGTCCTTGTCGATGAAGACGCCCGGCGCGCCGTAGACCGGGATTCCGATCGCCTCGAAGAAAATGCCGTCGGTCGCCCCGGTCGACATCAGTGGGAGAATCGGCAGGCCGGGGAAGTGCTTCGCCGCGACCTTGGTCACCGGGCCCATGATCTTCGGATCGAGCGTCGGCGGGATCGCGGTCGGGCGGACCGGCTGGTTCGCGGTCACCGTCACCTTCGCCCCCGCCAGTTCCTTCAGCTTGGCGAGCGTGCCGTCGACCGTCTCGCCCGGAAAGATGCGGCAGTTGATGTTCGCCGTCGCGCGCTGCGGCAAGGCGTTCTCCGCGTGACCTGCGTTCAGCAACGTCGCCACGCACGTCGTCCGCAGCGTCGAATGCATCGCCTTGTCGCGGCTGACGATCGCATCCGCCGCCTTGTCCTCGGGGTTCGCGAGCAGCTTCGTGATCGCATCCCCCATCTCGCCCGGCATCGCCCTGGCGCTCGCCGCGAAGAACGCCTTGGTCGTATCGGTGAACTTCACCGGAAACTCGTAGCCCTGGACTGCCTTCACCGCGTCGGCGAGCTCGTAGATCGCGTTCTCGGGGATCGGTTGGGAGCTGTGCCCGCCCGGGTTGGTGGCGAGGAACGTGTAGTTCTGCGCCGCCTTCTCGCCGACCTGGATCGCGAGCAACTGGCGCTTGCCGTTATCGTCGAGCCGCCCGCCGCCGCCCTCGTTCAGCGCGAACTCCGCCGCGATCAGGTCGGGCTTCGATTTCGCCAGATACTGCGCGCCGTTCCACGCGAACGTCGTCTCCTCGCCGCAGGTGAGCGCCAGCTTGATCGTCCGCTTCGGCTTGTAGCCGCTCGTCTTGAAGCGGATCATCGCGTCGGACCAGATCGCCGCCTGCGCCTTGTCGTCGACCGTGCCGCGCGCGTAATAATAGCCGCCTTCCTCGATCAGCTTGAACGGATCGCGCACCCAATCCTCGCGCTTGGCCTCGACCACGTCGAGATGCGCTAGCAGCAGCATCGGCTTGATCGACGCGTCCGATCCCTTCAGCACCGCGACCAGCCCACCGTCCTTGGGGTGCTCCGGCACCGAGAAATAGGTGATGTCGGCGTCCGCATAGCCCGCCGTCTTCAGACGCGCGCCGATCTGTGCCGCGGCCTGCGTGCAACTGCCGGAGGATATGGTCGTGTTGGTCTCGACCAGCTCCTTGTAGAGCCCGAGAAACGCCTTCTGGTCGGGCCGCGATTGCGCCTGTGCAGTAACAGGCGTGGTCAAAATCGCCGCCGTGAGTAGCCAGCCAGTCGCGCGCATCGTCGTCCCCTTGTTCGTTCCGGCACAGAGAGTTGCAGCGAACAGGCGCCGACGCAACCTCGACGCCGCGGCGCTCACCGTCGGCGTGTTCCGCGGGGCAAAGTGAGCCGCACCTCGCGGTTGGCAAAGTCGATGTCGACGCGGCGGAACAGTTGCAGCACGTCCATCCCGAGCAGCATCGCCGGGCGCTCGGACAAGCCGAACTGGCGGAACGGCGGCGCATCGATCGCGGTGAACGCGACGGGCAGGTCGCCGAGCGTCAGGCTGCCGATCGAGACGCGGTCGATCGTGGTGTAATCCGCGACCACGGTTTCGCCGGTGACGCCGGTCAGCGACACGGGCTGCGACGCCCCCGCGCTGCCGAGGCCCTTGCGCGTCACCTTCCGGCGGAGCGCGGCATTGGCCATGCTGACCGAGGTGCCGGTGTCGAGGATCACGCGGATACGGATGCCGTTGCAATAGGCGTCGGTGACGACGAGCTGCCCGAACAGGCTGCGCGCGCGGATGACGATTTCGTCGGGGGCGGCGCGTTCGCGAGTCTGACGTTTGCGCGAGGGGGTGACGGTCATCGTCTTCGTGTCGAAGTCGATCCCCACCGCATGATCCTGCAACATGTCGATCCCGAGCAACCCGCGCGCGCCGAGGTTGATCGCGCTGATCGCGGGCGCCTCGATCGCCTTGCTGCCGATCACGCTGACTTTGAGCGAGGGGATGATGACCGTACCGATGCTGTCCGATCCGGTCATGCCGGTGACGCGGACGGTCCGGCCCGCCGCGAGGCCGAGCGTGGCGGCGAGTTCGCGGGCAATGACGGTACGCTGTGCGCCGGTATCGACGATGAAGGGAAAGGGGCCGGCGCCGGCGATCGTTACGGGCACCGTCATGCGGGTCTGGTCGTCGCCGAACAGGAGCGTGGCGGGGTCGGGGTCTGCTGCGGATGCTGCACTGGTCGGGGGTGCAGCATTTGGCCGCGGGGGCGCTGCGTCCTGGGCGCTGGCCTGGGCGGCGATGCCTAGCAATAGAGGGGCTAGCCACCTGTGCATGCTGCAAATGCTGCGCCTGATTTTGTGTATACGCAACGGTCGTTGTAAGGGACGGACGTCCCGCTGAAACGCCACCACCCCGGCGAAGGCCGGGGCCCAATTGGGGGGCGTTGCTAATGGGGGGCGGCGCTTCGTTACGACCACCTTTCCAACTGGGCCCCGGCCTTCGCCGGGGTGGTGCTTTAAAGGGGCGCGGCCGCCGCCCCTCAATCCGGCCGCATCGCATCCGCGATCATCGCTTCCGCCTCGATCAGCAACGCATCGTCAGAACTGTTCGTCGCCACCTTCTCCCGCCCGATCAGCGTCAGCACCGGCACCGCCAGCGGCGTCACGCGCTCCAGATCGACATGCACCATCGTCGCCGCGGCGCGATCGAGCAGCGACGCCAACCGCCCGACATCGGTCATCCGCGCGCGCGCGTCGGCCCAAGCCGCCTCCAGCAACAGATGCGTCGGCTCATACTTGCGCAGCACATCGTAGATCAGGTCGGTCGAAAACGTCACCTGCTTGCCGGTCTTGCGCTTGCCGGGGTGCTGGCGCTCGACCAGCCCGCCGATCACCGCCACCTCGCGAAACGCGCGCTTCAATAGGTGCGACTGCTGCACCCATTCGACGAACTCATGCTCGAGGATATCCGCGGAGAACAGCGACGCCGGGTCGGTGATCTTCTCCAACCCGTACACCGCCAGCGCATAGTCATTGGCGACGAACCCAAGCGGTTTCAGCCCCTGCGTCTCCATCCGCCGCGTGATCAGCATGCCGAGCGACTGGTGTGCGTTCCACCCCTCGAAACTGTACGCGACCATGTAGTGCCGCCCCTCGCGCGGGAACGTCTCGACCAGCAGCTGGCCGGGCTCGGGCATGACCGATCGATACGCCTGCATCTCCAACCATTCGCGCACGTCGTCGGGGAAGCGCGCCCAGTCGCCGGGATGCGCAAGGAACCCGCGGACGCGGTCGGCGAGGTTGGTCGACAGCGGCATCCGGCTGCCGCCATAAGTCGGGATGCGCGCTGGCTTCGATGTCGCGCGGACGACCAGATCCTCGAGGTCGATCTTCATCACCTCCAGGCTCAGCCCTGCGAAGAAGAACGTGTCGCCGTGGCTCAACTGCGCCGCGAACGCCTCCTCGACGCGGCCGAGCACGCGGCCATTGCCGAACCGCACGTTGAGCATCGTCGCCTCGACGATGATCCCCGCATTCAGCCGGTGCTGGCCGATGAATTTGGGGTGGCTGACGCGCCACGTCCCGTCCGCATCCTTCGTGAGCCGCTTGAACCGGTCATAGGCCTTGAGCGAATAGCCGCCGTCGCTGATGAAGTGCAGTACGCGCTCGAACGTCTCGGTCGGCAGCGCCGAATAGGGGAGGGCAGAGCGGATCTCGTCGAGCAACGCAGCTTCGTGGAACGGCGCTGCGCACGCGCATGCCATGACGTGCTGCGCGAGCACGTCGAGCGCACCGACCCGAAAAATGTCCGCATCGAGCTCGCCCGCCTCGACCGCGTCGAGCGCCGCGCGCGCCTCCAGATATTCGAAGCGATTGCCCGGCACGACGATCGCCTGCGATGATTCGTCGAGCCGGTGGTTGGCGCGGCCGATCCGCTGCAACAGCCGCGACGATCCCTTCGGCGCGCCCATCTGGATCACGCAATCGACATTGCCCCAGTCGACGCCCAGATCGAGGCTCGACGTCGCGACCAGTGCGCGCAGTTTCCCCTCGGCCATCGCGTTCTCGACCTTGCGCCGCGCCTCTTTCGCCAGGCTGCCGTGGTGGACGCCGATCGGGAGATTGCCCGAATTCACCTTCCACAGATCCTGGAAGATGAGTTCGGCCAGGCTACGCGTGTTGCAGAACACGATCGAGGTCTCGTGCGCCTCGATCTCGGCCATCACCTGCGCGGCGGCATAGCGGCCCGAATGGCCCGACCACGGCACGCGGCCCTCGGGCAGCAGGATCGCGATATTGGGATCCGCGCCGGGCTCGCCGCGGACCATCGCGACCTGATCGATATCGCCATCGGGCGCGAGCCACGCACGATAGCCGTCCGCATCCGCTACCGTCGCCGACAGCGCGACGCGGCGCATTCCCGGCGAAATCGTCTGCAACCGCGCCATGCACAGCGACAAGAGGTCGCCGCGCTTGCCGGTCGCAAACGCGTGAACCTCGTCGACGACGATCGTGCGGAGGTTCTCGAACATCGTGATGCTGTCGGGATAGCTGAGCAGCAGCGACAATGATTCGGGTGTGGTCAGCAGGATTTGCGGCGGCTTGATCCGCTGCCGCGCTTTCCGATCCGAGGGGGTGTCGCCGGTCCGTGTCTCGACGCGGATATCGACGCCCATCTCGTCGATCGGCGTCAGCAAATTGCGCTGCACGTCGACCGCCAGCGCCTTCAACGGCGAGACGTAGAGCGTGTGCAGACCCGTCGTCGGCGCCTCGATCAGTTCGGCGAGCGTCGGCAGGAACCCGGCGAGCGTCTTCCCCGCGCCGGTCGCCGCCACCAGCAGGGCATGATGCCCCGCGCGCCCCTCCGCCAGCATCTCGCGCTGATGCCGCCGCGGCCGCCAACCGCGCGACGCGAACCAGTTTTCCAAGGGAAGGGGAAGGTCGCTCACGGCCTGTTCACGCATCGTCGTCATATGGGGGCGTCGCGCCGCACCGCTATGGACCGCGTGCGGAACGACCGCCACTTTGGCTAAAGCTCTGTTGTGAAAGACGATCGGTGTCGCTTTTTCGTTATCTCCTGCCCCTGCCGTTGCTCGCACTCTTGCCGTTCGCCAATGCCACCGCCGCCAGCAAGTCGTTCGTCGGCGGGGGCGGCATGGTCCGTTTATCCTATGCCTCCAGCCTGACGCCGACGCGCAATTTCGCAGGCCGGCCGCTGATGAACAGCGGCTGGCGACAGATGTGGGATGGCGCCCCGGTCGGGCGCGGCGTCGGCATCGTCCGCTTCTGGGAGGTCGCCAAGCCGACCGATGGCCAGGGCCAGGTGACCGAGATGATCCAGGTCGGCTTCAGCCGCAGCGCGGCCGTGGTCGCGACCTGCGGTACCGAAGGGCTGGTCTCGGGGCATGCGAAGCGCTTGCCGAACCGCATGCTTGGCGGCCATCGCTGGACGGTCTACACCAATGGCGACGCCGGCATGAGCCAGCAGGTCAACGCGACCAACTTCCGCAGCGTCATCAACGGCGCCTGCTACGCGATCGACCGCGTCACCTATGCGGTGAAGGCGGCGGCGCCCGCGGGCCGGAATGCGCCGCCGCAGGCGGTAGCCGCGGCACGGATGGACGCGATCCTCGCGACGATAAAGATCGGCGGACGGCGTTGACCGATCCCCCTATGGCGGGGGAATGACGACGTAAGGCGGTGCATACGCTGCCGACGGCACCGCACGCCGACGTCACGCGTTACTCCCGCATGGCAAAACTCGGCGACTGGCTCGAACCGCATCCGCACGGCATCCTCGTCAAGCCGATCGACGCGTGGATCGACCCCTCGATCCCGACCGCGAAGGCGCTTGTCACGCACGGTCACGCCGATCACGCGCGTGGCGGTCATGAGGCGGTCTGGGCCACGCCGGAAACGCTGGCGATCATGGACGCGCGCTACGGTCCGCAGGCCGGCAACCCCGTTGCCTACGGCGAGACGATCCGGATGGGGGAAGTCGATATCGGCTTCGTCCCCGCCGGCCACGTCCTCGGCTCCGCGCAGATCGTGCTCGATTATCGCGGCGAGCGGATCGTCGTCTCGGGCGATTACAAGCGCCGCGCGGACCCGACCTGCACGCCGTTCGAACCCGTCAAATGCGACGTCTTCATCACCGAGGCGACGTTCGGCCTGCCCGTGTTCCGCCACCCCGACACGGGCGACGAGATCGACAAGCTGATCGCCGCGCTGCACGCCAACCCCGATCGCTGCGTCGTCGTTGGCGCCTATGCGCTCGGCAAGGCGCAGCGCGTGATCGCCGAACTGCGTGAGCGTGGCCACAACGCGCCAATCTACATCCACGGCGCGCTGCAAAAGCTGTGCGACCTGTATGCGGAACACGGCGTCAGGCTCGGCGAACTGCTCCCGGTGGCGGACGCGAAGAAGGCGGACATGGCCGGGCATGTCGTGATGTGCCCGCCCGGCGCGCTCAACGATCGCTGGTCGCGGCGGCTGCCCGATCCGATCACCGCGATGGCGAGCGGCTGGATGCGCGTGCGCGGGCGGGCGCGCCAGAAGAACGTCGAACTGCCGCTGATCCTGAGCGATCATGCCGATTGGGACGAACTGACCACGACGCTGACCGAGATCGCGCCGCAGGAAGTGTGGGTGACGCACGGCCGCGAGGATGCGCTGGTCCACTGGTGCATGACTCGCCAGATCAAGGCGCGCGCGCTGGCGCTGGTCGGGTTCGAGGATGAGGACGACTGAGGCCTTGCGCTTTGCGGAGGCTGCGGCAGGATAGGGCATTGCTTCTGTCGCAAGGATATTCCGTGGCCCGTTCGACCAAGTTCGCCGCTCTGTTGGTATTAGCGCTCTCGACCACTGCCATGGCGCAGGACGCGCCGAAGAAGGACAAGTCGGAGAGCAACGCCGATCGGATGAAGGCCGAGGCGGAGGCGGATTACGCCAACGCGCCGGTCGCCGAGCAGGAGGTCAAGTCGAAGGGTCGCGTCACCGTCGGCGGCCGGTCGCTCGGCTATACCGCCACCGTCGGCACGCTGACGTTGCGCGATACCGAGGGCAAGCCGACCGCGAGCATGTTCTACACCGGCTACACGCTCGACGGCGTGAAGCCGGGTACCAAGCGCCCGGTGACCTTCTTCTACAATGGCGGGCCGGGGTCCCCCAGTTTCTGGCTGCACATGGGCTCGTTCGCGCCGGTCCGGCTGCGCACCGCCAACCCCGAATACATCAAGCCCGCGCCGTACGACTTCGGCCCCAACCCCGACAGTCTGCTCGACAAGACCGACATGGTGTTCCTCGACGCGGTCGGCACCGGCTATTCGCGGCCGCTCGGCGATACCAAGCCGTCCGCCTTCTACGGCGTCGACGAGGATGCCGACGCGTTCGCCAAGGGCATCCTGCGCTACGCCACCAAATACGGCCGCTGGAACAGCCCGAAGTTCCTGTTCGGCGAGAGCTATGGCACCACCCGCTCGGGGGCGCTGGCCTACCAGTTGCAGGATCGCGGGATGGCGCTGAACGGCGTCGTGCTGCTGTCGTCGATCATGAACTACGGCTACCGTCAGCCGGGGCTCGACGAGATCTACCTCAATTACTTGCCGAGCTATGCGGCGAGCGCCTGGTATCACAACCGCCTGCAGAACCGTCCCGCCGACGTCGCGACGATCGTCGCCGAGGCGCGCGCGTTCGCGACCGGGCCGTACGCGGCGGCGCTGTCGAAGGGGCAGACGATTTCGGATGCGGAGCGCGACGCGGTCGCCACCCGGATGAGCCAGCTGATCGGCATCTCGCCCGACTTCATCAAGCGCGCCAACCTCCGCATCGACCTCGCGCGGTTCCAGAAAGAGCTGTTGCGCGATCAGCGGCTGACGCTCGGGCGGTTCGATTCGCGCTACACCGGCGTCGACACCGACGCGGCGGGCGAGCGGCCCGAGACCGACGCGTCGGACACTGCGATCGCCGGCGCGTTCATCGCGACGTTCAACGATTACGTGACGCACACGCTCGGCTACAAGACCGAGATGCCCTACCGCCTCAGCGCGCGCGATGCGCCGGGCTGGACGTGGAACTGGAAGCACGACGCGCCGGGCCGCGGCGGCCAGTCGCAGAACAACCCCAACACCGCGGTCGATCTCGCCGCGGCGATGCGCGAGAATCCGTATCTCAACGTGCTGTCGATGAACGGCTATTACGACATGGCGACGCCGTTCTTCGGGACCGAGAACGATCTGGGGCACATGATGCTCGACCCGTCACGGCAGCGGAATCTGGCGTTTCGCTATTATCCAGCAGGGCACATGACGTATCTGAACCCCGAGGCGTTACACCAGATGAAGGCGGACCTGGCACGCTGGTACGATCAGGCGATCGGCGAGGCGCGGAGCGCAACGCCGCCGGGTGGCGCGAGTGTTTCGGGGGCGGGGGACGCGGGGCAGGTTCCGAACTGAGCCATTCCTGAGTACGCCACCCCGGCGAAGGGCAGGGCCAAAGTGGGGGGCATAGCTGACGGGCGTTCCGTGTCGTTACTTAGACCTTCCCAATTGGGCCCCGGCCTCCGCCGGGGTGGTCCTGCGGGCTGCCGTTCGATGCCTACCGAACCCCCTCCAGCGCCTTCGCCCGGCGGCGTTGCACCGAACTGCCGATTCCCAGCGCCTCGCGGTATTTCGCGACCGTCCGCCGCGCGATGTCGAAGCCTTTGGCGTTGAGCAACTCGACCAGCGTATCGTCCGACAGGATCTTCGCACCCTCGGTATCGATCAGCGCCTTGATCGCGGATTTCACCGCCTGCGCCGATACCGCTTCGCCGCCGTCCGCGGACTGGATCGCGCTCGTGAAGAAGTATTTCAGCTCGTACAGCCCGCGCGCGCACGAGACGTATTTGTTGCTCGTCACGCGGCTGACGGTCGATTCGTGCATCTCGATCGCGTCCGCCACCTGGCGCAGCGTCAGCGGGCGGAGATGTGCGACGCCCTTCAGGAAGAACGCCTCCTGCTGCTTCACGATCTCGGTCGCGACCTTGATGATCGTCCGCTGGCGCTGGTCGAGCGCCTTCACCAGCCAGTTCGCGCTCGCGAGGCAGTCCGACAGCCACGCCTTCGACGCCTTGTCCTGCTGCCCGCCCGACAACTCGGTGTAATAACTCCGGTTGACCAGCACGCGCGGCAAAGTCGACGCGTTGATCTCGATAGCCCAGCCTGCTTTCGTCCGCGCCACGAACAGGTCGGGGGTCACCGACTGCGACGGCTCGCCGCCATAGCGACAGCCGGGCTTCGGATCATAGCCGCGCAGCTCGCGGATCATGTCGGCCATGTCCTCGTCGTCGACGTCGCACATCCGCTTGAGCCGAGTCAGTTCGCCACGCGCGAGCAGGTCGAGATTGTCGATCAACCGCGCCATGCAGGGGTCGTAACGATCCGCCTCGCGCGCCTGCAATGCAAGGCACTCGGCAAGATCGCGTGCGCCGACGCCGGTCGGGTCGAACGTCTGGATCGTCGCGAGCACCACCTCGACGCGGACCAGCGGCACACCGAGCCGGTTGGCAATGTCGAGCAGCGACACGGTCAGGTAGCCCGCCTCGTCGATCTGGTCGATCAGATGCGCGGCGATGAACGCGTCTTCGTGCGGAATTGCGGGCCCGGCTTGCGCGAGCAGGTGATCCGCGAGGCTGAGGCTGGTCTCGGCGAACGCGTCGAGATCGGGGCCGTCCTCGCCGCCCGCACCGCCCGCGCTTACGCCGGTCATCGAGAGCGCGCCGTCCATCCCGCTGCCGCCGTCGGCGACGCTGTCCTGCTGGTGGCTTTCGGTGGCGTAGTCGACGTCGAGTGTCGGTTCGTCGCCGCTACCCGTGCCCGCGACAAGTTCGTCGGCGGCGACGCGTTCGTCGCGGACTTCGGGGGCGGGTTCGCGGTCGGGGGCGTCGCTGTCTTCGGCCGCGCTGGCTTCGAGGAGCGGGTTGCGCTCGACTTCCTCGGCGATGAACCCCTCGATCTCGAGGTTCGACAGCGCCAGCAGCTTGATCGCCTGCTGGAGCTGCGGGGTCATCACCAGCGACTGCGACTGGCGGATGTCCAGGCGAGGGGCGAGGCTCATGCGGGAGCCACCCATAACGCGCCCAACAACCCAATGCCGTCACCCCAGCGGAAGCTGGGGTCTCCCACGATCAGAGCGCGCGCCCTCACCGGGAGATCCCAGCTTTCGCTGGGATGACGGGTGGAGGTGGGGGCTGGGAGGGAGGGCGGCATAAGCTTAAAGCGAGAAGCCTTCGCCGAGATACAGGCGGCGGACATTGGCGTCGGCGACCAGTTCTTCCGGCGAGCCCGAGAACAGCACCCGGCCGTCATAGATGATGTACGCGCGGTCGACGATTTCGAGCGTCTCGCGGACATTGTGGTCGGTGATCAGCACTCCGATATCGCGCCGCTTCAGGTCCTTCACCAGGTCGCGAATGTCGGCGATCGAGATCGGATCGATGCCCGCGAACGGCTCGTCGAGCAGCATGATCGACGGATCCGCCGCCAGTGCGCGCGCGATTTCCGCACGTCGCCGCTCGCCGCCCGACAGCGCCATCGCCGGTGCCGCCCGCAGCCGGGTCAGGCCGAACTCCTCGAGCAGCGTATCGAGTTTCCGCTGGCGCGCCGCCTTGTCCGGCTCGGACAGCTCCAGCACGGTGAGGATGTTCTTCTCGATCGTCAGCCCGCGGAAGATCGACGTTTCCTGCGGCAGATAGCCAAGGCCGAGGATCGCACGCCGGTACATCGGCAGCTTCGTGATGTCCTCGCCGTCCAGCATGATTCGGCCCGAATCGGGCTTCACCAGCCCCATCACCGAATAGAAGCAGGTCGTCTTGCCCGCGCCGTTGGGGCCAAGCAGGCCGACCACTTCGCCGCGCCCGACCGAAACCGACACGTCGGTCAGCACGACGCGCTTGTCGTACGACTTGGCGATCGAGACGACCTGAAGTCCGTTGCTGACGGGCGGCTCCGAGATCGGTTCTACGGCTTCGATCGGGGGCAGCGTGGTGGCGTCCATGGGATCAGGCCCTCGCAAAAGTCAGTTGCCGGCGCTCCGGCTGGAGGTTGGCGGCAAGAGGTTGGCAGGAAACATGCATGAGCGCGCCGCCGGAGGGAAGCCCCCGCGGACACGCTCGAGCGATCAGTTGCGCTTGGGGACCGAGAAGGTGCCGGTCACGCGTCCGCCCGACTGCGTCACCGTGCCGCCACCGGTGGTCGCGCCCGTGCTGCCACCGACCGACGAGCCGTCGATCACCGCGCGACCGGTGTCGAGATTCATCGTCAGGCGCCCGCCATTGACGACGTTGCCGCCCTGGTTGAGCGTCACGGCGCCGAGCATCGTGATCACGCGCTTGTTGAGGTCGTAGATCGCGTACTGGCTCTTGGCGGTCTGGTCTGGCCGCCTGACCGTGACGCCGCCCGACGCGTCGAGCCGCGAGACCTGCGGGTTTCCGCCGATCACCTGGCCGGTATACGCGACCGTCATCCGCGCCGAGTTCAGCGTCATCTCGGCCTGCTTGACCGCGACGTTGCCGGTCAACAGCGCGCGGTTCGCCTTGTCCTGCAGCTCGATGTGATCCGCGCCGAAATCGATCGGAGCGTTGGAATTGTGCGGCTGCTGCGCGACCGCGGTCGTGGACAGCAGCAGGGCGGACAGGCCGGCAAGGATGTGGGTGGCGCGCATGGCGGCTATTTCGGCCCTCTGGGGATGATCCGCAAGCGCGCATTGCCATCGAGCGTCACGGTGCGCTCCTCCAGGTTCGCACGCAGCTTGTTCGCGCTGAACGTGCCCTGTTGAACGGTGCCGGTCGCGGCACCGCCGCTTTCGAGCGTGCGCGCCTTCATGTCGATCGTCGCGTTGGTGGTCTTCAGGTCGTAGCCGCCCGCCGCGGTCGCGTTGAGCGGGCCGAACAGCTGTACCTTCTCGGTGTCCATGTCGTAGCGACCGGTGTTCGCCTTGATGTTGGCGGGGCCATCGGTCAGCTGGATCTGCGCGGCGAGCTGATTGAGCTGGACGATCGGTTCGGCCGAGCTCTTCTGGATCGCCGACTTCGCATCGAGCGTGAACGACTGGCCCTTCGAATCCTCGCCACGATAGCGCGCGGACTGGATCTTCATCCGCTCCTGCGCGACGTCGACCTTGTTCTTGTCGAGCAGGAACGACACGTCGCCGCCCGCGGTCAGCGGCGCCATCACCAGGAACGCCGCCAGCACGCCGATCGCGGTCGGCAGCGCGACGCGCGCGATTGCCACGAATCGATCGTGGCTGCCACCGGGCGCGGCCCAGTCCTGCCGCGCGGTGCGTGCGCGGCGGGCGACAGGTGAGGGCGGCGGAACGTCCATCAAGCGTGCGCGAAAATGTCGATTTCGGGCCAGCCGGCGAGATCGAGTGCGGCGCGGGTCGGCAGGAAGTCGAAGCACGCCTGCGCGAGCTCCATCCGGCCTTCGCGAATCAGTCGCTTGTCGAGCTCGGTCCGCAACCGGTGAAGGAAGCGCACGTCGGACGCCGCATAATCCTTCTGCGCGTCGGACAGCTCGGGGCTGCCCCAGTCGGACGATTGCTGCTGCTTCGAGATATCCTGGCCGAGTAGTTCGCGGACCAGTTCCTTCAGACCGTGGCGATCGGTATAGGTGCGCACCAGCCGCGAGGCGATCTTGGTGCAATACACCGGCGCCGCGACGACACCGAGATAATGCTGGACGGCGGCGATATCGAACCTTCCGAAATGGTAGAGCTTCACGCGCGCTGGGTCGGCCAGCAGCGCCTTCAGATTGGGCGCGTCATAACCGGCACCCGCGGCGAAGCGGACAAGATGCTCGTCGGGGCCACCGTCCGAAAGCTGGACGAGGCAGAGCCGATCGCGCGGAGTGATCAGACCCATCGTCTCGGTATCGACGGCGATCGCGGCGCCGGCCGCGAACAGATCGGCGGGGATGTCGCCTTCGTGGAGATAAACTGTCATGACGGTGGCCGTAGCGGTCCGCGGCTGAACGCTCAATGGCCCAGTCATAGGCAGTGGTGTCGAATCGGGCGATAAGATGGCCCGCCTAGCGCACCTGCGACGAGCCGTGGCTTACAAGCGACACTTGCGCCAGTATCGATCCAAATCGCGCGGCGTAGGACAAGAATCTATTCGCGACGGCTTGTAATTTGCGCTAAGGGTCTCCTCAAGGCGCAAAAGGTTTCGCGCTGGAAAACCCGCGTTCGTCGTCCGGCACAAGGGTTTTGAGAAATTTGCGGGCGAACCGGGAAGACGAACAGAGCTTATGGGTTTCGATAAAGGTGGCCGCGGGAACCGTGGCGGGCGTGGCCGCGACAAGCGCGACAGCTTCGGCGGCGGCGACAACGAGTTCGGCGGCGGCAGCAGCTTTGGCGGTGGCGGCGATCGGTTCGGCGGCGGCGGTAGCAGCTATGGCGGCGGCGGTGGCTCGAGCTACGGTGGCGGCGGTGGCAGCAGCTACGGCGGCGGCAGCAGCTTCGGTGGCGGCAGCGGCGGCGGCGGCGGTGGTTACCGCGGCGGCGGCGGTGGCGGCGGCTTCTCGGGCGGTGGCGGCGGCGGCGGTGGTCGCGGCATGCCTCCCCAGGTGGTCGGCGAAGGCACCGGCGTCGTAAAGTTCTTCAACGCACAGAAGGGCTTCGGCTTCGTCGTTCGCGATGACGGCGGCGAGGACGTGTTCGTCCACATCAGCGCAGTCGAGCAGGCCGGCATGGTCGCGCTCGCCGAGGGTCAGCCGCTCGGCTTCACGCTCGTCGACCGCGGTGGCCGTATCTCGGCAACCGACCTGAAGATCGACGGCGAGCCGATGGCCGTCACCGATCGCGGCCCGCCGCGTGACCGTGATGCCGGCCCGGGCGCGCCCCGTGGTGGCGATCGCGACCGTGACGGTGGTGCAGGTGGCGCACAGCGTCAGCTCACCGGCGAGAAGGCGACCGGTACGGTCAAGTTCTTCAACGCGATGAAGGGCTTTGGCTTCATCCAGCGCGACGACGGACAGCCTGACGCATTCGTCCACATCTCGGCCGTTGAGCGCGCCGGCATGGCGACGCTGAACGAGGGCGACAAGCTCGAGTTCGAGCTCGAGGTCGATCGTCGCGGCAAGTACGCAGCGGTGAACCTGAGCGCAGGCGGCTGATAGCTGGCTGCCCCAGAACGCTGATCGTACCGTGTTCGGTAGGATAATGATTGCGGCCGGTCTCGCTATGGCGGGGCCGGCCGTTCTCGTTTCATCGTCTTTTTCGTCCGCCGCGCCTGCGCAGACGCGCGTGCCGGTGCTGTCGGCGACGATCGTCGCGCGCTATCCGCACGACCGCACCGCATTCACCGAAGGGCTGCTCTGGCACGACGGCGCGCTCTACGAGAGCACCGGGCAGGAGCGCCAATCCGACGTCCGCCGCGTGTCGCTCAAGGACGGCCAGATCTTGGCGAAGGCGCAAATCGACCCCGCGCAGTTCGGCGAAGGCCTCGCGCTGTGGAAGGACGAGTTGGTCAGCCTCACCTGGCACGACGGCATCGCCCACCGCTGGGACCTCCGCACGCTAAAGCCCAAAAGCCAGAACCGCTACACCGGCGAGGGTTGGGGCCTGACGAGCGATGGCGTGTCGCTGCTCCAGTCCGACGGCAGCCCCGACATCATCTTCCGCGATCCGGTGACGCTCGCTGAGCGCAAGCGCGTCGCGGTGACGATCGACGGTCGCCCGTTGCGCGACATCAACGAGCTCGAATACGTCGACGGCGCGCTGCTCGCCAACGTCTGGCATACCGGCTTCCTGGTCCGTATCGACCCCAAGATCGGCAAGGTCACGGCAGTGGTCGACCTGCGCCCGTTAGTCGCCGAAGTGGCTGCTACCGACCCCGAGGCGGTGCTCAATGGGATTGCGTGGGATGCAAAGGCAAACCGGCTATTCGTGACGGGCAAATATTGGCCAACGCTGTTCGAGATCAAGGTCGCCGCTACGCCGTAAGCGACGCTTGTTGCGGCGCTATCGCCCAAGGGCATGGCTGGCCGATCAAGCGATCAGTTGCCGGCACCTGCGCCTGGCGTTCGAAGATCTCAGACTCCGTCCGCCGCGGATGTCTCCGGCGCGATGATCTCGGGAACCGGCGTCGGGATCACTACCGGGGTGGGTTGTGGCTGACCCGCCTGGCCGATCAGCGCGGTGTTCTCGATCACGTCGAGCGCCTGGCGTGCGGTGACGTAGCGGCGGGCGGCGTCCATCCAGTTGCCGGCCTGCGCCGCCCCGGGCAAGCGCGCCACTTCCGCCCTTGCCGCCTCGACCTGCCCCGCTTCGAGCAACCGGCGAACGCGCGCGAGGCGGTCGGCGGGCATCGGCGAGGGCGTGCCGGCCTTGCGCAGTACCACCAGCGAATCGATCTGGTGCTGGATCGTGTCGAGCCAGCCCTCGCCGGTCGAGGTCGTGATGTCGGGCGCGATCGTGTCGAGGCCCTGGCGGAGGTCCTCCAGCGTTACCGGCTGACGCGCGGCCTGGATCAGCAGCATCGTCGCGCGCGGCTGGGCCTGGCCGAAGCGCAGGCGAAGCTGCTCCTCGAGATAGCCGAGCCCGACCCCGCGATCGAGCGCGCGTCGTGCGGCGAACGCGACCATCAGCCCTTCGGCGCGCGTCGCCTGCCCGCCGGCGGCACTGGCATCGGTGGTGATCGCCGCGGTGCGCGCCTCGAGCGCGGTCAATTGCGCCGCCAGCGTCGCCTCGCGCGTCGCCAGCACAGCGGTATCGACCGGCGCGGCGGCCTGCGGCTGGCCATCGGGGCCGAGCGGCTGCGACGGGATATACCCGGTCGCGGACGACGAAGCCTTTTGCTGCGCAGTCGTCGAACCGGCGGTCGAATGGGTGAAGCCGAACCAGGGCACCGTCTTGGCCGCATACGCCATCAGGCCAAGGCCCGCGACGAACGCAAGCCCGACCAGGACGAGGATGACGCCCATTTTGGGTCCGCGTGCCCGTGGGCGATCGGTAGGCACGTAGTCGCTCATGGCGTGCTTATCCCCGCCGCGCGCCGGATGGTCAATCGTGCGTGTGTTCGCAGACGCAGCAGCGGTTGCGACAACCGCGGAATCGCTCGGTTCGGGCGCGATCGACACGGCGCCCCAGCCTGTCCCGGCGGCGTCGCCGACCGCTTGGCTGATCGCGACCAGCGCGATGCGAGACCGGTCCGCGCCGGCGCCATCGGCGAGTTCGGCCAGCCGCGTTGCAGCGCGCGCGGAATGCACCAGGACCACGGTATCCTCGAACGATCGAGCGACGTCCGCGGAGACCGGTACGGCGTCGCTCGCATAGACGGTGACCGCCTCGACGCCGTCCTCGGTCGGCGCCCGATCGCGCCCCGCAAGATGCAGCAACCGCGCGAAACCCCGGTCCCGCGCCTCGGCCACTACTGCGCGCGCATTCTCGCCGCCCGTCACCGCGACCGCGAACCCGGCCTCGCTCGCTGCCGCCGCGGTCGAGGCACCGACCGCGACGACCGGCAACCGCTTGAACAGGTCCAGCCCCGTGCCGCCATGCCGCACCGCGTTCGCGCTCGTCAGCAACAGCCCGTCGAACCCGGTCGGGTTGGGCGGCGTCCAATAGACCGGCACCACCGCGAACAGCGGAACCTGCTGCACCTCCAGCCCGAGCGTACGCAGCGCCGTCGCGGTGCGCGTGTTGCCGGGCTCCGGCCGCAGCACCACGACCATGCGGGTCATCGGGGCATCATGCGGCGAACAGTCGCCGGACGCTGGCGGGCGCGCGGGTCAGCAAATCCTCCGCGAGCGCGGTGCCGAGATCGTCGTCGACCGTGCCCTCGATCGATCCCGCGATGTCGCACGCGCCGTCCTCGGCGATCAGTTCGGCGCGCAACGTCAGCGTCTCGCCCGCGAGCGACGCCAGCGCGGCGACCGGCGAATGGCAATCCGCCCCCAGCCGCGCGAGCAACGCGCGCTCGGTCAGCACGCACAGGCTCGTGTCGCGGTGGTCGATCGCCGCGACGATTTCGCCCGCCGCGCTCCCGGCGAGCACCTCGACGCCGACCGCGCCCTGGGCTGGCGCGGGCAACATCACGTCGGTCGGGATCGCATGACCGTCGTCGCGCCCGAGCCGGTCGAGCCCCGCCGCCGCCAGCAGCGTCGCATCCATCTCGCCGCTCGCCACCCGGCCGAGCCGCGTGTCGACGTTGCCGCGGATCAGCACGATCTCCAGGTCGGGCCGCAGCCGCAGCATCTGCGCGCGCCGCCGCGGCGAACTCGTGCCGACAACCGCGTGCGGGCGCAGGTCGGCGAGCGTCTCCGCGCCGATCAGCCGGTCTCTGACGTCGGCCCTCGGGAGCATCGCCGCGATCTTCAGCGTCGCGGGTCGGATCGTCTCGACATCCTTCATCGAATGCACCGCGCAATCGATATCGCCGTCGTGCAGCGCGCGATCGAGTTCCTTGGTCCACAGCGCCTTGCCGCCGATCTCGGCGAGCGCGCGATCCTGCACGCGGTCCCCGGTCGTGCGGATCACCACGATCTCGACCATTTCGGGCGACCAGCCATGCGCCGCGCACAGTGCATCGCGCACCATGCCCGCCTGGGTGAGCGCCAGCGGCGAACCGCGCGTACCGAGCCGAAAACGAGTCATCCGGTGGGCCATGCAGAAAGGAGCCCCCTTCGACAAGCTTCTCGCACGCATATACAGACACGCGATGATCATCCTCGGCATCGAATCCTCCTGCGACGAAACCGCCGCCGCGCTCGTCACCGGCGACCGTCAGGTCCTCGCGCACCGCCTGCTGGGGCAGGAAGCCGCGCACGCCCCGTTCGGCGGCGTCGTCCCCGAAATTGCCGCGCGCGCGCATGTCGAGGCGCTCGAACCGCTGATCGTCGCGGCCCTGGCCGACGCGAAGCTGACGCTCGCCGACGTCGACGCGATCGCCGCGACCGCCGGGCCGGGGCTGATCGGCGGCGTCATGGTCGGGCTGGTGACGGGCAAGGCGCTCGCCCATGCGGCCGGCAAGCCCCTGATCGCCGTCAACCACCTCGAAGGCCACGCGCTCTCGCCGCGACTGTCCGACCCCGATCTCGAATTTCCGTACCTGCTGTTGCTGGTATCCGGCGGCCATTGCCAGTTGTTGCTGGTCGAGGGCGTCGGCGCGTACCGGCGGTTGGCGACGACGATCGACGACGCGGCAGGCGAGGCCTTCGACAAGACCGCCAAGCTGCTGGGCCTCGGCTTCCCCGGCGGCCCCGCAGTCGAACGCGCCGCCGCGCTCGGCAACCCGAAGGCGGTCCCGCTGCCCCGTCCGCTCAAAGGCACGGCCGAACCGCATTTCTCGTTCGCCGGCCTGAAGAGCGCCGTCGCCCGCGTCGTCGGCCAATATTCTCCTGAAGATCTCGCCGCGTCGTTCCAGGCCGCGGTCGTCGATTGCCTGATCGACCGCACGACCAAGGCACTCCGCACCTCGCACGGCGCCACCGCGCTGGTCGTTGCGGGCGGAGTCGCCGCGAACACCGCGGTCCGCTCGGCATTGCAGACGCTCGCCAGCGCCCACGGCCTCCGCTTCGTCGCACCGCCGCTCTGGCTCTGCACCGACAACGCCGCGATGATCGGCTGGGCGGGCGCCGAGCGCTTCGCCGCCGGCCTCACCGACCCGCTCGACGTCGCCGCCCGCCCGCGCTGGCCACTCGATCCGAACGCCGAAGCGGTGCGTGGCGCAGGAGTGAAGGCATGACTGCCGCTGCTATGAAGATTGGGGTCATCGGCGGCGGCGCCTGGGGCACCGCGCTCGCACAGGTCGCCGCGCACGAAGGTCGCGAGGTGGTCCTCTGGGCGCGAGAAACCGCGGTGGTTGAGTCGATCAATACGCACCACGAAAACAGCCTGTTCCTAGCCGGCGTCGCGCTCTCCCCGACGATCCGCGCGACCGAAGACCTCGCGGCGCTTGCCGACATGGACGCGATTCTCGTCGTCGCCCCCGCGCAGCACGTCGGCAGCGTCCTCGCCGCCGCCCCGGTCGGCCGCATCCCGCTCGTCCTCTGCGCCAAGGGCATCGAGGCCGGCAGCAAGCGGCTCGTCGGCGAGGTCGCTCGCGCCGTCCACCCGAACGCGCCGATCGCCGTCCTCTCCGGGCCCACCTTTGCGCACGAAGTCGCCGCCGGCCTCCCCACCGCGGTCACGCTCGCCTGCGAGGATGCCGACCTCGGCGAACGCCTCGCGACGCGTCTCGCCGCGCGCCATTTCCGCACCTACGCGTCGACCGACGTCGCCGGCGCGGAGATCGGCGGCGCAGTAAAGAACGTCCTCGCGATCGGCTGCGGCGTCGTCGAGGGGGCAGGGCTCGGCCAGAACGCGCGCGCTGCCTTGATCGCGCGGGGATTCGCCGAGATGACCCGCTTCGGCCTCGCCCGCGGCGCCCGCGCGGAAACGCTCGCCGGGTTATCGGGGCTGGGCGACCTTGTCCTCACCTGCTCCTCGACCAGTTCCCGCAACTTCTCGCTCGGCGTCGGTTTGGGGAGAGGCGACTCCGCCGCGACGCTGCTCGCCGATCGCCGCACCGTCGCGGAAGGCGCCTTCACCGCCCCCGTCCTCCGTGAAGCCGCGCGCGACGCCGGCGTCGACATGCCGATCACCGAGGCCGTCTGCCGCCTGTTGGAAGGCGCCCCCGTCAGCGACGTCATCGGTGACTTGCTCGCGCGGCCATTGAAAGGTGAGGCGGGCTAAAACTGTTTCCCCGCGAAGGCGGGGACCCAGACTGGGCTCCCGCCTTCGCGGGAGAACAGAGGGGGAGCCGACCTCGTGATCCTCCCCCGCAAGGGGGAGGTGGCTGGCGCTTGCCAGACGGAGGGGGCGGAAAGGGAAACCTCTGTTCCGTGTCCTCCCCCTCCGTCGCTTCGCGCCACCTCCCCCTTGCGGGGGAGGATCAGAAATTATCGCAACACTCGCGCCGCCAACCCCGAGCAATCCGCATCGCTCGCCGTCGGCCCCTGCTTGCCAGTAATCGCGCGGCCGATCGCCTTGAAGATATTCCCCACCGACTTCACCTCGGGCGGGATCGTCACATTGGGCCGCTCGATCGTCCCGGTCATGTACGCCGACCCCGGCAGCCGCAGCAGCGCATGCTGTTTCGGCGTGCCCGTCAGCCGAATGTTCAGCGTCTCCCCCGGAAACACCACGCTCCCCTGGCCGCGCAACTGGCTGGCCGTGGTATCGACGATCATCGGATCGACCCGCCCGCGCCCCCGCGTCACATCGAGCTTCAACACCAAGCACCGCAGCCCCGCCCGCTCGCCATCCTTAGCCAGCAGCGCGCGCGCCGCATCGAAGCCTAACGCGGCCGCAATCCCCTGCGGCAACTGCCCATCCCGCGCGACGAACCCGATCGTCCCGTCCGACCGCCCGACCGCCGCACGGATCGTCTCGCCCGGCCCCTTCAGCCGCACCCGCGCGCTGACATTGCCACTGAAATCGCCACCGCCGCCCGCCAGCGCCTGTACGCTGCTCCCGCGCAACCTGAGGTCGATATCCACCGTCGGCACCTTCCGGTCGCCGCGCTGGTCGACCGTCACCTTGCCCGTGACGTTGCCATGCGACAGTCGAGCGACCAGATCGCTCAACGTCAGAAGCTGGTGATCGATCGCCAGCACGCCCTTGGCGGACAGGATCGGCGACGCACCGTTGCCGCTTACGATCCGGCCGATCCGAAACCCCATCCACGCATCGGTCCTGTCGATCTTGCCGATATCGATCCGCGTGTTCGGCACCAGCCGCGGCCCGATCCGGCGTTCCAGCGCGGCGCCCTCCGCCTTGCCCTCGTCCGACGCCAGATCGCCGAAATCGAACTGGCGCGAGACGATGTCGCCATCGACCTTGCTACGCCCCGCCTGCTTGTCGACCGTGACGTGCCCTGCAAAATCCGACCGTCCGACCACGCCCTTCAATTGCGTGACGGTCCATTTCGGCTGGTCGTGCCGGACATGCGCGCTGAACGAAACCGGCTGTGTGCGGAACAGCCCCGCCTCGATCACCGCGTCGATCAGCTTGAGATCGGCCGCGCGCGCCGTCACGTCGAGGCTCATCGCGTCGGTATCGAGCGGCCGGTCCATCAGCCCCTTGGCGGCAATCGAAAGAGCATAGCCATCGATCGACGCGGTGAACGGCCAGGGCTTGCCCTGGAATTTCTCCACCGAAGGCCCCGCGACCGCGATCCGCACCGCCGCCCCGCGGATCGTACCGCTCCCGTTCGCGCGGATACCGTGCACCGGATCCGACACGAACCGCGCCGTGACGAAGCGGTCCTGCTTGTCGTCGCGATACTCGATCACGCTGTCGCTGATCGTCAGCCCGTCGAGATCGGTCGAACTGCCGCCGCCCTTTGGCTTGCCCGGCCGCTCCCAGTTGGTCCGGCCGTCCTTGTCGCGCACCAGCACCAGATGCAGTCCGCGCGCCTTCACGTCGCGCGGCCCGAACGCGCCCTTGAGCAAGCCCATGCCAGAGAACGTCGCCTCCGCCTCGCGCAGGTCGACGAAATCACCTTTGCCCGCCCAGTCGGCCTGGGGGATCCGCACGTTCGTAATGCGGATCGTCGGACTGAACCCGAACGCGTCGACCCGCTCGATACCGCCGATCGTCACCGGCCGCCCGAACCGCGCGGTCAGCTGCCGCTCGATCACGCCTTTCAGCGATCCCCACGGAAACGCGGCAAGCCCCACCAGCCCCAGCACGAGCACGCTCGCGACGACGATGCCGGTGACTTTAACCCAGCGTTTGCGAAAGAATCCCCTCATCGACACGGCGACGCGCCGGACGGGTAATCGTTCCGCCTGCGTCAGGATCGCTGCCGCAGATTACATCCGTTCGCCCTAGACATTGCACCACCCCGGCGGAGGCCGGGGCCCAATTGGGGAACGTCGCCAATGAAGGGTCGCGCTTCGTTACGACCACCTTTCCAACTGGGCCCCGGCCTTCGCCGGGGTGGCGGTAGGTATTGGGTGCGGCAAGCCCCTCAGAAATCGATCGCCATGCCCTTCAGCTCCCAATCGCCATAGCGCGTAGGATCTCGCGGCTCGGGGTCCTTGTCCGGCACGATCGCCTCGGGTTTCGGGACCGGCGTATTCTTCGCAAGATATTCTGGTGGCTTCAGATGATCGGGGCGCTGGCCCATCGCGGCTCTCCGGATTTGCGTGTTGGCGTCGTAACCGCCACATGGGCGCTGCCGCGCGATTTTGCCATAACAGCCGCGCGGCAAACCGAACGCGAAGGACCTTCATGCCCGACTATACCCACGCCCCCGAACCGCTCGGCGTCCCGACCCGCCGCGCCGCGCTCCGCCTGCTCGACGCCGTCCTGCGCCGCGGCGAGTCGCTCGAATCCGCGCTGCCCGCCGCGACCCGCGCGATCCATGGACCCGACCGCGGCCTTGCGCACGCGATCGCCGCCGAGACGCTGCGCCGCCTCCCCGATCTCGACGCGATGATCGATTCGGTCACCAAGACCAACCTGCCCGACGATGCCAAGGCGCGGATGGCGCTGCGGACTGCGCTGGTCCAGGTGCTGATCCTCGGCACCCCCTCGCACGCCGCGATCTCGACCGTGTTGCCTTTGGTGGACGGTGGCCCGCGCAAGCTCGTCCACGGCGTGTTCGGCACGCTGTTCCGCGCCAACATGCTGCTCCCCGAAGTGCCGACGCTGCCGGCGCCCGTCGAACTGCGCTGGGAAGCCGCGTGGGGCGAGGAGATGGTCGACGCCGCCGGCCGCGCGATCGCGCAGGTGCCGCCGCTCGACCTGACGATCGCCGACCCGTCCGAGACCGAAGGCTGGCGCGAGAAACTCGGCGGCGAAAGCTTCATGCCCGGCCATCTGCGCCTCGGCGATCACGACTCCGTCCCCGACATGGCAGGCTTCGGCGACGGCGCCTGGTGGGTCCAGGACATCGCCGCCTCGCTCCCCGCACGCCTGCTGGGGAAGGGGGAGGGCCACGTCCTCGATCTCTGCGCAGCCCCCGGCGGCAAGACGTTGCAGCTCGCGAGCGCCGGCTGGACCGTCACCTCGGTCGACAATTCGCAGAGCCGCATCAAGCGCCTCCGCGAGAACCTCTACCGCACGCATCTGAAGGCCGAGGTCGTCAACGCCGACATCCTCGAATGGGCGCCGACCGAGCCCGCCGACGCGATCCTGATCGACGCGCCGTGCAGCGCGACGGGCATCTTCCGCCGCCACCCCGACGTCCTCCACCGCGTCCGCCCCTCGATCATCGCCGAAACCGCCGCGCTCCAGGCGCGCATCTTCGCGCGCGCGGCGGACTGGGTGAAACCCGGCGGCACCTTGGTGTACGCCACCTGCTCGCTCGAACCGTCGGAAGGCGAAGCGCAACTCGACGCGTTCCTCGCCGCCCGCAGCGACTACACGATCGCCCCGGTCGACCAGTCCGAACTCCCCGCCGGCATCACCCCCACGGAAACCGGCACCATTCGCACGCTCCCCGGCATGCTGGCCGACCAAGGCGGCTGCGACGGCTTCTTCATCGCAAGATTGAAGCGCAGCTAACCAATCCTCCCCCTGGCGGGGGAGGATCATGAGGGACTTCGCACCACGCGAATCCCACGCTAGGACACGATCATGCAACCCGTCCGCATCGCCCCCTCGATCCTCTCCGCCGACTTCGCCAAACTCGGCGAGGAAGTCCGCGCCATCGACGCAGCCGGCGCCGACTGGATCCACATCGACGTGATGGACGGCCATTTCGTCCCCAACATCTCGTTCGGCCCCGCGGTCATGAAGTCGGTCCGCGGCGTCACCACCAAGCCGTTCGACGTCCACCTGATGATCTCGCCGGTCGACGCGTATCTCGACGCGTTCGCGGAGGCCGGCGCCGACTGCATCACCGTGCATTACGAAGCCGGGCCGCACATCCACCGCTCGCTCCAGCACATCAAGGGCCTCGGGAAGCGCGCCGGGGTGGTGATCTGCCCCGGCACGCCCGCGAAGATGCTCGACTACCTCATGGACATGGTCGACCTCGTTCTCGTGATGAGCGTCAACCCGGGCTTCGGCGGGCAGAGCTTCATCCCGAGCCAGCTCAAGAAGATCTCGGCGATCCGCACGATGATCGAAAAGAGCGGCCGCGCGATCGATCTCGAAGTCGATGGCGGCGTCGATGCGGAGTGGGCCAGGCGCTGCATCGAGGCCGGTGCCGACGCACTGGTCGCGGGCACTTCGGTCTTCCGCGGCGGACCATCGCAATACGCTGCCAACATCGCCGCGTTGCGGGGGTGAACGAAGCCCCCGATCATGTAACCGATCCCGCCCCCGACGGGATCGACGAAGGCCGCCGCCTGATCCGTCTCGGCGGCGACAAGGGGCTGTCGCTCGCCGATCGGCTGGCGGAGCGCTTCCACCGCCTGACGTGGCGCACCCCGCTCCACACGCTGCGCCTAAAGGGGCGGTATCCGCTGAAGCTGATCGCGGTCCCCGACGACCCGATCCTCGGCGACATCCCGCGCGGTACAATGCTGCTCGAAGGCGTCCTCTCTTTCCGCGGCGAAGCGCGCGATATCGAGACGCTCGATCTATCGAAGCCGCTCCCCAAACCCTTCGCCGAATACCTGCAAAGTTTTGCGTGGCTGCGCGACCTGTCGACCGTCGCGACCCGTGCGCGGGGCGCCCCGATCGCCGAATACCTCATGGGGCTCTGGCTGACCGCGCACGCCGACACGCAGGGTGGGATCGCATGGCGCCCCGACATGTGGGGCCGCCGCATCCTCGCCTGGACCGCGCATGCCCCGCTGATCCTGTCGTCGTCGGACCAGATCTATCGGTCGAAGGTGCTCAACGCGCTCGCAAAGGGCGCACTCCACCTCGATCGCAATGCCGACAAGGCTCCGGCGGGGGCCCCGCGCATCGCCGCCTGGTGCGGAGTCGTTGCGGCGGGCCTCCTCATTCCCGGCGGCGAACCGCGCCAGGCATTCGGCGAGGCCGGCCTCCTCCGCGCGCTCGGCACCGGTCTGTTCGACGATGGCGGCTCGGTCTCGCGCAGCCCGGCGATGCTGCTGGATTCGATCCAGCTGCTCACCCTCCTCCAGGAAAGCTACGCTGCGCGCAGCGCCGAACTCCCCGAGACGGTCGCGGTCACGCTCACGCGGATGGTCGCGGCGCTGCTCGGTGTCGCCCACGCCGATCGCGGCCTGTCGAGCTGGCAGGGCGGCGGTCCGGCCAGCGAAACGCAGGTCGCAGCGGTCGTCGAAGCCAGCGGCGTCCGCACCCGCCCGCTCCGTCAAGCGCGCGACTGGGGCTATCAACGCCTCGCCGCCGGCACCGCGGTGCTGATCAACGACGCCGCGCCGCCGCCGATCGCACGCCTCGTCGAAGGCGGCTGCGCCTCGACGCTCGCGTTCGAATTCTCCGACGGCCCGGCGCGGATCGTCGTCAATTGCGGCGGCGCACGCGCCGGCATCGCGCAACTGCCGCCCGCGATGGTCGAGGGTTTGCGCTCCACCGCCGCGCATTCCACGCTGACGATCGCCGACAGCAACTCGACCGCGATCCTAGCCGACGGCACGCTCGGCCGCGGCGTCGGCGAAGTCGAGCTCAGCCGCCAGGAATCGGATGCCGCCAGCCGAATCGAGGCGAGCCACGACGGCTATGTCCGCCGCTGGGGCTTCCTCCACCGCCGCCAGCTGATGCTCACCGGCGACGGCCGCGAACTCCGCGGCGAGGACGCGCTGTTGCCGCAGGGCCGCAAGCGACGCGCCGGGTTGTCGTTGTTCGCGATCCGCTTCCATTTGGGCGCGGGCGTGCAGGTTTCCCCCACGGCCGACGGCCTAGGCGCGATCCTCCGCCTGCCCGGTGGTCCGCTCTGGCAATTCCGCTGCCGCGGCGGCGCGCTGGTGGTCGAGGACAGCGTCTGGATCGACGCCGACGGTCGCCCGGTAGCGACGCAGCAGCTGATGATCACAGGCGAAGCCGCGGCCGGCGGCGCAAGCGTAAGCTGGGCGCTGAAAAAGGCCGTCTGACCGAAGGCCACCCAAGGTGAAATGCACCACCCCGGCGGAGGCCGGGGCCCAGTTGGAAAGGTGGCAATAACGGAGCGCCGTCACCGGTTAGCAACGTCCCCCAACTGGACCCCGGCTTTCGCCGGGGAGGTGTTATTGTTCGGAATGGCGCGGGATGGCGGCATTCGCGCGCAACCCGCCCTCTGTTCCCGGGCGGCAACCAACGCTAAGGCACCGCCGCACGGCGACCCCCGACGAAAGACCCTCATGACCAGCATCCCGATCAAGCGCGCGCTCCTGTCCGTTTCCGACAAGACCGGGATCGTCGATCTCGGCAAGGCGCTCGCGGCAAATGGCGTAGAACTCGTCTCGACCGGCGGCACCGCCACGGCCCTCCGCGCCGCCGGCCTGGAAGTCCGCGACGTCAGCGAACTCACCGGCTTCCCCGAGATGATGGACGGCCGCGTCAAGACGCTCCACCCGATGGTCCACGGTGGCCTCCTCGCAGTCCGCGACGACGCCGGCCACGCCGCCTCGATGGCCGAACACCAGATCGGCGCGATCGACCTCGTCATCGTCAACCTCTACCCGTTCGAGGCTACGGTCGCAAAAGGGGCAGATCGAGAAACGGTGATCGAGAACATCGACATCGGCGGCCCCAGCATGGTGCGCTCGGCGGCCAAGAACCACGCCTATGTCGCGATCGTCACCGACCCCGCCGACTACGCTCTCGTCTCCGGCGGCACCACCACGCTCGACGACCGCAAAAAGCTCGCCGCCAAGGCCTTCGCCACCACCGCCGCCTATGACTCGGCGATCGCGACCTGGTTCGGCACGGTAGATCAGGCCGAGGAATTCCCCGCCACCCTGCCGATCACGCTCAAGCGCGGCGACAGCTTGCGCTACGGCGAGAACCCGCACCAGTCCGCCGCCTTCTACACCGCAACCGGCAGCGTCCGCGGTATCGGTCAGGCCCGCCAGCTCCAGGGCAAGGCGCTTAGCTACAACAACCTCAACGACGCCGACGCCGCGCTCGAACTCATCGCAGAATTCCGCGACGCCGAGCCCTCGGTCGTGATCGTCAAGCACGCCAACCCCTGTGGCGTCGCCACCGGCGCCACGCTCGCCGAAGCCTATGCCGCGGCGTTCGCCTGCGACACGGTGTCCGCATTCGGCGGCATCATCGCCGTCAACCGCACGCTCGACGCCGAAACCGCGCGCGCAATCACCGGCATCTTCACCGAAGTCGTCGTCGCCCCCGATGCCGACGAGGAGGCGATCGCGCTGTTCGCCGCCAAGAAGAACCTCCGCCTGCTGCTCACCGGCGACCTCCCCGATCCCGCGCGCGCCGGCTTGACGGCCAAGTCGATCGCCGGCGGCTGGCTCGTCCAGGGTCGCGACAACGGCACGCCGGGTGAGTTGAAAGTCGTCACCAAGCGCCAGCCGACGCCGCAGGAACTCCTCGACTGCCGCTTCGCCTGGACCGTCGCCAAGCACACCAAGTCCAACGCGATCGTCTACGCCAAGGACGGCAGCACCGCGGGCATCGGCGCCGGCCAGATGAACCGCCTCGAATCCGCGCGCATCGCCGCGTGGAAGGCAAAGGACGCCGCGGAGAAGGCCGGCTGGTCCACCCCGCGCACGATCGGCTCGGCGGTCGCCTCCGACGCGTTCTTCCCGTTCGCCGACGGATTGCTCGCGGCGGTCGAGGCCGGCGCGACGGCGGTGATCCAGCCCGGCGGCTCGATCCGCGACGCCGACGTCATCGCCGCGGCGGACGAAGCCGGCCTGGCGATGGTCTTCACCGGCATGCGCCACTTCCGCCATTGAGTTTGGCATGGGGCTGGCGGGGGCAAGCAAACCCCGTCATCCACCCACTCCGTCGCCCTCCCACTCCGTCATGCCGGGCTCGTTCCGGCATCCACGGTCCCGCAAACCAAACGCTCGTGAGTACGCGGCGCGGTGGATGCCGGAACAAGCCCGGCATGACGGAAAGATAGCTGCCCGTTTTTCGAGCACCCGCACCGCACTGCACAAGTTTTAACCGCCAATTCCCTTCTGCGCGCCCCCGCAAGCACACCTCACCCCTCCACACCGCAACTGGCACGCACATTGCGAGGCCCCTTCCGTAACAAGGGGAAGGGGCGCGATGAAACTCGTCATTGCCATCATCAAGCCGTTCAAGCTCGACGAGGTGCGCGAAGCGCTCACCACGATCGGCGTGGCGGGCATGACGGTCACCGAGGTCAAGGGGTTTGGCCGTCAAAAGGGCCAGACCGAGATCTATCGGGGGGCCGAGTACAGCACCAACATGGTGCCGAAGATCAAGATCGAGGTGGTCTGCGCCGCCAGCCTGTCCGACCGCGTGGTCGAGGCGATCCAGGCATCGGCGAACACCGGCGCGATCGGCGACGGCAAGATCTTCGTGCTCGACGTCGGCCAGGCAGTGCGGATCCGCACCGGCGAAACCGACGATTCAGCGCTCTGAGGGGGGACATGATGAAGCATGACATGAAAAAGGCCGCCGTCGCGGCTCTGGGACTTGGAGCGGCGATGATCGCTGCCGCCCCGGCTTGGGCTCAGGCTGCTGCCGCGCCTGTCGCGACCGTGAACAAGGGCGACACCGCCTGGATGATGACGTCGACGCTGCTGGTGTTGATGATGATCGTCCCCGGCCTCGCGCTGTTCTACGGCGGTCTCACCCGGTCGAAGAACATGCTGTCGACGATGACGCAGATCGGCGCGGTCGCGTGTCTCGCGATGCTGTTGTGGGTGATGTACGGCTACACGATGGCGTTCGGCGACGGCGGCGGCGAGTATATCTCGGGCTTCGGCAAGGCGCTGCTCCGCGGCATCACGCCCGACTCCACCGCGGCCACCTTCACCGCAGGCGTCGCGATCCCCGAATATGTCTTCATCTGCTTCCAGATGACGTTCGCCGCGATCACCGTCGCGCTCGTGCTCGGCTCGGTGGTCGAGCGGATGAAGTTCTCGGCCGTGATGGTGTTCGCCATCGTCTGGCTGACGATCGTGTACTTCCCGGTCGCGCACATGGTGTGGGCATCGGGCGGCAAGTTCTTCAAGATGGGCGCGCTCGATTTCGCCGGTGGCACCGTCGTCCACATCAACGCCGGTGTCTCGGCGCTGGTCGCGGCGCTGATCCTCGGCAAGCGGATCGGCTATCCCACCGATCGCATGGCGCCGCATTCGCTGACGATGACCGGCATCGGCACCGGGCTGCTCTGGGTCGGCTGGTTCGGCTTCAACGCCGGCTCGGCCCTTGAGGCTAATGGCTCGGCCGGGCTAGCGATGCTCAACACCTTCGTCGCCACCGCCTCGGCGGGGCTCGCCTGGATGCTGATCGAGCGCGTCAACGGCCACAAGGGCTCGGCACTCGGCTTCTGCTCGGGCATCATCGCCGGCCTCGTCGCGGTCACCCCTGCGGCCGGCAATTCGGGCCCGTTCGGTGCGATCATCCTCGGCGCGGTCGCCTCGGTGGTATGTTACTACGCGGTGACGGTCCTCAAGCCGAAGCTCGGCTATGACGATGCGCTCGACGCGTTCGGCATCCACGGCATCGGCGGCATGATCGGCGCGATCGGCACCGGCATCGTCTATTCGCCAGCGTTCGGCGGCCCCGGCAAGCCCGATTTCGACATGGGCCACCAGTTGTTCGTCCAGATCGCTGCTGTTGCGACCACGATTGTCTGGGCGGCGATCGGCACCGTGATCGCGATCTACATCGCCAAGGCGCTGACCGGCTTGCGGGTCTCCGAAGAAGTCGAGCGCGAAGGCCTCGATCTCGGCGAGCACGGCGAACGCGCCTACGACTAGTTCGGTAGCGGGCCGACCGAGCTCGCACCCACGACGTTCCTCCTGCGGACAACCTTGGCTCGGTGTGGCAACACACCGGGCCATTTTTTATGTCGATCGAAGTGGTACTTCGATCGAGTGTGAGGGGGGTAAGGACACCCACCATGTTCTCCCGCGAACGCGGGAGCCCAGGACCAAGCAGAGCAACGGCGGTTCAATTCCCCTCCCGCTTGCGGGAGGGGTTAGGGGAGGGGCCGACGTACGTACTGGCGTCCGGTCCATGAGGCTAACCCCTCCCCCGACCCCTCCCGCAAGCGGAAGGGGAGCAGAAGATCGCGGTCTCCCCGCATCGGTCGTCCCTCATGTCCTAAGCGCTGGTACCCCCCGGCGAAGGCCGGGGCCCAATTGGCAAGGTCGATGTAACGAGGGAAAGTCCGTCGTTATCGCCGTCCCCTAATTGGGGCCCGGCCTTCGCCGGGGTGGTGCCGGAGCCCCGATACGACCAGCGCAAACACCCCCACCCGTTCGTGCTGAGTAGCGACCGAGTAGCTCCGTCAGGAGCGTATCGAGGGCGCGTATCGAAGCATGGGTTCCGCGCGCCAACCCCTCCTTCGATACGCCGCTTCGACAAGCTCAGCAGCTACTCAGGACGAACGGGGAGGGGCAGCGGGGCGGTAGAGGGGCCAGGGCGCGTAAACCGCGACCCAGCAAAACGCGCGGCTAAACCCGAACGCTCTTCGGCGCCAACCGGCGGATATCCAGCACGTCGACCTGCGCCAGCATCACCGCCCCCAGCGCCTTGTCCCCCGTCTCCACCAGAATCCCCTCGCGGGTCGCGCGCACCGTCCGCCAAGATACCTCGCGCACCGCCAGCCGCTTGCCAATCCGCTTCACTGCAGCAACGCGCCCGTCATCCGCAATCGCCAGCGCCCCCTGGCCATCCGCCCCCACGACAGCACCCGCCACCGCAAAACCGGCAAGCTGCGCCTGCGCCGCGTCCGCCGCCTCTTCGGGAGTCTCGATCTTAACGACCCGCCGCATCCGAACGGCTACCCAGCCCAGGCTGGCGAGCAGCACCACAACGACGGCCACGATGCCGCCGACGATCGCAGGTGTCATCGCGGCCCTGCGAGCGCGTCCAGCATCGGTCGGATACCGCGCAGGTCATACCCGGCGTCCTCGGCCTGCGCGAGCAGCAGGTTCGGGTTCCGCCCAGCCTTCGCCGCCGCCAGTGCCCACAAATTGCAGCTCCGCGTCCCCGACCGGCAATAGGCCAGCACAGGCCCGTCCGAATCCGTCAGCGCCTGCGTCATCGCGTCGATCTGCGGATGCGAGAACCCCGCATGCGTCACCGGGATCGAGACGTATTTCAGCCCGGCCGCTTCCGCCGCCGCGCGGATCGCGTCGCCCGAAGGCTGCCCCGCATCCTCGTCGTCGGGCCGGTTGTTGACGATCGTCTTGAACCCCGCCGCAGCGATGTCCGCAACTTGCTCGACCGCGATCTGTGGCGCGACCGAAATACTTTCGTTTATATGCCGTATCATGCGGACTCGCGGATCACCTGGAGGAAGGCATCCCCATAGGCGTCGAGCTTCCGCGCGCCAATGCCTGATAACAGGCTCAGCTCGGCGCGCGACGATGGCCGCTGCCGCGCAATGTCACGCAACACCGAATCGTGGAAGATGACATACGGTGGAACGCCCGCTTCCTTCGCCAGATCGCGCCGCCGCACGCGCAACGCCTCGAACAGCGGATCGTCGACCGGGTTCGGCACGGCGCCAACCGCACCCTTCCGCCGCCGCTCGCGCTTGGGCGGCACGACGATCGACACCGCCGCCTCGCCCTTGAGGATAGCCTTCGCCGCCGGCCCGAACTCGAGGCCCCCATGCGGATTGGTCCGCAACGCATCCTTCAGCATCAGCGCCCGCGACACCGGCTTCAGCAATGCCACCTCGTCGCCATCGACGATCCCGTACACCGACAGCCCCTCATGCCCGTTCATCAGGCTCCGTTCCGACGAAACGCCGGTGAGGATGCCTTCGATATACCCCACGCCGTACATCTGCCCGGTCCGGAACACCGCCGACAGGAATTTCCGCGCGGTCTCGGTCGCATCGACCGCATCGACGTTGCCGAGGCAATTGTCGCAATTCCCGCAATCCTCGAGCCGCTCCTCGCCGAAATGCTTGAGCAGGATACGCCGCCGACATCCCGCCGTCTCGACCAGCCCGCCCATCGCCGTCAGCCGCTGCCGCTCGCCCGCCTGCCGCTCGGGCTCGACCTCGCCGATCCGCTGCCGAGCGCGCGCGAAATCCTCCGCGCCCCAGAACAGATGCGCGATCGCCGGATCGCCATCACGCCCCGCGCGCCCCGTCTCCTGATAATAGGCCTCGATCGACTTCGGCAGCCCGGCATGCGCCACGAACCGCACGTCGGGCTTGTCTATCCCCATCCCGAACGCGACCGTGGCACAGATCACCATGTCCTCGCTCGCGACGAAATCCGCCTGGTTCTTCGCGCGCACCTGCGGATCGAGCCCGGCATGATACGCCCGCGTCGGCCGCCCGCTCCGCCCCAGCGCCTCGGCCAGCTTCTCGGTCGCCGCCCGCGTCTGCGCGTAGACGATCCCCGGCCCCGGGATCTTCTCCAGGATATCCGCGATCTGCCGATTGACGTTGTCACGCCCCGAAATCGCATAGCGGATGTTCGGCCGGTCGAACCCCGACACGATCAGCCCCTCCTGCGAGATCCCCAGCTGCTCGAGAATATCCGCGCGCGTATGCGCATCCGCCGTTGCGGTCAGCGCGAGGCGCGGCACATCCGGAAAACTGTCGAGCAAAGGCCGAAGCAGCCGGTAGTCCGGTCGGAAATCATGCCCCCACTCACTCACGCAGTGGGCTTCGTCGATTGCGAAGAGCGACAGTTTGGCCTGGCTCAGCAGGTTGCGAAAACTCTCGTTCGAAGCCCGCTCCGGCGCGACATACAGCAGGTCCAGGTCGCCCGCCCGAAACCGCGCGATAGTCTCCTCGCGGTTCGTATCGACGCTCGTCAAAGTCGCCGCCTTGATCCCAACCGCTGTCGCCGCGCGCAATTGGTCATGCATCAACGCGATCAGCGGCGACACGACCACGCACGTCCCCTCCAGCATCGTCGCCGGCAACTGGTAACACAGCGACTTCCCCGCGCCGGTCGGCATCACCGCCAGCGTCCGCTGCCCCGCAAGCACCCGATCGACGACATCGCGCTGCACCCCGCGGAAATCGGGAAAACCAAAGATGCGCTGGAGATCGGGAAGGGGGTCGAGTGCCATTGCCGCCTAGGTAGCGATCCTAGGGGCGATGTCGAGGATAGTGGGGGTGTTATCGCGATGGGGGAACCGGGATTGGGCATCGCCCCAGCCAAGAATTCACCACCCCGGGGGAGGCCGGGGCCCAGTTGGCAAGGTGGAAGTGACGACGCGATGTCTCCCCTCATCAGCCGCTCCCAACTGGACTCCGGCCTCCGCCGGGGAGGTCCTAGACCTGTGCGCTGCGATATAATAATTAGCCATATTGCTAATTAGCCTGTGTCCTAATATAAACCTCCCATGGACTTGGTCTTCGACGCCCTCGCGCACCCAACGCGCCGCCGCATTCTCGAGCTGCTCAAAGGCGGCGCGATGACCGCGGGCGCGCTCGCGGATGCATTCGCGGTGTCGAAACCGACCATGTCGAACCACTTCGCCAAGCTGAAGGCGGCGGGCCTGATCCAGGCCGAGAACCGCGGCACGTCGATCGTCTACACACTCGACCTGTCGGTGATAGAGGAGGTGGTGATGGGTTTCATGGGCCGGCTCCGTGTCGGCGACGCACACGAAAAGGGGGACACATGCGCTACCGAAACCTGATCATAGCCTCGGCACTGACCACCGTCGGTCTCGCGATCGTCGCGGCCGTCGCGCTGGGTAGATTGCCCGCCGGTACGCAACTCCCGACGCACTGGGGGCCCGACGGTCTCCCCGATCGCTTCGCCAACGCCGGCACCGCGTTGTTCATGCCGGCCGCGCTCACGATCGCAATATCGCTGATGATGGCAGCGCTGCCCTCGATCGAACCGATGCAGGACGAGCTCGAGCAATCCGCGCCGCTCTATCGCACCGGCTGGGTCGGGCTGCTCGGCATCATGATCCTCGTCGAGGCGATGGTCGCCGCACCCGCCTTCGGTCTCGCGCTACCGCCCACGACGATGCTCGTCGGGATCGGCGCGCTGTTCGTGATGCTCGGCAACGTCCTGCCCAAGTCGCGCCCGGGCTTCTTCGTCGGCATCCGCACGCCCTGGGCGATCATGGACCCGGACAACTGGATCGCCACGCACCGCTATGGCGGCCGGATCATGCTGGCGTCGGGCCTCGCGCTGATCCTGGTCGCGGTGCTGCCGCTGCACAGCGAAACCCGCACCGCGTTCGTCGTCGCCCTCATGCTTGTGACCGTCGCGACGCCGATCCTCTATTCCTTCTTCTACTGGCGCCGCACCCGCGCGGGGTAACGTCCAATCGGTCGAGATCCGTCCGATCACGCACTGCGCCCGTATTGCCCCAGCCCGGCTGTTCGCCCATCCTTGGCATCGAACGGGGGCTTCATGATACGCACACGCTCGGCACTGGCCGCGATCCTCGCGCTATCTGCGCTTACCGACGCGGCGACCCCCGCCCACGAACGTATCGTCAAGGGTGACGGGATCATCAACGCGACCATTACCGGCGTCGCGGGCCGCATTCGCATCGACCCCTCGGGCACCGCGATGCCTCTGGTCACCACCGCCTCTGCCGAACGCGCCAGACTGAAATCGGGGATGATCGGTTTCGGTTTCGACTACGCGATCGGCGCCGAGCACGTCTACGGCAAGACCGGGGTCGCCCAGATCGACCTTGGTACCGGCCCGTTCAAGCACCGCATCGGCTGGACCGCGCGCGCCTACACCCCCACCGCAGATGGCGTCGTCGGCCCTGCCGGTGTTCCCGAAGACGTCGTTCGCTTCGTCTTGCGTGCACCAATCATCGGCGAACGCACCGTGACGCTGTCGATGACCGACCAGGGCGGTCTCGCGAGCGGCTGGGGCGAACGCTACGCCGTGATAGATCTCGGCGGCCAGCCTTTACGCGTCCGCTTCGACCCCTATCACGCGCGCACGCTCGCCACCGCCAGTGCCGCCGCCCGGATCGCCGCAGCGCAGGGCGGCACGCTCCAAGGCACAGTCGACATGGTCGAAATTGCGTTCGGGATCGAACGCCCGGTCCGCACCATGACGCTCGCGCGTCCGCTGACCGTCGGACCCCTCCAGTTCGCCACGCTTGGCGTCCGCACCGCCGATTACGGCTCGACCGCCGGAATCGCCGACGCCGCAGAGCCTATCGACCCGGATGAAATCGTCATCACAGCCAAGGGCAAGAAATCCGGCCGCGACCGCCTGTCGATCGGCGCCGACCTGCTCGTACGCTGTTCCAGCATTATCTTCGACAAACCGGCAAAACAAATTCGCCTGACCTGCGACTGAGCCCGCCTGCTATCCGACAGGGATCAAAACCTACTCCGCCGCCAACGCCCCATCGTCATCACCAGCCCGCTCCTGCGCCTGTCGGTTCCACATCTCCGCATACACGCCGCCGTCCCGCAGTAGGTCCGCGTGCGTCCCCTTCTCGACGATCCGCCCCGCCTCCAGCACGACGATCTGGTCCGCATGCACCACCGTCGACAGCCGGTGCGCGATCACGATCGTCGTCCGCCCCCGCTCGATCGCCTCCAGCGTGTCGAGGATCTCCGCCTCGGTCCGGCTATCCAGCGCCGAGGTAGCCTCGTCCAGGATCAAGATCGGCGGGTTCTTCAACAACGTCCGCGCGATCGCCACGCGCTGTTTCTCGCCACCCGACAGCTTCAACCCACGCTCGCCCACCCGCGTCTCATACCCCAGCGGCTGGCGCTCGATGAACCCCGAGATCGCCGCCCCCTTCGCGGCAACCTCGACCTCGGGCATCTCCGCGCCCTCACGCCCGTACGCGATATTGTACCCGATCGTGTCGTTGAACAGCACCGTATCCTGCGGCACAATCCCGATCGCAGCCCGCAAAGACGCCTGCCGAACCTGCGCAATATCCTGCCCGTCGACGGTAATCCGCCCGCCCGTCAGGTCGTAAAACCGGTAGAGCAACCGCGCGAGCGTCGACTTGCCCGCACCCGACGGCCCGACCACGGCCAGCGTCGATCCCGCCGGCACGTCCAGTTCCAGGTCGCGAAGGATCGGCCGCCCCGCGTCATACCCGAACGACACCCCCTCGAACCGCACATGCCCCGCGCTCACCGCCAGCGCAGGAGCACCCGGCGCATCCACCACGGTCGCGGGCGTATCGATCAGATCGAACATCGCCGCCATGTCGAGCGCCCCCTGCCGGATCGTGCGATACACCATCCCCAGCAGGTCAAGCGGCCGGAACAGCTGCGCCAGCAGCGTCGACACAAACACCACGTCGCCCGCCGACGCCTCGCCGCGGCTCCACCGCCACACGACGAAGCCCATGCCGCCCGCCAGCATCACATTGGTGATCAGCGCCTGGCCGAGGTTCAGCCACGCGAGCGAATTCTCGCTCTTCACCGCAGCCTCGGAATACGCCGTGATCGCGCTGTCGTAGCGCCGCGCCTCGCGCTCCTCCGCGCCGAAATACTTCACCGTCTCGAAGTTCAGCAGCGAATCCACCGCATGCGCGACGGCGCCGGTATCGAGGTCGTTCATCCGCGCCCGCAGCGCATTGCGCCAGTCGGTCACCATCCGCGTGAAAAGGATGTAGCCGACCACCATCACCACAGTCGCGACGACCAGCGGCCAGCCGAACTTGGTCCAGAACAGCCCGAGCACCAGCACCAGTTCGAACACCGTGGGCGCGATGTTGAACAGCAGAAAATACAACATCGTATCGATGCTCTTGGTGCCGCGCTCGACCACCTTGGTGACCGCACCCGTCCGCCTGGACAGGTGAAAATCGAGGCTCAGCGCATGGAGATGGCGAAACACCTGCGCCGCCAGCCGCCGCGACGCGTCCTGCCCGACGCGCTCGAACACCGCGTTGCGCAGATTGTCGAACAACGTCGTCCCGAACCGCGACGCCGCATACCCGACCACCAGCAACACGACGAGCGTCAGCGCCCCGCGATCGTTCCCCGCCATCCGGTCAACCGCGTATTTCAGCGTAAACGCTGCGCCAAAGACCTGGATGAGCTTCGACGCGATCACGAGCAGCATCGCGACGACGATCCGCGCCTTCAGCTTGGGCTGCCCCGCCGGCCACAGAAACGGCAGGAAGCGGCGGAGAGTCGGCAGCAACGGCTGGTCCGCGCGGGTGGAGGTGTAGGTATCAGGGGGCATGGATCGACGCGATGTAGGCGCAGTCAAGCCCCGGTGAAAGCAGTTGGGGGAACAATCCTGCCACTTCGTCGCTTTTATCGATACGTCCTGCCGCAACGGCACGCTCGTAATTGGGCCCGCAACCGGAGAGTGAAATGGAACCGCTGTTCTACGTCATGGCGATCATGGGTTGCGGCGACGGCAATGTGAACTGCACCGAGGCCCGCGTGATCCCGTCGCGCTACGAAACGATGGCGCAGTGCCGCGCGGCGCTGCCCGACCAGCTGGCGCGAAACACCGATGTTCCCTACCCGATGATCGGCGCGAATTGCCGTGCGCAGGGCCAGTTGATGGCAAAGACCGGCAAGGCGAAGTCGCAGGGCTAGACTGTTTCCCCGCGAAGGCGGGGGACCCCGACTGGACTCCCGCCTTCGCGGGAGAACAAACTAGCCGGCAGTGATCACCTAGGTCGCGTCCACAACCGAGCATCCCTCGGAGCCCGCGGATACAGGGTCTCCCGCCGCGCGGCCTCTCGCGCCGCCTTGGCGATAAACCCCAGTTTTTGCATCCCTGACGTGGTCACCCGGTGATCCCACGCATGCTCGCGCCGAGCCGCCACGGTCCGCCCGATCGCCCCATAGATCCCCGCCGCCGACAGCACCGCCCAGGCCGATCGAAACGACAGCGCCGGCGTCCCCTCCCGCGCACTAGCCTCGAACGCAGCGGCCCGATCCGCCATTCGCTGCGTCAACAGCGCAAGCCGCGACCGGAACGGCGGCTTCATGTGCTGGCCCGGCGGAAAGTCCATCTCGACCAGCCAGTCCTCGGGCAGATAGCACCGCCCGACGCGGTCATCCTCCTCGACATCACGCGCGATGTTGGCGAGCTGGAACGCCATCCCCAGGTCGCATGCGCGATCGAGCGTGTCCTCGTCGTCGGGATCGACGCCCATCGCGATCGCCATCATGCATCCGACGACGCCCGCGACATGGTAGCAATATTTGTAGAGGTCGTTCTCCGACCGCGGCCGCCACTCGCGCGCATCGAGCGCAAACCCCTCGACCAGATCGCGCGCGAACCGCTTCGGCAGCCGGGTTTCGGCGGCGAATATCCGCAGCGCATCGAACGCCGGCTCACCGACGACTTCGCCTGCTAAAGCCTGCTCGGTCATCGCCGACAACTGCACCAGTCGGGCCGGCGCGTCGTCGACCACGGTCATCCCGTGGCCATGATCCTGCCCATCCGCGATATCGTCGCACCTCCTGCACCACGCATAAAGCAGCCACGCCCGCTCGCGCGTCGGCTTGTCGAACAACAGGCTGGCGGCGGCAAAACTCTTCGACCCGCGCGCGATCGATTCATGCGCGGTAGCAACGATCGCTTCGCGCGAGGGGAGGGGGGGGGTCACGACCTACCCCCCAACGCTACCACCCTTACAGACTCCACCCCGGCGAAGGCCGGGGCCCAGTTGGGGGACAAGACTTGGCAGACGTTGCGCGTCGTTACCTCGACCTTTCTAACTAGGCCCCGGCCTCCGCCGGGGTGGCGGCGGGCTTTGGGGTGGCGGCAGGTGCTGGAGCGAGCCGTCAACTTCACAAATCCGACGCGTTCATCCGCACGATCGGCCGCGTCGGCACGTGGGCGGCCATCCGGTCGAGCAGCACATCCAGCGTATCCGCCACAATCAGCAGATCCCGGTGCTGCGGCCGCAGGAAACCAACCTCACCCATCTTCTCCCAGAACGCGATCAGGTGATCGTAATAGCCCGCGGTATTCAGCAACCCGACCGGATCCGCATGATAGCCAAGCTGCGCCCAGCTCAGCGCTTCCCAAAGCTCGTCCATCGTCCCGGTCCCGCCCGGAATCGTCACGAACCCGTCGCTGAGATCGGTAAACATCTGCTTGCGCTGATGCATGCCGGTCACGACATGCAACTCGGTCAGCCCGCGATGCGCAACCTCCGCATCCACCAGCGCCTGAGGAATAACGCCGATAACCTCGCCACCGCCCTCCAGCGCGGCATCCGCGATCGCGCCCATCAGCCCGGTCCGCCCACCGCCATAAACGAGGCCAATCCCCCGCGTGGCAAACGCGAGCCCCAGCGCCCGAGCGCCCTCGATATAGACAGGATCAGCCGGCGTCGCCGACCCGCAATACACAGCAAGTCTCTTCATCCTGCCTCGCTAGGGGATGCGCGCAGGGTGCGGCAAGGGAAGATTTTGTTCGCGCAGAGGCGCAGAGGCGCGGAGATGTAGCGCTGGTCGCGCAGCAACTGCCCGATCACCTTCGACGAACAGATAGTTGTGTCTGCCGACCGAAAAACCGGATGCAACAATCTCCGCGCCTCCGCGCCTCTGCGCGAACAAATTTCTTACTTCTCGCCCTCAAGCATCAACCGAGCAGTCGCCTTCGCACTCCCGACAACCCCCGGAATCCCAGCCCCCGGATGCGTCCCGGCGCCCACGAAGTACAAATTCGGAATATGCTCGTCGCGATTATGCACCCGGAAATACGCGCTCTGCGTCAGCACCGGCTCCAGCGAGAACGCGCTACCCAGATGCGCGTTCAGATCCTGCGCGAAATCCTTCGGCGCGTACGAGAACTTCGTCACGATCCGCTCATGGATGTCCGGGATCAACCGCCGCCCGATCTCGTCGAGGATGCGCTTCTCCAGGATCGGCGCGATCTCGTCCCAGTCGACCGGGAACTTGCCCAGATGCGGCACCGGCGCCAACGCATAGAAGGTCGAATGCCCCTCGGGTGCCAGAGACGGATCGGTCACCGTCGGATGATGCAGGTACAGCGAGAAATCTTCGCTCAGCACGCCGTGGTCGTAAATGTCCTCGAGCAGCCCCTTATAGCGCGGCCCGAACAGGATCATGTGGTGCGGGATACCCGGCCACGTGCCCTTGATCCCGAAATGCACCACGAACAGCGACGGCGAATATTTCTTCCGTTCGAGCGACCCCGTCTTCCGCTTGGCACTGCGCGACGTCGCCAGCAGGTCGCGGTACGTGTGCATGATGTCGCTGTTCGCCGCGATCGCATCCGCCTGCGCGGACCAGCCGCTCGCCGTCGTCACACCGGTCGCGCGGTCGCCCAGAGTCTCGATCGACGTCACCGGATCGTCGAGCCGCAGCACGCCGCCCAACCGCTCGAACTGAGTCACCAGCGCCGCCACCAGCCGGTTGGTCCCGCCACGTGCGAACCACACCCCGCCGTCGCGCTCCAGCTTGTGGATCAGCGCATAGATCGCGCTCGTCGTCATCGGGTTGCCGCCGACCAGCAGCGTATGGAACGACAAAGCCTCGCGCAATTTCTCCGACTTCACGAAGCTCGACACGATCGAATAGACCGACCGCCACGCCTGATATTTCGCCAGCGCCGGCGCCGCCTTGATCATCGACCCGAAGTCGAGAAACGCGACATGGCCGAGCTTTTCATAGCCCTCGTGAAACACCCCGGCGGAGTAATCGAGGAACTTCAGATAGCCTTCCCAGTCGCCCGGATGCAGCCGCTCGATCTCCGACCGCATCAGCGTGTCGTCGTTGGTATAGTCGAAGTTCGTCCCGTCGGGCCAGTTCAACCGGTAGAACGGCAGCACCGGATCGAGCGTCACGTCCTCGCTCATGTCGCGCCCGGTCAGCGCCCACAATTCGCGCAGGCAATCCGGATCGGTGATCACCGTCGGCCCCGCATCGAACGTAAAGCCGTCGCGCTCCCAATAATAGCCGCGTCCGCCCGGTTTATCGCGCGATTCGACGATCGTCGTCTGCACGCCCGCGGATTGCAGCCGGATCGCGAGCGCCAGCCCACCAAATCCTGCGCCGATGACGATTGCGGTCTTCATGATGACATACTGCCTGCGATGGCGCGGACGGCGCGCACGATGGGGACGGGGGGCTTGCCGGTCAGAACGCGCGCCTTGTCGGCAAGGGTCGAACGTCCGGCATAGAAACGGCCGATGAGCGATGGTGAGAGGCGGTAGAAGCGCTCGAGGATGCGGTAGCGTTCCTCTGGTTCCGCCGCGCGGAACAACATCGTGTCGAGCATCCGGTAGAAGCCGCGCGACTTCCACGTCGCGCGCGCCATCGCATGCGTCGCGTCGTGGAGTTTCGCTCCTGAGAAATCATTGCGCCCCGCCAGCATCGACGCGGTCCGCACCGCGTCGGGCAGCGAATACCCGGTGGTCGGGTGGAACATCCCTGCGCGCATGCCAGCTTTGGCGACATGCGCGCCGCCCGAGCGCCAATAGGCCTCGAAATCGCCGCCCATCGCGACCGGCAGCACGCCGGACTCTTCGCGAACGACGTTGTCGACCGACCAGCCGCGCGCCGTGACATACGCGTCAATCCGATCGCCCAGCACCGGGATATCGAGATCGGGCGTGTCGCTATAATAGGTGTCCTCGACGAACATCCGGTCCGCGCTGAACGGCAGGCAATAGACGAAGCGATACCCGTCGATCTGCGGAATGGTCGCGTCCATCACCATTGGCTTTGGCGCCTCGTGCGGCGCGCTCAACGCGATTTCGCGCCCGAGGAACTTCTGCCATGCGAGATCGAGCAGCGACAGGTCGCCGGGTCCGCGCGCGTCGATCACGCCGGTGGCTTCGATCCGGTCGCCATCCGCCAGCACCACCGCGGTTGCACTCGCCCCCGACACCTTCCGCCCGAGCATCAGCGCATGCGCAGGGAGCACCCGGCGGACCTCGCGGTCGAGCCGCTCGCTCTCGATCGAATAATAGGTCTCGTCGATCGTCCGCGCATGCGCTGGAAAGCGCACGTCGTAGCCCTGCCACGCATGCACGACGAGCGGGGCGACGATCCAGCGATCTCCTTGCGCCACGTCGCTGCCGAAGAACGACCAGAGGTGATTGCCGCCAACGACCTGCGCGGAGTCGATCAGTCGTACGTCGAGCGCAGGATGCTTGGCCTTGAGCGCCAGCGCGATCATCCCGCCGGCCAAACCCGCGCCAACGATCGCGACGTCGCAGGAGATCGTCGATGCCATGCCTCCGACTAGCGCAAAGCGAGAGGCTCGAAAACAACCTTTGCAAACCAATCACCGCCGAAGACAACCTGCATCGTCGGGAGGGCGGGTGAGGGGGCTGACATATGATCCTCCCCCCCGGCTGGGGAAGATCGAAGGATTGCGGCGCCTTTGCCGTGAGAAAGGCGAGGGCAGGGGGTGTTCCCCTCCACCCACCAATGCCGCTAGCCTGCCTCCATGCGCACACTCACATCCGCCCCGACACTCACCACCGCCCGCCTGACCCTGACCGGCCACGCCGCCACCGACCTCGAAGACTGCGCGGCGATGTGGGCCGATCCGCGCGTCTTCGCGATGATCGGCGGCCAGCCACGATCGCGCGAAGACGTCTGGATTCGTCTCCTGCGCGCGATCGGCCAATGGACGCTGTTCGGGTATGGCAGCTGGGTCGCGCGCGACGCCGCCGGCCGCCTGATCGGCGAACTCGGCCTGATGGAAGCGCGACGGGCGATTGAACCCCCAATCGACGCGACTCCCGAAGTCGGCTGGACCCTCACCGGCGCCGCGCAAGGCCAGGGCTACGCCTCCGAAGCGCTCGCCGCGATCCTCGCCTGGACCGACGCGGGTATCCCCGCGACGACCTGCATCATCGACCCCGCCAACGCTCCCTCGATCCGTCTCGCCGAACGGCTAGGCTATCGCCTGCGCACGCAAGGCACGTACCGCGATGCGCCGATCCTGATCTTCGACCGCACCGCGCGCCGAGAGGATCCCGCGATCAGCGCTGCGCAGTAACGACCGGTTTCTGCACCGAGGCGATCGGCATCGGATCGCCCGCGCGGTCGTAGAACGCCATCAACACCAGCCCCAGGGCCAGGATGCCGCCTGATATCACGTAGATCAGCCCCTTCTTGTTATTGCCCGTATCCAGGTCGGTATCCCCGCGCGCGGCGCTGTGGTTTGCCATGCATCACTCTCCGAATAGGCAGGTCATCCTGCTCTGACACGAAGGCTATCACGATTCCGCGCACTGCATAGAGCCTATTGCAACGGCAGGAGGGCCGCCGGGACAATGTACCAAGCCTCGGCACCCGCGGAAGGCAGGGTATGTCGAGATGCAGGCGGCCCCAAAAGAACTTGCCCGGACGAACCAGGCCAGCATATCCTCTACGTATCCCGGTTGCGGATCTCGGTCCCAGACGCGCCTCGCCGTCACCACCCCTGTCATGGATTGACGGCATACCTGCCCCCAATCGCCAAATGCGTCGGAAGGGTCGATATGCGCCTCGAGACTATGTAAACTGACGGAAATCGACGTTTATAAGTATGGATGGCGGGCAGCAATGCCTCTGGCCGTTACCGCCCATGACACCCGCTCGGAATTTGCCGCATACAGATCGGTCATAACCGACGTATGCCGCAACGCATTTCGAACGGGTGCCACGACATCGCGGGCTTAGTTGGCCGTGACCGTAAAGAATGGATCATAGGAATAGGTCTTGCCCGACATCGAAATGTTCAGGCTGTACTGGTATTTTGCAGATGCCGTTCCCTCATTGATGACGCATGTCCAGTAATCGACGCCCGCAGGTGTTTTCTGCTGTTCGAGATTCTGGAAGATTCCGTCGTTGACGCACTGTCCGGTGAACCCAGTGATCGCGATATTGTCGCTCGGATTGATCGGGTAAATCGTCCAGACGGGTACGTCGCCCGCGTCGCACGGCGTGTTCAATTCGTTCCCTGCTTCGGCCGTACCTTCATACCCGGTCGTATCGATCATATATATACCCCTGGGTTATAGTCGTTCCGCTCGCAGTGGACTGTGCAGTTTCGACGTCGACGGCAATCATGATGTTGATCGTGGACATGCTTCATCTCCTAAGTTTCTTGTTAGAAGATAATAGATCGGCATCAATTACGACTCTAATCAAATGTGTGGTCAATGTTCAATTCGGACTATGTTGTTAGATATCTATGTAACCTAAGAAAATACCTAATAAATAAATAGAAATACATTTAAACAATTCATAATTAATGAACACGTCAATTTTATTAACATGTACTTCGGCGCCAGGATAAGTCTTTTGATCACTAGGCTTTAGACGGCGCTACGCTGGCTGGTGCTAGCAGGGTATGCGGATGGCGCGCTTCGGAACACTATTGTTCCATCGCCGATACGCTATGACGGCCCCCTGAAAACCGATCGGTATCGGTTCGATTCGGTGGCTCGGTCCGTTCCGGCAATATCGACTCCGATCGATGGGCCCCAGCCGGTTATGCCATTACCCAAAACCCCGAATTCCCGTATAAGCCCCTCATGAGGCTCGCCATCGTCCTCTCCGCGATCGCGATGACCGCGATCGTCGGCATCCGGTATCTCATCGTCTCCGGCGCGTTCGCCGCCGCGACGCGCGCGCGTCATCCCGGGCTCTATCGCGGGCTCGACGCGCAGATGCGGCGCGAGATCTGGTGGAGCATCGCCTCGGCGGCGATCTACGGCGTGCCCGCAGGGATCGTCGCCTGGGGCTGGCAGAATCGCGGCTGGACGCAGATTTACACCGACGTCCACGCCTACCCGCTCTGGTATCTGCCGGTCTCCGTGCTTGCCTTCCTGTTCGCGCACGACACCTGGTTCTACTGGACGCATCGCTGGATGCATCGGCCGAAGCCGTTCAAGCTCGCGCACGCGGTACATCACGCCAGCCGCCCGCCGACCGCGTGGGCGGCGATGGCGTTTCACCCGATCGAGGCGATCACCGGTGCTGTGATAAATCCGCTACTGGTGTTCCCAATTCCGATCAATGTCGGCGCACTGGGTCTGGTACTGACGATCATGACCGTTATGGGGGTAACCAATCACATGGGGTGGGAGGTTTTCCCCCGGTTCATGTGGCGGGGCGCACTGGGCGGCTGGCTGATCACGGCGAGCCATCATCAGCGCCATCACGAACAATACGGGTGCAACTATGGCCTCTATTTCCGCTTTTGGGATCGGCTCTGCGGCACCGACAAGGGACTCGGCGACTTCACCAAGGCGCACGCGAAGGCTGCCGCTCGCAGTAGCGGGCACGCTGGCATGGCTGACGCTGGCAGCGGCGGCTCCCGTCACGCGGCTTGACGTCGAGATCGACAATCTCCGCTCGGCAAAGGGCATGATCCGGATCTGCCTCACCGCCGACCCGGACAATTTCCCCGCCTGCGTCGACGATGCCAATGCGCTGACCCGGTCGATCCCGGCAAACGTCCATACCACCAGCTTTCCCGGCCTGCCGCAGCGCGGCTATGCGCTCGCGGTCATCCACGACGAGAACAGCAACGCGAAGCTCGACACGATCGCGGGGATCCCGCGCGAAGGCTATGGATTCTCGCGCAATGCCGCCGTCCGGTTCGGTCCGCCGCGCTTTTCGGCGGCCCGATTCATGGTCGCCGGTGATGCCGAAATGCAACAGGTGAAAATGCGTTACATCTTCTGACCGATCGTAACGGACCGAAAACGAAGGCGCTGCGTTTTGCGCTGGAACCTTTTTGTCCGGAGCATTTCCTTGCGCGCATTCACTCTCTTCACGTCTGCCGCAATCGCGGTGCTTGGCATCGCCACGCCCGCCTTCGCCCAGACCGACCCGAACCCGTCGCCGACGATCACCGATCCCAAGGACAATAACCGCGTCACGGTCGCGCTCGGCGTGGTGTCGATGCCCGATTACGAAGGTGCGGACAGCAATTCCTTCACCCCCGCCGGCGCCTTCGTCGGCACGGTGCGCGGGCATGACTTCTTCCTCCGCGGCACGCAGCTCTATTTCAACCTGATCCCGAACACGGGTGAGGTCGGCACCAATTTCGAGCTGGGCGTGATCGGTGGCGTCCGCCGCGACCGCACCGGCGATATCGACAACCGTCAGGTCCGCGCGCTCGGCAAGATCGATACCGCCTATGAACTGGGTGGCTATGTCGGCGTCGCCCGGACCGGCGTCATCACCAGCGACTATGATACGCTCACCGCGCGTGTCGCCTATGTTCATGACGTCTCGGGCACCTATGACAGCTACGTCATCACGCCGCAGGTGAATTACACCACACCGCTGTCGGTTCGTACGCTCGTCTCGCTCGGCGTCGCCGCGGATTACGCCGGCAAGGGCTTCGGCCGGACCTATGCGGCGGTGACGCCGATCGGTACGCTCGCCAGCGGCCTGCGGACCTATGACGTCAACGATAGTGGCTTCCGCCGCGTCAACGCATCGCTGTTCGTGGTGCAGAGCCTGTCGGGCGACCTCCGCCACGGTTTCGGCGTCGGTGCCGGGGTGCTCTACGGCCGCATGGTCGGCAAGTACAAAGACACCCCGATCGTCGCCGACGTGGGCAGCGCGGATCAGTGGCTCTACGCGCTGGGGCTGACCTACACCTTCTGATCTGAGGTCGGCTGATCCGAGGCTGGCCGATCCGAGGCCAGCCCAAATGATACTGGGCAAACTTCGAGACCCATCGATCCTCCCCCTGGCGGGGGAGGATCGTGTGGTTCGAACGTCCGCATTCCAGCACGTCGTGTCCGAGCGGCTTCCGGAAGCGCCAACCCCAAGCGTCAATCCGCCACGCTAACCAACCAAGCGTGCGAACTGCCCAGCCGGAGCTTCCGAAGCTCCCGCAACCCAACCCCCCGAGCGCCTCGCAAGATCACCCCGCCGCCGCCCACCACACCTGAAAATTATTTCACAGCATTGCCGTTAAGGCTGCGTCCATTTCCCGCTTGCGTCCGTTACTCAAGCTGGACGGCATCATTATGCCCGCAACAGAGCGCGTTACGAGTTGGGCCTTGGCGACAGGGTGTTACTCTCATCGGTCCGGATTGTTCGATTGTTTCAATAACTCCGACGTCTGCAACTACAAGGGGAGGACCCTGATATGACCGAGAGCGTGCACCTGATCGAAGCCCTCGATGCGCGAGTTGAACGGCGCAGCGAGCGGCGTGAATTCTTCAAGACTGCGCTCGGCGCCGCTGCGGTCACCGCGGCCGGTGCGACCGCATTGTCCTTTTCCAGCTCGGCGGCGGCGCAGACCATCACCGACGCGGACGTCCTGAATTTCGCGCTCAACCTCGAATATCTCGAGGCGCAATTCTATTCCTACGCCGCCTATGGCACCGGCCTCGACAACAGCCTGCTCTCGGGCATCGGCACGCAAGGTGCCGTCCGCGGCGGTCGCCAGGTCAACTTCACCGATCCAATCGTGCGCCAGTATGCACGTGAGATCGCGCAGGACGAGATCGCCCACGTCAAGTTCCTCCGCACCGCACTCGGCACCTCCGCCGCCGTCGCGCAGCCGGTGATCGACGTCAGCGTCTCGCCGACCAGCGCGTTCTCGGTCGCGGCACAGGCTGCCGGCCTCGTCCCCGCCGGCACTGCTTTCGATCCCTATGCCTCGGACGAAGCATTCCTGCTCGGCGCGTTCATCTTCGAAGACGTCGGTGTGACCGCGTACAAGGGCGCCGCCCCGCTGCTCACCAGCAAGGCATACCTCGAAGCCGCCGCCGGCCTGCTCGCGGTCGAGGCGTATCACGCCGCGATCGTCCGCACGACGCTGTACGGCAAGGGCATCGCGACTCCGTCGCTGCGCACGTCCGCAGATGCCATTTCGAAGGCGCGCGACAGCCTCGACGGCGGTGGCGCCAACACGACGATCTTCGGCACCAACGATATCGACCAGGGCATCTCGTCGTACAGCGCGACGCCGATCAACCTCGCCACCACGCAGGCGGCGGTGACCGTGTCGAACATCGTTCCGCTCGACAGCAACGGCGTCGCGTACAGCCGTTCGGCGAGCCAGGTGCTCAACATCGTCTATCTCACCAGCGGTGCGGCGTCGGCAGGCGGGTTCTACCCGAACGGCATGAACGGCAACATCAAGACGAGCACCGCGGCAGCCTGATCTTCTCAGCCTCGCCCAAGCTCATCTTCGCTATTCAGGGGATTAACCCAATGACCGATCTCTCTACCAAGCTCGAAATATTCGACGCGATCGCCAGCCGTCGCAACGAACGCCGCAGTTTCCTCCGCTTCGCCGGCGGTTCGGCGCTCGCCATCGGTGGCGCCACGCTCCTGTCGGCATGCGGCAGCGACGATTCCGATCTCGCACCGACCCCGACTCCGGGACCGGCGCCGGTCGCCGCGCTTAACGACGCCGACGTGCTCAACGTCGCACTGAACCTCGAATATCTCGAAGCGCAGTTCTACGCGTTCGCGGCATTCGGCGTCGGCCTGAACGCCAGCCTGCTGACCGGCATCGGCACGCAGGGCGCGGTCACCGGCGGCGCGCAAGTGCCGTTCCAGGATGCCGTGGTGCGTGAATACGCACGCGAAATCGCGATCGACGAAGTCGCGCACGTCGCGTTCCTGCGCACTGCACTCGGCAGCGCAGCCGTCGCTCAGCCGGCGATCGACATCTCGGTCGGCACGGCAGCCGCACCGGGCGCGTTCACGGCGGCCGCCCGCGCGGCCGGCGTCATCGGTGCGACGGGTGTGTTCAACCCCTATGCCGACGACAACAGCTTCCTGCTCGGTGCGTACATCTTCGAGGACGTCGGCGTGTCGGCCTACAAGGGCGCAGCACCGCTGATCGCCAACAAGACCTATCTCGAGGCGGCCGCCGGCATCCTCGCGGCAGAGGCGTATCACGCAGGGCTGATCCGTACGATCCTGTACCGCAAGGGTTTGCAGACGCCGAACCCGATTCCATCGCTCATCACCGCCGCAAACCAGATCAGTGACGCGCGCGACAGCCTCGACGGCACCGTCACGAACACGACGACGGGCGTGATCGGCGACGACGATCAGGGCATCACCGGGTCGGATCCGACGATCTCGAACATCGTGCCGACCGACGCAAACGGCCTGGCCTACAGCCGCTCGGTCGCTCAGGTGCACAACATCGTCTACCTGACGCCCACTGCGAAGATCGGTGGTGGCTTCTTCCCCAACGGGACCAACAACCGCCTCGATTCGCTGCGCACGAGCGGCGCCAACGCGTGATCGTCGTCACGAACTGAAACAGGAAAATCCGGGTCGCGGCGTTCATCAAGAGCGTCGCGGCCCCTCGTTTGGGGAACGACCATGACCAACTTCACGAAGCTCACCATGCTCGCCGGCCTCGCCGCCGCGGGCATTTTTGCCGTTCCAGCCGCCGCGCAGGACATGACCACCGACAGCGACAGCAAGCCGTTCTCGGGCGTCTATATCGGCGCCGCCGGCGGCTATGACGTCCAGGGCAACGACATCGGCTCGTCGATCCTGTTCGATCGCAACAACGACGGCAATTTCAGCGACAGCGTCAACACCATCACCGGCGCCAATGCCTTCTCGCCGGGCTTCTGCAATGGCTCGGCGCGCACCGCCGTCCCGGCGTACGGTTGCCGCAACGACGATGACGGCTGGTCGTATTACGGCCGTGCAGGCTTCGACGTGCAGCGCGGTCCGTTCGTGGTCGGCATCGTCGGCGAATTCGGCAAGTCCGAGATCACCGACAGCGTCGCCGCCTTCTCGACCACGCCCGCCAGCTACACGATGGCGCGCAAGCTGAAGTGGGAAGGGTCGGCGCGCCTCCGCGCCGGTCTCGCCGCGCGCAACACGCTGTTCTACGCCACCGGCGGCGCCGGCTATGCCAAGATCGACAACCTGTTCTTCACCACCAACACCGCCAACGCGTTCGCAGCCACCGGCTCGGACAAGCGCTGGGGTTATGTCGGCGGCGGCGGCATCGAGCAGAAGCTGACCAAGAACATCTCGATCGGCATGGAATACACCTACCACCAGTACAAGGACGACGACGCCCGCGTCCTCGTCACCGCTGGCAGCGCGATCACCGGCAGCCCGGTTCTGCTCGCGAACAACCCGTTCGTGCTCGCCCCCAACACCGCGGGCACCACCTTCCGCCGCAGCGACGAGAATTTCCGCTGGCACTCGCTGCGTGGGACGGTGAGCTTCCGGTTCTAAGGCGCAGGGCGGCTTGCGCCGACCCGGCGCAAGACTCGCCCAAGCCCGGCCAGCGCAGCAAAGCACGCCACAAGGCGTAGCTTAGCTACGACTGACGGCGCGCGGAGTTAGATGAAAGGCCGTTGCCCCAACCAGGGCAGCGGCCTTTTCTCGTTAAGGGACCCCCACCCCAACAACAAACACCACCCCGGCGAAGGCCGGGGCCCAGTTGGAAAGGTGGCTATAATGGAGCACATCGCGTCGTTAGCGCCGTCCCCCACCTGGGCCCCGGCCTCCGCCGGGGTGGTGAACTTTCGATCGGCAGGATGCCCAACCGAATCCCAGGCGCACGTCCCCCGCACACCCCAAGCCACCAAATTCCCCATTGCACCCCACCCCCAGCCGCCTATGCTCGCCTCACCCCGGGGGAGCGCTTATCCGCGCTTGAGAGGAAGGCAGGAGCCTTCGACCCGCTGAACCTGATCCGGTTGATACCGGCGGAGGGAGGGAGCGGTCGCCACAGAACCGCAAGCCTTCGCTCCGAGACCCGTAGGAGCAAGCGCATGGCCGATTTCGAAGCACGCACCCCCACAGCAGATATCGGCGTCACCACCGGCCCGATCCGAGGCTCGCGCAAAATCCACGTCGCGGTCCCCTCCAGCCCAGACGTCCGCGTCGCCATGCGCGAGATCGTCCTCGACCCCAGCTGCAGCGAACCCCCGTTACGCGTCTACGACACCAGCGGCCCCTACACCGACCCGCGCGCGACAATCGACATCAACGCCGGCCTCCCCCAACTCCGCCGCAGGTGGATCGAGGCTCGCGGTGATGTCGAGAGCTACGACGCGCGTGAAATCCGCCCCGAGGACAACGGGCAGTTGGGCCCGGACCGCTCCGGCGGCGTCCCGCAATTCCCCGGCAGCGTCAAGCGGCCCGTGCGTGCGAAGGCAGGCCAGAACGTCAGCCAGATGCACTACGCGCGACGTGGGATCATCACCCCAGAAATGGAATATGTCGCCACCCGCGAGAATCTCGGTCGCGCGATGCTGAAGGAGTATAAGCGAGACGGCGAATCCTTCGGCGCGCAGATCCCCGACTTCGTCACCCCGGAATTCGTCCGCGACGAGATCGCCCGCGGACGCGCGATCATCCCCAACAACATCAACCATCCCGAATCCGAACCGATGGCGATCGGCCGCAACTTCCTCGTCAAGATCAACGCCAACATCGGCAACTCCGCGGTCGCCAGCAACGTCGCCGCCGAAGTCGACAAGCTCGTCTGGTCGATCCGCTGGGGCGCTGACACGGTGATGGACCTCAGCACCGGCCGCAACATCCACGACACCCGCGAATGGATACTGCGCAACTCGCCCGTCCCGATCGGCACCGTCCCGATCTACCAGGCGCTCGAAAAGGTCGGCGGCGTCGCCGAGGACCTCACCTGGGAGATCTTTCGCGACACGCTCATCGAGCAGGCCGAACAGGGCGTCGATTACTTCACGATCCACGCCGGCGTCCGCCTCGCCTACATCCCGATGACCGCGAAACGCGTCACCGGCATCGTCTCGCGCGGCGGCTCGATCATGGCGAAATGGTGCCTCAGCCACCACAAGGAGAGCTTCCTCTACGAGCGCTTCGACGAGATCACCGAGATCATGAAGGCCTACGACATCGCCTACAGCCTCGGCGACGGCCTGCGCCCCGGCAGCATCGCCGACGCCAACGACGAAGCGCAGTTCAGCGAACTCTACACGCTAGGCGAACTCACCCACCGCGCATGGAAGAGCGACGTCCAGGTCATGATCGAAGGCCCCGGCCACGTGCCGATGCACAAGATCAAGGAGAACATGGACAAGCAACTCGAAGTCTGCGGCGAAGCACCTTTCTACACCCTAGGGCCCCTGACCACGGACATAGCCCCCGGCTACGACCACATCACCAGCGGCATCGGCGCCGCGATGATCGGCTGGTACGGCACCGCGATGCTCTGCTACGTCACGCCGAAGGAGCATTTGGGCTTGCCGGATCGCGACGACGTGAAGGTCGGTGTGATCACGTACAAGCTGGCCGCGCATGCCGCGGATCTGGCGAAGGGGCATCCGGCGGCGCAGATGCGCGACGATGCGCTGTCACGTGCGCGCTTCGAGTTTCGCTGGCGCGATCAGTTCAACCTGTCGCTCGATCCCGACACGGCGGAATCCTATCACGACCAGACGTTGCCGGCAGAAGGCGCCAAGACCGCCCATTTCTGCTCGATGTGCGGGCCCAAATTCTGCTCGATGAAGATCACGCAGGAGGTCCGCGACTTTGCCGTCAAGCAGAACGCGCCGGCAGATACGTTCCTCGCGGCGGACGTTGATGCGGCAGATGCCGAGCGCGCAATCTTCGCGACCGGCAGCGACGCGGAGAAGGGCATGGCCGACATGAGCGAGAAATTCCGCGCGAAAGGCAGCGAGATCTATCTGCCGGCGGAGTGATTGCGGTGATGTGCGATCCTCCCCCTGGCGGGGGAGGATCAGTCTTAGCGATCAGGTCAGGCTGGCGCGGGCGCCGGCGTGGCGGTCGAGGCGGCCGGCAAGTTCGAGTTCCAATAGCACCGTGTGGACGACTGCGGGGCTTAGGCGCGACTGGCGGATGAGTTCGTCGATCGCGACGGGGACGGGGCCGAGCAGGTCGGTGATCCTGCGGCGGTCGGTGTCGCTCGCGTCTTCGGCGGGGGAGCTTGCATAGAGGTCGATCGGCGAGCGGACCGAGCGCGGGTCGAACGGGCGGATCTGCTCGAGGATATCGGCCGCCGATTGCACCAGCGTGGCGCCTTCGCGAATGAGCAGGTTGCAGCCCTGCGCGCGGGGATCGAGCGGGCTGCCGGGGACGGCCATGACTTCGCGGCCGGATTCGTTGGCGAGCCTCGCGGTGATCAGCGAGCCGGATTTGGGGACCGCCTCGACCACCACCGTGCCAATCGCGAGGCCGGCGATGATGCGGTTGCGCGAGGGGAAGTTGCGCGCCTTGGGCTCGGTGCCGGGGGGCTGTTCGGCGAGGAGGAGGCCTTCGGTGGCGATGCGCTCCTGCAGCGCGGTGTTGTCGGGCGGGTAGGCGATGTCGATGCCGCTGGCGATGACGCCGATCGTTGCGCCGCTCGATCCGGCTCCGAGCGCGCCGATGTGCGCGGCGGTGTCGATGCCGCGGGCGAGGCCGGAGACGATCGTCGTGCCCTCCTCGGCGAGTTGCAGTGCCAATTGTCTCGCGAAGCGGCAGGCGGCGGCGGACGCGTTGCGGGCGCCGACCATGGCTATGCAGGGGCGGGTGGCGTGGGTGAGGTCACCGCGGAAGATCAGCGCTGGGGGCGCGGTTTCGATTTCTGCGAGCAGGCGGGGATAGTCGGGGTCGTCGAGGAAGAGATAGCGCGCGCCGAGCTTGGCGGTGGCGGCGATTTCGCGTTCGGCCAGCGGCGCTTCGGCAATACGCGGGCTGCGACCGCCGCCGCGTTGGGCGAGCATCGGGAGCGCTTCGATCGCGGCGTCCGCGCTGCCGAAGCGGGCGATGAGCTGGCGATAAGTGACCGGTCCGATCCCGGTCGTGCGGATAAGCCGAAGTCTTGAGACCGTCGGGTCAGCCACTCGTTTTCCGGCTGGAGCCGATCCGCGGCTCGGTGCCGGAGAACAGGCGCTCGACGTTCTCGCGGTGCTTCCATAGGACGATCAGGGCGAGCGCGAGAAGGAGAAGAACCAGGTCGAATCGACCAAACAGCGCGGCCGCGAACGGTGCGCTCAGTGCCGCGGCCATGCCGGCGACCGAGGAGATGCGCAGGCCCGCGAGCAGGCCCAGCCAGACGACGGCGTAAACGAGCCCGAGTGGCCAGTAGAGCGCGACGACGATTCCCATCAACGTGGCGACGCCCTTGCCGCCCTTGAACTTCAGCCAGATGGGGTAGCAATGGCCGATGAACGCACCGGCGGCCGCGAGCAGTGCGTTGCCGGGAAACAGGTGTGCGACCAGCAGCACGGCGACTGCGCCCTTGGCCATGTCGAGCAGCAGCGTGGCGGCGGCGAGGCCCTTCCGCCCGGTGCGCAATACGTTGGTGGCGCCGATGTTGCCCGAGCCGATCGTCCGCAGATCGCCTGCACCGCCGGCGCGCGTGAGGATGACGCCGAACGGGATCGAGCCGAGCAGGTAGCTGAGCACGAGCGATAGCGTGGGCGCGACCCAGAGAATTTCCGTCTGCAAGTATGTCCCCCGTTCCGAGGGCGCTTATAAACGACGCGGGGCTGACGGCAAATGGCGTCGAGCGGGTGCCGACCTCACAGCACCCTCCGTCATCCTGACGAAAGTCAGGACCCAGGGTTACAGGCGGCAACTTCCGTGGCTCTGGGTCCTGACTTTCGTCAGGATGACGGGAGGTCTGGTTCCAACGGCATGAACCGTCCTATGAGCGCCGCATGGACACGCGACCTATCCTGTTCTTCGATTCCGGTGTCGGCGGGCTGTCAATCGTCGGTCCCGCACGCGGGGCGCTCCCCGATGCGCCGTTCGTCTACGCCGCCGACTCGGCCGGGTTTCCCTACGGCACGAAGAGCGAGGCGGAGATCGCAGCGCGCGTACCGGTGTTGCTGGGGCGGTTGGCGGAGCGGTATCGGCCGCGGTTGATCGTGATCGCGTGCAACACCGCCTCGACGATCGCGCTGCCGGTAGTGCGCGCGGCGCTCGACCTGCCGGTGGTCGGGACGGTACCGGCGATCAAGCCCGCTGCCGCGCTGTCGGTTACGCGGACGATCGGCGTGCTGGGGACCGAGGCGACCGTGAGGCAGGCGTATGTCGATGATCTGGCTGCGAGGTTTGCGGGCGATTGCACGGTGCTCCGCTACGGGTCGGCGGCTTTGGTCGAGATGGCGGAGGCCAAGTTGCACGGGCGAGCGGTGGCGCCTGAGCGCTATGCGGCGGTGCTCGATGGGCTGTTCTCGCAACCCGGCGGGGAGCGAATCGACGTGATCGTCAACGCCTGCACGCATTTCCCGCTGGTCGAGGCGGAGCTGGCCATGGCGGCACCTGGCGTGCGGTTCGTCGACGGTGGTCCCGGGATCGCGCGGCGGATCGTTCATCTGATGCAGGGCGAATCATGGTCGGGCGCGGGCGAGGGCATCGCCGTCTTTACCCGGTTGGGTGACGAGGAGCGGGCGCTCGGACCTGCCCTAGCGGGGCGAGGATTTGCGCGGATCGAGCAGCTTTAAGCGTTAACCTGGGACAATGTGGCACCTTGCTTCGCGGGCGCATCGTGGCAATGTGCACCCAGGATGAGGAAAGCGATCACCGTAAGAGCGGTATTGCGCTGGAAACGAGTGAAAGCGAGGCGTAGTGCCCAAGCCTATGATTACCAACGGCATCACGGCAACGGATTCCACCTTGGGTCCGCGTGTCGATTATTCGCGCGTGTTCACGCAGGCGATCGACCGGTTGCATGCCGAAGGGCGCTACCGCGTGTTCATCGACATCCTCCGCAACAAGGGTGCGTTTCCGAACGCGCGCTGTTTTGCCGGGCATAACGGGCCGAAGCCGATCACGGTGTGGTGCTCGAACGATTATCTCGCGATGGGCCAGCACCCGAAGGTGATCGCGGCGATGGAAGAGGCGCTGCACGACGTCGGCGCCGGCTCTGGCGGCACGCGCAACATCGGCGGCAACACGCATTACCATGTCGACCTGGAAGGCGAACTCGCCGACCTGCACGGCAAGGAAGCCGCTTTGCTGTTTACCAGCGGCTACGTCTCGAACGAGGCTACGCTGGCGACGTTGGCGAAGGTCCTGCCGGGCTGCATCATCTTTTCGGACGAGTTGAACCATGCGTCGATGATCGCGGGGATCCGGAATTCGGGCTGCGAGAAGCGCGTGTTCCGCCACAACGATCTCGCGCATCTCGAAGAGCTTCTCGCGGCGGAAGACCCCGCGGCGCCGAAGCTGATCGCGTTCGAGAGCGTGTATTCGATGGAGGGCGACATCGCGCCGATCTCGGCGGTGTGCGACCTCGCCGACCGGTACAACGCGCTGACCTATTGCGACGAAGTCCATGCGGTCGGGATGTACGGCGCACGTGGCGGCGGCATTTCGGAGCGTGACGAGGTCGCGCATCGGATCACCATCCTCGAGGGGACGCTGGGCAAGGCGTTCGGCGTGATGGGGGGCTATATCGCCGCCGATCGTACGATCGTCGACGTGATCCGCAGCTATGCGCCGGGGTTCATCTTCACGACGTCGCTGTCGCCGGTACTGGTCGCGGGCGTGCTGGCGAGCGTGCGGCATCTGAAGGCGTCGAGCGTCGAGCGCGAGGGGCAGCAGGCTTCGGCGGCGATGCTCAAGGCGATGCTGAAGGGCGCCGGGCTGCCGGTGATGATCGGTGATACGCATATCGTGCCGCTGATGGTCGGGGATCCGGTCAAGGCGAAGAAGATCAGCGACGTGCTGCTCGCCGAATACGGCGTGTACGTGCAGCCGATCAACTATCCGACCGTGCCGCGCGGTACCGAGCGGCTGCGGTTCACGCCGGGCCCTGCGCATACCGAGGCGATGATGCGCGAACTGACCGACGCGCTGGTGGAGATCTGGAGCCGGCTGGACCTGCGCAAGGCGGCCTGAGGCTCAGTCGACGACGATGTCGAGGTGCAACTCGGGGATCGCGATAGGCTCGCCGAACGGGATCAGCCTTTTGTCTTCGTAATCACCGGCGCGGGGCTTGGCCATCACGTGCGTCCTGCGCGCGTTGATATCGACGACCCAGTAATGCGGCACGAACGCCTCGGCATAGTCGCTTCGCTTGGCGCCGAGATCTAGCGCGAGGCTCGTATCGGCGATCTCGACAGCTAGGAAAAGCGCAGCGCGGTCGAATAAGGTCGCGCGGAGATCGGGATCGCGAAGCACCGCCACATCCGGTTCGCGCAGCGTGTCGGCGGTCAGGCGGACAGTGGGCTCCTGCCCGACAATCCATTCGGTGCCGAGCGCGGCGAAGGCGGACTGCAATCGGAGGAACGCGATGCGCTGCGCGTTCCAGTGCGGTACGTTTGCCGGTGACATCCGCATAATCTCCCCGTTGACCAGTTCGACCTTGCCTAGCCAGTCGGCGATCGGCGGATGACGGACGAGTTCCATGAACTCGGCGGTAGTGAATCGCGCAGGCCCGGAAGCCAGCTGGGTGATGTGCTCGGCGACGCTCATCGCGTCGGTATAGCATTTCCGCGCACGCGCGTCACAGTATAGCCGCTAGTAACGTCAAGATGCCGAGGCCGAGCGACAAGGGCACGCGCAACGCCATCCAGCCGGGCGGGGCAATGCCGGCTTTGACCAGCGCCCGGTCGACGAGCAGCGTAGCGATCAGGCTTATGCCGAGCACCACCAACGACGGGCCGGGCCAGCGCAGGCCGACCATCCAGGGCCACGCGGTGACCAGCGCGATCAGCGAGGGGGCGACGCTGGCGAACCAGAGCCAGCGCGGGGGCGAGTCGGTTCGGGCGGCGAGGCCCCACCATAGGCCACCTAGGAAGCTCAGGATCAGCGCGGCATAGGCGTAGGCGATCGCCAGCGCGGAATAGCGGCTTTGCGGATCACCGCTCAGCAACAGCGCGACTGCCCCGAGCTGTGGCAGTAGGCCGCTCAGGCCGAGCAGGCGCGCGATCGGCGGGATGCCGCCGCTGGCGGCGGGTCGCACTGTCATCAGACGGCCATCAGACGCGGGCGACCACACCGGTGGCAACGACCGGACCGGTCGGCAGGCCGGTCGGCGAGCCGCCGAGCGGTTCGACCGAGATCGCGAGCGTTGCGCCAGGGGCAATGCGACCGCGATCGACGCCCTTCGGTGCCAGCGACGTCGGACGTCCCGAGAGCAGGCCGAGCGAGTGCGGCACGCCGTCGCCGCCGATCACCCAGAGTTCCGCGACCCGCGCATTCGGAACGCCGGGACCGGCCGCGACGCGGAGCGCGCCGTTGGCGGGATCGTAGACCGCGGCGACGGGCGACTTCGCATCGCCGAGCATCGCGACGAGCACGCTCGACGCGCGGGCGACGGGGACCGGCTGGGCGACGGGCACGGTCGGTTCGGGGCGAACCATGACGAACAGCAACAGCGACGCGGCGATCGCGCTGGTGACGGCCGCGAGTGCGGGCCAGGCGAAGCGGCTGGTCTTGGCGGTGGTTGGACCGTCGAGGCTGGCTTCGATCCGCGCGGCGAGATGCGGCGGGGCAGCGTATTCCGGCCATAGGTCGAACAAAACGGCCAAGCGCGACCGCCACCATTCGACCCGCGCGGCAAAACCGGGTTCGGCGAGCACGCGGCGCAGCGCTGCTCCGCGCTCCTCGCCTTCGAGCAAGCCGAGCGCAAGTTCGGCGGCCGCCACATCTTGGGGCACGCCGGTGTCGGGGATCGGATCAACCATCGAGGCAATCCTTCAGGCGTGCGAGACCACGGCGGACCCAGCTCTTCATCGTACCGAGCGGGACCGCACGTTTCACTGCAAGTTCGGCATAGGTGACGCCGTCGAAGAACGCGGTGCGGATCGCGTCGCGCTGCTGCCGTTCGAGGCCATCGAGGCATTCGATCAATTCGCGCGACGATTCGCTCGCCAGCATCCCGGCCTCGGCACCTTCGCCGGGATCGGCGATGTCGGGTGCGTCGTCGAGCGGGCTGGTGCGACGGACGCCCTGCGCGCGCTGCCAGTCGATGGCGCGGTTGCGCGCGATCGTCGCCAACCAGGTTATCGGGCTCGCGCGGCCGGGTTCCCAGGCACCGGCGCGTTTCCAGATCGTGAGATAGACCTCGTGCAGCACATCCTCCGCGGCTTGGGCGTTGCCGCAGATACGATGGGTGATGCCGAAAAGCTTCGCGCTGGTCAGCGAATAGAGTTCGCGAAACGCTTCGCGGTCCTCTTGCCCGGTGCGCAAGAGCACCTCGGAGAGATGCGCGCGCGCCGCGTCCGCATTTGAAAAGGCCATGGTCACGATCCGGAACCTAGCGGCTAAGTCCGTCGCGGCAATAGCCTTCGCCCGGCTTGACGGTGAGGCAGTCGGTTTTGCCGAAGAGATATTTCAGCCCGGTCGCGTCGCCGTTGGTCGGGCGCAGCGTTTCGCGGATGCCTTTGCGATCGAACGCTATCGTGTCGCCGGTCGCGATGCCGTCGAACGTGCCCTTGTTGTCGAGGTCCCATTGCATGGTCAGCGCGTAGTGGCCCCGGGTGTCGGTCGGGGCGACGTCGAGAACCATGCCTTCGACGCCGATCCAGCGGCCGGTATAGTCGGGCGCGGGTTTGGGCGCGGGAGCGGAGACCTTGCGTTCGAGCGAGCCGGCGGACGTCATGTTGCCGTCGCTGCTGGTGTCGGGCGCAGGGCCCGAACAGGCGGTCAGCGCGACTGTGGCGAGCAGGGTGAGGGCTTTCATCGATGTCTCCTTCACGGTCGGCGTTCAGCGCAGATGCCGACCTTAGCGCGTCATCCTGACGAAAGTCAGGACCCAGAGCCATGGGTGATGCGCTATGTTACCCTAGGTCCTGACTTTCGTCAGGATGACGAAGCAGCCGCGAACAGGTGTGGCAAATCCGCGCTCGGGTCGGTATGGGGCTGGGCACCCGATCCCCCGTCACAGGAATACGCCAGGTGCGCATCGCCATCGCGTCCGATCACGCCGCCGTTTCGTTGAAAGCGGTGCTCGCCGCTTGGCTGCGCGAGGCGGGGCATGACGTGCTCGATCTCGGTCCTGAGGATACCGCCAGCGTCGATTATCCCGATTATGGGTTCAAGCTTGCCACAGCGATCGCCGACGGTAGCGCCGACCGCGGTATCGCGCTGTGCGGCTCGGGTATCGGCATCTCGATCGCCGCCAATCGCAATCCCGCCTGCCGCTGCGCGCTCGTGTCCGAACCACTGTCGGCGAGCCTTGCGCGCGTGCACAACGACGCCACTGCCATCGCGATGGGCGCGCGCCTGATCGGCGAGGAAATGGCCAAGGCGTGCGTCGAAGCTTTCCTGTCCGCCGAATTCGCCGGCGGCCGTCATCAACTCCGTGTCGATAAACTTTCCACAAAGGTCCCCGCATGAGCACTCAGCCCCGCGAACTTCATGACGTCCAGCCCGACGGGTTTTTCACGCGCGGCCTGGCCGATGCGGACGCTGCCGTTTTCGCCGGCGTCGCTGCCGAACTGGAACGCGAGCAGACGCAGATCGAGCTGATCGCGTCGGAGAACATCGTCTCGAAGGCTGTGCTCGAGGCTCAAGGATCGGTGTTCACGAACAAATATGCCGAGGGCTATCCGGGCAAGCGTTACTACCAGGGCTGCGCGCCGTCGGACACGGTCGAGACGCTCGCGATCGAGCGCGCCAAGCAGATCTTCGGCTGCGGGTTCGTCAACGTTCAGCCGCATTCCGGCGCGCAGGCGAACGGCGCGGTGATGCTGGCGCTGGTCAAGCCGGGCGACACGATCCTCGGCATGAGCCTCGACGCGGGCGGTCACCTGACGCATGGCGCCAAGCCGGCGATGTCGGGCAAGTGGTTCAACGCCATTCAATACGGTGTCGATGCGACCACGCACCTGATCGACTACGATCAGGTCGAGGCGCTGGCGGTCGAGCATCAGCCGAAACTGATCATTGCGGGCGGCTCGGCCTATCCGCGGACGATCGACTTCGCGCGCTTCCGGGCGATCGCGGACAAGGTCGGCGCGTATTTCATGGTCGACATGGCGCATTTCGCCGGGATCGTCGCAGCCGGCCTGCACCCGACGCCGTTCGGCCACGCGCATGTCGTGACGACCACCACGCACAAGACGCTGCGGGGTCCGCGCGGCGGCATGATCATGACCAACGACGAGGCTCTGGCCAAGAAGTTCAACTCGGCGGTGTTCCCGGGCCTCCAGGGCGGGCCGCTGATGCACGTGATCGCGGCGAAGGCGGTGGCGTTCGGCGAGGCGCTGCAGCCTGATTTCAAGAGCTACATCGCCGCGGTCGTCGAGAACGCGAAGGTGCTGGCGGCGACGCTCAAGGAGCGCGGCTCGGACGTCGTCTCGGGCGGCACCGACACGCATCTCGCGCTGATCGACCTCACCCCGCTGGGCATCACCGGGCGCGATGCGGACGAGGCGCTCGAGCGTGCGGGGATCACCTGCAACAAGAACGGCATCCCCAACGATCCGCTGCCGCCGGTCAAGACCAGCGGCATCCGCGTCGGCTCGCCCGCAGGCACGACGCGCGGGTTCGGCCCGGCGGAATTCCGCGAGATCGGCAACATGGTCGCCGACGTGCTGGACGGCCTCGCGAAAAAGGGCGAGCATGGGGACCCGGAAGTCGAGGCGGACGTTCGGACGCGTGTTCGTGCACTCTGCGCGCGCTTCCCGATCTATCAAGGATAAACAGCATGTCGAAGTTCGACGACGTCCAGAACGACATCAAGGCGACCCCCGGCCTCGGCAAGAGCATGGCCAAGTGGAGCGCACTCGGCGCGGTCGTGGCGATCCCGGTGCCGGTGATCGGCCCGATCTTCGGTGCACTCGCAGGCGCGGGCTACGCGTACTACAAGGGCAAGAAGAAGGTCTAAATGCGCTGCCCCTTCTGCGGACATGAAGACAGCCAAGTAAAGGACAGCCGCCCTACCGAAGACGGGGCGGCGATCCGGCGCCGGCGCCAATGCGAGGGGTGCGCCGCGCGTTTCACGACGTTCGAGCGGATCCAGTTGCGCGAGCTGTTCGTGTTGAAGAGTGAGGGGCGGAGAGAGCCGTTCGACCGGGAGAAGCTGCTCCGGTCGCTGTCGATCGCGACTCGGAAGCGGGCAATCGAGGCTGGGCGGATCGAGAAGCTGGTGAGCGGGATCCAGCGGCGGCTGGAGACGCTGGGCGAGAACGACGTGACGTCTAAGCGGATCGGCGAGATGGTGATGGATGGGCTCAAGGGGCTCGATTCCGTGGCGTATATCCGGTTTGCGAGTGTGTACCGGGATTTCAGCGAGGCGAAGGACTTCGAGGCTTTTGCCGGGAGTGTCGAGGAGGTCGGGCGAGCGGAGTGAGTTTGGCTTGTCCCAGCTTGTCCTCGTTCATCTCGTCGTCGTGCAGTCTCGTCGTCGTTCAGCCTTGCCCAGGCTAGTGTCCGCACCGCTGGCAGCATCGCAAACTTTACCTTATCGACGGTTCCTCCACCCCTCCCGTTCGTCCTGAGTAGGGACTGAGCGCGGCGAAGGCCCGTATCGAAGGACAGGTTGCATGAGCTTTTACGCCTACATGCTCCGCTGTTTCGACGGCAGCTATTACATCGGCCACACCGACGCGCTCGAACGCCGGATCGCGCAACATCAGCACGGTGAGCTTCCCGGATATACGCACAACCGGCGCCCGGTCACGCTGATGTGGTCGCAGGATTTCCCGAGCCGGATCGAGGCGCTCGAGGCCGAGCGGCAGTTGAAAGGCTGGACGCGGGCGAAGAAGGAAGCGTTGGCGGCGGGCGATTGGGCCGCAGTGCGCTTACTCTCGCGCAAATCCTTCGATACGGGTCTTCGGCTTCGCTCAGCCCCTACTCAGGACGAACGGGGTGGGGTGGGTGAGCGGGATGGTTTGTCCAAGCACGATGAATTGGCTGAGCCGGACGACTTTGGTGAGCATGGCAAGATCGGTGGATTTGGCGACGTGATTGACGAAAACATGACGAGTACGGGCGCGGTTAGCGACAGCTATGTGGTCTCGGATGGGGTGGGGGCGGTCGATGCTGCCACCCCACCCCCCGTCATAATCCTCGTCCGCCCCCAACTCGGCGAAAACATCGGCAAGGCCGCGCGGGCGATGCTGAACTTCGGCCTCACCGAAATGCGGCTAGTCTCCCCGCGTGACGGCTGGCCCAACCCCTCCGCCGGCCCCGCCGCCAGCGGCGCCGACATCGTGCTCCAGAACGCGAAGGTCTACGACAGCGTCGCCGCCGCCACCGCCGACTGCGCGCAGGTGTTCGCCACCACGGTGCGGAAACGCGGCGTAACCAAGCCCGTCGTTACCCCCGAACAGGCCGCAACCGAGATCCACGCAGCCCCCGGCCGCTCCGCGATCCTGTTCGGGCCGGAGCGCTCCGGCCTCGAAACCGACGACGTCGCGGTCGCGCGGACGATCATCACGGTGCCGATCAATCCGGAGTTCGGCTCGCTCAATCTCGCCCAGGCGGTGATCCTGGTCGCGTATGAATGGTCGAAGGGGCTGACCGCCGATCGCGAGCTGTCACAGCCGTCGATCAACCCGATCATGCCGCCCGCACCGCAGGAGGAGCTCGACGGGATGATCGGGCAGCTCGATGCGATGCTGATGGGGGCGGGGTTCTTCCACCTGCCCGACAAGATGCAGTCGACGCGGCGGACTCTGCGGACGTTGCTGACGAAGCCGGGCTGGTCGAGCCAGGAGATCCGGACCCTCCGCGGCGTGCTGTCGTCGCTGGCGGGGAAGCGGCCGCGAGCCTAGCGCCGGTCGAAGGCGGCGAGTTCGTAGGCGATCGAGGCTTCGACCAGGCGTTCCCACAGATCCGCGATCACGGCCTCCGGAACGCCCAGTCTAACCGCCTCGGCCCGCGCATTGTCGATCACCTGTGTCTTCCGATCCTCGTCGCGGACGTGCCCACGCTCCGGCTTGATGCGTGCGGCGGCGTCCATGTACGCGAACCGCCTGGCGAGCAGCGCGACCAAGTCGCGGTCGAGCGCGTCGACGCCTGCGCGGACCTCGGTCATGGTGGTGCAATCTGGGCCGGGGAGAATGGTCATGCGCCGTCTCTTGCCGAGCCCTATCCGGCCTGTCCAGCTTGACTCTGGCCCGCCCCCCGTCTAGGCGCCCGCCTTCGCAATGGCCCCGCACCCCGGTGAAGCGGTGGCCCTGCCCTGTCTGGACATCCGTCTCGTACAGCCAGCAGAGCGATACCGGGAACAACGTTGTTAGCATTTGCCAAGGACTTACTATGTCGAAGCGTCAAAGCGCGAAGTACAAACTCGATCGCCGTATGGGCGAGAACATCTGGGGTCGTCCCAAGTCGCCCGTCAACAAGCGGGAATACGGCCCGGGCCAGCACGGCCAGCGCCGCAAGGGCAAGGTCAGCGATTTCGGTATCCAGCTGCGCGCCAAGCAGAAGCTCAAGGGCTATTATGGCGACGTGACCGAGAAGCAGTTCCGTGCGTGCTACCATGAGGCTGCGCGTCTGAAGGGCGATACCTCGCAGAACCTGATCGGCCTGCTCGAGCAGCGCCTCGACATGATCGTCTACCGCGCCAAGTTCGCGCCGACGATCTTCGCGGCACGCCAGATCGTTTCGCACGGCCACATCCGCGTCAACGGCGTGAAGTGCAACATCGCGTCGCGTCGCTGCTTCGTCGGCGACGAGATCACGCTGGGCACCAAGGCACAGGAAATGGCGCTGGTCATGGAAGCACAGAGCCTCGCCGAGCGTGAGATTCCCGACTATGTCGCCACCGACGGCGCCGCGAAGGTCACCTTCACGCGCGTCCCGACGCTCGACGAAGTGCCGTACCCGGTGAAGATGGAGCCTAACCTCGTCGTCGAGTTCTATTCGCGCTAAGCGAAGAGAACGAGCAGAGGTTCGGCTCGGCCGGCGTCGCTTAGGCGACGTCCGACGTCATGGCTTTGCCATGACGCTGATCCGAGAGACAAAAAGGGCGGTCCCGTTGGGGCCGCCCTTTTTCGTTGCCCCTTGTCGCCTCGTGGACATGCGCGCCGGGCTTTGCCAGAACGCGCGCAACCAAATGGGGAAATGACCATGCGCGCTGCCATCCTGTCTCTGTTGCTGCTCGGGACCGCCGCGTCCGCGCAGACTACCCCTGCCATCTCGGTCGAGACGTTGAAGACCGTCACGCAGGTGCTGTCCTCGGACGCCTATGAAGGCCGCGCGCCGACCACGCCTGCGGAGGCGAAGACGGTCGCGTATATCGTCGAGCGGATGAAGGCGGCAGGACTGAAGCCCGGCAACAAGGGGTCGTGGACGCAGGACGTGCCGATGGTGCAGATCACCGCGGGTAACGTGCAGCCGTACAGCTTCACCGGCGGCAAGACTCCGGTAAGTCTCAACTTCCGGACCGACATGGTCGCGGGCACCTACCGCGTCGTACCGAAGGCGTCGGTGGCGAACAGCGACGTGGTGTTCGTCGGCTACGGGATCACCGCGCCCGAAAAGGGCTGGGACGATTACGCTGGCACCGACGTGAAGGGGAAGACGGTGGTCATCCTCATCAACGATGCCGACTGGCAGACGATGTCGCGCGAGGGGCCTTTCGAAGGGCGTGCGATGACGTGGTACGGGCGCTGGCCGTACAAGTTCGAGAACGCGGCCAAGCACGGCGCGGCGGCGGCGATCATCGTCCATGATACCGAGCCGGCGGCGTATCCGTGGGCGGTGGTGCAGTCGTCCTGGACTGGGCCGCAGCTCGAACTGGACGAGAAGGGCAATCATCTCGACCAGTCGCAGATCGTCGGCTGGATGCAGCGCGCGGCGGCGGAGCGCGTGTTCGCGAGCGCGGGCAAGGATTATGCGACGCTCGCCGCGGCGGCCAAGGTGAAGGGGTTCAAGGCGGTTCCGCTCGGACTGAAGTTCGCCGGCGGGTTCGACAACACGATCAAGCGGCAGGCGTCGAAGAACGTCATCGGCGTGCTGCCGGGTACTGCCGCCCCGAATGATTACGTGCTGTACTCGGCGCATTGGGATCATCTCGGGCGCTGCGATCCGGTCGATGGCGACAACATCTGCAACGGCGCGTCGGACAATGCGAGCGGCGTTGCCGGGTTGGTGGCGCTGGCCGAGGCTCAGGTGAAGGCGGGGCCGGCCAAGCGCTCGATTGCGTTTCTTGCCGTGACCGCGGAGGAATCGGGGCTGCTCGGCTCACGCTATTATGCCGAGCATCCGATCTATCCGCTGGCGCACACCGCCGGCGGGGTGAACATGGACGTGCTGAACGTCGATGGCCGCGCGAAGGATTTCGTCCTCACCGGTGCGGGCAAGTCGGAGATCGAGGACCTGGTGAAGCCGTTCGTTGCTGCCGAGGGCCGCGTGATCGGCGTCGAGGCGAACCCGGAGCGCGGCGGCTATTACCGGTCGGATCACTTCAGTTTCGCCAAGCTCGGCGTGCCGATGCTCGATGGCGGCAGCGGCGAGGATTTGGTCGTCGGTGGCACCGCGGCGGGGCACGCCGCGCGCGAGGATTATGTCGCGCACCGGTATCACAAGCCGGCGGACGAATATGACGCGAAGTGGGACTGGTCGGGCGCGGTCGAGGATCTGACGATCTATTACGGGCTCGGGCGCAAACTCGCGGACGATACCAGTCTGTGGCCGAACTGGTATAAGACCGCCGAATTCCGCGGCATCCGTGACCGCGATCGCGCAGGAGCCAAGTAACGTGACCACGACCGTTTCTACCCCCGCCGAATGGGCGCATCACAAGGCCGTCTGGATCGGCTTTCCGAGCCATGCCGACCTGTGGTTGGAGGACCTTGAGCCCGCGCGGGACGAGGTCGTCGCGTTTGCCAAGGCCGTGCACGCCGGCGGCAAGGGCGAGACGGTGATTCTGGTCGCGGCGGACGTTGGCTCGGCAACGACGGCCAAGCGGCTTGCGCCGTTCGCGGACGTGGTGGTCGAGCCGTTCGGCGACATCTGGCTGCGCGATACTGCGCCGATCATCGTCGGCGACGGCAGCGCGCGGGACTTCCGGTTCAACGGCTGGGGCGGGAAGTACGACCTGCCGGGCGACGACACGATCGGGCAGCGGCTGGCGGCGAGCCGGCAAAAGCGGGTCGAGGCGTGCGACTGGGTATTGGAAGGCGGCGCGATCGATGGCGATGGCACCGGGACGGTCGTTACGACGCAGCAGTGCCTGCTCAACCGCAACCGCAATCCGTCGCTAAGCAAGGCGGAGATCGAGGCGCGGCTGGCGTCTGATCTCGGCTATACCCGCGTAGTGTGGCTGGGGGACGGGTTGGTCAACGATCATACCGACGGCCATGTCGACAACCTCGCGCGGTTCGTCGGTGAGGGGCGCGTGGCGATCCCGAAGGCGACCGACAACGATCCGAACTGGCAGGTGTACCAGAACGCGGTGCGCGATGCCGCCGCGGCCGGGCTGGAGGTGGTGACGATCCCGTCGCCGGGCCGCGTGCTGCGCGACGAGGAGGTCGTGCCGGCGAGCTATATGAACTTCTACATCGGCAATGCCGCGGTGGTGGTGCCGTTGTATGGCGCGGAGAACGATCAGGCGGCGGTGGTGGCGATCCAGGCGCTGTTCCCGGATCGCGAAGTGGTCGGGCAACGTGCGGATCATATCCTGACGGGTGGCGGGAGCTTTCACTGCATCTCGCAGCAGATTCCGGGGTAATTCCGCCGATTGTGACGGGCGATAACCTCTGAACTAACCACCACCCCGGCGGAGGCCGGGGTCCAATTGGGGGACGTAGCCAACGAAGGATTGCCCTTCGTTACTCCAACCTTTCCAATTGGGCCCCGGCCTTCGCCGGGGTGGTAGCCAAGAGGCCTAGTTCAGCAGCTCCAGCGGGCCCAAATTGCTGTGGGGAGTGTCAGGCCGCGCGCTTCTTCGCGGACGCCGAGTTCGCCGACTTCGACTTTGCCCGGCAGGTCCGCAAATACCTGGTTCAGCAACTCCCCTATCGCGAGCGCAGACATCCGCACCGCGTAGACCGTCAGGAACAGGAAGCGCGAGTTCTCGTCGAGCAGCTTGCGACAGTCGGCGATAAGCTTCGGCAGGTCTTCCTCCAGCCGCCACACTTCACCCTCCGGCCCACGCCCGTATTTCGGCGGATCGAGCAAAATCCCGTCATATCGCCGCCCACGGCGCACCTCGCGCGCAACGAACTTCGCGGCATCATCGGTCATCCAGCGGATCGGCGCGTCGGCCACGCCCGAGAGTTTCGCGTTGGCCTTGGCCGCCTCGACGGACTTTTTCGACGCGTCCACGTGGACCATGCGGACGCCCTTGGTCGCCATCGCCAGCGTGCCGACGCCGGTATAGCCGAACAGGTTCATGCATTCGGGCGAGTCGAGTCCGGCGACGCGCTCGCGCATCCAGCTCCACACCGGCGCCATGTCGGGGAAGAAGCCGAGGTGGCGGAACGGGGTGGTCTGCGCGGTGTACGACACCTCGTTCCACTTGAGCGTCCAGCCTTCGCGAGGGACGGGCTCGGAGAATTCCCAGCGGCCGCCGCCGTCCTCGTCGGAGCCGGGGACGAATTCGCCCTGCGCCTGCCAGTCGGTCGAGGCGGGCGCCCACATGGCCTGCGGCTCGGGACGGATGAAGCGGAAGCGGCCATAGCGCTCGAGCTTCTTGCCGTGGCCCGAGTCGATCAGGCCGTAATCTGCCCAGGGTTCGCCGATGAGGGTATGCAATTTCATGCCGACGGCTTCGCGCGCTCGGTGATGTAGGCGGTGATCGCGTCGAACGTCGCCGGCAGCGTGGCGTAACGCTCCTCGCGGTCGAACAGGTCGCCGACGCGGGTTGGCAGCGAGGGGCGAACGCCGGTGGCGCGCTCGACTGCGTCGCCGAACTTGGCGGGGTGCGCGGTGGCGAGCGTTACGATGGGTACGCCGGCGGGGACTTCCGTGCGCAGCGCCGCGGCGAGGCCGATTGCGGTATGCGGGTCGATGACCTGCCCGGCATGCTCGTGTGCCCAGCGCATCGCCAGCGTCATGTCGTCGAGGTCGATGCGCTCGCTCTGGAAGAGCGCGGAGGCGCCTTCCGACTGCGCATTGGTGAGACGCATCGCGCCCGAGGATTCGAAGCCGGCCATCTGTGCGGCGAGCGCTGCGCCATCGCGGTCGCCGAGGTCGAACAACAGGCGTTCGAAGTTCGAACTCACCTGGATGTCCATCGACGGGGTCGGGGTCTGCTGGACGCCGCCCTTCGAATAGTCGCCGGTGCTGAGCGCGCGGTGGAGGATGTCGTTGACGTTGGTCGCGACGACCAGCTTGGCCACCGGAAGCCCCATCTTTGCCGCGACATAGCCGGCGAACACGTCGCCGAAATTGCCGGTCGGGACGGCGAACGCGACCTCGCGATCCGGCGCGCCGAGGCGGATCGCGGCGTAGAAGAAATAGACCACCTGCGCCATCAGGCGGGCCCAGTTGATCGAGTTCACCGCCGACAGCGCGAACTTGGTCGAGAAGGCGCGATCGTTGAACATCGCCTTCACGAGCGCCTGCGCATCGTCGAAGCTGCCTTCGATGGCGATGTTGTAGACGTTGGGGCTGAGCACCGTTGTCATCTGGCGGCGCTGCACGTCGGAGATCCGGCCGACCGGGTGGAGCATGAAGATGTCGATGCCGTCGCGCCCCGCGACCGCGTCGATCGCGGCCGAGCCGGTGTCGCCGCTGGTCGCGCCGACGATCGTCAGGCGCTTGTCGGTGCCGGCGAGGAAGCGTTCGAAGAACAGCCCGAGCAGCTGGAGCGCGACGTCCTTGAACGCGAGCGTCGGGCCGTGGAAGAGCTCGAGCAGCCACTGGTCGTGGTCGAGCTGCACGAGCGGAACGACTGCGGCGTGCGAGAACCGGCCATAGGCTTGTTCGCAGAGTGCTTTCAGTTCCTCGCGCGTCATCGCGTCGCCGATGAACGGCGCCATTACCGCGACCGCGGTGTCGACATAGGAAAGCCCGGCGAGCGCGGCAATCTCGTCGCGGCTCATCGTAGGCCATGCGTCGGGGAGGTAGAGGCCGCCATCGGAGGCGAGACCGGCGAGCGTCGCCGCTTCAAAATCGAGAATGGGCGCCGAGCCGCGGGTGCTGATGTAACGCATGGCCAAGCCGGTTAGCGGTTGGGGGGAGAGGGGACAAGCTTTCGGGCGAGTATGGTGGGCGATCCCGTCGGTTCCCAGTCCCCGGTTCCTAGTCGCCAATCCCAGTCCCGTACCTAAGCCGGCAGTCCGTTGCCCCTAGCCCCATTCCGTCACCCCAGCGAAAGCTGGGGTATCTCACGAGGCAGATGACGCGTGCCACACCGGGATATCCCAGCTTTCGCTGGGATGACGGTGTTTGGTTTATCGTACGTCTGGTCCCGTTCGTGACCTGCGGCGCAGCGCGAGGGCGTAGATGATCGCGGCGATGGCGGCGAAGAAGAACCACTGGCCTGCATAGGCGAGGTGGTTGTTCGGGACCGACGCGATGTCGGGCTTGCCGTTGGGGCTGAGGCCGGCCTGCGGGGTGTCGGCGACCAACATCAGGCGCTGCGGGGTGTGATCGAACAGCGATCCGATCAGCGAACGGCCGTCGGGGGCGTGGCTGATGTAGCCGGAGACTTCGCCGCCGGCCCAGGTGACCTCGGCCATCGGATCGCGCGTGGTACCGAGCTGGACGATCATGCCGGGGCCCTCCGCGCCGGTCCGGCACTCGGCGATCGCGCGGAAGCCCGACTTGCCGGCGCCGGCGAGTTTGATCCCGGTCGGCTGGAGGCAGAGGCCGGCGGCGCGGCGGAACAGGAGCGTCTCGTCGGGGAAGCGCGGGAAGGCCATCGTCGGTTTGGCGGGGTTGGCGGCGAGCTGGGCAAGGAACGCTTCCTTTTTCGGGAGGCGGTCGAGGAGTTGCCACAGACCGAGGCCGATCATCGCCGCAATTGCGAGCGTGACGAGGATGGTGGGGATGATCGGGATGCGTCTCGTCACGGGTCGATTCGGCCTTCGCGGGCTGCGTTGCGGTATTCGGCGGACATGAGGGCGCCCTTTGCCGCTCTTAGGGACAACACGACTCCGCCGGCGGTAAAGGGGATCCAGATCAGCATGTGGAGCCAGAGCGGAGGGTGGACCTTGAGTTCGAGCGTGATTGCGAGGGCCACGACGAGGGCGCCGAGAATCAGCGTCAGGAACGCGGCGGGGCCGTCGCCGACGTTGAACTTGCTGAAGTCGAGCCCGCAATTCGGGCAGCGGTCGGCGAAGTTGGACCATTTCGCGAAGAGAGTCGGCTTGCCGCAGCGGGGGCAGAGACTTTTCAACGCGACCTGGGCGATCGTGGGGGCTGTGGCGAGGGGGTATGGATCTTCGGTCATGCGGTCAGTTCGCCCATCCTTGTTTCCCCGCGAAGGCGGGGATCCAGACTGGGCTCCCGCCTTCGCGGGAGAACAAGGTAAGGGAGCGCCCGTTAGCTAGTGGCAGTGCCTTATCCCCAAAGGTTGCCACCCCGGCGGAGGCCGGGGCCCAGTTGGGGGACGTTGCTGACGGAGGGCGGCACTTCGTTACTGCGACCTTTCCAACTGGGCCCCGGCCTTCGCCGGGGTGGATGGCAAGGGTCAGGTGGTAGGCTCTCAACCGCCGTGGACGGGGGCGCCCCAGCCGCCCCAGACGTAGACGGTGACGAACAGGAACAGCCACACGACGTCGACGAAATGCCAGTACCAAGCCGCTGCCTCGAAGCCGAAATGCTGGCGCGGGGTGAAGTCGCCGCGATAGGCGCGGACCAGGCAGACGATCAGGAAGATCGTACCGATCAGCACGTGGAAGCCGTGGAAGCCGGTCGCCATAAAGAACGACGCGCCGTAGTTGATGCCCTTGAACGGGAACGGCGCGTGGACGTACTCATACGCCTGGATCGAGCTGAACAGCGCGCCGAGGATCACCGTCAGCCACAGGCCCTTGAGCACGCCGTCGCGGTTGCCGACGCCGATTAGGCCCCATGCACCGGTCTTCTCGCCGCCGCGCTGGTTGTGGATCAGCGCGTGGTGCGCCCAGGTCACCGTCGTGCCCGAGGTCAGCAGGATCAGCGTGTTGAGCAGCGGCAGTTCGAACGGGTTGATGACCGTCAGGCCCTTTGGCGGCCACTGTGCGACGATCGCCGCGCCGCCTTCGGCCGCCCGCGTGACGGTGCCGTCGGCAAACGTCATCGCGGTCGGGAACAGCGAGAAGTCGAAGAACGCCCAGAACCAGCCGACGAAGAACATCACTTCGGAGGCGATGAACAGGATCATGCCGTAGCGGAAATGAAGCTGCACGACGGGGGTATGGTCGCCCGCGTGCGCTTCCTTGATGACCTGCGCCCACCAGCTGTAGAAGGTGAAAAGCAGCCCGGTCAGGCCGATGAAGAAGATCCAGCCGCCGCCATTGGGCTTGTCGATATGGCCGCCGTGCATCCACATGATGCCGCCGACCGCCATGATCAGCGCCGAAAACGATCCGACCAGCGGCCAGATGCTCGGCGGCAGGATGTGGTAATCATGGTTCTTGGCGCCGGCCATCGGTACTCCCCTATTTTCTTTGGCGTCGTTCTAGCTGGCTGTTTTCGCAGAATCCACCGGGTAAAACGTATAGCTGAGCGTGATCGTCTGGATATCGGCCGCGTCGGGGTCCGTCAGGATCTTCGGATCGACGAAGAAGATCACCGGCATCCGCGCGGTCTCGCCGGGTTTCAGCGTCTGCTGCGTGAAGCAGAAGCACTGGATCTTGGTGAAATACTTGCCGGCCTGCGCGGGCTGGACGTTGAACGTCGCGGTGCCGGTGAGCGGCTTGTTCGACGTGTTGGTCGCGGTGAAGAACGCCATGTCGCGCGCGCCGACGTCGATCGTGTCCGAACGATTCTCGGGCACGAACTTCCACGGGAGTTTCGGGCTGACGTTGGTGTCGAAGTCGACCGTGATCTTGTGATCGACCGCGCCGGGGGCGACGAGCCCGCGCTGGGTCGTCCCGTTGAGCCCGGTGACCGAGCAGAACAGCCGATAGAGCGGGACGCTGGCCCAGGCGAGGCCGGTCATGAAACAGATGAAGAGCACCGCGAGCGCCGCAGTACGGTTGGTGCGCGACATAGCCTTCCAGCCGGCCATCAGTGCGGCATGCCGGCGCGGATCTTGGCGATCGAGATCGCGAAGACGAGGATTACGAATGCGCCCAGCAGGATAGCCATTACGCGCGCGCGACCGCGTTGACGGCTGCGGATCAGGTCGGGATCGGGCAGGCTCATGCGAACCACCGGTCGACGACCAGCGCGCCGAACATCACGAACAGGTACAGGATCGAGTATTTGAACAAGGCCTTCTCCGGTTTCATCGCATCGTCGGCATGCGTGGTGCGCTTGGCGACGCGGACGGCTAGCAACGCGAACCAGCCGGTGAGCAGGACCGCCGCAATGCCGTAGATCGCACCCGTTAGGCCGAGCGGCCAAGGCAGGATCGCAACCGCCGCCATCGGGATCGTGTAGAGCCCGATCTGCGTCCGCGTGGTGCGCTCGCCCGAGACGACGGGGAGCATCGGCACGCCCGCGGCGGCGTAATCGCTCTTCATGAACAGCGCGAGCGCCCAGAAATGCGGCGGCGTCCAGAGGAATACGAACAGGAACAGCAGGACGGGGAGCAGCGCGATGTCACCGGTCGCGGCGGCCCAACCAATCAGTGGCGGGAACGCGCCCGCTGCCCCACCGATGACGATGTTCTGCGGCGTGCGGCGCTTGAGCCAGACGGTGTAGATCAGCACGTAGAACAGGATCGAGACGGTCAGGATCGCGGCGGCGACGGCGTTGACCGCAAACCCCATGAACAGGACCGAGAACGCGCCGAGCCCGACGCCGAAATGGAGCGCTGCCTGGCGTTCCATCCGGCCATCGGGCAGCGGACGCTTCTGCGTGCGGCGCATGACCGCGTCGATGTCCGACTCATACCATTGGTTGAGCGCTCCCGCCGCGCCCGCGCCTAGCGCGATGCAGAGGATCGCGGTGAAGCCGATCACAGGGTGCACGCCGACGGGGGCTGCGAGCATGCCGCAGAGCCCGGTGAAGACGACGAGCGTCATCACGCGCGGCTTGGTCAGCGCCAGGAAATCGCGCCAATGCGCCGGTGGCAGGAGGGGAGTTGCGGGAGTCATGGTTCGGGTACGCTATACGCGTTGAAAGGCTTGGGGGAAAGCGGCGTGGCTTGGTGGCGCGAGGAGCGGCCGCTTTCCACGACCGTCACCCCAGCGAAAGCTGGGGTCTCCCGCGTTGTGCGTGACGGGAATCTCAAGATGAGACCCCAGCTTTCGCTCGGGTGACGGGATCAAGGCAGGGGTGCTGGCTTTTTCGCGCGCTAGCTCATGAGCTCGCTCGCTGCTTTTTAACCCGATAGCCCACTAGCACGACCCTGCCAGATCGGCGAGCGGTCGACCCATTCCCACCGTCATCCTGACGAAAGTCAGGACCCAGAGCCATGGAGGGAGACGCTTTTGACCCTGGGTCCTGACTTTCGTCAGAATGACGTGGCGCGGCGGGGGAGCGTTCGAGTGTCGACGCCAGCGGGTACTGCCTTATCCAACGAGAAACGCCCCGGGTTTCCCCGAGGCGTTCTCTTGCTTGGCTGGCCCGACACGGGAGTTAATCCCGTGTCGTCGGACGCGGCATTGCCGCGCCGGCCGGTCGGATGCGTGCGGCTGGGCCGCACCGGCGCGTAGCTGTCGCTACGCTGCCTTGCATCCTAATCGATCCGCGGCAGCGTCTCGAACTGATGGTACGGCGGCGGCGAGGAGATCGTCCACTCCAGCGTCGTCGCGCCGTCGCCCCAGGGGTTGTCGCCCGCCTTCTTGCCGGCCGCCAGCGACCAGATCAGGTTGACGAAGAACACCACCATGCCCGCGGCCATGATCATGTAGCCGACCGAGGCGACCGTGTTCCAATGTTCGTACTGCGGGGTGTAGTCCGGGATGCGGCGCGGCATGCCCTGGAGACCGAGGAAGTGCATCGGGAAGAACATCACGTTCACGCCGACGAAGAACACCCAGAAGTGCAGCTGGCCGAGGAACTCGTTATACATCTTGCCGGTCATCTTCGGGAACCAGTAATAGAACCCGGCGAACAGCGAGAACACCGCACCCAGCGACAGCACGTAGTGGAAATGCGCCACCACATAGTACGTGTCCTGCATGTAGTCGTCGATGCCGCCATTCGCGAGCACGACGCCGGTCACGCCGCCGACGGTGAACATGAAGATGAAGCCGATCGACCATACCATCGGCGTCTTGAAGGTGAGCGAGCCGCCCCACATCGTCGCGATCCACGAGAAGATCTTGATGCCCGTCGGGACCGCGATGACCATCGTCGCCGCAGTGAAGTACATCTTGGTGTTCACGCTGAGGCCCGTCGTGAACATGTGGTGCGCCCACACGACGAACCCGACCACGCCGATCGCGACCATCGCGTACGCCATGCCGAGATAGCCGAAGACCGGCTTGCGGCTGAACGTCGAGATGATCTGGCTGACGATGCCGAAGCCCGGCAGGATCATGATGTAGACTTCGGGATGGCCGAAGAACCAGAACAGATGCTGGTAGAGGACGGGATCGCCGCCGCCGGCCGGATCGAAGAAGGTCGTGCCGAAGTTGCGATCGGTCAGCAGCATCGTGATCGCCGCGGCGAGCACTGGCAGCGCGAGCAGCAGCAGGAACGCGGTGACGAGCATCGACCACACGAACAGCGGCATCTTGTGCAGCGTCATGCCCGGCGCGCGCATGTTGAAGATCGTCGTGATGAAGTTGATCGCGCCGAGGATCGACGAGGCACCCGCGAGATGGAGCGCGAGGATCGCCATGTCGGTCGAAGGGCCAGGCTCGCCGTACGTCGAGAGCGGCGCGTAGAGCGTCCAGCCGTTACCCGCGCCACCGAAGAACGGCGAGGCCAGCAACAGCGTGAAGGCGGGGATCAACAGCCAGAACGACACGTTGTTCATGCGAGGGAACGCCATGTCGGGCGCGCCGATCATGATCGGCACGAACCAGTTGCCGAAGCCGCCGACCATCGCCGGCATGACCATGAAGAACACCATGATCAGGCCGTGCGCGGTGATCAGCACGTTCCAGAGATGAAGCGATTCGTCGAGGCTGGCGGGACCGCCGTGGAGCATGCTCGCCCAGCCCTGCAGATACTGGATGCCGGGATGCGCGAGCTCGGCGCGCATGAGGCCCGAGACCGAGCCGCCGATGATCCCCGCGACGATCGCGAAGATGAGGTACAGCGTGCCGATGTCCTTGTGGTTGGTCGACATGAACCAACGCGCGAAGAAGCCGGGTTTGTGATCGGTATCGTGGTGGTCGTGCGATTCGTGCGCGACGAACGCCGACGGATGGAGAGCGGTGTCGGTCATCTTACTGTCCCGCGTTGCCGGCGCCGGCCGGGTTTGAGGTGGCGCCCTGCGTCGTTGCGGGGGCTGCGGTTGTTACGTTTTCAACGGGGCCGGTGGCGTTCGCCGTCTCGGCGGCCTCCGCGACCTTCGCCGCGGAGCCGTCGGCGCCGGGCTGCGGGATGACCTTGTCGGACGCCTTGCCGGGGGTCGGCATCGTGCCGCCCTTGGCCTTGACCCACGCCGCGTATTCGGCGGGCGGAACGGCCTCGACCGCGATCGGCATATAGCCGTGGCGCGCGCCGCAAAGCTCCGAGCACTGGCCGAAATACAGGCCGGGCTTCTCGATCGTGAAGCTGGTCTCGTTGAGGCGACCGGGGATCGCGTCGAGCTTGATCCAGAACGCCGGCACCGCCCAGCTGTGGATCACGTCGTTCGACGTCGTGATCAGGCGGATCGGCACACCGACCGGGAGGACGATGCGGTTGTCGGTGGCGAGCAGCTTGGGGCCGTCGGCATCGGTGCGACCACGCTCGCCCGCAGCGACGTCAGCCTTTTCCTTCAGCATGTTGGCGGTGATCTCGAAACCGCCATTGTCCGGATACTGGTAGGTCCAATACCATTGGTTGCCGATCGCCTTCAGCGTCACCGCGCCCGACGGGGCCGGCTTGAACTGTGCCTGGAGCAGGCCGATCGAGGGGACTGCGATCAGCACGAGGATCACGACCGGCGCGAGCGTCCAGAGGATCTCGATCGCGGTGTTGTGGCTGGTCTTCGACGCGACCGGGTTGCGTGCCTTGCGATAGCGGAACGAGACCCAGAAGAGGAGCGCGAGGACGAACAGCGAAATGATCGTGATCGTCGGCACCAGGATCGAATTGTGCATCCAGTGCGCGAATTGGCCGTTCTTGGTCACCTGTGGCTGGAGGCCGAACAGACCGTCGGTCGGCTGGCCGATCATCGGCTTGACCGTCATCGCGGGGGCGCCGTCCATCGCCAGCTCGGGGCTGGACGGGTTCGCGGTCGGCGTCGCGGCGGCCGTGGTCGGCGCGGTGTTGGACACGCCCGCGGGTGCGGCGGCGGCCTGTGGTGCTGCTGGCGTCGGCTGGGCCGCGTGCCCGGCGACACCACCGAGACTCGCCAATGCGAGCCCCGCTGCCATCGCAAATCCTCTCATCCCCATCTTGCGCATCGTTTTTCTTGACCCCGGTTTATAGCGAACCCGATTCCGGACGCGCGGATGTCTGCTTATGATTTGGGAAGAGCTATACCCAGCGGGGGGGCTCGCCTCAAGTCTTGTCTCGATTGCTCGCCAGTCTCTCGTCATCCTGACGAAAGTCAGGATCCAGAGTAACGACGGTCGACGTGCCTGGCTCTGGATCCTGACTTTCGTCAGGATGACGGGGTAGGTGACGTGTGATGCCTGAAGCGCCGGTTCTCGTTGCACGTGGTTTCCCGCGCTCGTATCAGCGCGGGCAGACCATTTGGAGCGATGACCCGCGATGACCGAAGACGACGTGCTCGCCGAATTCCGCGCTGCCGAAGCGTTGCTCGAAGGGCATTTCATCCTGTCCTCGGGCTTGCGCAGTTCGCGCTACCTGCAATGCGCGCGGGTTTTGATGGATCCGGCGCGAGGCGCTCGGTTGTCGGAGGCGCTCGTCGCGTCGATCCCCGAAGAACTGCGGGCGCAGATCGATATCGTGGTCTCGCCAGCGATGGGCGGCGTCATCGCCGGCCACGAAATGGGCCGCGCGCTTGGCGTCGAGGCGGTATTCCTCGAGCGGCCCGACGGCGTGTTCGAACTGCGTCGCGGGTTCCGGCTCGCGCCCGGCCAGCGCGTGCTGATGATGGAGGATGTCGTCACCACCGGGCTGTCGTCGCGCGAGGCGATCGCGGCGATCGGGCGGGCTGGCGGCGTGACGGTCGCGGCGGCGGCGTTGGTCGATCGCTCGAACGGGACGGCGGATCTGGGCGTGCCGTTCTTCCCGCTGATCCGGCTCGACGTGCCGACTTATCCGGCGGATGCCTTGCCGCGCGAACTGGCGGCAATCCCGGCGATCAAGCCCGGCAGCAGGGCGGCAGCATGAGCCGGGACCTGCGCCTCGGCGTAAACATCGACCACGTCGCCACGGTGCGCAACGCACGCGGCGCCGGGTATCCCGATCCGGTGCGTGCGGCTCTGATGGCCGCGGCGGCGGGGGCGGACGGGATCACCGCGCATCTGCGCGAGGACCGGCGGCACATTACCGATGACGACATCGCGCGGTTGTCGGCCGAGCTGACGATCCCGCTCAACCTGGAGATGGCGGCGACCGACGAGATGCTCGGCATCGCGCTGCGTCACAAGCCGCATGCGGCGTGCATCGTGCCGGAAAAGCGCGAGGAACTGACCACCGAGGGCGGGCTCGACGTCGCCGGGCATTACGACCGGATGGCGAAGCTGGTCGATGCGCTGGCGGGGGCGGGGATCCGCGTGTCGCTGTTCATCGAACCGGATGCGCGCCAGATCGAGGCGGCGGTGCGGCTCAAAGTGCCGGTGATCGAACTGCACACCGGGTTGTATGCGGAACTGTCGGGCGAGGCGCGGGTGGTGGAGCTGCGGCGTCTGAACGATGCGGCGGCGCTGGCGGCGAAGAACGGCATCGAGGTGCATGCGGGGCACGGGCTGACCTACGACAACGTCGCACCGATCGCGGCTATCCGGCAGGTTCGGGAGCTGAACATCGGGCATTTCCTGGTGGGCGAGGCGCTGTTCGTCGGGCTTGGCGAAGCGGTTCGGCTGATGCGCGAGGCTATGGATGCGGCGCGCTAATCCTCCCCGGCACGGGGAGGGGGACCATGCGCAGCATGGGGGAGGGGGCCCACCGCGGGCGGATCGTTCGTGGAGCCCCCCCTCCACCCCGCCGCTTCGCGTCGCGGTCCCCCTCCCCGTGCCGGGGAGGATTTTGTGATCATCGGGCTCGGATCCGACCTGTGTAACATCGAGCGGATCGCGGCGTCGGTCGAGCGGTTCGGGGAGCGGTTCGAGCAGCGGGTGTTTACCGATGTCGAGCGGGCGAAGGCGGCGCGGCGGCCTTTCACGAAAGCCGGGACGCTGGCGAAGCGGTTCGCGGCCAAGGAGGCGTTTTCGAAGGCGGTCGGGACCGGGTTTCGCGCGGGCGTGTTCATGCGCGATATCGGCGTCGTGAACGCTCCGAGTGGCGCGCCGACACTGGCGTTGACCGGGGGCGCCAAAGCGAGGCTTGACGCGTTAACGCCTGAAGGCCACGCCGCACGCGTGCATTTGACGATGACCGATGATCATCCGTGGGCGCAGGCCTTCGTGATCATCGAAGCTATACCTCTGATATCCCCGGGCATGCGCCAGGATACGAATCGATGAAGGACGCGGCGTTGGACGGCAACGAGTTCCAGGAAAAGCCCCTCGCGCAGACGACCGCGGCGGATACCGCGCCACTGGCCGGCACCGCACCGGAAACGACCCGCCGCCGCGGCACCGATTGGTGGGGCGAGGTGAAGGGCATATTCTGGCTGATCCTGGTCGTGCTCGGCTTCCACAGCTTCATCGCCAAGCCCTTCTATATCCCCAGCGAATCGATGCTGCCGGGCCTCCGCATCGGCGACCGGCTAGTGGTGACCAAGTTCGCCTACGGCTGGTCGTTCGTGTCGCCGACGATTCCCGACCCGATCGCGATTTTCAAGGGCGTCGTGCTGCGTCAGCAGGAAGAGAGCTGGAGCGTGTCGCTGCCGTTCATGCATGGCCGGCTCTTCGGATCGCTGCCGACGCGCGGCGACGTGGTGATCGTGACGCCGCCGGGGACGCATAACGACTATATCAAGCGCGTCATCGGGCTGCCCGGCGACAAGCTGGCCGTCCGCGGCGGAATCGTCTTCCTAAACGGCGTTGCGGTGAAGCGCGGCCCGCTCCACGACACGCTGATCCCCGTCGACACCAACAGCCCGTGCAGCGAGATCGACTATCCCGGCGCGCGCGAGACGCTGCCCGATGGCCGCGAGATGTGCCGCCTGCCGACCTATACGGAGACGCTCCCCAACGGCCGCCGCTACGAGACGATCGATCTCGAATCGGACAGCCAGGGCGACAATTTCGCGGAGATCACGATCCCCGCGAACCACGTCTTCCTGATGGGCGACAACCGTGATCGCTCGGCCGACAGCCGGTTCGCGCTGAGCCAGCTCGGGCTCGGCGGGCCGGTGCCGTACGAGAATCTCGGCGGGCGTGCGGAGTTCATCACCTTCAGCCTCGACGGCGATGCGACGTTCAACCCGCTGAGCTGGTGGAGTTCGCTGCGCTCGGACCGCGCCGGCACCTCGCTGCACCCTGCCAAGGTCAACTGAGATGGCCAACACCAAGACCGTCGACGAGCTTAGCCCGGTCGAGATGCGCGATCCGTTCCTGCGCAAGGAACTGAAGCGTGCGATGATCTGGCTCGGGCTCGCCTGCGTGATCGCGCTGCTGATCGTGCTGGTCCAGCCGTTGCTGATCATCTTTGCCGGCGTCGTGTTCGCGGCGCTGCTCGATGGCGGCGTGCGGCTGCTTGGGCGGGTGCTGCCGATCGGACGCGGCTGGCGGTTGCTGATCGTCGTGCTGCTGACGTTCGCATTCCTGGTGGGGACGTTCATCCTGACCGGCGTGCAGGTGACCGAGCAGGTGATGCAGCTCCGCTCGACGCTGGAGTCGCAGGCCAATCGCTTTACCACCTATCTGACCTCGCAGGGGCTGATGCCGGGGGCGTCTGACGTCAACGGGATCGTCAAGCAGGCGCTGGGCTCGGTCGGGCGCGTGACGTCGTGGGTCGGCAGCGCGATCGGTGCGATCACCAGCATGTTCATGATCCTGATCCTCGGGCTGTTTATCGCGATGGACCCGGGCACCTATTCGCGCGGGCTCCAGTGGATGGTGCCGGTTGACCTGCGCCCCGAGTTCGCCAGGACCTTGCTCAAGATGGGGGCGACGTTGCGGCGGCTGCTCGCCGGGCGTCTACTCGGGATGGCGGTCGAGGGTGTCGCGAGCGGCATCGCGCTGGCGGTAGGTGGCGTGCCGATGGCGATGCTGCTCGGCATCATCGCGGGCATCCTCGCGTTCATCCCGAACGTCGGTGCGATCGTGACCGGCGTCCTGATGGTCGCGGTCGGGTTCAGCGCGGGCGTCGATACGGGGTATTGGGCGATCGGCACGTATTTGATCGTGCAGACGATCGACGGCTATGTGATCGTGCCGATGGTGGCCAAGCGCACGGTTGATCTGCCGCCGGCGTTGACGTTGGGCGCGCAGATCATGGCGAGCGCACTGTTCGGAATATTGGGGCTGGCGCTGGCCGACCCGATGACCGCGATGATCAAGACCGCGCTCGAGCGGCGGTCGGAGCGGGAAGAAGAAAAGGCCGAGGCGGGTGAGGCTACGGCCTGATCTGATTTAGCGCCGCCTTCCACGTAATGCGGGTCCGAGCTCACCCCCCGTCATCCCCGCGGACGCGGGGACCCATACTGGCAAACCTCGGAGGATATGGGTCCCCGCTTCCGCGGGAATGACGGAAGGTGGGGGCCGGACCGCCAATGAGGCGGGGAAAGACGTAAGGCGCTACCGCCTGACCAATCGATCGAAGAGTGCGAGGTAGCGCCCCGCCGAGTCCGCACCGGGCTGCGGGACCGGCTCCGGGCGTTGCGCAGTTGGCGCTAGCCATGCATCCAACGCTGAGATCAGTCCCACCGCATCGTCCCTCGCGACGATCGTACCGCGATCCGCGCGGTCGATGATTTCCGCCACCGCCGTGCTCGAATCGGTGGAGATTACCGGGGTCCCAACCGACAACGCCTCGCGCAAAACCCCCGGTACGCCTTCATAGTCCGAAGTCAGCACGACGACCTGCGCGCGCGCCATCACCGGCAGCGGGTCGGTGCTGTGGCCGAGCAGGCGAACACGGTCTCCCAAACCCAGCGCGCCAATCTGCGTTTCGATCGCCCCCCGCTCGTCGCCTTCGCCGAGGATCACCAGCGGAATGGTCCGGTCCACCAGCACCGGAAGCGCGGCGATCAGGCGGTCCCAGCGTTTCTGCGGTTCGAGCCGCCCAGCGCCGAGGATGTAGCGCGCGGGCAAATCCGGCATCTCGCCCGGGATCGGCACCGCCGGCGGGTTCGGGATGATGCTCGTGCGGCCGACCATGCGCGTCGCGCGCGCCGCCTCGTCCGCCGTCGCCGGAGTCATCGCGACGAGGTGATCGAGGAAGCTTCCGTGCCGCGCGAGCCAGAGCTGGTGCGCCGCGTGCATCAGCCGGCCGTGATCGGCGCGCGCGGGGGCGTTGGACATCTTGGCGACGATCGGCGGGCATGCCTTGCCGAGCCGAAGCCGGCTCCAAGCCGCGATGCCGGTATAGAAATTGCCCGGGCAGAAGATCACGTCAGGGACGAGCTGTCGCACGACCTTGGGTAACGCCAGCAACCGCGAGGGCGAAACGATCTCAAGCCCCTCCGGCAGTTCCGCCGCCAGCGGTCCGGCAATATCCTCGATCGCCAGCGTCACGCGCCGCCCCGCCGCCAGCCAGCCGCGCGCGAGCCGCAGCTGCGCGCGCTCCACCCCGCCGCCGCGCAGATCCTCGGCATAGGTCAGGATGTGCCGGGCGAGCGGCGGCGGGGACGTCACTGAAATATGGCGGTCATCATAATGCGCGATTGGTAGAGCGGAGATCGCGACCGAATGAAACCGACTTTGCGTGCACGCGTGCCGACGGGCGGCTATTGGGCCGATCGAGGGGCGACGGAATGGCTTGAGGACCGGCGATTGAACACGCGTGCGAACACTGCCGACACCGAGGGCTATGCCGACATCGCCCGCGCTGGTCTGGAGCCGCTGAAGACGATCGGCAGCCGTTGGCCGGCGATTATCGGCGCGGTATTGACGCTGGCGATGATCGCCGGGCTGGGACGCGAATTGCTGGGGCATGGGCTGGCGGGACTCACGCGCTCGGTGCCGAGCGATCCGCGCTTCTATCTGTGTTTTGCGCTGCTCTACATGTCGCCGCCGACCGGGGATTACGTCATCTTCCGCCGCCTGTGGGGCATCCCTCTCGGCGGCCTCGTCGCGCTGATCAAGAAGCGGATCGCGAACGAGGTCGTGTTCGGATACTCGGGCGACGCGTATTTCTATGCCTGGGCGCGAGCCAAGGCGCGGATGGTGGCGTCGCCGTTCGGTGCGGTGAAGGACGTCACGATCCTGTCGGCGATCGCGGGCAACGCGGTGACATTGCTGCTGGTGGCGATCGCCTTGCCGCTCGGCCGGCATCTACTGACGCACGACCAGTTCCGGACGGTGTTGGCATCGGCAGGCGTGACGCTGGCGATCTCGCTGCCATTTCTGATCTTCTCGCGCCGCGTGTTCTCGCTGCCTCGCGCGAAGCTGTGGTGGGTGTTCGGGATCCACTGTATCCGGCTGCTGTGCGGATCGGTGCTGATCGCGTTCGCGTGGCATTTCGCGTTGCCGGGCGTGCCGATGGGGATGTGGCTGTTCCTCGCCGCCGGACGCCTGCTCGTATCGCGCCTGCCGCTGGTGCCGAACAAGGATCTGTTGTTCGCCAACATCGCGATCCTCCTGATCGGGCAGGATCAGGCGCTGTCGGAATTGATCGCGTTTACGGCGGCGGCGACCTTGCTGGTGCATGTCGGCCTGATCGTGCTGTTCGGCATCCACGCGGCACTCGATCGGATTCGTGCATGATTCGTTATGGGTTGGCTCTGGTTGCTTCGGTCGTTTCGGGGGGATCGGCGGGCGCGCAGGTTCTGGGCAGCGATGCGGCGGCGTGCCGGCCGGGGGAAGGGCCGGCGATAGCGGTCGAGATCACCGGGCTGAAGGATCGCACGGGAGAGTTGAAGTTGGAACTCTATCCGGGCGAGGAAGCGGATTTTCTCGAGGACGACCGCGTGCTGCTCGCGGCGGGCAAAACGTTTCGGCGGGTCGTGGTGCCGACGCCGCCGACCGGGTCGCCGATCCTGTGCATCCGGGCGCCGCGGCCGGGCCGCTATGCGCTGTTGCTGACGCATAATCGCGACGGGAAGAACAAGTTCAGCTTCTGGTCGGATGGCGCCGGATTTGCGAGCAATGCAAAGCTCGGGCGGTCGCGGCCCAAGGTCGAGCAGGCGCTGGTCGAAGTCGGCGCGGGCGTCACGTCGGTGCGGATTACCGTGCAGTATCTGCGCGGGCTCGGCGGGTTCGGGCCTGTCACGCCATGAGAATGATCCCGTGAGAATCGTCGACGTCAACGAGTTCTACTCGCCGACCGGCGGCGGCGTGCGGACCTATGTCGACCGGAAGATGGGGATCATGGCCGACATGGGCCATGAACTGATCGTCGTTGCGCCCGGCAAGGAGGATCGCGTCGAGGAGCGGCCGGGCGGCGGGCGGATCATCTATCTCAAGTCGCCGGGCATGCCGTTCGATCGCAATTACGGGTTGTTCTGGGATAGGGCGGCGATCCACCGGGTGCTCGACGATCTCGATCCGGACGTGGTGGAGTGCTGCTCGCCGTGGCGGCCCGCATGGTTCGTCGGCGACTGGCAGGGCCGCGCGGTGAAGTCGTTCTTCATGCACAACGACAATATCGCCGCCTATGCCCAGCGCTGGTTCGCGGGCGTCGCGAGCCATGACCAGATCGAGCGCGGGTTCGCCTGGTACAGCCGATACATGAACCGCTTCCTCGAGAAATACGACGTCGTCGTCACCAACGGCCCGGCGCTGGAAAAGCGATTGCGCGCGCGCGGCGTCCGGATCGACGCGGCGATGCCGCTGGGGATCGAGCGCGGGCATTTCTCCCCGGACCTGCGCGACACGCGGCTGCGCGGGGCGTTGCTGCAGCAGTGCGGGTTGCCCGAGGACGGCATGCTGCTGCTCGGGCTCGGGCGGCATCACGGCGAGAAGCGCTGGCCCTTGGTGGTCGATGCGGTGGCGCGGGCGGGGGCGACGCTGCCGGTCGGGCTGGTCCTGATCGGCGCGGGTGCGCAGACCAAGGCGATTCAGCGGCGGATCGGCGGGTCGCCGCATATCCGGATGTTCGCGCCGGTCTATGATCGCGAGCGGCTCGCGCGGATCATGGCGAGCTGCGATGCGCTGATCCACGGGTCGGAGGCGGAGCCGTTCGGCCTGGTCGCGTCGGAGGCGATGGCATCGGGCCTGCCGCTGATCGTGCCGGATACGGGTGGCTGCGCGGAAGTCGCCGACCGCCACGCCAGCGAGCTCTACGCGGCGCGTGATGCGGAGAGCGCGGCGGCGGCGATCGGGCGGTTGTTCGCGCGCGACCCCGCGTTGCTGCGGCGCGCGGCGGCGGTGGCGGCGCGGCATGTCCGCAGCGACCGCGAGCATGCGGTCGAGCTCATGGACTATTATGCGGGGCTGGTCGCGGCGAAGCAGGGGTGTGGGCTGGCGGCGTGAACGCGGTGAAGCGCGTGCCGGGGATCGGGATCGGCTCGTAACCGGCGTCGCGTGCGGCGGTGGCGAGGGCTTGGTCGAGGCTGGCATCGCCGCTTGTCGCGGGGCCTTCGCCTCCGGTTAGGATCGTCGATCCGTCGAGTTTCATGCGCGCTCGCGAGATCAGGTGGAGCGCGTGTTCTTGAGTTGCGTCGAGCAGCTTGGTGCTGCGGAAATAGAAGGGGCCGGTCGCGAAGGCGGGATCGGGCTGGCGGTTCGCTGCAGGGAGGATTTGTGGTGATAGCGTCGCGATCGGTCCTGCGAGTCCGTGTTGGTCGAGGACGCGGCCGACCGCTCGGCCTTCGCGGAGGGCCTGTGTGAGCGACAGGCCATCCGAATCTGCCAGCGCTGCGATGGAGGGGGCGATGCCGGCGGCGGCGAATACGGCGAACGCGATTCGCCACGCGCGGCTTGGGGGCGGGATCAGCGATAGGCGGACGAACAGGGCTGGCAGGGCTGGGAGGAGATATTGCCGCCAGGTTGGAAACGGCAGGAGTGCGGCGATCAGGCCGGCGAGGATCAGCCAGTCGAGCAGTCCGACCGCGCGGCGTCGCCAGGCGTCGCGGGCGACCAGCGCGAGCGCGGGCAGGGCTGCGCCTAGTGCGACGAACTTGAGCGTGTCGATCGCCTTGGCGGGGAGCGACATCTTCCACGGGCGGAGCGCGTAATATTCGGCGGGGCCGCGCGCCGGGAAGGTGAAAGTGCCGAACACGAAGCCGGCCGGGCTGGCGGCATAGGTCCAGGCGACGAAGGCGATAACCGGGAGCGTGCCGAGCAGGACCGCGGCGGGGCGATGGCGGCGGTCGACCAGCGCGTAGAGGCCGTAGGCGAGCGCGGGAAACGCATAGGAGATCTTCGCGGCGGCGGCGCTGGCGAGGAGGAAACCGGCGAGCGCGGCGGCTTTGCGCGTGATGGCGGGGCGGACGATCAGGGGGAGGGCTGCGGCGAGCAGCGCGGCGGGGAGTGCGTCGTTGCGGGCTGTGCCGATGCTGAAGAGGAGGATGTCGCAGGTGGCGAACACGGCTGCGCAGGTGAGGGCGGCTTTGGGTTTGGCGCCGAGGGTGCGGGCGGCGGTGTGGACACAGGCTATCGTTGCGATGCCGAGCAGGGCGTTGAGGATGCGGAGGGCTGGCCAGGTCCAGTTGCCGGCTAGAAGTGCGACGGGCGCGAAGAGGTACGGTTGGAGTGGGGTCTGGAGGTAGGCGAAGTCCCGGTAGGGGAAGAGGCCGTGTGCGGTTAGCGCGGCCGCGGCGACGTATTGGCTCTCGTCGTGGTCTACCGGGCGAAGGAGCGCGAGGGTGACGAAGAGGGTTGCTAGCGCTGCCAGCATCAGAAGCATGTTCACCCGCGAAGGCGGGTGCCCAGTCTGGGCACCCGCCTTCGCGGGTGAACAATTTTGGGGAGTGCTTCGGCTCGTCATTCGGCCCCACCCCGGCGGAGGCCGGGGCCCAGTTGGGGGACGGTGATGATTAGCGATCGCGCTCCGTTACCCCGGCCTTCCCAACTGGGCCCCGGCCTTCGCCGGGGTGGTGGCGTGTGGGCCACGAGTCAGGCTTTTACCGCGGTTAGGAAGTAATCGAGGCTCGTCGAGTCACTCAGCGTGAAGCCAGTCGCGGGCGAGAAGCTCAGCCCCCGCGTATCCGTCACGCGCAGCCCCGCATCCTTCAGCAACGCAGTCAGTTCCTCGGGCGTGAGGAACTTGTTCCAGTCGTGCGTGCCCTTGGGAATGACGCCGGCACCTTCCGCCACGGTGATCATCGCCAGCCGCGACAAAGGCGTGCGGTTGGGCGTCGACAGGATTAACAGCCCGCCCTCTGCCAAAGTCCGCGCTAGACCGCGCACGAAGCCCGCAGGGTCGCTGACATGCTCGATGACCTCAAGGCTGGTGACGAGGTCGAATTGTCCGGCTAGCCCCTCGACGCCTCCCGCGCGGTAGTCGATCGCAAGACCACTCTGAGCCGCATGGATCTCCGCCACCGCGATATTCTCCGGCGCGGCGTCGATCCCCGTCACTGTGGCGCCGAGCCGGGCCAACGGCTCGCACAGCAGCCCAGCGCCGCAGCCGACGTCGAGCGCGGTCTTCCCCGCCAGCGGGGTGAAGGTCGCACCATCGCCACCCCAATGCGCATCCACCTGCTCGCGGATATAGCGCAACCGCGGCGGATTGAGCTTGTGAAGTGGCGCCGACGAGCCCTTCGGATCCCACCAGTCCTTCGCCATCGTGCCGAAATGCGCGGCCTCGCGCGGATCGATTGTTGCGCCGTTTACGGTGTCACTTGCCAGTATCATGCGCGCTACCTATCAGGGCCGCCGCTTCGACCCAAAGGGATTTGCGCTGCCAATGGCCCGTATCGTGATGAAATTCGGCGGGACGTCGATGGCTGGGATCGAGCGGATCCGCAACGTCGCCGCGCGCGTGAAGCGCGAAGTCGACGCCGGCAACCAGGTCGCCGTCGTCGTCTCCGCGATGGCCGGCGAGACCGATCGGCTGGTCGGCTTCTGCCGCGAGGCGTCGTCGCTGTACGACGCGAAGGAATATGACGTCGTCGTTTCGGCCGGCGAGCAGATCACGAGTGGCTTGCTCGCGATCGCTCTGCAGGCGGCCGGCTGCAAGGCGCGGTCGTGGCTCGGCTGGCAGTTGCCGATCAACACGTCCGACGCACACGGATCGGCGCGGATTGGCGAGATCGACACGGCCGCGCTCGACGCGAGCCTTGCGGACGGTTTCGTCGCGGTGATCCCCGGTTTCCAGGGCGTCGCGGATGGCCAGCGCGTGACCACCTTGGGCCGCGGCGGCTCGGATACGTCGGCGGTGGCGATGGCGGCGGCGATGAAGGCGGATCGTTGCGACATCTATACCGACGTCGACGGCGTCTACACGACCGACCCCAGGATCGTGCCCCGCGCGCGGAAGCTGAGCAAGGTCACCTATGAAGAGATGCTGGAACTCGCCAGCGTCGGTGCCAAGGTGCTGCAGACGCGCTCTGTCGGCCTGGCGATGAAGGAAAACGTGCGCGTGCGCGTGCTGTCCTCGTTCGAGGACGGCGATACCAATGATGGTCACCGCGGCACGTTGATCGTGGGCGAAGAGGAAATCGACGATATGGAACGCCAGCTCATCACCGGCATCGCGCACGACAAGAACGAGGCGAAGATCACCCTGACGCAGGTCAGCGATCGGCCCGGCTCGGTCGCGGCGATCTTCGCGCCGCTCGCCGATGCGGGGATCAACGTCGACATGATCGTGCAGAACGTCGCGCATTCGACCGGCTCGACCGACGTGACGTTCACGGTACCGGCAGCCGATCTCGCGCGCTCGCTCGACGTGCTCGACAAGGCGAAGGACGCGATCGGCTATGCGACGATCGTCCACGACACGCGCGTCGCCAAGGTGTCGGTCGTTGGTGTCGGCATGCGCAGCCATGCGGGTGTCGCGGCGACGATGTTCACGACGCTCGGCGAGCGCGGGATCAACATCCAGGCGATCGCGACGTCGGAAATCAAGGTCAGCGTGCTGATCGAAGAGGATTATACCGAGCTGGCGGTGCGCGTGCTGCACACCGCGTATGGCCTCGATGCCGAGGATGCGGCTTGAGCCACAACACCGTAACCCCAGCCCACACCGTCACGCCAGCGAAAGCTGGGGTCTCCCGCGGCAAGGGCCCACGCTATCACCGGGAGATCCCAGCTGTCGCTGGGATGACGTATAGAGTTGGGATAGCGGACATTATTGCAACGACGAACAAGATTGCGACGACGGGGATGGATGCATGACGATCGGTACTGAGCGGCTGCAACGCCGGATGGCGCGCGGCGCCGCGTTCCTCGGGTCGGAGGTCGCGATTCTCGGCGGTGCGATGTCCTGGGTGAGCGAGCGGCACCTCGTCTCGGCGATCTCCAACGCGGGCGGGTTCGGCGTGATCGCGTGCGGCGCGATGACGCCCGCGCTGCTCGACACCGAGATCGCCGCGACCAAGGCGATGACCGACAAGCCGTTCGGCGTGAACCTGATCACCATGCACCCCGACCTGTTCGAGCTGATCGCGGTTTGCACCAAACATAAGGTCGGCCATGTCGTGCTCGCCGGTGGCTTGCCGCCCAAGGGCAGCATCGAGGCGATCAAGGAGACGGGCGCCAAGCTGATCGCGTTCTCGCCCGCGCTGGCGCTCGCGAAAAAGCTGATCCGCAGCGGTGTCGACGCGCTGGTGATCGAGGGCATGGAAGCCGGTGGCCATATCGGCCCGGTCTCGACCAGCGTGCTCGCGCAGGAGATGCTGCCGGAGATCGCGGACCAAGTGCCGGTGTTCGTTGCGGGCGGGATCGGTCGCGGCGAGGCGATCGCGGGGTACCTCGACATGGGTGCGGCGGGCGTACAGCTCGGCACGCTGTTCGTGTGCGCGACCGAATCGATCGCGCATGCCAATTTCAAGAAGGCGTTCATCCGGGCCTCGGCACGCGACGCGATCGCCAGCGTGCAGATCGATGCGCGGCTTCCCGTCATTCCGGTGCGCGCGCTGAAGAACGCGTCGAGCGAGTTGTTCACGGCGAAGCAGCGCGAGGTCGCCGGGCATCTCGACGGCGGCCGCGTGGAAATGGCCGAGGCGCAGTTGCAGATCGAGCATTACTGGGCGGGCGCGCTGCGCCGTGCGGTGATCGACGGCGATGTCGAGCATGGCTCGGTGATGGCGGGCCAGTCGGTCGGCATGGTCAAGCGCGAGGAGCCGGTCGCGCAGATCATCGGCGGCCTGATGGCACAGGCGGCTGCCGCGCTGGAAGCACGCGCGGTTTGATCTTTTTCCCTCCCCTATGAGGGGAGGTGGCAGCCCGCTTGGGCTGACGGAGGGGTGATCCGCTATCGAGAGGGTGTCACCCCTCCGTCTGGCAAGCGCCAGCCACCTCCCCTTGCAGGGGAGGATTGCAGAGCACGCGTGTAATACGCTTGGTCATGCCTCGCTCCTAGACATTCACCAGCACCACCCCGGCGAAGGCCGGGGCCCAATTGGGGGACATCGCTGACGGAGGTCGCGCTTCGTTACTGCAGCCTTTCCAACTGGGGCCCGGCCTTCGCCGGGGTGGACGACTTCCGGGGTAGGTGCAGCCAGCGCGAGGCCCAACCCCGCTCCCTCTCCACTCGCCGCAAAGCGCGTACGGCTTACGTCTCGTTAACCTAATCCCGGCAAGAGTGTCCCGTCGGGGGACGTTACGAGGTGTTGTGATGAGTCGTCGGTTTGCTTTGCTGTCCGTTACCGCGCTGGGCCTGCTGGCCGGCTGCACGTCGAAGCCGCGGACCGTGGCGCAGGTCGCGCCGCCCGTGATCATGGTGCCAGTGCCTGCGCCAACAATGCCGAAGGGCGCGTCGCCGACCATCGTCATTCCGGTCGCGCTGGCCGACGGCACCTATCCCACACCGAATCGCAATCTGACGACTTCCGCGAAGGTCTGGCATCTCCGCGCTGCGCTCAACGTCGCCGCGCTCGCCTGCCGCGGGCCGCAGGAATTGACGATCGTCGCAGGCTACAACGCGCTGCTCTCGGCACAGAAGCCGGTGCTCGCCAAGGCCGAGGCGACCTATGCCAGCGAATACAAAGCGGGCGGCGGCGACTGGCAGGATCGCTACGACGATTCGATGACGCGCTTGTACAATTTCTTCTCGCAGTCGCCCGCGCGCGACGACTTCTGCGCCGCGGCTGGCACGGTCCTCGCTCAGAGCGCCGGGCTGACCGCCGAGGCATTGCCCGCGTTCGCCGCCCAGAACCTGCCCGTGCTCGAGCGGCCGTTCACCGATTTCTACCGCGCGGTCGATGCGTGGCGTGGTCGCCCCGTGCGTCCGGTTCAGCCACAACTGGCCGTCTCGCGCCAATATGCGTCGAACATGACCGTGCAGACGATCACCCAGGCCCGGCTCCAGCCGATCTCGCAGCCTGTGCCGCCGGCTCAGCCCCGCTTAAAGCTGGACCCGAGCGTCTTCCAGTAATCAGGTCTTGATGGGCGATCCGATCGACCAGCTATGGCCGAACGGATCGCGCACCTGGCCGTAGCGATCGCCCCAGAACTGGTCGGCGACGGCCATCGTCACGGCGGCGCCGGCCGCCACCGCGCGGTGGGCCCAGGCATCGGTATCGTCGACGCGCAGATGCAGTGTGATACCCGCGGGCTCGGGCTCGTCGTGACCGCGCCATTCCGGGAACTCGTCGGAGAGCATCAGCCAGGCGTCGTTGATCCGCAGGCTCGCCTGCATCAGCCGGACGCCGTCGTCCGCGAAGTTCGTCTCGACGAGGGTTGCGGCGAACGCAGTCTCGTAGAATTCGAGTGCCTCGCGTCCGCGTTGTCCGCGAATGACGAGGAACGGCGTGATTCCGCCGGTGGGACGATCGGCCATGCGAGTCTCCTGCGTTTGCAGCCGGCAAGCTAGGCGCCTCGCACGGCGCCGGCCAGCGCGAACCGCGAAGGCAAAGCTTGGCTTCATGGCAAAGACTGGGTTAACAGCCGCGGTAATGGCTGATGTTTCAGATCGTCCGGCGGAAGGCCGCTTCGAAGGGCGCGAGCACCGGTTTCCGGTGCGCGTGTATTTCGAGGACACCGATCTGTCGGGCGCGGTCTATCACGCCAACTATCTGCGCTACATGGAGCGCGCCCGGTCGGACATGCTGCGGGTCGGCGGGATCGACCAGCGCGCGGCGTTCGAGGCGGGCGAAGGCTCCTACGCGATCGCCAGCGTCACTATCCGTTATGCCGCGCCCGCCAGGCTCGACGACGCGCTGCTGGTGGTCTCGCGGATCACGCAAGTGCGCGCGGCCGGGGTCGCCATTCATCAAAGGGTCATGCGCGACGGGCTTGTCTTGGCCGAGGCGGACGTGGTGGCGGCATTGGTCGCTCCCAATGGCCGCCCACGCCGCCAGCCGCGCGCCTGGATCGATATCTACGAACGCCTTGTCTGGCAGGGGGAAGCATGAATCCGGTGTTGACTATGGATAGCGCGACGCTGTCGCCGATCCACTTGTTCCTCCAGGCCGACTGGGTGGTGAAGGGCGTGATGATCGGGCTGCTGCTCGCCAGCATCTGGACCTGGGCTCTGATCGTCGCGTTCTGGCGGCGGATCGGCAAGACGCGCAAGGGCATGACGCGGTTCGAGCGCGATTTCTGGAAGGCCGAGGATATCGACGTCTTCTACAAGGCGGAGGGCGAGAACGACCTGCCGTCGGCGCGCGTGTTCGCGGCCGGCGTGACCGAGTGGCGGCGCTCGACCGCGGGTGGCACGATCGACAAGAGCGGCACGCGCGAGCGGCTGGCGACGACGATGGGTGCAGCCGTCGCGGGCGAGATCGACAAGCTGTCGGACCGGCTGAACGTGCTGGCGACGGTCGGCTCGGTCGCGCCGTTCGTCGGGCTGTTCGGTACGGTCTGGGGCATCATGCGAAGCTTCACCAGCATCGCGGCGGCGCAGAACACGTCGCTGGCGGTGGTCGCGCCGGGAATCGCGGAGGCACTGTTCGCAACCGCGATCGGCCTGTTCGCGGCCATCCCCGCGGTAATCGCGTACAACCGGTTCTCGCACGGCATCAACCGGATCGAGGCAAGCCTCAACCGGTTCGCCGACGGTTTCCACACGACCCTCTCGCGCCAATTGGACGGCTCGCGATGAGCGCGACGCAGATCCTCCCCGGCACGGGGAGGGGGACCGCGACGCGCAGAGGCGTGGTGGAGGGGGTTCTCCACGTCGCACGGCGTCCGTGGGACGAGGCCACCAACGCAGCGCAACGCATGACGCACGCCCCCACCACCAGCTTCGCTGGTCCCCCTCCCCGCGTGCGGGGAGGATTTTAAGTGGCGATGAATCTTCCTTCTTCCCGCGGGCGCGGTCGCCGCGCGCCGATGGCGGATATCAACGTCACGCCGCTGGTCGACGTGATGCTGGTGCTGCTGATCATCTTCATGGTGACCGCGCCGCTAATGACCGCGGGCGTACCGGTGAACCTCCCCGACGCGCGCGCGAAAGCGCTCGACCAGGAGCAGAAGCCCGTCGAGATCTCGATGGACGAGACCGGCGCGCTGTTCATCGACAAGGATCAGGTGACCGACGACGCGCTGCCGGTGCGGCTCGCCGCGATCGCTGCCAGCCGTGCGGTTGGCGACGAGCCGCAGGTGCTGCTGCGCGCGGACCGGAAGCTCGATTACGGCCGCGTGATGCGCGTGATGGGCGAACTCAACCGCGCCGGGCTGAACCGCGTCGCGCTGGTGACCGTCGAGGGTAACCAGAACTGATGGCTGGCTGATGGACCGTTCGGAGAAGATCGGCTTAGGCGTCGCGGTTGTCGGGCACGTCCTGCTGTTCGGCGCGCTGTCGCTCGGCTTTCTCAGTGCGCCCGAACTGCCGAAGAAGATCGAGCAGCAGCCGATCGACGTGAGCCTCGTGCCCGATGTCGCGCTGGAAGCGACCGCGCCGCAATCGGTGGAGACGCCAGCCGAGTCGGTCGCGCCGGACGAAGGTGCGCCCGAGGATGCCGCGCCGCCTGCTCCGGAAGAAGCCGATCCCGAGCCGAAGCCCGATCCCGTGCCGCCTGCGCCCCAGCCCAAGCCCGCACCACCGAAACCTGCGCCCAAGCCGCAGCCGACACCCGAGCCGAAGCCTCAACCCAAACCCAAGCCCGCGCCGCCGAAACCCGTCGCAAAGCCCGCGCCGGTCCCTAAGCCCGTCGTGAAGCCACAGCCCAAGGCCGAGAAGGCGCCACCCGCCAAGGCCGCGCCCGCGAAGTCCGCGCCGACCAAGGCTGCGGCGAAACCGAGTGCTGCGCCCGCGAAGACGTCGTCTTCCGCATCGTCGGCCAAGCCCGCCAAGGCATCCTCGACCAAGGGCAGCGGCTCGACCGCCGAGGCGAAAGCGTCGCGGCCACGCGGGTCGCGGCTCGGCGACAATTTCCTGAAAGGTCTGTCGGCCGATCCGTCGCCGAGCAAGTCGGAAGCCCCCAAGGCCGCCAAGCTCGGTGCGCAGGCGGCGGCGAACATCGGCTCGGCGATCTTGCGGCAGGTGCAGCCCTGCGCCAACCGGCAGGTCACGCCGGGGCCTGGCGCGGAGCGGATCCGCGTGACGATCAACTTGAAGCTCAACCGCGACGGCACGCTGAAATCGCGGCCGACGATCAGCGGTCATGCCGGGGTCGACGACGACAACCGGCGCTATGTCGACCGCGTCGACGATCTGGCGATCGCCACCTTTGTCGGGTGTTCGCCGCTACGCGGTTTGCCCGACGACCTGTATGACGTGCAGAACGGCTGGAGCAATTTCAGCCTGCGCTACAAACTTCCCGGCTGAGGATGTCCGTTATGACTCGATCGATCCTGGGGTTTTTCCCTTCGCGCGCAACTTTAGTTGCGGGTGACCACTCATCGCTCGGTAACCACCCCGGCGGAGGCCGGGGCCCAGTTGGAAAGGTCGATGTAACGATGCGCAACGCTCCTTCAGTGGCGTCCCCCAACTGGGCCCCGGCCTCCGCCGGGGTGGGGTTTGTGTGGGGTGGGCGTATGACTCGATCGGTTCTGGCTTCGGTTGGGCTGCTCGCGTTCGTCTCCGGCAGTGCAGCGTATGCGCAAGACGCACCAGCGCCGGCACCGCAACAAGCCCCCGCCGATCCTGCAGCCCCGGCAACGGCAGGCGATCAGTCCGGCGGCCTCGTGGTCGACGTCACCGGCGGTATCTCCGCGCCGATGCCGATCGCGATTCCCGTCATGCCGACGTCCGCGGTCGTCTCCACGCCAGCAGGCTCGACCGACGTGCTCGGCCGCCAGCTCGCCGACATCGTCACCAACGACCTGCGCAACTCCGGGCTGTTCACGCCGCTGTCGCCCGGCCAGCTACGCCCGATCACCTTCCCCGAAGTCACAGCACCCGGGTTCGACTATTGGGGCAGCACCGGCGCGCAGGCACTCGTGCAGGGCTTCATCCGCGCGAATGGCGACGGCAACCTGACCGTCGGCTGCTACCTCTACGACGTATCGTCGAAGGCCGAACTGACCCGCACCGGATTCGTCGTACCGCCGTCGGACTGGCGTCGCGCAGGGCACAAGTGCGCCGACATGGTCTACACGCGCCTCACCGGCGAGGGCGCTTATTTCGACAGTCGCGTCGTCTACGTGTCCGAGACCGGACCCAAGGGCCACCGCATCAAGCGGCTCGCGATCATGGATCAGGACGGCGCCAATCACCGCTTCCTGACCAACGGCCAGTCGATCGTGCTGACGCCGCGGTTCGCACCGAACCAGCAGTCGATCGTCTACATGAGCTATCTCAACAATCGCCCGGCGATCTATGTCTACGATATCGGCTCGGGCAAGCAGCGGCTGGTGGTCGCGAACGCGAACCTGACGTTTGCGCCGCGCTTCTCGCCGGATGGGCGCAACATCCTGTTCTCGATGGCGCAGGCGGGCAATACCGATGTGTACCGCGTGTCGAGCCAAGGCGGTACGCCGCAACGCCTGACCAATTCGCCGGGAATCGACACCGGCGGCAGCTATTCGCCCGACGGCTCCAAGATCGTGTTCGAGAGCGATCGCTCGGGCGGGCAGCAGATCTACGTGATGAACGCGGACGGCTCGAACCAGCAGCGGATCAGCTTCGGCGGTGGGCGCTATGCGACGCCGGTGTGGAGCCCGCGCGGCGACCTGATCGCGTTCACCAAGCTCGGTGGCGGCTTCCGGATCGGCATCATGAGCCCGAGCGGCGGCGGCGAGAAGCTGCTCACCAACGATTGGCAGGACGAGGGCCCGAGCTGGTCGCCGAACGGTCGCGTGATCAATTTTTACCGATCGGGACGCGGCAGCGGCGGCAAGGCGGACCTCTGGTCGGTCGACCTCACGGGCGTCAACGAGCGGAAAATCCCGACGCCGCTCGACGGCTCCGATCCGGCATGGGGCCCCCTGCGGCCCTGAACCTGCTATGGGGGCACTAACGGGAAACGTGATTTTCTACGGGAGACTATCTATGTCGAAGCTTTCCAACATCTTGCTGGCGTGTACCGCGCTGATCGCCGTTTCGGGTTGCGCGAAGAAGCGTCCCGCGGTGCTGCCGCCCGCACCGGTCGACAACAACGCTGCGGTCGATCCCAATGCGGGGATGAACAACGGCAATGTCGGCGGCGCGATCGTGCCGGGGTCGGATGCCGACTTCCAGCGCTCGGTCAGCTCGAACACGGTGAATTTCGGGCTCGACATGTACGACATCGATCCGACCGCACGCGCGATCCTCGACAGCCAGGCGCAGTGGCTCGCCAAGTTCCCGAACCAGCGCATCACGATCGAAGGCCATGCCGACGAGCGTGGCACGCGCGAGTATAACCTCGCGCTCGGCGATCGTCGTGCAAACGCGACCAAGAACTATCTGGCGGCAAAGGGCGTGTCGTCGTCACGGATGACGACGATCAGCTACGGCAAGGAGCGCCCGGTGGCGATGGGCTCGGACGACCAGAGCTGGGCGGCGAACCGCCGCGCGGTCACGGTGGTGCTGAACTAAGATTTGTCGCGGCAGTCCCTCTCCCCTCCGGGGAGAGGGAAGGAGGAGCCACTTGGCGACGGGAGGGTGAGGGGCTGTTGAGACGGACCGTCCGAGCCTCAAGCCCCTCACCCTCCCACGTGCAAGAGCCCGTAGGCCCCTCCCTCTCCCCGGCGGGGAGAGGGGTTTTAGCCCAGCGCTTTGTCGAGCAGTTTCGCCAAGCGGATACCCCCGCGGCGGATCTCCTCGCGCGAGACGGGCACCATCTTTGCGATCGTGGCATCGTCCATCTTCACCCGCGCCGGGACCGTACCGCACGCGTCCCCGCCAAGCGCCGCCGCATACGCCTCATGCGAGGCTGCCCAAGATTCGCGGCTCCAGTCGGTCACCGTCCCCGCCCCGATCTTCGCCCGCTCGGCCGCCGGGTAGCGCCGCACCAGCGACGGCGGCGTCGAGATCGCGCGCTCAGCGAGCGGGCCATCCCAGATCGAGTGCAGGTTGAACCGCGCCGGACCGTAGATCCCGTAATCCGCTTTTACGTCGTTGCCGCCCTTGTCGTTGCGGTCGCCCGCATGCAGCGGTTGGTGGAGATCGCCGACGAAGTGGATCAGGAACGCCAGCGCCTGGACGCGCTCCTTCGGCGACGTAGCGCGATCGCGTAGCAACTTCACGTCGCGCTCAATCTGCGCAGAGACGCAATTGCCGTCCTTGCACGCGGGCGTCAGGTCGAATGGCGCGCAGACGTCGGCGTCCTGGAAATGCCAAGTGTACGCAAAGCCGAAGCGCGACTTGCCGTCGGCGGTCTTGAGCGGCTTGATGCAGTCCGCCCAGACGCTCGCCTGCTCGATCGTGCCCGCGGGACATTCGGGCGTGTCGAGCAGCGCCTGTTGCGCGAGCAACTTGCGAATCGCGACCTTGGTCTTCGGCGTGACGTTGGCATAGGCGATCTGCGCGACGGTCTGGTGGCCGTATTCCCAGAATGCGGTGGCGGGCGAGGCGAGGCCGACAACGGCCAAGGCGGCGAGAAAATAGCGTTTCATGCCGGCTCGTTAGCGTAGATCGCGACCGTTCGGCTACCCGCAGACGAGGCCGTCCCGCGGTACATGCCGACGGTGTTGAAACCCCAGGCCATGTCGCCGTCCGGCCCCGCGACGATTACCCCGCCGGTACCGCCGAGCGCCTTCACTTCGGCAAGCACCGCGTCGGCGGCGACCTGCAGCGACTCGCCCGACAGACGAACACGCGCAGCGATCTCATGGCCAACGCCGACGCGGAGGAAGAACTCGCCCGAGCCGGTGCACGATACCGCACACGCGCGATCGTCGGCGAAGGTCCCCGCGCCGATCACCGGCGTGTCACCGATCCGGCCCCAGCGCTTGCCGGTGACACCGCCGGTCGAGGTGGCGGCGGCGACATGGCCGTGCGTATCGCAGGCGACTGCGCCGACGGTGCCGTATTTCATGTCGACGTCGAACCCGCCGCCATCGGCCTGGAACTCGGCGAATTGCCGGCGGCGTTCGTCGGTCGCGAACCAGTCGGCATCGGCTTGCGGCAATCCGCGATCGCGCGAGAACGCGTCCGCGCCCTTGCCGGCGAGGAAGACATGGCGCCCGTCGTCGAGGATTGCGCGGGCGAGGCCGACCGGGTTGCGCGTCGCGGTGGCCGCGGCGACGGCACCGGCTGCGCGGGTGCGGCCGTCCATGATCGCCGCGTCTAGTTCGAGCGTGCCGTCGTGCGTGAAGACCGCGCCGCGCCCCGAGTTGAAGTGCGGGTCGTCCTCCAGCACGCGGACCGCCGCCTCGACTGCATCGAGCGCACTGCCGCCGTCCGCGAGCACTCTCGACCCTGCGTCGAGCGCACGCGACAGGCCCGCTCTCGCACCCGCATCCTGCTCGGGCGAGACCATCTCGCTGTCGAGTTTGCCGGCGCCGCCGTGGATGACGAGGGTCCAGGTCATGCTGAGTCTTTCGAGGGGAGGGCGCGGAGGCCGATGAGGGGGCGGAGCGGCGCGATGCTGCGGCCGATCCAGTAGAAGGCGATGCAGCCGATCGTCGTCGCGGCGAGCAGGCCCGCGAACTCCGCCCAGCCCGGCAGGCCGGCGGGGAGCAGCGCGTACATCACGAGGACGATGATCGTCTGGTGGATCAGGTAGAACGGGAACACCGCCTCGGTCAGCGTGCGGCGCCAGCGGTAATCGCGGTTCCAGTGGCGCTCGGCGATTCCGATCAGCGCGACGATCGCGCCCCATTGCTCGAGCGCGTGGGCGACGCCGTAGCCGGGGTAGATCCAGCGCGGCGCGACGATGTCGCCGGGCCATTCGAGTTCGACGCCGATGATCGCGCCATAGCCGAGCACCGCGGCGACCGCGCCGACCTTCCACCAGCGCGCGATCGCCGCCATTGCGGGCTCGGAACGGGCGAGGCCGAAGCCGAACAGGAAGGCAGGGAAATAGGTGACGTGCGCGACCCAGTCGCCGAACAGGGCTTGCGATTCCGCGGCCATCTGGAACCACCAGGCGTGGACGAACACGAGCCACGCGACGGGGAGGACAAGCACCGCCCAGCTGCCGAAGACCCGGTCGAACGCGCGCTGAAGCCAGTCGCCGCGGACGACGGCCAGCCCCAGCGTCAAAACGCTCGTGTAGACCCAGAGGTAGACGACGAACCAGAGGTGGTTCCAGGTCGGCAACGACAGCCCGGCGAGCTTGCCGAAGCGGAAATAGTCATGGCTCCAGAACGTCAGATAGCTGCCGGCATAGGCGTGCTTGGTGACCAGCTCGACCCAGGGTTGCGGCGGCACGATCACCGCCATGCCGAACAGCAGCGGCACTAGCAGGCGGTAACAGCGGTTGGCAAAGAACCCGGCCGTGCCGCTCGACCGGGCAAGCAGCGCGCGGCTGGCATAGCCCGAGACGACGAACAGCAGCGTCAGCCGCCAAGCATTGCTCGCCAGCATCGGCAGCCGCACCCAGTCCTCGACATGGAGCGACTTCACATGGAAGTTCCACGGCACGAAGACCATGCCGATATGGTAGAGGATCAGCAGCGCGAACGCACCGATCCGCAGCCAGTCCATGCCGTAATGCCGGGTCATCGCGCGGCCCTACGGGGCGGGGGCCGGTGCCGCAAGCGTCGGGCGGCTAAGGCGTTCCCCGCGCCGGTTCACGCCTTCATGCGCGGCGTGCCCATGAAGTCGCGCTTGCCGATCGGCACGCCCTGCGCGCGGAGGATCGCGTATGCGGTGCTGGCGTGGAAGTAGAAGTTGGGCTGCGAGAACGAGAGCAGGAAGTTCGCGCCGGTGAACGGCATGACGAACGTGCCGAACTCGAAGGTCGTGTCGTTGTCGGCGAGCGCGTCGAACGTCTCCCGGTCGATCGCCTCAAGCTTGGCGATCGCGTCGCGTATCACGCTGTGGAGACCCGCGAAGTCGGTCGGCCAAGCCGATCGATCGGGCGAGAAGGTGCCGCAGCGGACGCCTTCGATTCCGCCGACCGAATGCGCTGCACACGACTTCACCTGATAGCCAAACGGCAGCATGTCGTCGGCGAGCTTCGCATCGATCAGCGTCGCGGGTTCGATACCCTTCTCGGCCGCGAACGCTTCCGCCTTGTCGAGCAGCGCGTCGACCGCACGCAGAATCTGGAGGTTCGAGGGAATCGTCGCATCGTACAGGGACAGGGTCATCGCGTTCGCTCCTAAAGCCGTGCGCCGCTATGGCCGACGTTCGCTACTCCGGCCAGCGATGTTCCGTTCCAGCGCGCAAGTCGCTATATAGGCCTCGAACTCCCGAGGAATCCCCATGTCCCTTCGTCCCTGGCGCGATATCACCCGCCGCAAGAGCCGCCAGATCATGGTCGGCAACGTCCCCGTCGGTGGCGACGCGCCGGTCACCGTGCAGACGATGACCAACACGCCGACCGACGACGTCCGCGCGACGGTCGACCAGATCCGGCGTTGTGAAGAGGCCGGCGTCGACATCATCCGCGTCAGCTGCCCCGACGTCGAATCGACCACCGCGCTGAAGCAGATCGTCCGCGCGAGCCGCGTGCCGATCGTCGCCGACATCCATTTCCACTACAAGCGTGCATTGGAAGCGGCGGATGCCGGCGCGGCGTGCCTACGGATCAACCCGGGCAATATCGGCTCGGCGTCGCGCGTGAAGGAAGTCGTCGACGCGGCGAAATCCAACGGCTGCGCGATCCGGATCGGCGTCAATGGCGGCTCGCTCGAGCGGCACCTGCTCGAGAAATACGGCGAGCCTTGCCCCGACGCGCTGGTCGAGTCGGCGCTCGATCACATCAAGCTGTTGCAGGACCACGATTTTCACGAGTTCAAGGTCGCGGTGAAGGCGTCCGACCTGTTTCTCGCGGTCGCGGCGTACCAGCAGCTCGCCGAACAGGTCGATTGTCCCCTCCATCTCGGCATCACCGAGGCGGGCGGGTTCGTCGGCGGCACGGTGAAGTCGGCGATCGGGATGGGGAGTTTGCTCTGGTACGGGATCGGGGACACGATCCGCGTGTCGCTCTCCGCCGAACCGGAGGAGGAGGTCCGCGTCGGCTTCGAGATCCTCAAGTCGCTCGGCATCCGCAACCGCGGTGTCCGCGTCGTGTCGTGCCCGTCGTGCGCGCGCCAGGGCTTCGACGTGATCCGCACGGTGCAGGCGCTGGAGGAGCGGTTGCAGCATATCCGCACGCCGATGTCGCTGTCGGTGCTCGGCTGCGTCGTGAACGGCCCCGGCGAAGCGCGCGAGACCGACATCGGCATCACCGGCGGCGGCAACGGCAAGCACATGGTGTATCTGTCGGGCGTCACCGACCACCACGTCCAGGACGCCGACATGGTCGACCACATCGTCCGGTTGGTCGAAGCGAAAGCCGCCGAGATCGAAGCGGCCGACGAGGCGATGGCTGCACTGGTGCCGGTGGCGGCGGAATAGAGGGCTACCACCACGCCCCGTCATCCTGACGAAAGTCAGGATCCAGGGTAACGAACGCAGACCTCAATGGCTCTGGATCCTGACTTTCGTCAGGATGACGAGGAATAGGGCGCAGGCTTCGTCTCGTTCTCCCGCGAAGGCGGGAGCCCAGGGTAACGGGCGATGACGGTTGTGGCTCCTGGACCCCCGCCTTCGTGGGGGAACGGCGCTGATGCGGACTGATATCCACCGTCGCTGAAGTTGGCCGATCCTCCCCCGCCAGGGGGAGGTGGCGCCGGAGGCTTCGGAGGGGGAGGGCACAGGGCAGAGGTCGTCGCTTACCTCCCCCTCCGTCTGGCAAGTGCCAGCCACCTCCCCCTGGCGGGGGAGGATCGACACATCGAATGACGATCCTTTCGCGCAGCGCGTGACGATGGCGTGCCGGTACGATGCGGCGTATGGGATGCGCATGACGACGGCCGCCGATCTCGATGCACTGACCGCGCTGGATCAGGCGGCGACGCCCGGGCCTTGGTACGTGCGGGCCATGGATGACGAGAACGCAACCTGCGCGACGGCTGTTGCGACGAAGCCCAACACGTCCGGCGACAATGACGATCTTTCCAGTTCGACCTATCACGGCGTGGTAGCGGCAACCTCGATCCAGCATCACGACTATATCGTTCCCGCGGATGGACGATCGAGGGAAAATGCAGCGTTGATCGCGGCCGTCCGGACCGCACTTCCCGAATTGCTGCGGCTGGCGAGAATCGGTGCCGCAGCCGATCGCGCCTGATATCCGCCTGTTCCGATGACCTCTCGAATCGTGTCACCCGCTTTAGCCTTCGCGATCGCCGCGTTCGGCATCGGACTGTTCTCCATGATGGATGCGGTGATGAAGTCGCTCGTCCTGGCGATCGGCGTCTATAACGCGCTGCTGTGGCGGCAGATGATCAGCGTCGGGCTCGGTGCGGTCGCGTGGAAGCTCGGGAACAGCGGGCGGCCGAGCGGGCGTGGGCTGAAACTGCATCTGGCGCGCGGGTTGGTGACGACCGCGATGGCGGTGCTGTTCTTCTGGGGGCTGGCACGCGTACCGATGGCGCAGGCGATTTCGTTGACCTACATCGCGCCGATCCTCGCCTTGCTGCTCGCGGCCGCCACGCTGGGCGAGCGGGTCGGGTGGAAGACGTTGGTCGCATCGATCGCGGCACTTGGAGGCGTGCTGGTGGTGATGATCGGGCAGGGGCGCGAGGTGCCCGGACCCGAGACCTTTCATGGCACGCTCGCGATCCTCGGCTCGGCGGTGCTGTATGCGGTGAACCTCGTGATCGCGCGGCTGCAGAGCCAGGCGGCGCGGCCGGGGGAGATCGCGTTCTTTCAGGCGCTCGTGATCACCGCGACATTGGCGCTCGCGGCGCCCTGGCTCGCGGTGGTGCCCGAGGCGGTGCAATGGCCCAAGCTCATGCTCGCCGCCGGGCTCGCGACCGCGTCGCTGTGGCTGCTCGGCTGGGCGTATGCGCACGGCGATACCGGGTTCCTCGCGACCACCGAATACACCTCGTTCGTCTATGCCGCAGTGCTGGGTTTCCTGGTGTTCGGCGAGCGGGTATCGGCGTTCACGCTGGCGGGCGCGGCGATCATCGTAGTCGCGTGCCTGTACGCGGCGCGGCGGCGTGACATCGCGCAGACATCGATCGAGGCTAGTGCATGACCCATATCCGTTCCGCGACTCCGGCCGATGTCGGCACGATCCTGCGCTTCGTCCGCGAACTCGCCGCGTTCGAGCGCGAGCCGGATGCAGTCGAGGCCACCGAGCCGATGCTGGCGGAGGCACTGTTCGGGGAGCGGCCTGCCGCGGAGGCTCTGATCGCGGAGAATGCCGATGGCCCGCTCGGGTTCGCGCTGTTCTTCCACAATTTCTCGACTTGGACGGGCAAGCGCGGGCTGTATCTCGAGGATCTGTACGTGACGCCGGAAGCGCGCGGGCAGGGGGTCGGCGGTACGCTGCTGTCGCATCTCGCCGGCGTAGCGCTCGATCGCGGCTGCGCGCGGTTCGAATGGTCGGTGCTCGACTGGAATGCCGATGCGATCGCGTTCTACCGGAAGGTTGGCGCGGTCGGGATGGAGGACTGGACGATCCAGCGGATGACCGGGGATGCGCTGGTGAAGCTGGCCGGGCGGTAGGACTAGGGCGGATCGCGGGTTAATCTGCCTGCTATCTCACCCTGTCACGTCGATGTTCATCGCGATCGAGATGCGGTCTCGGGTGCCGAGGTGCGGGCGGACGCCGTGGCGGAGCCAGGCGGGGAACAGGACCAGATCACCCGCGTCGGTCGGCAGGCGGCGCTCGACCGGTTGCGGCTGGCCGTCGATGCCGAGCAGCCGAAAGCCGGGCAGGCGCATGAACGGCACCGGAAAGCGCGGGTCCTCGAAGAACAGCTCGCCGCCCGCTTCGCCTTCCGAGGGCGGGACTCCCATGTCGAGATAATAGACCGCGGCCCACAGCACGCCGGGATGCGCGTGGCTCATGTTGAGCGCGCCGGGCGGGGAGACGTTCGCCCACATCTTGACGGTCCATTCGACCGTCGCCGCATCGCGCCCATCGAAATGCGACGCGCGCTTCGCCATCTTCACCGCGGTATCGGCGAGCGCCGCTGCTGCCGGTCCACCCCAGTCGAGCATGTCGGTGGCGGAATGCCAGCCACCGACATTGGACCGTGCGAGGCTGGGCGCGGCGGAGTGACGATCGAGGATCGCCGACCGTAGCGCGGCGTTCAGCGCATCCGCATCGGCCAGCCGCCCGTGCAGTATCGGCGTCTCGTATAGTCCGATCTGCGCCGCGCGGACGCGGATGCCATCGAACGCACGAGACGCCGTTGTCATGCGATCAGCGCCCTGCGGTGTCGTCCGCGTTCATCGGCTCTTCGCCCTTGGCCTTCTCGGCGTTGTAGCGCTCGATCGCCTCGATCGTGACGCGCTTGGCTTCGTCGGCATCGCCCCACTTGCCGACCCGGACCCACTTCGTCTTTTCCAGGTCCTTATAGTGCGTGAAGAAGTGCTCGATCTGCTCGAACACGATTTCCGGCATGTCGCCGCGCTCGCCGATGTTGGCGTAATACGGGAACACCGCGTCGACCGGCACGCAGACGAGCTTCTCGTCGCCGCCGGCTTCGTCCTCGAGGTTCAGCACCGCGATCGGACGCGCACGGACGACGCAGCCTGGGATGAACGGCGAGCGTGCGATCACCAGCGCGTCGAGCGGATCGCCATCGGGGCTCAGCGTGTGCGGCACGAAACCGTAGTTCGCAGGATAGCGCATCGGCGTGTGCAGGATGCGATCGACGAACAGCGCGCCGCTGGCCTTGTCGAACTCGTACTTCACGGGCTCGCCGCCGGTCGGGACTTCGATGATGACGTTGAGGTCTTCGGGCGGGTTCTTGCCGGTCGGGATGAGATCGATACGCATGGCGGTCCTTTCAGAATATGACGGTGCCGGCGCTCCTCGTCTGGGGAGCGACCGGCACCGGTAAGTCAGTGGCTGGTCAGCGCGGCGTCAGCAGCTTGTCGAGCCCACCGTCACCTGTACCGACCTTCTGAAGCCGCGGATAGCGCGGGCCGTCGTGGTAATCGAGCGAGATGTCACGGAATCGGTCATTGTTCTTTACAGTGAGACGAATCGGCAGCTTCGTTCCCTGCGCGGCGACGATCGCCGCCTTGATCCGGTCCGCCGAATAGGCCTCGCTGTTGACCGCTTCGATCTCGGTGCCGACGTCGAGGCCCGCCTTGAACGCGGGGCTGTCCCAGATCGACGAGGTGACCACGCCGTCCTTGTTGATCACCATGCCCAGCGAATAGCTGACATCGGTGCCGCGCGTCTTCTCCGCCTGCTTCAGATACGGGCTCTGCTCGGGGCCGTAGACCAGCTTGTAGCCGTTCATCGCAAAGCCGTTGATCGGCGCCGGCTTGCCCGTCTCGGTCAGCCGCGTGTTCAGGAACGTCGCCCAGTCATAGGGGACGATCCCGTTCAACGTCTTCGCAACATCGGCGAAGGTATAGGTCAGCTCGCCATAGTCGCCGTCACGAACGCCGAAGAAGGCACGCGCGAAATCGTCGATCGACTTGGTGCCGTTCGACTTCTGGCGGAGCATCGCGTCGACCTCCATCCAGACCATCAGGCCCTCGTTGTAGTAATCCTCCGACCGCTGCCAGCTCGTCCACCCCTTGGGCTTGCGCGCCGAGATGACGGGATCATTCGTCGTGTCGATCAGCGGACGCCACTGGCGGCCCGGCGCGGTGTCGTAAATACCGAGGATCGAGGCATAGCCGTCGAGCGTGTCCTGCTTGCTGACCAGCCCCGAGCGCGCCTGGAGCACATAGCCCCAGAACTGCGTCTGGCCCTCGTAGACCCACAACAGCGAATCGCGCATCGGCGTGCGGAAATCGGGCGTCCACAGGTCGGCACCGCGGCGGAACTTGCCGTCCCAGCTATGCGTGTATTCATGCGGCAACAGGTTGCGCGCGGCGGCCCCAGTCTCCCATTCGGTGAAATAGCCGGGACGGACGCCGTTCTCGGAACTGCGATGATGCTCCAAGCCGATCCCGCCGAGCTGATCGGTGATCGACAGCAGAAATTCGTAATGATCGTAATGCTGCGCGCCGAACGTCTTCACCGCCTGGTCGACGAGGCGCTTGTGCGCATCGATCTGCTCGGGCTTGGCGGCGAGCTGGTCGGGGCTGTCGGCGAACACGTTGAGATCGACGCGGGGGCTGAGTGGCCAGACCTTGCCGTATTTGCCCGCCAGCGTCGGCGAATCGACGAGAATCTCGTAGTTGGTCGTGTCGTAGCTGTAGGTCGAGCCCGATACCTTCGCTGGCACCGCGCCCGCCGCGGTCCAGCCGGTCGGGTAGGTGACGGTCATCTTGATCGGGATCTGGCGGGTGAAATAGCCGGCCGGATAGAGGCTGACGAGATTCGGCTCGAGGCTGATCATCGTCGGGGTCATCACCACGCGGCCCTGGTCGCCCTTGGTCGCGGAGATGAACTGGAACTCAGCAACGACGCTCTTCGCGCCAGTCGGGACATCGATATGGAACGCGAACACGTCGACGGGATCGCGCGTCCAGGGGAGGATCTTGCCGTTCGCGCGGATCACGAGGCCTGCGAGCTTCTCGATCTCGCCGCGCGGGGAATGCGCGCCGGGCAGCCACTTCGGATACAGCAGCGCCATCGGCCCGGACTTGGCGACCGGAATCGTCTGCTTCACGCGAAAAATGCCGCGCTCGGTATCGGTCGCATCGACGTCGAGCAGCAGCGTGCCCGGGTAGGGCGTGTCGACCGCGTCGGGGATCGTGTCGACGAACGGTACCGGCTGTGGCGCAGTATTGCCGGCGGGAACCTGCGCCACCGCAGGAACAGCGGACGCGAGCAGGGATGCGACGAGAAGCTTGCGGATCAAAGGAAGGGCCTTCCGGCTGAGAGACGATGACACGAGGTGTAATCGCGATAAAGGGCAGCCGTCCAGTCCTTTACCGAGATGGGAAGGTGCGCCCCATCACGACACGGTCCGCAGCGATCGGCACTCCGTCCTTCAGTGTGCCTTGGGCTTTTTCACCGCGTGCAAACCCAGCGCGATCGCGCCCCCCAGGATCAATCCGACGATCCCCGAGAAGAACGCGTTCATCGCCCAGTTCACGGCGCCCTTCGCAAACGGCACCGCATGCGAAGCAGCCTCTGCGGTGTCGTGGATCCAGTGCGGGAGCGTCGTGAACCCGAACTCCTCGATCCCGTGGACGATGATCTGGCCGCCGACCCACACCATTGCCGCCGTGCCGATCACCGACAGCGCCGACATGACGAGGGGCATGCCCTTCACCAGCCCACGCCCGATCGCCTGCACCGCCGCGCTGCTGCGCTGCGCCAGATGCAGGCCGATATCGTCCATCTTCACGATCAGCGCGACGACGCCGTAGACTCCGATGGTGATGACGATCCCGACCAGCGCCAGCACGATCGCCTGTTCCCAGATCGGCTTGGTCGCGACGTCGGACAGCGCGATCACCATGATCTCGGCCGACAGGATGAAGTCGGTACGGATCGCGCCCGAGACCTTCTGCGCTTCGAGCGTCGCCGCATCGACCGGCGCCTCGACGACCTCCTCAGCATGCCCGCCGCCGAACGCCTCGAGGATCTTCTCCGCGCCCTCGAAGCACAGATACGTACCGCCGAGCATCAGCAACGGCGTCAGCAACCACGGCGCGAATGCGCTCAGCGCGAGCGCGGCGGGCAGGATGAAGACCAGCTTGTTGCGGAACGAGCCGAGCGCGATCTTCCAGATCATCGGCAGTTCGCGCTTGGGCTCGAACCCGACCATGTAGCGCGGCGTGACGGCGGCATCGTCGACCACCACGCCGATCGCCTTGCTGCCTGCCTTGCCGGTGGTCGCGGCGATATCGTCGAGGCTGGCGGCGGCAAGCTTGGTGATCCCGGCGATGTCGTCGAGCAGTGCGACCAGTCCTGTGGGCATCGATGGTGTCCTTAGCGTAGGTTTACGCGCTCGGTAACGTGACAGGATTGTCATGCAACGGCTTTCGCACTTGCGGTAGTGCGCGGCGCGCGGAATGGTTGCAGCCGACGCGACCCAAGCGACAGGACGGATCATGACCCCCTTCCCGAACGACGACTTCATCACGAACCTGCCAAAGGCCGAACTCCACCTCCACATCGAGGGCAGCCTGGAGCCCGAACTCATGTTCGCGCTGGCCGAGCGCAACAAGGTCGCGATCCCGTTCAAGAGCGTCGAGGACGTCCGCGCGGCGTACAGCTTCACCAATCTGCAGACCTTCCTCGACATCTATTATGCGGGCGCCGCGGTACTCCAGACCGAGGAGGACTTCCGCGATCTGGCAGCGCCTATTTCGACCGGGTCGCGCAGGACGGAGTCGTCCATGCCGAGATCTTCTTCGATCCGCAGACACACACGCATCGCGGCATCCCGTTCGATGTGGTCGCACGCGGGCTGTTCGCGGGGATCGACGAAGCCCAGGCCAAGCACGGCATGTCGGTCGGGCTGATCATGAGTTTCCTCCGCCATCTCGACGAGGAGGACGCGTTCAAGACCTTCGCGCAGGCGGAGCCGTGGCTCGACCAGTTCATCGGCGTCGGGCTCGATTCGTCCGAGGTCGGCCATCCGCCGTCGAAGTTCGCGCGCGTGTTCGCGGCGTCCGCGGATGCCGGGCTGATGCTGTGCGCGCATGCCGGCGAGGAGGGCCCGCCCGCCTATATCCACGAGGCGCTCGACATCCTCCAGGTCGACCGCATCGACCACGGCAACCGCGCGCTGGAGGATCCGGCCTTGGTCGCTCGCCTCGCACGCGATGCGATGACGCTCACCGTGTGCCCGTTGTCCAACGTTGCGCTGCGCAACGTCGATCGGCTGGAGAACCATCCGATCGACCGGATGCTCGATCTCGGTCTGCGCGCGACAATCCATTCGGACGATCCGGCCTATTTCGGTGGCTATATCGGCGAGAATTTCCGCCAGACGGCGCGCGCGAAGGCCCTGTCGCGCGAGCAGGTCGTGACGCTCGCGCGCAACAGCTTTCTCGGCAGTTTCCTGGATGACGACGCGCTCAGCGGCTATCTCGCGACGCTCGACGCCTATGTGAAGGCGCATCCGTGATCGGGCGGTTCCTCTCCGTATTCGAGCCGTTCATCCTGATGCTGCTCGGCACCGTCGTGCTGGCCAGCCTGCTGCCGGCCCGCGGCGAGATGGCGACGATCGTCGGCTACGCCGCCGATATCGGCATCGTCCTGCTGTTCTTCCTCCACGGCGCCAAGCTGTCGCGCGATGCGATCTGGGCGGGCCTGCGCAACTGGAAGCTGCATCTGGCGGTGCTCGCCATCACGTTCGTCGCGTTCCCGTTGTTCGGGCTGGGGCTGACTGCGTTGCCGTTCGTGACGGGGCCGCTCGCCGCCGGGTTGCTGTTCCTGACGCTGCTCCCCTCGACCGTGCAGTCCTCGATCGCCTTCACCGCGATCGCGCGCGGCAATGTCGCGGCGGCAGTGTGCAGCGCGTCGTTCTCGAACCTGCTCGGCATCCTCGTGACGCCCGCGCTGGTCGCGCTGCTGATGAACACTTCGGGCAGCGGCGGGATCTCGATCGAGAGTATCGAGGCGATCGTGCTGCAACTGCTGGTGCCGTTCGTCGCCGGGCATCTGTTGCGGCCGTGGATCGGTGCGTGGGTGACGCGCAACAAGAGCCTGTTGACGGTGGTCGATCGCGGCTCGATCCTGCTGGTCGTCTACAGCGCGTTCGGAGCCGCGGTGGTCGAGGGATTGTGGACCAAATTGTCGCTCGGCGACCTGATCTTGATCGGATTGTTGTGCGCGGCGTTGCTCGCCTTCGTCCTCGCGCTCACCTTCGCGGTCGCACGCCTGATGAAACTCCCCCGCGAGGATGCGATCGTGCTGCAATTCTGCGGGTCGAAGAAGAGCCTTGCATCGGGCGTGCCGATGGCGGGCGTGCTGTTCCCGCCCGCGCAGGTCGGCGTGATCCTGCTGCCGGTCATGCTGTTCCACCAGTTGCAGCTGATCGCCTGTGCCATAATCGCGCGGCGCTATGCCGAGTCCGCGCCGCCGTCCTGATCCTGATCAATAGGCTCACTGCGAGGGTATTTGCTTTGTTCCGCAATGACCGCCACAGCGGTTTTGCTGACAAGGGGGCCTTGGCCGATGACTGCGCAGAACGATGTAGACGCTACTGCGCTCGATCAGGCGCAGACCCAGGACAGCGGGCTGGACCTGACCGCGTGCGACCGCGAGCCGATCCACATTCCGGGGTCGATCCAGCCGCATGGCCTGTTGCTGGTCGCCGATCCGGCGTCGCTGACGGTCGTCGCGGGGGCGGGCGATATCGAGGGTCGGCTGGCGGCAGAGTGGCTGGGCGCAGACCTCTCCCAACTCCTCGCGCAGGCCGTGCCGACGGACGACGTGGGGCCGGGGGGGTTGGTCGGCGATCCGGTGATGGGATCGACCGAACGCTTCGAGGTCACGATCCACCGCAGCGGCGACTATGTGTTGGCGGAACTCGAACCCGTCGATGCCGCACCGATGACCGCCACGCAGATGCTCGGTCGTCTCAACCCGATGATCACGATGTTCGAACGCGCGACCGATCTGAGCACGCTGTGCGACCGCGCCGCGATCGCGTTTCGCCAGCTTACCGGGTTCGACCGTGTGATGATCTACCGTTTCCTCGACGACGACGCCGGCCGCGTCGTGGCGGAGGACAGGGCCGTCGGTCTCGGCACGTTCCTGAACCATCATTTCCCGGCATCGGATATTCCGCAGCAGGCGCGCGCGCTGTACGTTCGCAACCGCACGCGGACCATCCCGATGATCGCCTATACGCCCGCGGTGCTGCGGCCCGCCGGCTTCGAAACGCTCGACCTCAGCGACGTGACGGTGCGCAGCGTGTCGCCGATCCACCTGCGCTATCTCGCCAATATGGAGGTCGCGGCGTCGGCGTCGATCTCGATCGTCAAGGATGGGCTGCTATGGGGCCTGATCGCCTGCCATCATGCCACGCCGCGCGGATTGAGCCCCGACGTCCGCGCCGCATCGGCGACGCTGGCCAGCGGGCTCGCGCGTCAGATCCGTGCGAAGGAAGAGGCCGAGATCTACCGCGAACGCCTGCGGTTGCGCGGTGCCGAGGATGCGGTGATCGCCAAGCTCGCCACCGAACCGGCACCACGCAGCATCGTCGTGGCGCTGCGCGACGACCTGCGGCGGATGCTCGACGCCGACGGGTTCGCGTTCGTGCAGGGGACGATCGTCGACACCGACGGGGTCTGCCCGGCGCATGACGAGATTCGCGACCTCGCCGCCTGGGTCTGCGCGCGCAGCGGGATCGAACCGCTGGCGACGCACGAGCTTCCCGCGTTGCTGCCGCGCGCGGAGGCCTATCGCGCCTGCGCCAGCGGGGTGCTGGCGATGCCGCTGATCGACGATGGTGCGATGCTGTTCTGGTTCCGCGCCGAGCAGGCCGAAGAGGTCGAATGGGCGGGCAATCCGCACAAGGCGGTGTCGCTCGATCCGACCGCGGTGCTGACCCCGCGCACCTCGTTCGAGTCCTGGACGCAGATCGTGTCCGGACGGTCGCGGCGCTGGACGCTCGAGGAGATCGAGGCCGCGCATCGCCTGCGCCGCGCGTTCCACGACGCGCATATCAACCAGCGGCTCCGCCTGCTCAATGCCGATATGCAGCGCACGCTTGCCGACAAGGACGTGCTGATCGCGCAGAAGGACGTCCTGATGAAGGAGGTCAATCACCGCGTCCAGAACAGCCTCCAGCTGGTCGCCGCGTTCCTGTCGCTCCAGGCCAAGGCGTCCGACGATGCCAAGGTGAAGGAGCATCTCGCCGAAGCGCAGGCGCGGCTTTCCGCGGTCGCGCTGGTCCACCGCCGGCTGTACCGCGACGACCAAGTCGAGTCGGTCGATCTGTCGCGCTATCTCGAGGAGCTGGCCGGCGACATGAAGACCTCGCTCGGCGCGGACTGGGCGGCGCACATGCGGCTCGATCTCGCGCCGATCCTGGTGCCGACCGATCGGGCGGTGAATATCGGGCTGGTGCTGACCGAGCTCGTCATCAACGCCAGCAAATATGCCTATGGCGGGCGTCCGGGCCCGATCCTGATCGCGCTCGAACAGCATCGCAACCGTCTTCGCCTGATCGTCGCGGACGAGGGTTCGGGCAAGGTCGGCACGCGGGAGGGCTTCGGCAGTCGGATGATGAACGCGATCGTCGCCGGGCTGTCGGGCACGATCGAGCATGATGACAACATGCCCGGGCTGCGGGTGATCATGACCGCGCCGATCGAGGGCGCGGTCTGATCGAGCCGGTTGTCGGCGAACATGGGCTTGGGTGCGGCTGACATTTGATCGGGTGTCCGCGGGTTGAAGCTTTATGCTGCACCTGCGAAATAAACCGCATGATCGATACCGACCAAACCACCTCGCTTGCCCCGCCTGTCAACGCGCGGTTGGCGCTGCTCGCGCTTGCCGTGGGTGGCTTCGCGATCGGGACCACCGAGTTCGCCGCGATGAGCCTGCTACCGCAGTTCGCGCGGGGACTCGGGATCGACGAGCCGACCGCGGGGCATGTCATCAGCGCCTATGCGCTCGGCGTGGTCGTCGGTGCGCCGACGATCGCGGTGCTGGCCGCGAAGATCGAGCGGCGGGTGTTGCTGATCGGGTTGATGACGTTTCTCGGGATTGCCAACGGGCTGTCCGCACTCGCGCCGACCTATCATCTGATGCTGCTGGCCCGGTTCCTGAGCGGGCTGCCGCACGGCGCGTATTTCGGGGTCGGGTCGCTCGTCGCGGCGTCGATGGTCCCGCGCGAGAAGCGGTCGCGCGCGGTATCGCGGATGATGCTGGGGCTGACGATCGCGACGATCGCGGGCGTGCCGCTGGCGAACGGGATTGGCCAGTGGTTCGGCTGGCGCTGGGGCTTCGGGATCGTCGCGATCATCGCCGCGGTGACGGTGGCGATGCTGCTGAAGTTCGCGCCCGTGCTGCGGCCTGCGAAGGATGCGAGCCCGCTCGGCGAACTCGCGGCGTTGCGTAACGGGCAGGTTTGGCTGACGCTGGCGATCGGCGCGGTCGGATTTGGCGGGATTTTCTGCGTCTATACCTATCTTGCCTCGACGCTGACCGAGGTGACGGGTGTGTCGTCCGCGTTCACGCCGGTCGCGTTTGCGTTGTTCGGTGTCGGAATGACGATCGGCACGTTGGTCTGCGCGAAAGCGGCGGACGTGGCGCTGATGCCGGCGGCGGGGATCACGTTGCTGTTCGGAGCAGGGGCGCTCGCGCTGTACGCACCGGCGACGCCGCATCTCTGGGCGATGTTGCCGGTCGTGGTGCTGATCGGGTGCGGCGGCGGGCTGTCGACGATCCTCCAGACGCGGCTGATGGATGTCGCGGAGGAGGCGCAGACCCTGGCCGCGGCGCTTAATCACTCGGCGTTCAATACGGCCAATGCGCTTGGGCCTTGGCTTGGCGGGCTGGCGATTGCGAGCGGGTACGGGTTGCCGTCGACCGGCTGGGTCGGGACGGCGTTGGCGCTTGGCGGGTTTGCGATCTGGGCGCTGTCGTGGGGACTCGATCGCCGACGGGTCTGACTGCCCTCACCGTCATTCCAGCGTTCGCCGGCTGACCGTCATCCCAGCGAAAGCTGGGATCTCCCCGTTCCGGGTCGCAGCGTCCGCCAACAGGAATACCCCAGCTTTCGCTGGGGCGACGGTTTTGGAGTGGCGACGGTTTTGGAAGGGCTCAGAGTTATTCCAATTACCACCACCCCGGCGGAGGCCGGGGCCCAATAGGGGGACGGTGCTAACTGAGGGCAGCGCGCCGTTACTGCAGCCTTGCCAATTGGGCCCCGGCCTTCGCCGGGGTGGTGTCGGTTAGGGGGGCTAGTCGCCTCCCAAACCTCAACGCGCGATACCTCAACGCGCGATGTTGCGCTTCGCCAGTTCCTTGTTCAGCCCCAGCGCGATCAGCGTGAACACCGCGCCCGAGAACAGATACGCGCCGCTCGCCGCCAGCCCGAGCTTGCTCGTCAGCAGCAACGCCGCCAGCGGCGCAAAGCCCGCACCGAACAGCCAGGCCAGATCGGTCGTCAGCGCCGAACCCGTATACCGATGCTGCGGCGACAGGCTCGAGGCGATCGCGCCCGAGGACTGGCCGAACGACAGCCCGAACAGCAGGAAGCCGATCCCCATGAACAGCCGCTCGCCGACGTCGCCGCCATCGAGCAGCGACGGTGCGGCGATCGCGAACAGCGCGATCAACACCGCGATCGTGCCGAGCATCGTGCGACGCCCGAACCGATCCGCCAGCAGACCCGACACCAGCATCGCGCCGATCCCGATGATCGCGCCGATCACCTCGACCACAAGGAAGCGCGCCGGGGCCTCGCGCGTGAACAGCACGACCCACGACAGCGGGAACACCGTCACCATGTGGAACAGCGCGAAGCTGGCGAGCGGCACGAACGACCCGAGCCAGATCGCCTTCCACTGCGACTGCACGGTCTCGACGACCGGTGCCGGCTCGAGCTCGCGCTTTGCGTACATCTCTTCGAACTCGGGCGTCACCACCAGGCGCAGGCGAGCGAACAGCGCAACGACGTTGATCGCGAACGCCACGAAGAACGGATAGCGCCAGCCCCAGGCGAAGAAGTCCTCGGTCGGCAGCGCAGCGACGAAGAATGCGAACAACCCGCTCGCGACTAGCAGGCCGATCGGCGCACCAAGCTGAGGCAGCATCGCGTACCAGCCGCGGTGCTTCTCGGGCGAATTGAGCGAGAGGAGCGACGCCAGACCGTCCCAGGCACCGCCGAGCGCGATGCCCTGGCCGATGCGGAGCAGCGCGAGGATCGCGACCGACCAGTTGCCGACCGAATCATAGCCGGGGATAAACCCCATCGCGACAGTCGAGGTACCAAGCAGGAACAGCGAGATCGTTAGCTTGACGCTGCGACCGTAGGCGCGATCGACCGCGATGAAGATGATCGAGCCGATCGGGCGGGCGATGAACGCCAGCGCGAACACTGCGAACGAATACAGCGTGCCCTGCAACCGGTCGACATACGGAAAGACCAGCGTCGGGAACACGAGCACCGAGGCGATCGCGTACACGAAGAAGTCGAAGAATTCCGAGGTGCGGCCGATTACCACGCCGATCGCGATCACGCCGGGCGTGACGTGCTCGCCGTCGCTGTGGATACTGCGAGCATCGGCTTCGAAGCTCGTCTCGGGGATCGTGTTAGCACTCATTCTTCAACTCGCTCTGCAGGGCGCTGGCCCATCATACGCTGTTCGGGCGGATGCGGGCAGGGGCAATCTATGCTACCCTTCGTGATGATAAAGCCATGCCGATGTTGCAGTGCAGCGCCCATTGGACAAATTGTCCACTGTAGTGCGGCGCAACCGAGGCGTAGGGGACCAGCATGATCGTTGAGAAAACCGTTTCCCGCGCAAAAAAATGGCTGGCCGTGCTGCCGCTTGCGCTGCTCACCAGCGGCTGCGACTGGGTTGTGATGTCGCCCTCCGGCGATATCGCAGTGCAGCAGCGCGACCTCGTGCTGATCTCGACCGGGCTGATGCTGCTGATCATCGTTCCGGTGATCTTCCTGACGCTGTTCTTCGCGTTCCGCTATCGCCAGTCGAACAAGGCCGCCAAGTATGAGCCCAACTGGGATCACTCGGTTGGCCTCGAGTTGTTGATCTGGGGCATCCCGCTGCTGATCATCATCGCGCTCGGCGCGTTGACGTGGACCAGCACGCATCTGCTCGATCCGTACCGTCCCCTCGGCCGGATCAAGCCTGACGCGCCGACGCTCGCGAACAACGTGCCGGTCGGCAATCTGGTCGACAAGCAGCAGCTGGCGAACGGCGTCGGCAAGCCGCTCGAGGTGCAGGTCGTCGCGCTCGATTGGAAGTGGCTCTTCATCTATCCGGAATACGGCATCGCCACGGTCAACGAACTGGCTGCACCGGTCGATCGCCCGATCCGCTTCCAGATGACCTCGTCGTCGGTGATGAACGCGTTCTACATCCCTGCGCTGGCCGGCATGATCTATACGATGCCCGGCATGCAGACGACGCTGAACGCGGTCATCAACAAGCCGGGCAACTATGAGGGCTTCTCGTCGCACTATAGCGGCGCGGGTTTCTCGGGGATGCGCTTCCGCTTCCACGGCGTGTCCGACGCGGGCTTCGATGCCTGGGTCAACCGGGTCCGGCAGAGCGGTGGCGCGATCGGGGCGGGCGGCCTGAACCGTGCGAGCTATCTCCAGCTGGAGAAGCCGAGCGAGAAGGTCCCGGTCCGCTATTACAATGCGGTCGAGCCGAAGATCTTCACGGCGATCGTCGAGCAGTGCGTCCAGCCGGGCAAGGTCTGCATGTCGCAGATGATGCATGGCGGCAAAGGCGGGGGGGACTCGCATGCCGGCATGGCGATGCCGGGCGTCAACGGCGGCAAGGGCCCGCAAGAGGCCTCCGAGCGCGTCAAGGGCGCGTTGCTGAAGGACGCCGATGAAAAGGGCAGCGGCGAACATTGGACCGCACCCGCCGATATAAAACGGGACGGCGCCAACAGCGCGCCCGGATCGGTATCGAACCGTAATCACACCATGCTGACCCCCTCCACACAGCCGGGCACGCGCCCCGTCGCGAACGGCTAGAGAAACCATCATGAACGACACTCTGTTGAAGACAATCTTCGGCCGCCTGACCCTGGAGTCGCTGCCGCTGCACGAACCGATCGTCGTCGCCACCTTTGCTATGGTGGCGATCGGCGGGCTCGGGCTCGTCGCCGCGCTGACCTATTTCAAGGTCTGGGGCTATCTGTGGAACCAGTGGTTCACCAGCGTCGATCACAAGAAGATCGGCATCATGTACATCATCCTGGCGATCGTCATGCTGCTGCGCGGGTTCTCCGACGCGATCATGATGCGCGCGCAGCAGGCGATGGCGTTCAACGGCTCTGAAGGCTATTTGACCGCGCATCACTACGACCAGGTCTTCACCGCGCACGGCGTGATCATGATCTTCTTCGTGGCGATGCCGCTGGTCACGGGCCTGATGAACTATGTCGTCCCGCTCCAGATCGGTGCGCGCGACGTGTCGTTCCCGTTCCTCAACAATTTCAGCTTCTGGATGACCGCGGCGGGTGCCGTGATCGTCATGATGTCGCTGTTCATCGGTGAGTTCGCGCGGACCGGCTGGCTCGCGATGCCGCCCCTCTCGGGACTGGCGTATTCGCCTGACGTCGGTGTCGACTATTATATCTGGGCGTTGCAGATTGCCGGCATCGGAACGCTGCTATCCGGCGTCAATCTGATCGCGACCATCGTCAAGATGCGCGCACCCGGCATGACCATGATGAAGATGCCGATCTTCACCTGGACGGCCCTGTGCACCAACGTCCTGGTCGTCGCCGCCTTCCCGGTGCTGACCGCAGTGCTCGCGATGCTGTCGCTCGACCGCTATATCGGTACCGCGTTCTTCACGAACGACTCGGGCGGCAACCCGATGATGTACGTCAACCTGATCTGGATCTGGGGTCACCCCGAGGTCTACATCCTGATCCTGCCGGCATTCGGCGTGTTTTCGGAAGTCACCTCGACCTTCTCGGGCAAGCGCCTCTTCGGCTACAGCTCGATGGTCTATGCGACGCTCGTCATCACGATCCTCGCCTATCTCGTCTGGCTGCACCACTTCTTCACGATGGGGTCGGGCGCGAGCGTGAACTCGTTCTTCGGGATCACCACGATGATCATCTCGATCCCGACCGGGGCCAAGATCTTCAACTGGCTGTTCACGATGTACAAGGGCCGGATCCGGTTCGAACTGCCGATGATGTGGACGATCGCCTTCATGGTGACCTTCACGATCGGCGGCATGACCGGCGTCCTGCTCGCGGTGCCGCCCGCCGATTTCGTGCTGCACAACTCGCTGTTCCTGGTCGCGCATTTCCATAACGTGATCATCGGCGGCACGCTGTTCGGCATGTTCGCCGGCATCAACTACTGGTTCCCGAAGGCGTTCGGCTTCAAGCTGGACGAGACCTGGGGCAAGATCTCGTTCTGGTGCTGGGTCCCCGGCTTCTACTTCGCCTTCATGCCGCTCTACGTGCTCGGCCTGATGGGCGTGACCCGCCGGATGCGCTATTTCGACGATCCGAACCTGCAGATCTGGTTCATCATCGCCGCTTTCGGTGCAGCCATGATCGCCGCCGGTATCGGTGCCTTCCTGATGCAGATCTTCGTCAGCATCCGGAACCGCGAGAAGCTTGCCGACCTCACGGGCGATCCGTGGAACGGCCGTACGCTCGAATGGTCGACCTCGTCGCCGCCGCCGGAGTACAACTTCGCGTTCACGCCGATCGTCCACGATCTGGACGCCTGGTACGACATGAAGGAGCGCAAGGCGGTCCGTCCGGTCTCCGGCTTCAAGTCGATCCACATGCCAAGCGGCACCGGCACGGGCGTCGTGCTCGCCGGCCTCAGCGTGGCGTTCGGGTTCGCGATGATCTGGTACATCTGGTGGCTCGCAGGGCTGGCACTCGCCGGCATCTTCGGCACGACGATCTTCCACACCTTCAACTACAAGCGCGACTTCCACATCCCCGTCGAGGACGTGATCGCTAGCGAGGACGCGCGCACCCGCCAGCTCGCGACCCAGGGAGCCTGACGCGATGTCCGCAATACCCATGAAGGACGGTCTGAACGAGACCAAACCGGTCTCGTTCTACGACCTGGACGAGCACGAGCATCCCGACGGCGGCAGCACGATGCTGGGCTTCTGGATGTACCTGATGAGCGATTGTCTCATCTTCGCGGTGCTATTCGCGGCCTATGCCGTGCTCGGCAACAGCTACGCCGGCGGCCCTAGCCCGAAGGAGATTTTCGAGCTGCCGCTGGTGGCGGTGAACACCGCGATGCTGCTGTTCTCGTCGATCACCTACGGCTTCGCGATGCTGGCGATGGAGGAAGGTCGCCAGCGCGTCATGCAGATGTGGCTGGTTTTCACCGGCCTGTTCGGCCTCGCGTTCCTGTCGATCGAAATGTACGAGTTCGCCACCCTCATTCATGAGGGTGCGGGCCCGACCCGCAGCGCGTTCCTGTCGTCGTTCTTCACGCTCGTCGGCACGCACGGCCTTCACGTCACGATGGGCCTGATCTGGCTCGTCACGCTGATGGTGCAGGTCCAGAAGCACGGCCTGATCGCCGCGAACAAGCGTCGCCTGATGTGCCTCAGCATGTTCTGGCATTTCCTCGACGTCATCTGGATCGGCGTCTTCACCTTCGTCTATCTGATGGGCACCCTACGATGAGCGACCCCCACGCCAACACGCACGACGCACATGCGGATCACGGCAGCCACGATGACCATGCCGCACACGGCACGCGTGGAAGCTACCTCAAGGGGTTCTTCCTCTCGGTCATCCTGACCGCGATCCCGTTCTGGGCGGTGATGACCGGCGCGTTCAAGGACCCGTCGACCGCCGCGCTCGTCGTGATGGTGTTCGCGGTCGCGCAAATCGTCGTCCACATGATCTACTTCCTGCACATGAGCGGCAAGTCGGAGGGCGGCTGGACGATGATGGCGTTGATCTTCACGATCATCCTCGTCGTCATCACGCTCAGCGGATCGATCTGGGTGATGTACCACATGAACACGAACATGATGCCGATGCAGGCCGCGGCGGACATGTGATGAAGACGCGACCGGGCCCTGCCGTCTATGTCGCAGGCCTGGTCGCGCTGCTGCTGTTCGCCGGCTTCATGGCGCTCGGCATCTGGCAGGTCGAACGCCGCGCCTGGAAGCTCAACCTGATCGAACAGGTCGCAGCGCGCGCACACGCCGCGCCGGTCGCCCCACCGGGGCCAGCGTCCTGGGGCGCGATCACCGCCACCACCGATGCCTATCGTCGCATCCGCCTCGACGGCATCCTCGATAATTCGCGTGAGACGCTGGTCCGCGCCGCCACTGCGCTCGGCAGCGGCTATTGGGTCGTCACGCCCTTGCGGACAGTCCAAGGCTTCACCGTCCTCGTCAACCGGGGCTATGTCTCACCCGAGCAACGCACGGCGCATACCAAGCCGACCGGCCCGATCACGATCACCGGCTATCTCCGCATCACCGAGCCCGGCGGCGGCTTCCTGCGACACAACGACCCCGCCACCGGCAAATGGTATTCGCGCGACGTCGCCGCGATCACCAGCGCGCGCGGTCTCTCGAACGTCGCGCCCTATTTCGTCGACGCGGACAAGTCCGGCACCGCCGCCCCGGTTGGTGGTCAGACGATCATCGCCTTTCCGAATAACCATTTCGTCTACATGCTGACCTGGTTCGCGCTCGCCGCGATGACGATCTTCGCGTTCGTCGTGTTCGTCCGCCAGGATGCGCGCAAGCGGCGGGGGGCGATCGACACATGATGTCGTCAATGGCGGGGCAGGGGGTGGCACGACAGAGCTGGCAGCGCTGGCTCGCGCTCGCCACAGCCCGCACCGACGCGACCGGCAACGCCAACATGCGCCAGCTCGTCACGCTGCGCTGGATCGCCGTCGCCGGCCAGTTCGTCACGATATTGTTCGCCCGGTTCGCGCTCGGCTTCGACCTGCCGATGGTGCCGATGCTCGCAGCGCTGGCGGCGGGTGTCGGCCTCAACCTCGTCAGCATGCCGCTCTACGGGTGGCGCAAGGGGGCCAATATCCAGCTCCTGCTCGCGCTCCTGTTCGACGTTGGCCTGCTCACCACGCAGCTCTATCTGGCGGGCGGCGCGACCAACCCGTTCATCTCGCTGTATCTGCTCCACGTCGTGCTCGGCGCGGTGTTGCTCGATCGCTGGTCGAGCTGGGCAATCGTCGCCGTAACCGCCGCCTGTTTCGGCGTGCTCACGCTCTATTACCGTCCGCTGATCCTCCCCCCCGACTACAGCGGCGAGTATTTCCTGCTCTACACGATCGGCTCGCTGCTCTGCTTCATGCTGATCGCGACGCTGCTGATGCTGTTCATGACCCGCATCACCGGCAACCTGCGCGCTCGCGACACGCGCCTCGCCGACCTTCGCCAGCAGGCCGCCGAGGAGGATCATATCGTCCGCATGGGCCTTTTGGCATCCGGCGCGGCACACGAACTCGGCACGCCGCTCGCATCGATCGCCGTGATCCTCGCCGACTGGCGCCGCATGCCGACGCTCGCGCAGGACGCCGACCTCCAGGCCGAGATCGTCGAGATGCAGTCGGAGGTCCAGCGCTGCAAGGCGATCGTCACCGGCATCTTGCTCTCGGCTGGCGAAGCGCGCGGCGAGGCCCCCGAGATCATGCCGCTCCACCAGCTCCTCGACGGCATCGTCGACGAGTGGCGCGCGGTGCACCCGTCGGTCGATTTCGACTATACCACCCGAGTCGGCGACGATCCGCAGGTCGTCTCCGACCCCGCGCTCAAACAGGTGATCGCCAACGTGCTCGACAACGCCGCCGAAGCCTCGCCACACTGGGTCGCGTTCCGCGGCGAACGCAGCGACGGCGACCTCGCGCTGATCGTCCGCGACCGCGGCCCCGGCTTTAGCAAGGAACGCCTCGCCAGCTTCGGCAAACCCTATCAGTCGAGCAAGCGCGAACCCGGCCACGGCCTAGGCCTGTTTCTCGCGGTCAACGTCATGCGCAAGCTCGGTGGCGGGGTGTCCGTCGTGAACTGCGAAGGCGGCGGCGCGGAAGTCACGATCCGCATGCCCCTCTCCGCGATCGCGCTGTCATGACGGACGCCAAGCTTCTCGCCATCGTGGAGGATGACGAAACCTTCGCCCGCACGCTCCGCCGCTCGTTCGAACGTCGCGGCTACGAGGTGATGCAGGCTGCCAGCCACGAGGAACTCGTCGAGCAACTCGCCGAGCGCACGCCCCGCTACGCGGTCGTCGACCTTAAGCTGGGCGGCGCCTCGGGCCTCGTCTGCGTCCAGACGCTCCACGCGCACGACCCCGAGATTCTCGTCGTCGTCCTCACCGGTTTTGCGAGCATCGCCACCGCGGTGGAGGCGATCAAGCTCGGCGCGTCGCACTATCTCGTCAAACCCTCGAACACCGACGATATCGAAGCCGCGTTCGACCGCACCGAGGGCAGCGTCGACACCGAACTCTCCGAACGCCCGACCTCGATCAAGACGCTCGAATGGGAGCGCATCCACACCACGCTCGCCGAAACCGACTTCAACATCTCCGAGACCGCGCGCCGCCTCGGCATGCACCGCCGCACGCTAGCGCGTAAGCTTGAGAAACGCCCCGTCAAATAGCGGCAACGCATCGGTGATGGCCGGCGTTGTCTCCCAATGCGTTCCCAAAAACTCTGGCAACCCCGCCGCCTGCTGGCGACCCCATCCGCGCTGACCTGGGAACACGGTGCCGAGATCGCCGCACGGGCTACCGCACTCGGCGTCCCTGTCACGACGCTACCGAGCGACCGTCTCAAGCTCGACTTTCCCGACGACCCCCGCCGCGCCTACGCGGATGCCAAGGCAACGCTGGCCTTGGTCGTCGCGCCACCCTCGAAGCGCAAGCTCCAGCCAATCGCTCCCAGCGCGGACTGGCGGATCGACCTCGCCGAGGGCTGCCCCGCGCATTGCGGCTATTGCTACCTCGCCGGCTCGCTGAAGGGGCCGCCCATAACGCGCGTCTACGCGAACCTCCCCGAGATACTCGCCGAACTCCCCGCGCATCTCGGCCAAGGCACGGTGACATCGCGCTCGACCGCCCGCGCGCACGAAGGCACCACGTTCGAGGCCTCCTGCTACACCGACCCGCTCGGCATCGAGCACGTCACCGGATCGCTATCCGCGCTGATCGCGCATTTCGGCGCGTGGGAGGCGGACGTGCAGCTCCGCTTCACCACCAAGTTCGACGCCGTCGAGCCATTGCTGACGCTAGATCACCGCGGCCGCACCCGCATGCGCGCCTCGATCAACCCCGCTGCCTATGCGCGCTTCGAAGGCGGCACCAGCCCCGTCGCCGCGCGGCTGGTGGCGCTCCGGAAAATGGCGGACGCCGGCTACAAGATCGGCCTGACGGTCGCCCCGATCATCGCTGCGGAAGGCTGGCGCGAGGCATATGGCGACTTGCTGACAGAGGCGGGCAGGGTGCTCGCCGACGTACCCGACGTGACGATCGAGCTGATCACCCACCGCTACACCCCCGGCTCGAAGGCGGTACTCCAAACCTGGTACCCCGGCTCGTCGCTCGACCTCAGCATGGCCAACCGCACGGAGAAACGCACAAAGTTCGGCTCTGTGAAATACGTCTACGACGCCGACACGATGCGCGCGCTCCGCAGCTTCTTCCAGGACGAGATCGCCGCCAAGCTCCCGGAGGCGCGCATACTCTATTGGACGTGACCGCCGCGCCAACCGGCAACGCAGCGTTGCCATTCGCGGCCTTCTGATCGCCGCCATCGCCGCCTACTTCGAAGCCATGACAAACACCTGCCAGCCAACGCTCTTCATCCCGCACGGTGGCGGGCCCTGTTTCTTCATGGACGACCCCGCCGGCAACTGGATCGGCATGGCTGCGTACCTCCGGTCGATCGCCGCCTCGCTGCCCGCAAAGCCCAAGGCGATCCTCGTCGTCTCAGGCCACTGGGAAACGCGCGGCTTCGCGTTCACCGGCGCCGTAACGCCGCCACTGATCTACGATTACGGCGGCTTCCCCGCGCATACCTACAAGATCCGCTACGACGCGCCCGGCGATCCCGTCTTGGCGACCCGCGCCGCCGACCTGCTCCGCGGCGCTGGCATGACCGCCACCGTCGACCCGACACGCGGGTTCGATCACGGCGTCTTCATCCCGATGAAGGTCGCGTTCCCCGACGCGGACATCCCGGTCGTCGAGATGTCGGTCGACCGCAATCTCGACCCTACGTTGCACGCCGCCGCCGGCCGCGCACTCGCCCCCTTACGCGACGAAGGCGTCCTGATCGTCGGCTCGGGCATGAGTTTCCACAACATGCGCGGCTACGGCGACCCGCGCTTCACCGCGCCGTCAGAAGCCTTCGACCAATGGCTCACCGCCGCGGTCGAGTCCGAACCAACCGCCCGAGCGGCAGCGCTAGCCGACTGGGCCGAAGCCCCCGCCGGCCGCCTCTCGCACCCCAGAGAGGAGCATCTCCTACCACTGATGGTCGCCGCCGGTGCCTCCGACCAACCCGGCGCACAAGTCTACAACGAACACGTCCTGCAAACCGCAATCTCCGGCTACCGCTTTACCTGAGGGCGGCGGCGCCCTCTCGATCCTCCCCCGCAAGGGGGAGGTGTCGCCGAAGGTGACGGAGGGGGAGGACACGGAACGACTGTTTCCCTTTCCTCCCCCTCCGTCTGGCAAGTGCCAGCCACCCCCCCCTGGCGGGGGAGGATTGCAGAATTCACGCTCTGATCTGTTCTAAAGGAATTCCCATGGCTCTTCCCACCCTGCTCGCTATCTCCGGCAGCCTGCGCCGCGGCTCGTACAACACCGCGATCCTGACCACGCTCGGCGAAGCAGTCGCCGACAACGCCACGCTGACGATCTTCCCGCTGAACGACGTGGCCCTCTACGATCAGGACGCCGACACCGACACGCCCCCCGAAGCCGTCGCAGCCCTGCGCGCGGCAATCGGCGCGGCCGACGGCATCGTCATCGCCTCCCCCGAATACAACCACGGCATCTCCGGCGTCCTGAAGAACGCGCTCGACTGGGCCTCACGCCCACATGGCAAGGCGACGCTGACAGGCAAGCCGGTCTTCACGCTAACCTCGTCGCCCGGCGCAGTCGGCGGTGCTCGCGCCCACGCGCAACTCAACGAGACATTGGCGTCGATCGGCGCCCGCACCGTCCTGCGCCCCCAAGCCGTCGTCGGTGCCGTGCACGAGAAGATCGCCGACGGTCGCTTCACCGACCAGCGCACGCTCGACTTCCTTGTGGCCGGCATCGACGATCTGCTCACCGACATCGCCCGGCCCACCGCTGCCGACCGCGAAGCGTCCTGACATGCGCCCCGTCCTCAACCAGTATCCCGCCCAGCGCGACGACATCGCCGACTTGGTGACGCGACGCCCGCTACCGGGGCCCGGCCTGCCGCAGGTCGATCCGTTCCTGTTCCTCAACCATCACGGTCCGCAGACCTATCGCCCCGGCAACAGCGGCCTCCCGTTCGGTCCGCATCCGCACCGCGGCTTCGAGACGGTCAGCTTCATCCTGAAGGGTGAGATGGCGCATCTCGACAGCGGTGGCCACGAGAGCGTCATCCGCGCAGGCGGCGTCCAGTGGATGACCGCAGGCTCGGGCCTGATCCACGCGGAAATCTCGCCCGCATCGTTCAAGCGCACCGGCGGCCAGCTGGAGATCCTGCAACTCTGGGTCAACCTCCCCGGCCGCCTCAAGATGACCAAGCCCGCCTATACCGGCCTTCAGCGCGAGGACATTCCCGCGATCCCGGTCGATGGCGGCACCGTAAACCTGATCTCCGGAGCCTTCGCCGCACGGAAGGGCCCGATCGAATCGCTGACCGACGTCGCGATGATGACCGTCGAACTCGAAGCCGGCGCCAAGATCGACCTGCCAGCCCCCAGTGGTCGCGCGGTCTTCTTCTACGTCGTCGCCGGCGCGCCCTCGGCGAACGGCACACCGATCAAGCCGCACCATCTCGCCACGTTCGGCAGCGATGGCGACACGATCACCGTGACGACCGAAGCCCCCGTGACGATCCTCTACGGCCACGCCGACCCGATCGGCGAGCCCGTTGTCTCACACGGCCCGTTCGTCATGAACACGCGCGAAGAGATCGTGCAGGCGATCGAAGACTATAACGCAGGCCTGTTCGGCAAGCCGCCCGTCATCCGCTAGGGCGCTTTACGCACCGGTGGCAGCGCGGCGCAGATGTCCGCGCCGCCTGCCGGTACCGTGAAGAACGGCCCCGCCCGATTCTCCCGCGACGCGATCCAGACGGTAAACCGCACATTGTCCGCCCCGCGATACTGGAAATGCGGTTGCTCGGCGGCGGGCAGTTCGCTCGCGAGGCGGGCGGACACGATCGGGCTACGCTCCCCCTCGGTCTTGTAGAACCCCAGATCCCCCGTCCCGCGCGGCAACGACGATAGCCACTCGACCCCGTCGATCACACGCCCGACCACCGCGATGTTCCGGTCCAGCGCCCGCGGCGAATGCCCGATCACGGTATACAGCTCAGCGCCGCTTCCCGTGCTCGGCGCCAGATCGCGCGCGACGCCCACCATCCCATAGCAATGCGGCACCCACTCGGTCGCGTCATTGCCCGCCAGCGGCCACCCGTCGCGGCTATACCCCGCCCATTCGGCATAGGGATCGCGCTGCGCCAACCGCGCGACGGTCGTCGGCCCGGCATGCGAGTATTCCGCCGGCGGATTGGCGACCACGCCAGCGACAAGCGGCTTCTTCTCGGTCGCATCGCCCCATTGCGCGACGTAATTGTCCTGCACCCGGTACACGCTAGTTCCCGTATCCCACCAATGCGCCGCGGCGAGCTTGCGGATGTTGGCAACGTGCACGGGCGCGTATCGTGGCGCCAGCCGCACCGTGAAGCGATGCCCGTTGGCCAGCGTGAACACGAGCAGTTCGTCGTCCGGCACCGCCTTCCAGTCAGCCGGCAACGGATCCGAGGGAAGTGTCGCGGCGGCCGGCGCTGGTGCAGGAACGGCCTGCGCGAGCGCGGCGGCAAGAAGGAGATTCAACATCCCCGAAGACTGCCCGAGTGCATCACCGCACGCAATCGCTTGCGCACACGCGAAACCCGCACTAGCAGACCCCCTTCCAGAGCAATGCGGAGCGGTGGCCGAGTGGTCGAAGGCGCTCGCCTGGAAAGTGAGTATACGTCAAAAGCGTATCGTGGGTTCGAATCCCACCCGCTCCGCCAACTTCCAGTATCAACTGGGGCATACTGTCGCGCAAGGAGCAGCTTGTCTCGGCTTTCTTCGTACAGGCGTCTCGCCACGTCCGATCGTGTCGGAGCCAAGCGCTCGCTTGTTGAGCAGCTATCCAAAGTCAGCCTCGCTCTAGCGCGCGAACATCGGAACTCGGCTTCAAGGCTTTCGAAGGCCGGGACCGATCCGAGCGTGGATCGCAAGCAAACCGCCGCGGTCCGTCATATCGCCTACAACAACGACGGCCTTATGTGCCCCAGTGATTGCTTCGGCACAGAGGCTGGCAAAGTGCACAATAGTACGGTCCTCGCCAAATCGGAAATATGCGCTGCTCTGGCTGACGATCCAACCACTGATCGTGGCCAGCAAATAGTGTATTCGGACAATCCGCCTTACTTCAGCCAAGCGGGGCGATATTGGTATCAAAGGTGATCGTGGAGCGGATTTCGACCGTGTCCGGACCGATGGACATCGGACAGACTATGCGGGGCATTGCCACCACATCGAACAGTTCGGTGATGAAGCCCTCCAGCTTTACCCATTCGACGATGTCGCCGGTCGCGAGATTGACGACGAGCACGCCGCACCACGGCTCGGCGTCGCGATCCTTCAAGGCTGCATCGAGCGCGAGGCCGGCGAACGTCCCGTTGCGAGGCTTCGACACGGTGACCAGCGCATGTCCGTTGTGGATCGACATGCCGCGCAGGAACCCTGGGCAAAACGCGATGTCGGTGCGCGCGCCGCTCTGCGGATCGATCCGGATGATCTGGCCGCGGCCGGAATCGAGCGCGAGCACCACGTCGCCATATACCCGCGGGCTATGCGGCATCGACAGCTGGTCGGTCACGACGCGGTCGGTCGCGACCTCGATCAGGACGCCACCCTGGTCACGCCGTTCGCGCCAGCCGGTCACGATGTCGCTTCGACTGACCGCGGTAACGTAGCGGGGCTTGCCGTCCGCCATCGCCATGCCGTTCAGGTGGCATCGATCCTCGGGCGCCAGTTTCGAGATGAACTTCGGCTTCCACACCGGCCGGAAACTATGGTTCAGGTCGAGGGTCGCCAGGCAACTATACTTGGTGTTGACGAAAATCACGCGGCCATCGCTGGTCGTGCCGACCTCGTGGACGTCGACATCGCCGGTCGTCTGCGCGTTGCGCGGCACGAGCACCATGTCGAACTGGCCGTTGCCGATCTCGCCGGGACGTAGCATGTTTTCCAGCCGCCAGATCTGATGCAAGGCACCCAGATACAGCCGGCCCGGTTGGTAACATAGTCCCATCGCGCGTGTGAAATACTGCTGGTTGAACGAAACCGTCCCCGCGGGCGTGACACCGACGAGGAACAACTGACCAGTCTGATACGAGGTGAAGGCGAAACCGAGCTTGTTGGTGCGCAACCAATCGGCGAATCCACGCGACACGGTAAGGTTGGTATTGGGCTGCTTGGCTGGGCCCCCCGGCACAGGTTGCGCTGTGTCCGCGCCGCCTGCAGCGGGTCCGATCGCATTGCTCATCCGCTATTCCACTCTAACATCATGGACGAAAACAAGACGGCCCGCGACTGACGCGTCGCGGGCCGATGGTCAGAACCTAACCCGTGGCAATTCCGGATACTAGAACTTGATCCGGATTCCGGCGCGGCCACCACCACCGTTATAGTCCTTGTTGTACTCGCCATGCCCTTCGATGAAGCCGGTTACGCCGCCGGTGGTGACGATATTCAGACCCAAAATACCCTGCGCATAGGTGCCGAGACGATCGTTGACGATGCCCACCGTCTGACCGCCACTGGTGAAGCGCAATCCGTCCTTGCCCTCGAACTCATGTACCGCTGCACCGCCGGCGTAGAAGACCAATGTCGAGGTTTCGCCGATCTTGCTCGAACCACCGATCCGCGCCCCGGCCTTGCCACGCAGGCCCTTATAGTCCTCGAAATCGAACTGCCCGCCGAGGACGCCGTAGCCGTCGATATCGGTCTTCGTATACGCGGCACTGACCGCGGGCTCGAAGAAGAACGCATCCGATCCGACCCGGAAGCCCGCCTCGAGCTTTCCGCCATAGGTCTTCGCCTTGGTGTCGAGGGTGAAGCCCGCGCCGGTGCCCCGACTGTTGACCCAGGCATAATCATATTTGGCGATGCCGTTCACGAAGAACCCGCCCGCCTGGAACCCGCCATATACCGTGCCGTTGACCGCATCGATATCGAAACGGTCACCATATCCGCGGAAGTTCATCGTCGAACTCAGATACCCGCCGGCAACACCCAAGGTGAAGCCGCTCTTCTGGGTCGCGTCGCCGACGAGATCGATACCGACCTGCCCGCCGAACGCATCCTGACGATAGCCGAGGTCGACGTTGTTCTGGGTCAGGCCGCTATAGGTCACCGTGCGACTGTCATCGCGGGTGTTGACCTCTCCGAACATCTGCAGCCAGACCCGGCCGCTCGTATCGTTGGCGGGGCTGCCCCAGCGCCCGTCGCGACCCGCCGCGAGATGGGCCGTGATCGCATCACCCGACCGGTTCCAGACCGATGCCAGCCCTTCGCCCAGCTTGGCCTGGCGATAGACCGTGGCGCTGGGCGCGCCGACAAGCTGATACGCGAACGAGGTTGGATTATAGGCGAGACCGAACGAGATCAGGCCGCGATTGCGCGATCCTTCGCTGAGCATGAAGGCCGTCCCCGATGACGTCGCCGATGCTTGCACGACGGTAGTGCCGGGCAGGAGGATAGCCGGTGTGTTCGACGTTTGCAGGACGATCGCGGTCGAACCCGACGCAGTCCCGACATTGAGCCGATCGACCGTCGCTCCAGTCGCGTTGAACGTCACGTCGAGACCCAGGGTCGCCGTACCGCTGCCGGTATAGGCGGTGCCGGGCAACGTCAGCGTGTCGCCGGCTACGCCGTTGCGTAGCTCGATCAGGCCGCTGTTGGCGAACGTCTCAAGATTGTTGATCGCGGCCGTGCGCACCGCGCCCGATGCGCCGAGCGTCACGGTTCCGGTGTTGGTCAGGCCGTCCGTCCCGGCACCGAAATCGCTGTTGCCAACCAACGTGAAGGTGCCGCTATTGGTCAGGCGATCGGCATTACCGGTGAGCAACAGGCGTCCCGTGAGGCTGCCGGTGTTGGTGATGGTCGTCGCCCCCCCCGATGCCTCGATCGCGTACCCGGTACCGCCGATGATGGCGCCGCCGTTGGTGATGGACGAGCCGTTGGTCGAGGACACCGTCACGGCGTTCGTCGCGCCGCGGACGACACCGGCGCTGCCCACGTTCAGCCTGGCGAGACCGTCGAGCGCAGGCGAACCGAGCGCGATGTTGCCACCGCCGCCAGCTCCGCCGGCGATGATCGAGATTGCCGTATCCGTGGCGGATGTCACCGTTCCGGTCACCCCGACATCGGCACCGCCCCCGAAACCGAAGGCGCGGATCGCGATAGCGCCGGGGCCGGCAACCCTGACGTCACCGGCACGCACGGTCACGTCGCCGCCAAAGCTTGCCGCGCTGATCCCGTGTGCGCCCTCGCCGGTCGTGGCGACAGATCCGGCCGTCACGGCGACGCTATAGGATGCGCCGGCGGAGATGCCGATACCCGTGCTACGTACCGTACCCGCATTCACCGTGACACCGCCCGTGGCGTAGGCGTCGATACCGCTGCTGCCTTCCCCGGTGGTCGTCACCGCGCCGGTCGCGATGGCGATCGCGCCGTAATAGCTGCGCGCCCGGATACCGGTCGAGAATGCACCGTTGGTGGTGACCGATCCGGCACCGCTGACCGCAACGTCGCCAAATACGCTTTGCACATCGATGCCATTGGCTTCGATACCGTTGGTGACGATGGCGCCGGTGTTCCGGACGGTCGCGTTGCCGCCGGCATACACGTCGATACCGGTCGCCCCATAGCCGCTGGTCCGGACGGTGCCCGTGACGGCGACGGCCGCATCGCCGTACGCCTGCGCCGCGACGCCGATCGAGGCGTCTCCCGTCGTTGTCACGTTGCCGACGGCGATGTCGACGTTGCCGGCGTTCAATGCTGCCCCGAGCACGCCGTTGGAGGCATAGCCGGCGGTCGCAACGTTATCGGCGGTAATCGACACGTTGCCGAAATAGGATGCGCCGACAATGCCGGGCGAATAGCTGCCGAGCGTGCTGACCGTGCCCGCGTTGACCGCGACGTCACCGTAGATGCTGACGGCATAGACGCCTGGCGCTTCGTAGCCGGACGTGGCGATCGAGGTGCCCGTGATTTTGATATTGTCGAGCGCGATCGCGGAGACACCGAACGCTCCGTCCCCGCTCGTCTTGATCGCACCATGCGTGACGGCAATGTTGCCCCCGTTCAACGCAACGGTATCGATACCGTCGGCGCTGGCGCCGGTCGTCGTGATCGAGCCGGCGTTGATCGCGATATTGCCGCCCGTGCCGAACAGATTGGCGGTCTCGGCGTGGATGCCGTCGGCGGCATCCTGCGATGTCGTGATGCTGCCCTGCGTAACGGCGATGTTGCCGGTCAGGCTATAGGCGTCGATGCCGGTCGCGGTACTCGATACCGATCCCGTGCCGGAGATGGTGACATCGCCATAGGCCGTTGCGTAGATTCCGGCGCTATCGGCGCCGGTCGTGGCTATCGTGCCGTTATTGGCAACCGCTGCAGTGCCGTTCTGGCCGATCGCTACTATGCCGAGCGCATTGGTGCCAGCGGTCGATACGTCGCCATTGACCGTCACGGATGCGTTGTAGCCATAAGCGACGATGGCGGTCGAACCGTCGCCCGTCGTCGTGACGTCGTTGACCGCGACGGTCGCATCGCCCAGCGCCTGGCTCGAGCCGGCGTAGATCCCGGTCGAATAGGTGCCGCTCGTCGAGACAAGCCCCGTGCTGGTGACCGAAGCATTGCCGTAGATGCTGTTGGCGGAGATCGCCGTGGCGCTGTCGCCGGTGGTCGTGACGTTGCCCGCGGCGATATCGACATTGCCGTAAAGGGCGAGTCCGGTGATGCCTCGTGCGCTGTCGCCACTGGTCGCGACCGTTCCTGCGCCGTTGACCACGACGTCCCCGTATATGGCCGTTGCCGCGATCCCGGAGCTTCCCACGCCGGCGGTGGTGATCGTGCCGTTATTGGTGATCGTCGCATTACCGGGTGTGAAGACGCTGATCGCGCGCGACGCATCGCCCGCGGTCGACACGTTGCCGGTGGCGGTCACGGTGACATTGTCGCCATAGGCGTAGATGCCGCGCGATTGATCGCCCAAGGTCGCAACGTTATTCACGGTAACGGCAGCATCGCCGCCATAGGCTTTGACGAACACCGCATCCGACGCTGCGCCGGCGGTCGACACCGTGCCGGTCGACACGAAAGTCGCACCGCCTGGGCCCGTGCCGAACATGACTGCGCCGGTTGCGCCGTCGCCATTCGTCGTAATGTCACCAACGGTCAGATTGGCCGTGCTGCCCTGAACGATCGCACCATTTGCCCCGATGCCGTTCGTCGTGATGCTGCCCGCGGTGATGTCGACCGCGGCGTCCGGGCCGAACGAGACCGCCTGGATACCGTCGGAGTAATCCGCCTGCGTCGACACGGTACCCGCGTTGATCGTCACGCTATCCGCCCCCGCGGTCACGTTGATCGCGTCAGATCCATAGGTGTAGAAACTGCCCCCGGTCGTGGCCACGGTACCGGCATCGATGGTCACGTCGCCGTTGCCGGCATAGGCGTTGATCCCACCGACATAATATCCTGCCGCCGTCACGGAGCCGGCGGTGATCCCGATGTTGCCAGTATAGGAACTCGCGCTGATGCCGACCGAGCTGTTGCCGGTCGTTGCGATCGAGGTCGCGTTGATCGTGACGTCGCCGCTATTGCTGACCGCGTTGATCCCGCTCGACGCCCGACCAGCTGCGGTGATGCTGTCGGTGTTGATCGTTAGGTCGCCGTAGTTCGTGTTGCCCAGAACACCGATGGCGCCCGTGCCGCTTACCGCGATCGTGGTATTGCCGAACGCGTTGAGCGTTGCCGCGCCGTCGTTAAAGCCGATGATCGCGACGCCGGGTCGTATCCCGCTGGCAATCGCGACGCCGTCGCCCAGATTGACGGTCAGGTCCTGGACCGCGACGGTCGGATCGAGACCGGGATCCTGCGTCGGATCGACAGCCGGCGTCGTGTACGTGATCCCGTTGGGATAGGGATTGCCGCTTGCGTTGCAGGTCACGGTGCCGTTGGTCGTTGTACCGCATTCGTTCTGCGCAAATGCCGGCGTGGCAATAAGCGCGCCTGCAGCCACGCCCGCTAACGCGGTGCCAGCCAGTAGACGACGTGGGATGCGGCGCCCAACGTGCGAAAGCTTACTCATGACCACCCCTGTTATAATCTTTATTAGTGCTGGGCTTATCGGCGGCAGGGCGCGCGTCAATACGAACTCCACCGAATTTGATGTCTATTTTTGATCCGAATTCACGCTATCAAACCATTACGATAGCGACACAATCGGCGGGCAGGCTTGCCGGCGTATTTTACGGTGCGGCATTGGAGAAGCCTTGGTGGTCGAAACGATATGAAATAATAGCTGACGCTTCTGCTCGACGGAGAGGAAGAAAATGGCCGTTGTCGTAAGTGCCGCACCCGTGACGGGGCAGAGGATTGAGATCGTCACCTTTGTGCCGAGCCAGATAATGTGCGCTGAGACCCCCATGCCCGGGACCGGCGTGGTCATGTCACTGCCGGTCGTCGTCAACCGCTACGGGCCAGCGATTCAAAGCGCACCCGCATTGGTGCTTCGCTACGACTTCGTAATCGACGCGGACGGCCGTACGCGCACGATCCGGCGTACCGCCACGGCATCTACCCCGGGCTATTATGTCAACACGAGCGATATCGCTCCGTCGCTGGCGGTCTCTCGTTTCCCGGCGGGGGACCCGCGATCCAAATGTTCGATCACCTACACTGGCTTGACGGTGCCTATCGACGCCGCACCGCTGCAGGTGCTGTACGAACTCGCGAGCCGACCGGAGACGGAAGGTACCGTCGGGACCGTGTACGATCGACTCCGTCCCGTTGGCTCCGATTGCAGGCGAGGCCCTGGCCAGTATCGTCGCCTCAACCTACCGGCGTTCGAGAAGATTGCGCGGCCTCCGGGTGCCGCATCGTGGGTGTTTCTCGCCTACGATGTTGATCGAGCCGGCAAGCCGAACACCGTTCGCGTGCTCGGCAGCTCTGGCAACCAAGCGCTGGACCGCGCTGGCGCGAGTGCGCTGTCGAACAACCGCTACGAACCAGGAATTGGCTTCACCGGCTGTACGTATCATTTCAACGGCGCTGAACCGTCGGAGCGTACTGCCCCGGAACTTCCTGCCGATGCGCCTCGTGACAACGGGGAGCAGCCAGGGTGCGTGGTCGATCCGACCTCGATCTCTGCACTTCTCGACGGCAGCGCTTATCCGTCAGCGTTCGCGCGTCGGCGTATCAAGGGCGTGGCGGTAGTCGGCTACGATACCGCCCCCTGGGGAGCGATCGGCAACGTCCGCATCCTGGCGTCCGAGCCGGACGAGGCGTTTGGTGAGGCGGCGCGATCTGTTCTCTCGAGCGCGCGGGTCAGCGAAAGTGCAACTGGTCGTCGTGGCTGCATTCGACGTATCAGGTTCGAGCTGTCGCCGGTCGGCGTAGCTCGACAACTGCCCTACAGGCCAGTGATGCACAGATAACATCAGACGAATTTAGGCCACATTATTACCTGTTGGTCCGACCCACCGTTCCAAATCAAAGGTGCCAGCTGGGAAGCCATGCCTCTCTAAGGTCGATTCCAAAGGCGGCAGTGGCCAATGCCGGCTATCGCCACGGCCTTCCCGAGAACCACAGTCCGCTTTCCTCTCCATTGCGACGTTCATGCTGGAAAATCGCACCTGCATAGCGATTAGCGCGGAGATGACTGAGTGTCCAAAGTCGGGAAGCGGGGAAGGTGATGGCGCACCCTCTGCGGTTGTCTTAGTCATTATACCCCCGCAAGCGGCTACCGAGGAGAGAGCAATGGATGAGTTTGCGCGCATGATGCGCATGGATGGTGTTCGTCCTCTCGATCAACCAAAGCAAATAACCAGCCGTGATGCTAAACAGCCGCGTGAGATGCCCAGTCAAAGCGTCGTTGCACCACCGGCGATGGAACCCGTTGGTTACGCGTGGGCCACTGGTCCTCGTGCGCGCACGGCGCTCCAGACGGCGCTTGAGCGCTTGGCCAACGAGATTCGTACTGGACGGCGTGGTTGGGCAACCGGCATTTGTCAGGATGGCAGGACGGTCACCTTGCCCGCTTCGTCAGGAGCGGCGGCGCTGCTCGGCACCGCAGATCGCCAGTCGTTGCGTCTCATGATTGTCGGCGGCGACGGCTGGACCTTCGTCATGCATCCGCTGATGGGGGTCGCGACGCTCGATGAGGACCCGGCCGGGTCCGCATGAACGCGCGTCTGAAGTTGGGACGCGCGAGAGGGTGCGCGAACGTCCGCAACTGGGTCAGCAGGCTGAGGCATCGGTCGCGCAAACATGTCCCCTGTAGTGGGCCATTCCAGCTACTGTGAAGGACAGTCTTTGCCGGTTCTGCATCCCTGAGTGGCAACTTTGGAAACGGACAATCCGAAAAATTTATCGGGAAAGCGGAACCTGGGACGGCCGCTAGCGGGACCAGCTCGACCTGCTACCGCCGCGCTCACCGCCGGGATGTTCGCCGATTGCTTGGGGGACATGTAGCCCAGCATAACCGCAAACACCGCCGGCCCGCTATGCCAGATCCACCCAACAACAACGGAAATGGATCAAAAGTCGCTTGCCGATTATCGATATGCAAAATATCGTTTACCGATAGAGTGCGGGGGCGAGGCGGTGGGTGAGGGGCGTCGATCAATACTGCAGAAGGATCGCGTTCTGACGGGCGCAACGATCCTGCTGAGGCTGATGTTAGTCTTGAACATCGTCCTGCTAGTGATGTTCACGGTAGCACTCGCGCTGTCCTGGCCGCTCGGACACGCCCTCGCGCTCCGGCTCGGGGCGAAATACGGGCCGTCGCTCGATGTCGCGGACGCGGTGATGGCGATGCGGCTGATGGTGGTGCTCGGGATCGCTTCCGCGATCGCGATCCATCCAATCTTCGCCAGCCTGCTCCGGATCGTCGCGACAGTGCAGGCAGGCGATCCGTTCGTCGACGCGAACGCCACGTTGCTCGGCCGGATTGGCTGGGCACTGCTGGTCCTCCAATGCCTCGATCTCGTGCTCGGCGCGCTGATGCGCTGGATCTCCGCGCTCAAGCTCGACGCGACGGGCTGGAGCCCATCGCTCGGCGGGTGGATCGCGGTCGTCATGATCTTCGTGCTCGCGCGTGTTTTCCGGATTGGCGCACGGATGCGCGGCGACCTGGCAACGACGGTCTGATGCCGGTCGCGGTCAGCCTGGACGAGATGCTTTACAAGCGCCGCATGACGCTGACCGAATTGTCCGAGGCGGTCGATATCACGCTCGCCAACTTGTCGATCCTGAAGACGGGCAAGGCCAAGGCAATCCGCTTCACGACGCTGGAAGCGATCTGCCGCGTGCTCGAATGTCAGCCCGGCGACCTGCTGAGGGTTACCGACGAACCGTCGGACGAAACGTTCGCGACGATAGAAACGGGGAAATAGCGAATGGACGCACTGGTTCTCGACGACGTAACGAAGCGGTTCGGGGAGCGGACGGCGGTCGACGCACTGAGCTTCACTGTGAAGCCGGGCGAAATCTTCGGATTCCTGGGCGGCAACGGTGCGGGCAAGACCACGTCGCTGCGGATGGTGCTCGACATCCTGCGGCCGACATCGGGGCGGATCGCGGTGCTGGGCTGTCCGCCGGGGCGGGAGAATGCGGCCGATCTCGGCTTCATGCCCGAGGAGCGCGGGCTCTACCGCGGAATGTCGGCGATCGACACCGTCACCTATTTCGGCCGGTTGAAGGGCATGACGACCGCCGCGGCGCGCGCCAGGGGTCATGACCTGCTCGAGCGGTTCGGACTGGCGGGCTCGGCCAAGATGCAGATCGACAAATTGTCGAAGGGCATGGCGCAGAAGGTCCAGCTTGCCGCCACCCTGGTAAACAGCCCGAAACTGCTGCTGCTGGACGAGCCGTTTTCGGGGCTGGACCCGGTCAACCAGGGGTTGCTCGAGGACGAGATACTGGGGGCCGCGCGCGGTGGCGCGACGGTGATCTTCTCTACGCACGTCATGCAGCATGCCGAGCGGCTGTGCGATCGGCTGCTGCTGCTGTCGCAGGGGCGCAAGGTGTTCGAGGGGACGCAGCCCGAAGCGCGCGGGCGGTTACCGGCACGGCTCGAGATCGTCTCGCGCGATACGCCGATGCGGTGTCCTGGCGTGGATCGCGCGGAGGAGGTCGCAACGGATCTGGACGGTTGGCGGACGTACGACGTGACTCTTGGCGACGGCATCGATCCGGCCGACGTCCTGCAATGCCTGACCGAACAGGGCATCACGCTGCGCCGGTTCGACCAGCACCGCGTTAGCCTGCACGAGGTTTTCCTCCACCTCGTCGGTACCCATTCAGCCGATACGCAGGGGCAGCCGTCATGATCCACAACATCTTGCTCGTCGCGATGCGCGAGTTCCGGCAGATCACCGGCATGCGCAGCTTCTGGCTGACACTGCTTATCCTGCCCATCGCGCTCGCAATCGGACCGATAGCCACCAAGCTGATGGGTTCCGACAAGGTTCAACGCGTGATGCTGATCGATCCCGAAGGCCGCGAGGCGATCGCGATCCGCGCGCGGCTCGACGGCGATCGGCAGCGGCGCATCCTCACCGCACTCTCACGCTATGCGCAACGCTACGATCTCGACCGGGCGGATCCCGCGGCGCTCTGGGCGCAGCACGACCGGCTTTACGACGATACGGAGGTCACGGCGTTCGTGAAGGCGGGCGGCATGCCGGCCGCGCTGGCGACGATGAAGCGTGCGACGACACCTGAAACGCCTGCCTTCGATCCGCCGGAGCCCGACTTCACGATCGTCCCGACCCCGCCGGCGATCGCCAAGGCCGATCCCGCAGCGCTCGACCGGATGCTCAAGCCACTGATTCAACCCGGCGAGTTTGGCGACAAGAAGGCCAAGCCGCTCGACTACGTAGTGTACATCCCGCGCGGGTTCGGAACGAGCACGACCGCCGCGCGCCTTTGGTCGAGCGAACAGCCGGCCGCGAACTTCGTCCAGCCGTTGCAGTCGGTGCTGACGTTGCGGGTGCGCGCCGCCTATCTCCGATCGACCGGTCTCTCCCCCGACCAAGCCGGCGCGGCGACCACGCTGGTACCGGCGATCGCCATCTCCACGCCGGCACCGGGCGGCGGTCGCGAACGGATGCTGGTGCGTTCGATCGTGCCGTTGCTCAGCGCCTACATTCTGCTGATGTCGCTGCTGCTGTCTGGCAACTGGATCCTCCAGGGGCTGGTCGAGGAGCGGTCGAACAAGTTGATCGAGACGGTGCTGGCCTGCATCAGCCCGGACGAACTTTTGTACGGCAAGCTTGCGGGGACGGTCGCTGTGGGGTTGACGATGGTCCTGGTCTGGGCGCTGTGCGCGGCAGGGGCTGCCTTCGTCACGCAGGGCGCGGTCGGCACGTTCCTGCGCATGGCGCTCGCTCCCCTAGCCTCGCCGTGGATCATCCTGGTGATGCTCTACTTCTTCCTGGCAGGCTATCTCATGGTCTCGATGATCCTGCTCGCGATCGGCGCGATGAGCGATTCGATGCGGGATGCACAGAGCTATCTGACGCCGGTGCTTATGATCATTGCGATGCCGTTCACGATCGTCGCGCAGGGGATCCTGTCGAACACGGGCGCTACCGCACTCAAGGTGCTGACCTGGATCCCGCTCTACACGCCGTTCACGATGCTGGCGCGGCTCGGCGGCGGCGTGTCGGTGTGGGAGATTGTCGGTAGCGCGCTGACGCTCGCGCTTTTCATCGCGATAGAGTTCGTCCTGCTCGCGCGCGTGTTTCGCGCCAGCCTGTTGAATGCGGGACAGAAGCCAAATCTCGCCGCGCTCGCTCGGCTGATGCGGCGGGACCCCGCCTAAATGACTTCCACATCCTATAAAATCTTCCATACCGAAGGAGTTGCGATGCCGTTCAACCATTTCTCCCGCCTGTCGCTAGGCGTTGCCACGCTAGCGCTGTCCGCGTCGGCACTGGCCCAGACCGCGCCACCGACGACCACTAGGTCCACGGCGCCGACTGGCACCCGCTACGGCACGTTCGGGATCGACTTGACCGCCGCTGACAAGGCCGTGAAGCCGGGCGACGATTTCTGGACCTACGCGAACGGCAGCTGGAACAAGCGTACCGAGATCGCCGCGGATCGCACGTCCGCCGGCGGTAGCGTGATCCTGGCCGACCAGGCCGAGCAGCAGGTTCGTACAATTCTCGACGATGCCGCGCGCGATCCGGCCGCGGTCGGCCCCGGTGCGAAGCAGTTCGGCGATCTCTACGCCAGTTTCATGGACGAGGCCGCGATCGAGCGCGCCGGCGCCACGCCGCTTAAACCGTATTTTGCCAAGATCGACGCCGCGAACGACAAGCACAAGCTCCAGACCTTGTTCTCGACGGTCGGCTATGCCGCGCCGGTCGAGGTCGGCCAGCTTCCAGATCCGGCGGATCCCAAGCGTTACGCGGTTGCCGCGGGGCAGGGCTCGCTAGGCATGGGCGGGCGTGATTATTACCTCGAACAGGGTCCCAAATACGACACCTTCCGCACCGCGTACCGCGCCTATGTCGAGAAGATGCTGACGCTGTCGGGTATCGCCGACGCATCGGCCAAGGCTGATCGGATCGTCGCGCTCGAAACCGCGATGGCCAAGGTCCAGTGGTCGCCGGTCCAGTCCCGTGACCTCAAGGCGATGCTGAAGCCAATGGATGCGGCTGGCCGCAAGGCGCTGGCGCCCGAGTTCGACTGGCCGCTGCTGCTGTCGACCGCGGGATACGGCAATTTTCCGACCGTCTACATGACCAACTCGACCGCGCTGACCGAGCTCGGCAAGATCTTCGCGGCCACGCCGGTCGCGACGTGGCAGGACTGGATGAAATTCCGGCTCGCATCCGCCAGCGCGAGCATGTTGCCCAAGGCGTTCGACCAGGCGACGTTTGATTTCTACGGCAAGACGCTCGCGGATCAACCGCAGCAGCGAGCCCGCTGGAAGCGCGGCATCGCGCTGGTCAACGGCACGATGGGCGAGGCCGTCGGCGAGGTCTATGTGAAGCGCCATTACCCACCGGAGAGCGAAGCGAAGATGGGTGAGCTGATCGCCAACCTTCGCGCCGCCTACAAGGAGCGGATCGGCGCGAACGGCTGGATGGACCAGGCGACCAAGACGCAGGCGCTCGCCAAGCTCGCCGCGTTCGATCCGCGGATCGGCCACCCGGTCAAGTATATCGACTACGCCTCGCTCCAGGTCGTGCGCGGCGATCCGCTCGGCAATGGAATGCGGTCGGGCGAGTTCCAGCATCAGCTGGACCTCTCGCGGCTCGGCAAGCCGGTCGATCGTACCCTGTGGGGGATGACGCCGCAGACCGTGAACGCCTATTACGATCCGCTCAACAACCAGATCACCTTCCCCGCCGCGATCCTGCAGCCGCCCTATTTCGATCCGAAGGCGGACGCGGCGGTCAACTACGGCGCGATCGGCGCGATCATCGGTCACGAAATGGGCCACGGCTTCGACGATCAAGGGAGCCAGTTCAGCGCGTCGGGCAAGTTCGAGAATTGGTGGACGCCCGAAGCGCGTGCTGCTTTCACGCAGCGCACGGCTGCGCTGTCGAAACAGTATGACGCCTACGAACCGATCCCCGGCGTGCACGTGAAGGGGGCGCTCACGCTCGGCGAAAATATCGGCGACCTTGGCGGCGTCGAGACGGCGTATTCCGCCTATCAAAAATATCAGGCGGTGCACGGCAAGGCACCGGTGATCGGCGGTCTGACCGGTGACCAGCGGTTCTTCCTCGCTTATGCGCAGGCGTGGCAGGCAAAACTGCGCGAGGGTGCGGCGCGCGCGCGCCTGCTCACCGATCCACACTCGCCGCCATTCTACCGAGTCAACGGCATCGTCCGGAACGTCGACGCCTGGTACACAGCGTTCGGCGTAAAGCCCGGTGATGCCCTGTATCTTGCCCCCGCCGACCGGGTCCATATCTGGTGAGCCTGAAGGGCGCGCAGCAACCCTGCGCGCCCTTTTAAAGCGAACAGGCAGTCAATCCTGACGTCCGAAAGCCATCGTCCAACGAAATACGCGAATGGCGGGAGTTGGGAGGCTAAAATAGGGCTGCGAATGGCCGATTGTGTGTCGAGCCGGACTGTTATGGCTTTGTCAGGTGGCATCATGGCGGTTTGGGGCAGCCTGATGGATCGGACCGGCTAACAACCGGCAATCCGCTCGACGATGATCTTGACCGCATCGCGGTCGAGGGGCGCGCGATCGATCGAATTATGGATGCCGATACCCTCGATCAGCGCGTCGAGCGCGCGCGCTGTGAGCGGGTCGAAGAACCGGCCCAAGGCCTCTCGGCTGCTGTCCATCCAATTTTGCATGACCGCGCCGACCGGTGGGTGCCGGGCTGCAAAGGCGTATAGTTCGTAGCTCAACAACAGCGTGCGCGGTTCCGCCCAAATCTGGTTCGCGATGATGTCGATGACTGCCGTACACGCCGCTGCCCTGTCGGTCGCAGCGTCCAGGCGGGCGCGGAAGGCAGCCGAGGATTCCGCGGCCAATTGCAGGAAGGCCGCCGTGAGCAGGTCCTCCAGCGTCGCGAAATAATAGGTTACCGACCCGAGCGGCACCTGTGCCGCCTCGGCGATGCGGCGATGGGTCGTTGCCGCGGTTCCATGATCCGCAACGACCACCAGAGTCGCATCGATAATGCGCTGCCGTCGTGCCGGATCGTTGCGCCGGGACTGTTGGGTCATCGCCTCTTTACCTCGATCTCGGTATGTGTACATATGTACATAACATCGCGAATGATGGAAAGGTAGCGGGCATGACGGAGGATCGGGTGAGCAGGCGGACGGTGATCGGTGGTGCTGCGGCGCTGGCGATCGCGGGCAATGCCGGCGTCGCGACCGCGCAGGGCTCGGGAATTTCGGCGCTTGGACGCCGTGAGGGTCGCTGGCTGAATGCGCCGAAGTCGTGGAAGGTCGCACCCAGCGGTGACCTGACGCTCGTCACCGACAAGGGCAGCGATTTCTGGCGCGAGACGCATTACGGCTTCACCCGAGACAGTGGTCATTTTCTCGGTTTCACCGCGCCTGCCGCGTTTACCGCGCAATTGCGCATTCGCGGCCAGTATCAGAAACTCTACGATCAGGCCGGCATCATGGTGCGGGTCGACGAACGACGCTGGGTCAAGGCGGGGATCGAATTGTCCGACGGGCGCGCCATGCTGAGCAGCGTGCTGACCGACGGAAAGTCCGATTGGGCGACCGGCCCTTACGAGCATGATGCGCAGGATTTCTGGATGCGCGCGACCGTCGCCAAGGGCGTCCTGCGGTTGCAGGTCTCGGCGGATGGCAAGACCTGGCCGCTGGTCAGGCTCGCGCCCTTTCCGATCGCCTCCGCATATCAGGTCGGACCGATGGCCTGCACGCCCGAACGTGCCGGACTGGACGTGCACTTCTCCGACCTGAGCATCACCGCGCCGTTGGGCAAAGACCTCCACGACCTGAGTTGATCGTGATGACGCAGAAAGAGCGCATGCTGGCAGGCGAGCTTTACACCGCCGCCGACCCGGAACTCGCCGCGGATGCCGCGCGCGCCGCCGAGTGGCTCGACCGCTACAACCGCGCATCGACGGCGACCGCGGAGGCGCGCCATGCGCTGTTGGTGGAAGGGCTTGGTCACGCGGGGCGCGGTGCGACGATCCGAGCGCCGTTCCGTTGCGACTACGGCTATAACATTTATCTCGGCGAGGGCGTGTTTCTCAATTTCGGATGCACGGTGCTCGATGTGGTGCCGGTACAGATCGGTGCGGGCACGCAGATCGGTCCGGGAGTGCAGATTCTCACTGCCGATCATCCGCGCGATCCGGTTCAGCGGGGCCAAATGCTTGAGTTCGGGCGGTCGGTCACCATCGGTCGAAACGTCTGGATAGGCGGTGCGGCGCTGATTCTGCCGGGCATCACCGTCGGCGACAACGCGATCGTCGGCGCAGGCAGTGTCGTGACCCGCGATGTTCCCGCTGGCGTGACCGTGGCAGGCAATCCGGCTCGCCTGCTGAAATAGCGTCCGGTCACTCACGCATGCCAGCTTTCGCACCGATAGGAATGTGCGTCCGAAGTAGGGAAACGCAACGGAGCTTACGAATGTCTGCAAACGAGTCACTCCTAGCACCCGATCGGCGGCTTTGGTCGCCTTGCGCTTGGCAACCGTGTCCAGCAGCACGATAAAGGTAGATCGTCAGGATTTTGGGTCGCAATGAATTATCGCCATTCCTTCCATGCCGGCAACAGCGCCGATGTCGTAAAACACAGCCTATTGATCGCCCTCGTGCGGGCCTTGCAGCAAAAACCGGGCGCGCTGACCCTGATCGACACGCATGCCGGCTGCGGTCTGTACGACCTTGAGGGTGCGGACGCCCAACGCACCGGCGAGTCCACGCAGGGCGTGTTGCGGGCCTTTGCCGACCCGAACCCGTTGCTGGACGACTACCGTGCCGTCGTACAGGCGGTGAACGTCGGGGCCGAGCCGCACTTGTACCCCGGCTCGCCGCGGGTTCTTGCGCAGCTTCTGCGCCCCCAGGATTTCCTGATCCTGAACGAAAAACATCCCGAAGATGCCTATACCCTGCGCGGCGTGATGCGCGACACATCCGCTGCCGTGCATGAGCGCGACGCCTATGAGCTTTGGCTGGCGATGGTGCCGCCCCGAACTGCGCGCGGCGTGGTGGTCGTCGACCCGCCATACGAGCAGCTCGATGAGCGAGAACGGATCACAGCCACCCTTGCCGCCGCTCACCGCAAATGGGCGCATGGCGTGACGGTGATCTGGTTTCCGCTGAAAGACCGCGCCACGCATTGGCAGTGGAAGGCGCAGTTGCGCCGGCTCGGCATCCCGAAGTTGCTGGGGGTGGAGCATTGGTTGTACGATGCCGACCAGCCCGGCATCTATAATGGCGCCGGCCTCTATATCATCAACCCGCCCTACGCCTTCATGCAGCCGCTGCCACCTCTTCTGGAAGCCCTCCGCGCTGTGCTGGCGCCGGAGGGGCATAGGGGCGAGATTACAGCCGATTGGTTGGATGGCTGACGTAAAACTTGCGTCGCCGCCTTCTCCCGAAGGAGGAATGGCCGCGCTGCAGGTTTCAAGCAGAGCATCTCGCCAGACTTGCTCGCTTTCGGCGGTTGTCCGGTGATCGTCGCCACCTGTGCTTCGCATTCACCGGGACCGCTACGATCCTAAGGCGACCCATATATGCGTCTCCTCACGGCCACCACGCCACACAAATTCGTCGCTCGACATAGTGCGATCAATTGCGGATGTTCGAAGACTGGGCGAATCAAATCGCTTTAACGGGGGTGTCGTGAAAGAATACAAAGTCATGTCCCAAAAGGACAAGTGGTTCAGTTCGAAGTTTGACCCTGAAAACTCATCGCCCATCCATTCGCGGACGAGATTATCGTTGATGAAGTGAAGCCGTTCCGTTTCGCTGAACGGGACGGCAAGATGACGGAGCTTGTGAAGGCCATGGTCGGAGATAGCTGACGATCGCGCCTGATTACCCTAACTAGAGCAATTATCGCCCGTTTTGGTTCAGTTACCATTCGTTAGGCGTGACCGTCGATCAGTGGGGCACGTGCGACGATGCGCGGCATCGGAGGGGCGAGGGTTGGATCAGCTCGGACATCAAGAATTTCGGTCCCATGACGACCGGGATGCACCTGGAGATCCTTTCGCCGAAGCGGTCCTTGCCGCGGAGGAAGCGGCGATGGGCGTTGCCGGTCAGCCGTCGTCGACCGGTAGCCTCGATGAGGATGACGAAGACGCGCGTTACGCCGTGGCGCTTAGTCCCCAGATCAACTGGACCGCGGCACCGGACGGGAGCATCGAACGCGTCAGCCCCCGATGGGCCGAGATGACGGGCGCAGAACCATCAGCCGCTTTGGGGGATCAGTGGCTCAAAAGGCTTCACCCCGACGATGCGACGGATACGGCGAAGGCCTGGAGGACATCGGTCAGAACCAAGCTACCGATCGACATCGAGTATCGGTTGAAGACGTGCAACGCCGAGTATCGATGGGTCCGTTCGCGTGCAGTGGCCCGGCTCGATAACGAAGGTCGGGTCTTGCGCTGGTACGGGACGCTGGAGGACGTTCATGATCGCAAGTTGGCGGAGCAGGCCCTGCGCGACAGCGAAGAGCGCTTCCGCCTCGCGGCGCAGGCCGCCGGCCTAGGCATCTGGGACTATAATGCATCGCACGACCGACGCGAGTGGTCCGACGAGTTCAAGGCCATGCTGGGCCTGCCGATCGATGCCGCACCGTCCATCGATACCGCATTGTCCCGCGTCGTGCCAGACGACCGACCCAAGCTGCTGACGTTGATCGGCGCGGTTCGTGCCGGCCATAGCGGACACCGGTTCGAGACGATGGTCCGGATCCGGCGCGCCGACACGGGTGCCGAGCGGTGGATGAAGACGGCCGGGTGGCGGATCGAAGCCCCATTGGGCAGGCTGCACCGCGTTCTCGTGACGGTGCGCGACGTGACCGAGGAACGGAACGTCGAAGACCGGATCAGATGGACGGCGGAGCACGACGGGATGACGCGCCTGCCCAATCGTACGGCGTTCGTGGGGCGGTTGGAGAGCGCCATCGCCACCGCCGCGAGGGATCATACGCATGTTGCTCTGGTGTTGTTCGACGTCGATCATCTGAAGGAAACCAACGACACGATCGGGCACGACGCCGGCGACCTGCTTCTGCAGACCCTGGCCGACCGGCTGACGACTTTTTTTGGCAAGCGCGGTGCCATCGGCAGGCTTGGCGGCGACGAATTCGCCGTCATTCTCGAACGAGCCGACGAGGATACCCTCGTCGTCGAGGTCCAGACCGCGCTCGATGCGCTCCGTGAGCCCCTTACCTATGAAGGGCGCATCGTCGATTGCCAGGCTACGGCGGGCGGATCGGTGTACCCCCAGGATGGCGCCAGCGCCGCAGATTTGCTCAAGGCCGCCGACATCGCGCTATACGCGGGGAAGGAGCGCAACCGTGGTGGGTTTCTGCCCTTCCGAGCGGCGATGCGCGCCGACCTCCAGAGACGGTCCTCGATGATCAGCGTTGCCCGGGATGCCGCTCGGGATAACCGGATCATGCCCTATTACCAGCCGAAGGTCTCGCTGAAGGACGACGCCGTTTGTGGTTTCGAGGCGCTCCTGCGCTGGCATCACCCGACGCTGGGTGTGCAAGCGCCCGGAACCATCGCCGCCGCATTCGAGGATCTCGATCTGGCCACCGGTATCAGCGAACGGATGTTCGCCCAAATCATCCAGGACATGCGTCGCTGGCTCGACGACGGCGTTGAGTTCGGGCGCATCGCGGTCAACCTTTCGCCCGCCGAGTTCCGCCACGAATCCCTCGTTTCACGAATTCTGGAGCGCCTGCACCGCTCGGGCATAGCGACTTCGCGTCTCGAGCTCGAGGTCACCGAAACGGTATTCCTCGGTCGCGGCGCGGACTCCGTCGCGGAGGCGCTGAACGTCTTCAGTCGTGAAGGCGTGAAGATCGCACTCGACGATTTCGGCACGGGGTACGCATCGCTTACGCATCTCAAAGCTTTTCCCGTCGACATCATCAAGATCGACCGCAGCTTCGTCAGCAATCTGGATACGGATCCCGACGATGCCGCGATCATCGACGCTGTCGTCGGGCTCGGTCACAAATTGGGCATGGAGGTCGTGGCGGAGGGCATCGAGACCAATGTTCAGGCACGCTACCTGCTCGACCGCGGATGTGACTACGGGCAAGGCTATCTGTTCGGAAAGGCCGGTCCCGCTGCAACGGTACCATTCATCTTGGCGGGCCAACGCGTCCATGGCGGACAAGAGCCGACGGGCAACGCCGCAGTTCGCGGCTAGGCATCGGTGGAGCGCATGCGCGCCCACCCGTGTCTGTCCCCCTGCGCGTGTGTCACCTCGGGTCCACCCAGCGACGACGTTCGGCGCGCTGGCGGAACGCAACCAGAGTGACGATCATGAACTTCGCATAACAATTATGTTCAGACGGTGTGCCGAACGATTTGGATAGTCTCCTCGTTTAGGAGACTGGGAATGCTGAAAATCGCACTGATCATCGTGTTGGTCATCTGGGGTGGGTCGTTCGCCATAGCCGGTATGATGTTCATCACGAGTAGCCTGTCGAAGCGTTTGCGCAATCGCGTCGGCCCTTAACGGCGGCAAGGTCGCGATTAGCCCGCCGTTCATATTGCCGCGGCAATACGCCGCCGACCGACACATCGATACCGAGGGTGAAACAATGGAGCACGAAACCCGGGAATCGGTATTCGCGACGCGACGGAGCGGCGTGGCGCGCGATCTCGACGCAATTTTCACCGACCGACGCGACACGCCGCGATCGACCAGCATCGTCAAGATCGTGAAGACGCGGCGGCGGCGGGGGTTGATGCCGGCGGTCATCGGCATTGGCGTACTTGTGCTGGCGGGCGCATCGGCGGGGCTGGCGCTATTCGTAGGCGACGTGGCTCCCACTCGGCCTACGACAGTGGCGCAAAAAACCTCAACGTTGCGTAAGACCGCTCTCGTCCCGCGTCCGCCGGTAACCCTTCCTGATCCGATACAGGCGTCTGCAGATACGACGTCGGCGTCATCGGTCTCTCCGCCGACGGTGGTCGCATCGACTTCTAAGACATTGCCCGCCCCTCGCAAAACCGAGGTTCAAATCGAGCGGTCCGGGTTAGGCGCTCGATCCGACAATGTCCGGCGCCCGCCCCCGTTGGCTGACAATTGTGATGATCTGCCAGACGATGAGCGTGCATGGTGCATGCGCCCAAGCCTGTTGGCGGCGCATCGTCAGCTCCTCACGACCTATGAAGCGGCGCGTCGTGCCGGCGTCGATAGCGAGGCTTTGGCGCGCGTTCAGAGGCGCTGGACCAATTTGCAGCGACGCGCATCTGACCGTCCGGACGCTACTCTGGACCGCTACCGCGACTTGCGGCTGCAGCTTCTCGATCTCATTGAAGAGCGGCGATCGACGGGGGATGATTGGTGACATCGGCAGCTATTCCGTCTCCGGGCACGCCTCCCGTCATCGGCAGTGTCGACGGCCAAATCATATATGCGATTGGTGACATCCACGGCTGCTACGAACTGCTGCGTTCGTTGCTGACGAAGATTGCGCAAGACGTTGCATCACGAAGCGATACGGCCGCCCCAACCCTGATTTTTTGTGGCGACTATGTCGATCGCGGCCCCGACTCCGCGCGCGTCCTCGACGCGCTTTGCTGGCTCAAGCGTTATGCACCGTATGATGTGCGCTTTCTCAAGGGCAATCACGAGGCTGTGATGCTCGACTATGTTCGAGATCCGGAGCAAGCGCGCGACTGGATGCGGTTCGGGGGCGTGGAAACGCTACAGTCCTATGGCGTCGAACCACCGTGCGCCACGGCCGACGTCTTAGAGCATTTGCGCGCGCGCGACGATCTGCTCGAACGCTTGCCGGTCGCCCATCTGCACTTCTTGGAACAGCTCGACCTGATGTTGACGGTCGGCGACTACGCCTTCGTACATGCCGGTATCGTGCCGGGAATGCCGCTTGCGGAGCAATCCGAAGCCGACCTGTTGTGGATCAGGGACGAGTTTCTCGGTTCGCCGAACCGCCATGAGAAGATCGTGGTCCACGGGCATACTTGGACGAGCAGCAGGCCCGAACACCGCGCCAACCGGATCGGCATCGATACCGGAGCCTATGAAACCGGCGTCCTTACCTGCGTAAAGCTTGAGAACGGGACCGTGACGTTCTTGTCGGTGACCGATGCGGATTGAGGACTTGCTCGGCAGTATGAGGCCCGAACCGTCGGCACCCCGTCTCAAACCGCATCTTCCACGTCGTGCACCTTATGAGGGGCCGACGCCGCGTTCATGTGCCCAGACGATCGCGGCGCTGCGCCGGTTGACGCCGATTTTCGCATACAGCCGCGCGACATGGTTGCGGACCGTGTTGCGCGATAGGCCGAGCCGTTCCGAGATCGCGGCGTCGTCGAGATCCTGGCAGATCAGCTCCAGCACCTCGCGCTCGCGCTTGCTGAGATCGGCCGTGGGGGCCGCGGACCCGGTCGCGCCGCGCGGATTCCGCAAGGTCGCCAGCTTGTCCATGATCGACCGGCTGAGCCAGTTGGCGTCCTTCATCACCGTATCGATCGCCTCGACCAGTTCCAGCTCGCCGCGTCGTCGAGCCGAGATGTCCTGATACAGCCACAGCACGCACGGCGTTCCGTCGACGCTGATCCGTTCGGCGGACACGAGGCAGTCGAGCGCCTCGCCCGCCTTATGCAGCAGTTGCACGTCGCGACTGCGGAAGCCGCCATGCTCGCCGATCTCGGTTTCGAGTTGCTGGCGCTGCGCGGCATCGTTCCAGAGTTGCAGGTCGTCGGCGATGCGGCCGATCACCGCGTGGTCGGTGTAGCCGGTCAACGCCTTGAACGCCGCGTTGACCTGGACGATGCGGTTGTCGTCGCCTTCGGTCACGACCATCGCGACCGGCGCCATTTCGAACACCGAGGCGAAGTGGCGCTCGCTTGCCTTCAGCGCATGTTCCGCGCGCCGTCGCGGTTCGAGATCGGCGAAGGTGAACAACAGGCAGTCTTGGTTGGCGACCTCGATCGGTTGCCCCGCAAGGATGACCAGCGTCGTCTCGCCGCCGGCGAGCGGCAGTTCGGCTTCGAGCTGCGGGATCGTCTTGCCCGCCGCGATACATTCCTTGACGAACGCCTTGCGGTCGACCTCGGCCAGGAAGTCGAAATCGAACAGCGTCTTGCCGACGATCTGGTCGCGCGCATAGCCCGACAGGTCGAGGAAACCCTGGTTGACGAGTACATAGCGCTGGTCGGCGACGCGGATGATCAGCGCGGGGGCGGGGTTGGCGTGGAACATCGCCTCGAACCGGTCCTCCGCGTCGAACCGTTCGGAGACGTCGTTGATGACGAGGCCCAGGCAATCGGGTTCGCCGCCATCCTCGTCCATGACAATGTCGCGGACCTGATGGACCCAGCGCGGCTCGTCGGCGTCGACCGGCGCGACCTCGACGATCAGATCGGGAAAGCTCTCGCCTGCGAGCAGCCGCATCAGCGGATAGTCCCGCCGAGGCAGCTTGCGGTGATCCCGGTAGCGTAGCCGGAACCGCGTGGCATACTCATCCGCGGTCTGCCCGAGATCCTCGACCGCGCGCACCCCGTGCATCTTCAGCGCGGCCGGGTTGGCGCTCAGGATGATCCCGGTGGGATCCATCAGGATCACACCCTCGAGCAGTCCTGTCATGAGCTGTTCGAGATGATGCAGGGTGGGGGCGTGCAGCGATTTCGCGGGCATCTTGGTCATCCCGGTTTAGCGCCGTGGAGGGCTTCGGGTTCCGGTTGCATCGGCATTAATATACCAATGGCCTCGGTACTTGCGCACCAATTTCGGATTTGCCGAAAACCGCGCGAACTGAACGGATCGGGCGCCGCGACCGTTGAGCATTTGTACCAATATCGAACAGGAGCCTCATCATGAACCTTATTATTCTTCTCGTCGTCGGCGGACTCATCGGCTGGGTCGCCAGCATGATCATGCGGACCGACGCGCAGCAGGGCGTCTTCCTCAACGTCGTCGTCGGCATCGTCGGCGCGTTGCTTGCCGGCTTCCTGATCACGCCGCTCATCGGTGGCGCTTCGATCATGGACGGCGCGCTCAACATCCAGTCGATCCTGATCTCGCTGGTCGGCGCGGTGATCCTGCTTGCGATCGTCAACATGTTTCGTCGCGGTACGGTTCGCTGAGCGAACGGGAGGGCGTCGCGCCGGCGTCGCCCTCCCACATCCAGATCGGTACGTAAGAACATTGCAAGAACACCGATCTGATGCGATTGGTGGGCCAATGATTCGAAGGACGCCAAATGACCGATCACGATGACGACCAGCAGGAGCCGAAACCGGCGTTCGGCGAGTGGCTTGTGACGCAGAAGGACCGAAGCGATCTTGTCGGTCAACTCTCTGTGGCCGCACTCGCCGACCGCCGCTTCCCCCGAAATGGGGATCCCGAAGCGGTGCGGAAGCATCTCAGCGCCATGCAGGCCGAGGGCGACATGTTCGCCGCGGTCGACGATGCTGAGTCCGACTGGTTGTCCGTTTGATGCAGGACGCATGGGAGCAGGCCTTCGCCTTGATGGCCGATCACGGACAGATGGGTGCGTGCGAGATCGTCGCGTCGGGTATGCAAAAGACGCCTCCCGGGCGGCCGGAGCAATACCGGCAATGGGAAGTGCTGGCAGACTGCCTGAACGCTGTGGCTGATGCCAGCCGGACGCGGCACTGATGCGCCGAATGGCGTGATGATCGGCGCGCCCATGATCAGTGCGGTTGTGGCGACGATGCGGCCGCTGATGGAACGGATGGTCTAGCGCCGCGCGTTCAAGCGCGACCGCGGGCAGTTCGGCTTGCGTCGGTGTAAGGAGTAAGCGTTGTGGCAACAGAGCCGAAGTGGCTGAAGACGGCTAGGGCGAAGTTGGGCACAACAGAGGCTGCCGGTTCAGCGAACAGCGCTACTATTCTAGGCTGGGCAAAGCGGCTCGGCACGAAAGTGCTGGGCATGGTCTACAACGCCGATAGCGTTCCGTGGTGCGGCGTATTCGTCGCCTATTGCCTCCAGGAAGACGGTATCGAGCCGGTAGCAATCGCGGTTCGCGCAACGTCGTGGTCGGCATGGGGGCAGGCGCTTCGTCCGGAACGGCTGGCACCGGGCGCGGTGCTGGTGTTCGCGCGTCCGGGCGGTGGTCACGTCGGCTTCTATGTCGGCGAGGACGCCGATGCGTATCATATCCTTGGCGGTAATCAGGGCGATGCAGTCACTGTCGCGAGGGTCGCAAAGGATCGGTGCATCGCGCGGCGGTGGCCACCCGGTCGCCCAGTCATCGGCAAGCCCGTGCAGATGGCCGCGCGCAAGCCGATCTCGACCGACGAAGCCTGATCGCGAGATCTATTCTCGGTTACCGCGGCGGTAACCTTCAATATCTGGAACGATCACCTGTCGACACCGCTTCTATAAGCATCTGCACTCTGAGCCATCGATAGGAATCATAATGAGCACGACCCTCATATCCGCCGTTTTCGATACTCATGCCGACGCAGAGCGCGCGGTATTGGAGCTTCGCAATGCCGGCGTCGACGATCGCGCCATTTCCATCGTCGCTCAGCACGATGGTAAGACCGCGACTACCGACGGCAACGGCGACACGCAGGAGTTCGCTGGTAAGGTTGCGGCCGGCGCTGGCATCGGGACGCTTCTCGGCATTGCGGCGCTTGCCATCCCGGGTGTCGGCCCCCTGGTTGCCGCTGGCGCGATCGCATCGGCGGCGATTCCTGGTGCTGCGATAACCGGAGCAGCGCTCGGTGGTGCCATCGGGGGGCTTGAGAAAGTGATGACCGATCACGGTGTCAGCCGCGTTGATGCCAGCTATTACGAGGGGCGGATTAACGAGGGTGGCGTGTTCGTGTCCGTCGATACTAGCACTGCCGCGGTGACCCCCGAGGATGCAGCCGAGATCCTGCATCGCTCCGGCGGTCATACCTCCACGCGTACCAAGGTGGCCGCGGCGTAATCGCCAGCGGTCTGGGGGGCGCAGGCGCCCCCCAAGCACTAAAGTGACGCCCGATCAAAAGGCCTAAGTTCGAAAGCCTGCTGACGGACGCGAACGTCTGGCATGGGGCGCCGTTACGCATTGCGTCGCCGTGTAGGTGCGCGGAAGTCAGGCGCTTTGCCCGCGATCCATCGAAGATATTGCCGTATATCATGGCGCTCACGCAACTTATCCATCGTCGCATAGGTCGAAGCCAGCTCGCGATTCGTCACAAAGGCATGGATGGTACGGTGGCAGATTGGATGTACCGGTACGGTCTGTGTGCCGCCCTCGCTCTTGGGAACAACGTGATGCCGCTCCACGCGTTGTCCGAGCAGCCGCCCGCATAATGCGCAGCCCCCATCTTCTTGCTCTGCTGCGGATCTCGCGGCAGCCTCCGCGAGCCCGGCTATCCTTTTTACGCGACCACCCATGCTCGCCATATGAGGATTTCCCGTTCATATTCGAGGGCGCGCTGGCTTGGGGCTTTCGAGAATATGCTTGATGAGACGCTCACTTAGCGGACATCGACCGTTACCTCCGCCGGCCGATACTCGAGGGTTCAAGATGTCCGATCGCTTTACCGTCCTGCTGCAATATGCCCTGCCAAAGCAGCGCCTGACCCTTCTGGCCGGTAGGATCGCCCGAGCGCGGGGCGGTGCTATGACGACCCGGCTGATCCGCTGGTTCGTCGCCAGATACGGGGTCGATATGAGCGAAGCGGAAAATCCCGACATTGCCAGCTACGCAAGCTTCAACGACTTCTTCTCGCGGCCTTTGAGGAAGGGCATTCGGCCGCTGGCCCATGCTGACTTCGTCTGCCCGGTAGACGGCGCGATCAGCCAAGTCGGTGCGATCGACGATCATCACATCGTGCAGGCCAAGGGACATCGGTTCACCACGACCGAACTGATCGGCGGCGATGCCGCCCTGGCAGCGGCGTTCCGTCACGGCAGTTTCGCGAACCTTTATCTGTCGCCGCGTGACTATCACCGTCTCCACATGCCGTGCGCCGGCCGATTGACCCGTATGCGCTACATTCCAGGCAGTCTGTTTTCGGTGAACCCCGTCACGGCGCAAGGTGTGCCCAACCTGTTCGCGCGAAATGAGCGCCTAGTGTGCGTATTCGAGAGTCCGGAGCATGGCACATTCGTCATGGTGCTGGTCGGCGCCACCATCGTCGGCAGCATGGCGACCGTATGGCACGGCATCGTCAATGCCAGGCGTACCGGCACGCCGACGGAATGGCGCTATGCCGATCAGGAGATTGCCCTCGAACAGGGCGAGGAAATGGGGCGCTTCCTGCTCGGCTCAACCATCGTGATGCTATTTCAGCAGGGAACGATCGCCTTTGATGAAAGCTGGGTGCCGGCGCGGCCCGTGCGGCTCGGCGAGCGCATGGGGGATCGCCCGGTTCGAGCCTAAAGGCCGGGGAAAGTCAGTCTCAATCTTCGGCCCAACGCCTGAGCAGGTTGGACTGCGTTTTCGCCAACAGATCCAGCTCGGGCGTTTTGCCGAGGCGATCAAACAACGCGTGCCGCGCCGTTTCCAGATCGAACAACAGTTCGCGCGCATCCGCATCGCGGATCAGGCTGCGTACCCACGTGACGGCGGCCAGTCTTTCGCCGGATATCACCGGGGCGACGCGGTGAAGCGCGTTCGTTGGATAGACGACCGCATCGCCCGCCGCCAGTTTCACATCCTGTTCGCCCGCCGCAGACTCGATCACCAGTTCGCCGCCTTCGTACGTATCGGGGTCGGACAGGAAGATCGTGACTGAAACGTCGGTCCGCATGCCACCCATGATCGCGTCATCGACATGGCTGCCATACGCCATGCCGGGTTCGTAGCGGCTGAATAAGGGAGGGCGAACCACGTGCGGTCGTGTCGCCATCCGGAACAACGGGTTCGCGAGCAACAGATCAACCACCAAGTCCTGCATGTCGGCCAGCAACGGGTCGGCACGGTCGACTTGCTCGTTGCGCTTGACCGGGCGGGCTTCGCGACCGGCAGTCCGGCGCCCATCGACATAGCGCGTCTTGCCGAGATTATCTCGCAACGACCGGAGATTGTCGGCGTCCAGAACGTTGGCAATCATGATCAACATTAGGGTTCTCGTGGCATCGGCATGACGTCGGGCGGGTCCCCTATCAGTCCAAGCCCATGCGGCCAACGCGTTGGCAAGTAAGGAATTAGGTATCCGTACGAAATTGTGGATGGGCGTCGGTGCCTTTGTCGTCGCGCAGTCGGGCCAGGCGATCCTGTCCGAAGCAGCAGCCAAACCCCTGGCGCCGTCGGTCGATCAGGTCGGTGAAGGCGGCGAGAACGAGCGCGGCGAGGGAGAGGGCGAAGGCGAGGGTCGCCACGTCGTGCGCTCGACCAAATCGCGCCATGTCGTCCGCAATCCCCGTCGCGCGCGTGCCGCACAACACCATGCCGGTCAGCGCGGCGAAGGCGAATCTGAGGGCGGCGAAAACGAGAGCCGCGAAGGCGAGGGCGAACGCTGATCGCCGGACATACACCAGGATGACCCGGTCCGGGATCACGCGCAGGGTCATCTGGGCCGTCGCGGCGTTGTGCGTCTGCGTCGTGGTCTTCGCGATCATCGCGTACCGGCCAGCGATCGCGACCGTGACGCGGCCCGATCCTCGTCTGTTTGATCCGGCGCTCGTTGCCCAGGGCGCCAATGTCGCGCGACTGAGCAATTGCGTCAGTTGCCACCAGTCGGCGGGCGGGCGTCCCTATGCCGGCGGGTATCCGGTCAAGACGCCGTTCGGAACGATCTACGGCAGCAACATCACACCCGATCCCGCGACCGGGATCGGCGCCTGGTCACCGGCAGCGTTCCGACGCGCGATGCGTGAGGGCGTCGGGCGTGACGGCAGTCATCTATACCCGGCCTTTCCCTACACCCATTATGCAAACGTGACGGACGGCGACCTGAGCGCGCTGTACGCGTTCCTGATGACCCGACCGGCCGTGCGGTCGGTTCCACCCGCCAACACGATGATTCCGCCGCTTGGATTTCGGCCATTGCTTGCCGGGTGGAAGCTGCTGTTCTTCCGAGGAGAGCCGATCACTACCGATCCCCACCAGTCGGTTGCCTGGAACCGGGGACGCTACATCGGTGAGACGCTCGCGCATTGCACCGCTTGCCACAGTCCGCGTGGCCTGTTGCAGCAGGAGAAGCGCGGCGCGCAGGCGTATGACGGCGGGTGGTCGGGGGGCTGGTATGCACCCCCGATCAACGCGCACTCGCCTGCGGTACGGGCATGGACGGTCGAGCGGCTCGAGGCCTATTTCCGTACCGGACTGAGCACGGCGCATGCCGCTGCGGCGGGGCCGATGGGGTCGGTAACCTATAATCTGGCCCGTGCAGCGCCGACAGACGTCCGCGCGCTCGCGACCTATTTTGCGTGGCAGATGCGCGATGCGCCTGCTGCACGGTTCGAGCGGCCGCTGCCCGATCGTCGCGCCTTCGCGTCGCAGCGTCATCCGGACGGCGCGCGGCTCTACGAAGGGGCCTGCGCGGTATGCCACGAGCCGGGCGCGGCGATGATGGTTTCGGGGCGTCCAGCCTTGCCGCTCGGCACACCGCTGCACGAGGACAACCCACGCGACACGATCCAGATCATCCTGAAGGGTCTCCATCCGCCCGTCTCGCCGCGGGGGCCATACATGCCGGCATTCGCCGACGCTCTCGACGACCGGCAAGTGTCCGAGATCGTTGCATATCTGCAAATGCGCCATGGCACCGGACCGGCGTGGACGGATTTGGAAAGAGACGTCGCCAAGGCGCGCAAGGAGGGCGAATGATCGACCTGACTGTCAACGGCGCGACGACGCGCATCGATATCGATCCCGCGACCCCGCTGCTCTACGTGCTGCGCGACGATCTGGGGCTGCATGCCGCGAAGTTCGGGTGCGGGCTGGGGCAATGTGGGGCGTGCACCGTGCTGGTCGATGACAAGCCGGTATTCTCGTGCCTGCTTCCCGTCGGCGCGATCGGGACGCGAAAAGTCACAACGGTCGAGGGAATGGGCACGGCCGCAAAACCAGGTGACGTTCAGCGCGCCTTTCTTCACGAACAGGCGGCGCAATGCGGCTATTGCATCCCCGGCATGATGGCGCGTGCGGAGGGGCTGCTGCGCAAGACGGTGACGCCGACCGAGGATGAGCTGCGGACGGCGATGGCACCCTCGCTGTGTCGGTGTGGGACGCACATGCGGATCCTGCGCGCGGTCCGACGAGCAGCGGTGATGCGCGGCGGCGGCGTGGTCGATGCCGTGGAACCCGTGACGTGAGCGGGGAGGCATCCCGTCGCGACGTGCTGGGTGGTTTGCTGGTCGCGTTCTCGCTCGCGCCGGCTGCCGCGCTGGCGCAGACCGGCGGTGGCGAGGGTAGCGGCGGACCGCCGACAATCGCGCCCGACCTGCCGGGGACATTGGCGAAGTTCCCCGATCTCGACGCCTGGATCCGGATCGCGCCGGACGGTCGCGTGACGGTGTTTACGGGCAAGGTCGAACTCGGCACCGGCGTAAAGACAGCGATGGCGCAACTTGCCGCCGACGAACTCGACGTCGCGATCGAACGGGTCGATTTGATCACGGCGGACACCGGCCTGACCCCGAACGAGGGCGTGACCGCGGGCAGCCAGACGCTCGAACAGAGCGGCACCGCGATCGCCAACGCCGCCGCCAATGTCCGGCTGTTGCTGGCGGAGACCGCGGCAACGCAATGGGGCGTGCCGGCGACCACGGTATTCACCCGCGACGGCACCGTGCTCGACGGGCAGGGAAGGCTCGCGACTTATGCGATGCTGGCCGCATCGACCTCGCTGGCGGTGCGCGCGAGAGCAGATGTGCCGCGCAAGCGTCAGGAGGCGCGGCGGTTGATCGGGCAGCCGGTACCGCGCGTCGACCTTCCCGCCAAGCTGACCGGCTTGCCAAGCTATGTGCACGACATGCGGCTGCCCGGCATGGTGCATTCGCGGGTCCTGCGCGGACCATCGTCCGGCACGCAACTGACGCCCGACCTGGCCGCGCTACGTCGGCAACCGGGCGTCGTCAGGGTCGTGCGGCTCGGGCGTTTCGCGGCGATTGTCGGGCCGCGCGAATGGCCGCTCGAGCAGGCCCTTCGCGTTGCCAATCGCGGCCGCTGGGTGCGTGACGCCGCGGTGCCGGCGCTACCGCCGATGCCGGCCGGGTTGCTGACCATGCGGCGGGAAAGTCAGGTAATAGACAACCGCCGCGACGATCCCGGCGCGCGCGGCGTCCAGCGACTGTCTGCGCGCTATGACCGACCCTATCTGATGCATGGCGCGATCGGGCCGTCCTGTGCGGTAGCGCTGTTTGCCGAGGATCGACTGACGGTGTGGACGCACAGCCAAGGCGTCGAGCCGCTGCGGCAGGCGATCGCCGAACTGCTCGCGATCCCCGCCGATCGCGTCCGGTGCGTCCACCGCGAAGGGGCAGGGTGCTACGGGCATAACGGTGCGGACGATGTCGCCGGGGACGCAGCACTGATCGCTCGTGCTATGCCTGGCGTGCCCGTTCGGCTGCAGTGGAGCCGCGAGCAGGAGCATGGTTGGGAACCGCTTGGGCCGGCGATGCTGGCGCAGGTCGACGCAACGCTTGATGCGTCGGGACGGATCGTCGATTGGCGACATCAGGTGTGGAGCAATACGCACAGCACCCGCCCGGTCGCAGCGGGCGATCTTCTCGCCGGCGCCGAAATCGTACCGTCGTTCAAGCCGACGCCGCCGAAACCCATCCCGCAGCCCAATGGCGGCGGCGACCGCAACGCCATTCCACTCTATCGCTTTCCCAACCAGACGATCGTCAGTCATTTCCTGCCCGACATGCCGGTGCGCGTCTCGGCGCTGCGGGGTCTTGGCGCACACCTGAACATTTTCGCACTCGAAAGCTTCATGGACGAGCTCGCGGCGGCAGCGGGACGCGATCCGGTTGCGTTCCGGCGGGCTCATCTGGACGATCCGCGGGCGACCGCCGTGATCCGACGGGCAGCAGCGCGGTTCGGCTGGGCGCGATACCGCGCTACACCCAATCGCGGACGGGGCTTTGCCTTTGCGCGCTACAAGAACCACGGGGCCTATTGCGCAGTCGCGCTGGACGTCGAGCATATCCCCGACGAGGGTCGGCTTATCGTCCACCGCGCCGTCGCTGCCGTGGACAGCGGCGAGGCCGTCAACCCGGACGGTATCCGCAATCAGGTCGAGGGCGGGATCGTCCAGTCGCTGAGTTGGACCGCGTTCGAAGCGGCGGGGCATGACGGTACGCGCCGGACCGACTATGACTGGAGCACCTATCCGATACTCCGGTTTGCCGATGTACCACGCAGCGTGACCGTCGAGGTTGTCGATCGGCCGGGCACGCCGTTCCTCGGTACCGGTGAGTGCGCCCAGGGGCCGACCGCGGCCGCACTGGCGAACGCTCTCGCTTCAGCGACCGGGAAACGTCTGAGAAGTATGCCGTTGACAGGCCGCCTGCCAACGCAGGCTTAAGCCCCTTGGGTGCGTTGGACAGCCATGCATGAACGGCTGAAGTGAAAGGCGGAGAAGCGAGGGTGAATGTCGGAAAGCGGCGCCTCGTGTCGCCAGCCGCGGCCGCGCCGATACTATTCCCTCATTGACGACGGCCAGCATCTCAGACCATCGCCTCGTCCATGACTAAGAGCAAGGGGCGCACCGGTGCGCATGCGCGGGCTAATATCCAGCCTGCACCAACAGCCACCGAACTTGATGCAGCCAAGCGAGAGGTCGCTCAGATTGAAGGGCGGCTTGCCGGCCTGGCGTCCGGGCATCCGTCGGTTAAGATATGGAAGGCCCGTCTTCGTGTCGCTCAGGGCGTGATCGCCCGTGCTCCGCGCGACTGAAAGAGTATTTTCCGATCTATCGCGACGGGTCACCTTCGGTGAAAATGGCCCGCGTGGACGCTGCACGCATTAGCCTCTTGTCCTTGCTCGCGGTGCTAGCGAAGATCGCCCACTAGCACTGGGAGCGTCCATCATGCGTCGTCGATCTTGCGTTGCAGCCTCACCAGAGGACGCATTGCTACTAGCTAGGGGCATGGGCTTAGGGCCTGCGCGGATTGCTGCGGCTGGAATTGCGTCGAGCATCGCATCGGCGGTGCAGCCCGCGTCAATGACGTTGGCGGGCGAGATGCGTGCCCGCAACTGCGCTTTGGCTTATTGAAAGGATGACGATGCGCCACCTGATCCATACTGCCTTGGTTGCTTTAGTCGCTACGGCGGCGCCCGCGGGCGCTGCGACCTACGAACTGAAGGCGACTCCGCAGACGGTCGCCTGGGGGCATTACGATGCGACCGACAAGCCTGTGCTGACGATCCGGTCGGGCGACACGGTGGTGATCCATACGTTGCTGACCAACAGTCCGGCAGGTCTGGAAAAGGCCGGCGTCGCGCCCGCGCAGATCGAACCGGCGCTGCGTGCCGTCTATGGCGGCGTCCCGGCCAGCGCACGCGGCCCCGGCGGCCATATCCTGACCGGACCGATCGCGATCGCGGGCTCGGAACCCGGCGACATGCTGGAAGTGCGCATCCGGAAAGTCGATCTGGCGATACCCTATGCCTATAATGCGTTCCGGTACGGGGCGGGGTTCCTGACCGATGATTTTCCCTATGCGCGCATGAAGATCGTCCCGCTCGACACCAAGCGCATGGTCGGCCTGTTCGCGCCCGGCGTCGAAGTGCCACTGGCGCCGTTCTTCGGCAGCATGGGGGTCGCGCCGCCCCCGGCGTTCGGCCGCTACGACAGCGCGCCGCCGACGATCAACGGTGGCAACATGGATGACAAGGCGCTCGTCGCCGGAACGACCTTGTTCCTCCCCGTCTACGCCCCCGGTGCGCTGTTCCAGGTCGGCGACGGCCATGCCGCACAGGGCAATGGCGAGGTCGATATCACTGCACTGGAAACCTCGTTGACCGGTACGTTCGAGTTCGTGCTGCACAAGAAGGCGGCAATCACCTATCCGCGCGCCGAGACGCCCAAGGCCTATATCGCGATGGGCTTCGACGACGATCTCGGCCATGCGACCCGCAAGGCACTGCGCAACATGATCGATTTCCTCGTCGCGGAAAAAGGCATGACGCGCGACGATGCGTACATGCTGATCAGCGTCGCGGGCGATGTCGAGATCACCGAACTCGTCGACCGCAACAAGGGCGTCCACGTCGTCCTGCCCAAAGCACTGTTCACGAAACGCTAGATGCCGTGGGTTTTCCGTCGTCGATCCGCTCGCGCGCGACCTTTTCTAGCACCGTCAGCGGCATCGCGCCCATCGTCAGCAGGCGGTGGAACTGCTTGGGATCCCAATCGGCGCCGGCCTTCAGCTTGGCTTCGTCGCGCAGGCGGACCCAAACGGTGTGGCCGATCTTGTAGCTGCACGCCTGTCCCGGCCAGACCGTGTAGCGATCGATCTCGCCCTGGCTCCGCCCACGCGCGATGCCGGTGGTGGCGATGAGGTAATCGGTCGCTTTCTCCCGGCTCCAGCGCTTGGCGTGCATGCCTGAGTCGACCACCAGGCGGGTCGCGCGGAACAGTAGCGACTGGAGATAGCCGACCTGGCCCAACGGGTTTCCGTCGTACACGCCCATCTCGTCGGCAAGCTGTTCGGCGTAGAGTGCCCAACCCTCGGAATACCCGGAATAGAAGCCGCGGCGGCGGATCAGCGGGATGTCTTCGCTCTCCAGTGCTGACATGACCTGGAGATGGTGGCCCGGGATCGCCTCGTGATAGCTCAGCGTCGCAAGGCCGAATTTCGGGCGGTCGAACGTGTCGCGCAGGTTGATGAAATAGATCGCCGACCGCGACCCGTCGAGCGACGCGGACTGGTAATAGCCGCCGGGCGCACCGGCCTGGATATCCTCAGGAACGCGGCGGACCTCGACCGGCGCCCTGGGGAGAACCCCGAATTGTTCGGGCAGGCGCTTCGCCATCGCAGCGATCTGCGCACGGAGTTGCTCCAGCAACGCTTCACGGCCGAGATCGGTGTTGGGGAAGAGCTGATCGGGTCGCGTGTTGAGCGCGACCAGTCGCTCGCCGACGCTCTCTTGCGTCATGCCCTGCGTTTTGAGAATGCCGTCGATCCGCGCGCTGATTTCGGCGACCTGCGACAGGCCCAGTCTGTGGATCTCGTCGCCCGTCAGTTGTACCGTGGTCGCGGCGCTCGCGGCTGCTGCATAATACGCGTCACCGTCCGGCAAGCGCCAGACGCCCGCATCGTGCGTCGCCGTGCTCCGCAGTTCGGTCACCAGCGCGCGTTGCCGGTCGAGCGCGGGGAACACCTGGTCACGCATCAGCGCCGCTACCGCCTGGCCGCGCTCGGGTGGCAAGTTGGCCGCTTTCAGTTTGGCGGCCAGGTCGGTCGCCGGGCCCGACAGGTCGGGCGCCTTGTCGCGCGCCGACGCGAGCTGCTTCAGCGTGGTGTCGAGGATATAGTCCGTCGCGAACACCCCCTTGGCGGCATCCTCGCGCTGACGCTCCGTTTCGGCATCGATCGTGCCCGCAAACGCCTGCACGCGGGCGACATAGGCGTCCGCATCGGCGGCGCTGCGGACCGCGTGCTGGTTGGCCAGGAAGTCCGGTACGTCGCGATAGGCGCCCGTCAATTGGGTCAGCACATAGGGCGCGTATCGCCCGGCGCTGGCACCATAAGCGTAACGCTGCCCCGCGATCTCGCGGTCCAGGCTGTATTCGACCACGTCGTAATCGAGCTTCGCCGCGTCGCCCAGCGCGTCGCGCGACACAGTCTTCAGCGCAGCCAGCTCTCTCTTTGCCCGCGCGAATTGGCGCTGCTCGCCGGCGCGTGAGGTATCGTCCAGCTTCGATTTCAGCCGGGCCCGCGCACCGGTATCGAGACCGAGCGAGGTCGCCTGTTCGGGGCTCTCGTCCAATCGCGCGTAAAAGAATCGGTCGAGCATCGCCCTCAATTTGACGTCGTCGCGACCCATTGCGGCCCGCGCAATCGCCGGCAGGGCCATCAACGCGGAGGCGAAACCGGCAGACGCGATAAAGTGGCGACGACGCATGAAGGCTCCTGACCGAACAGTACGCGCACCTGAGTGGTGCATGCATGGTCTGGAGGCCATGACCGGATTTGTCGAGCGTGAGCGGCACTCGCCGCGCGACGACCGTTGTCGTCCAATCCTGAGACGTCGGCGTGAGGCGCGATCACCGCCGCGTCTAAGATCCGAGACCGCGTTTTCAGGCGCAGCGTCTCGTACCGATCAGGGTTGATCAAGGTTCCCTGCCATCAGGGCCATTTCCCTAGAGGTATTCCGACAGGGGGCGGTAACGCTTCGCCGCTAAGAACATAGCGTCGCCCGTAGGATTTATGACCGGCTAGTTCGGGCGCAGGTGTTAGTGACGATATTGGCTGTAAGCCTGCCGTTTAGGACGGGGGCTACATGTAATCGAGTGATCAGAGCTCATGTCTTAGTTGCGACAACTATAACTTCGGGGAGTGGCGGATAAGCCATGCTTTCTGGAACCTGGTCCAGGCCGGCATGACTTATCCGCACTCCATAAAACCTTACGACGCCTGGTTGGACGAAACAGGCTTTGCCGTGACGTCGAACCGGTCGGCGTTCATGACTTTGACCCACGCCTTGACAAAGTCGCGAACGAACTTCTGCTCATGACCATTCTCGGCATAGACTTCGGCCGTCGCACGCAGCTGCGAGTTCGAGCCGAAGATCAGGTCAGTGCGGGTCGCCTGCCACTTCTTCTCGCGACCGCCACGATCGTAGCCGATGAACTTCTCGTCGCTCGACGTGTCGACCAGATCCCAGAACGTGTCGTTGTCGAGCAGGTTGACAAAGAAGTCGTTGGTCAGCTGACCCGGACGCGTGGTGAGTACGCCCTCGGGCGCATCGCCGAAGTTCGCGCCGAGCACGCGCAGGCCACCGACCAGCACGGTCATCTCCGGCGCGGACAGGCCGAGCAGCGAAGCCTTGTCGAGCAACAACTCCTCGGTCTTCACCGGGTGACGCGTCTTCAGGTAGTTGCGGAAGCCGTCAGCCTGCGGCTCCATCCACACGAAGCTCTCGACATCGGTCCACTCCTGCGTCGCATCGCCGCGTCCACCAAGGAACGGCACCGACACGTCGTGACCGGCATCGCGCGCCGCCTTCTCGACCGCTGCCGAACCGGCCAGCACGATCGCGTCGGCCAGCGACATGTCGCCGCGCAGCTCGTTGAGCTTGGCCAGGACCTTGCTCAGCTGCTCGGGCTCGTTGACCGGCCAGTCCTTCTGCGGGGCGAGCGCGATGCGCGCACCGTTCGCACCACCGCGGTGGTCCGACCGGCGATAGCTCGATGCCGACGCCCAGGCGGTCTTGACGAGCTGGCCGATCGTCAGCCCGCTCGACAGCACGGCGTCCTTGAACGCAGCGGCATCGGCGTCCGACGGCGCGGTGCCCTCCGGAACCGGATCCTGCCAGATCAGCGTTTCTTCCGGAACCTCAGGCCCGAGGTAACGAACGCGCGGACCCATGTCGCGGTGCGTCAGCTTGAACCAGGCGCGTGCGAACGCGTCGTCGAGTGCCGATTGATCGTCGCGGAAACGCAGCGCGATCTCGCGGAACTCGGGGTCCATCTTCAGCGCCATGTCGGCGGTGGTCATCATCGTCGGCACGCGCTTGTTGGGATCGCGCGCGTCGGGTGCCATGTCCTCGGGTGCCGGGTTGACCGGCTGCCACTGCTTCGCGCCGGCCGGGCTCTCGGTCAGCTCATAGTCGTACTTGAACAGCAGGCGCAGGTAATCGCCGGTCCACTTGGTCGGGTTGTTCGACCACGCGCCCTCGATACCCGAGGTCGTGATGTGGCCCTGGCCGATCTCCTCGCTGTCGGTCAGCCAGCCCAGGCCCTGCATGTGCACGGATTCCGAAGACGGAGCCTTGAAATGCGGGGCAGGCTTGGCGCCATGCGACTTGCCGAACGCGTGGCCGCCGGCGGTCAGCGCAACGGTTTCCTCGGAGTTCATCGCCATCCGCAGGAAGGTCGCCTTCATGTCGCGTGCCGACAGGAGCGGGTTCGGATCACCGCCCGGACCTTCCGGATTGACGTAGATGAGACCCATCTGGATCGCGGCGAGCGGGCCTTCGAGCTCGGGCATGTCCTCGCTGATGCGCGTCTGCGCACCCTCGTTGACCCACAGCTCCTCGGCGCCCCAGAACGTATCGCCCTCGGAGGCGAAGACGTCCTTGCGGCCGCCGGCGAAACCGAAGATCGGTCCGCCCATGCTCTCGATCGCGACGTTGCCGGCGAGGATGAACAGATCAGCCCAGCTGATGTTCTTGCCGTACTTCTGCTTCAGCGGCCACAACAGGCGGCGTGCCTTGTCGAGATTGCCATTGTCCGGCCACGAGTTGAGCGGCTCGAAGCGCTGCTGACCCGACGACGACCCACCACGGCCGTCGGTCACGCGGTAGGTGCCGGCGGCGTGCCACGCCATGCGGATCATGAACGGGCCGTAGTGACCGTAATCGGCAGGCCACCAGGCCTTGCTGTCGGTCATCAGCGCGGTCAGGTCAGCCTTGAGCGCGGCATAGTCGAGCTGCTGGAACGACTCGGCATAGTCGAACTCTTCGCCCATCGGGTCGGGGGAGACGCCGTGCTGGTGCAGCATGTCGATCGGCAGCGCATCGGGCCACCAATCCTTGTTCGTACGACCCAGCAGCGAACGGGCCTTCACCTCGCCGCCGCCGTTGGGGCCCATTGGGCAACCGCTGCTCTTGGGCTGTTCGTAATCGGCCATCTTGGCGTCCTCTCTCGATGAGTCTTACCGTCTTGCTTTCAAGATGCAGGATCTGAAGGACATTTGTCCAATCGATTATTCGGGCAAGATCGATCACAGCAGTCGATCACAGGGGCTGGGGAGCGCGCTGTCGCTTGGCGCGTACGTCCGCTACGCGCGGAAGCCTATCTGTCGTCGTCGCAGAGTAAGCAATTCTGAGCCGTCTGCGCCAACGCCCATCACCGACGGGCGGGCCTTTGAAAGGCCGTAGCGCATGAACTGCCCGTACCATCAGCTTATCGATAGCGTCGTGAAAGCGTGCGGATTCAGACGGGAAGGGGCTGTTGGTGTGACGCTTACCGGATCCGATGCGGCGGAATACATCTGCCTTGGATCCCGAAGGCCCTGTAATAAGGCACTTTCCCTGTTCCTTATCATTAAATGCGTCGCTCATTCGACGATTACTCAACAGCCGGCGCGGCATATGGGACAGACATAGTGCCATATTAGTCACAAGATGACAGAAACGTCATGTCTCAATGCGTAACCCTTTACAGCCCCAAAGCCCGGCTTCACCAATGTGGACATCTTCCGAGCAACCTTGGTTGCAGTTCGGAAACCTTTCGCAATCGACCGTATAAGGGCCGTTGCGGTTATATTGGGGGATTTTCACTTGGTTGCTACCACTCGCTTTACGTCGAAGTCGTTGCTGCTCGCCGCAGCCGCACCTTTTGTCCTCGTATTGTCAGCCATGCCGAGCGTCGCGCAGACCGCGACCGCTGCACCGGAACCGCAGAAGACCGTCTCCCCAGAGACCGCGCCGGCCGAAGAGGATGCTGGCCAGGATATCGTGGTTACCGGGTCCCTGTTCCGCGGCGCCGATACAGGTCCTTCACCCGTCACAACGTTGACGGCCGCGACGCTTCAGCAGCGCGGAATCAATACGGCCGCTGAGGCCGTGCAGCGACTGACCGCGAACGGCGCTGGCACGATCAGCCAGGGCTGGAATACCGGTAGCAACTTCGCAACGGGCGCAACGGCGGCATCGCTGCGTGGTCTGTCCGTGCAATCGACGCTGACGCTGTTCGATGGACTGCGCATGGCGCCGTATCCGCTCGCCGATGACGGTCAGCGCAACTTTGTCGACATGAACACGATCCCGAGTTCGCTTGTCGACCGCATCGAAGTGCTGAAGGACGGCGCGTCGTCGACCTATGGCGCAGACGCGGTTGCGGGCGTCATCAACGTCATCATGAAGAAGCAGATCGAAGGCCTTCACCTGAATGGTTCGGCAGGTATCTCGGATCGTGGCGATGGTGGCGAACAGCGTCTCGATGCGACGTGGGGCTATGGCGACCTCGCCACGCAAGGCTTCAACTTCTACGTCAACGGCGAGTATCAGAACACTGCGGCGGTCAATGCAAGCGATCGGGGCTACCCGTTCAACTCGTCGGATCTGAGCCGCATCTGTAACGACGCGGGCAGCTGCATTGCGCAGCCAGCAGGGGCTCGCAACTTCTTCAACGCGGACGGTACCTATTCCGGTCTCGCATCGACGACGGTGGCGATGGTACGTCCCGTCGATGCCACGGGCGGGGCTCTGGGCCGGTACAATATTCTCAACGCCGCCGATGGATGCCGTGACCTGAATCCGGTGACGGTCCTGCCGGGCCAGAGCCCGACTGCAGGTTCGGTCGTTTGCCAGCAGGATTTCCGTAAGCAGTATCTGCAGGTCTTGCCGCAGCAGGAGCGCTACGGATTCTCGGGTCGGTTTACGGCCAATGTCGGCGACAATGCTCAGGCCTATGTGTCGGGCAATTACTACCGGACCAACACATTCACGCAGATCAGCCCGCTCGGCTTCAACAATCAGACCACGCCGCCAGGCTCGGTTCTGCTCAACCCACTGTATCTGCCGACCTATGTCTGCGCCGGTGGAGTCGGCTCGCTGACCATGCTCGACACGGGGTGCAACGCGGGTAACGGCGTCCTCAATCCCAACAATCCTTTCGCAGCCAGCGGCAGCCGTGCGCAGTTGCTGAGCCTCTATGACCGTCCGCGTACGATCGAAACGAATTCGCGGGCATTGCGCCTCGCGGCCGGGATCACCGGTACATTCGGTGACGACTGGAAATATAGCGGTGATTTCACGGCATCGAATACGCAGCTCGATGTGATCCAGAAGAACTATCTTATCCCGCAGCGGATCTTGGACGTGGTCGCGCGCGGAACATATGATTTCGTCAATCCGAGTGCCAATTCGGAAGAGATCCGCAACTATATCGCCCCCGAGAACCGGACGCGCTCGACGGCCGATCTCTGGCAGATTCAGGGCACCCTCTCGAAGTCGTTGTTCACTCTGCCGGGTGGTCCGTTGCAGGTCGCCATCGGCGGGGCGTATCGCAAGGAGTCGATCGATAACCCCAGCGCGAACCCGCAGAACGACGCGCATCCTTATGACCGCTATTATGGTGTCAACTCGGTCGGCGCGGTCGGCAGCCGCAACGTGAAGTCCGCTTTCTTCGAAATCAACGCGCCGGTCCTGGATCAGCTCGTGATCAACGGGTCGGGTCGTTACGACGATTATTCGTCGGGCCAGAGCAACTTCTCGCCGAAGATCGGTGCAAAATTCTCGCCGATCCAGCAGTTCTCGGTTCGTGGTACCTTCTCGAAGGGCTTCCGCATTCCGAGCTTCAACGAAGCCAATGGTCTGCCAACCACTGGCTATGTGACGCGCTCGCTTGATCCGAGCATTCCCGCGCAGGCCGCGTTCATCGCGGCGCACGGCGGCAACGCCTACGCGACGGGCCAGTTCTCGCTCGGCAACACGTCGACGGGTAACCCGGATCTGGATCCGGAGAAGTCGACCAGCTGGACGCTGGGCGCGATCTTCGAGCCCACGTCGCGGATCAACTTCACGGTCGATTACTTCAACATCAAGGTGAAGGGCATCATCAACCCGGCGAGTTCCGCGGGTGCGTTCGAGCAATATTACGCGAACAACGGCGTCGTGAACCTTCCGGGTGTCGTCGTCCGGCCGGGTCTGGCCGACAACGATAATCCCGCTGCGTTGCCGCAGATCGGCTTCATCGAAGTGTCGTATCAGAACGCCGATGAACAGCGCGTATCGGGCATCGATTTCGGCGCCAATGCCCGCTTCCCGATCGGTAACAACGTGACGTTGATCACCTCGGCCGATGCGTCGTACCTGCTCAAGTTCGAGAAGCAGACAGCAGACGGCAACGTCGAGCGGTATGACGGCACGCTCAGCCCCTGCAACAACACTTCGTGCTCGGGCTCGCCGAAGTGGCGTGCGACGTGGCAGAACACGCTCGAAGTCGGTGCCGCATCGCTCTCGGCGACCGCCTATTATACCGCCGGCTATGACCTCGCTTCGACTGATGTGTCCAACGGCTACAGCGGCGTCAAAGGCGATTGCGAAGCGAGCATCGGCTCGTCGGTCGTGACGTATCAGGACGGAACGCCAGTATTGTGCAACGCAAAGGCAACCTGGAACGTCGACATGACCGCAACCGTCAAGGTCAACGATCGTTTCACGCTGTACACCAACGTGCTCAACATCTTCGACATCAAGCCCCCGTTCGATCCGAGCGGCGGGTACAGCATCAACCAGTATAACCCAGCCTGGACCACCGGCAACATCATGGGCCGCTTCATCCGGGTCGGCGCGCGCGTCGGCTTCTAAAGAGGCAATTGAGGCAGCTTCTTCGGAAGCTGCCTCTTTTTACGTAGCACGTTCTCGTCCCGTGTCAGGGCCGGGAGGCAGTGGGCGATGGCTTTCAGCTAGCGCCCCAGCCACTTCAATCAAGATTACACGATCGGATGCGCGATCATCGCGTCCACGAATGGCGCGATTCGGTAGTAGATCGCGTGTAATGTCGGGAAGAGACTCGACCGTCAGGCGGTCATGCTTGGTCCGGGGCGACGGTAATTTTGCCAGGGTCGGTATCGGTCCTTGCGCTCTCGGATGTGGTCGGACGGTCGTGGCGCAATCGTTGACATGATTGGCTGAGCGCCGTCTGCCCGAAAGGCTACCCGGCCATAGGCGCAACTAATCGGTGTCGCGATCAGCCGTTGTTCGAACTTTACCGGTATGCATAACGACATGTTCAGGTTCGTCGGTTTAGTGTGACCACGTCGATGCAGGACAATATTCGAGGACGATTGATGCGCGCACTCCGGGTTTCCCGCCTGTTTCTATCCAGTATCGCCGCCAGCATCCTCGTCCCGGCACCGGTCGCCGCAAGCTCGCCCGAACTCGTCGGGCTCGAGCACGCGTTGACCCAGTTGGTCGCGCAACGCTCCGGTGACTATGGCATCGCCGCGCTCGACCTGCGCGATGGCTCGACCGTTTCAATCAACGGGAATACCCCCTTTCCGATGGCGAGCACGGTCAAGATCGCGATCGCCGCCGCCTATCTAGCCGAGGTCGATCAAGGTCGACGCTCTCTCGGTGACATGATCATGGGCCGTCCTGCCGCCAAGGTCATGGAGCTGATGATCATCCGCAGCGACAACCAGGCAACCGATCAGCTGCTTGCCGCTCTCGGCGGCCCCGCCGCGATCCAACAGTGGCTGTTGTCGCTGCAGATACCGGGCATCCGGATGGATCGGACCATAGCCCAGCTGCTTCGCGAGCGCGGCCACCTTGCCGACAGCAAGGATGTCGCCACGCCGGTCGCCATGGTCACGCTGTTGAACAAGCTCGACAACGGCTCGGTACTGACGGCGCAAAGCCGCAATTTTCTCTTCGAGCTGATGAGCCGATGCGCGACGGGCACGCGGCGTATCCGCGCTCTGCTGCCCGCTGGTACGCGGGTCGAGGACAAGACCGGCACGCTTGACGGTATCACCAACGATGTCGGGTTCATTACCATGCCCGATGGTCGTCGCGTGGCGGTCGCGGTGTTCGCTCGCGGTGGACGTGATCGCCAGCCTGTCATCGCCGAGGTCGCACGCGTAATCTACGACCGCTTTGCAGATAGCGTCCGCAACGCGCTCTCGCTGTTCATGCGGATGCAGTGAGCCTGGGTTAGCGGATTGCGCCGAGCGTAGTGTATGGGCGTTCGGTATGCGCGCCGTTCCGCGGACGGTTCGATCCGTTCCATACGACCAGCGCCTGACGCTCCTGCTTCCTAGGCTGTCAGCCCCGCAGCCTTAGTGCGTAGCGCGCGCCGGATCAGCGCGAAACCGGGGACCAGCGGCAGCCACAGCGTAAAGACGCGCAGCAGCAACATCGCCGCCAGCGCGGCCTCGACCGGCACCCCCATCAACGCCAGCATCTCCGTTGCACCCGCCTCGAACGTGCCGAGTCCGAGCGGGATCGGGCCGAGCGTCGCGATCATCGACGCGGTCATCACCGCGACGAACGCGACCGGGAACCTGACCGGCTGCCCGAGCGCGAGGAAGCACACCATCAGGCTGGCGGCATCGGCGAGGAATACGAGGCCGTTCACGCCCGCGACGCGAAGGATCAGCCGGCGGTCGACCAGCAACCGCTTCGGCGCTTCTGCGACGATACCGACGAGCGCGCGGATACTCGCGAACCGGGCAAGGGTCGACGAGACGGGGCGCCGTCCGCGCCGCCGGATCCACAGCGCCAGTCCGGGAATCGCGGTCGCGACGGCGAGGAACACGAGCACGAAGCCCGCGATCCAGATCGACGCCAGCCCCTTGATCCACAGCACCGCCAGCATCGCGAGCGCGCAGAGGCCGTAGACCGCGTAGAAGCCGATCATCGCCACCAGCAGCGTGGCGACCGCGTTGCCGCGTTTGACGCCGAGTGCGGTGAGGCGGTCGACCAGGAACATGTTGCCGCCCATGCCCGCGACCGGAAGGACCTGATCCGCGAACAACTTGCCAACCGCGATCGGATAGAGCCTCCGCAGTGGTTGCGGCGTGTTGGTCTGGCGCAGCACGATCTTCCAACCCGCCGCAACGCTCGCATAGGTGGTCGCCTGCAATCCCAACGCGACCAGCAGCCAGCCGGGACGCGCGTTCTCGAGCATCGTCGCGAACGCGTGAAGATCGCCTATCCGCAGCACCGCGCCGACGACGATCGCGATCACCGCGAGGCCCAGCACCCAGCCGATATGGCGCAACGCCCCGCGCCAAAGTTTGGCTACGCTCATTCAGCGCCGCGCGCGTTTGGTGGGGCGGTGGTCGAACAGGAACGTCTTGGGCAGTTCGGCCAGCACCAGATAGGCGAGCGTGATGCCGCCGATGCTCGCCACCAGGACGAGCGGCGGCGCGACGAAGCCGAACCAGCCGCCGACCGGGGTGAACGGCAGCAGCATCGCCACCAGCAGTGCGCCCAACGACGACAGCGCGAGCGCCGGTCGCGGCAGGTCCGCCCATGGCCGCCCGTTGGTGCGGATCAAGAAGATTACCAGGATCTGCGTCGCCATCGATTCGAGGAACAAGGCGGTGCGGAACTCAGGCGCGGCGACGTGAAAGACGAGCGAGAGCCCCGCGAAGGTCAACAGGTCGAACGCTGACGACAGCGGACCATTACCGCGGCGAAGCGGATCAGCGCGGGCATGCTCCGGACCTGCGGCCGTGCGACCGCCTCGGCACGGACGCCGTCGAACGGGATGCCGATCTCCGACACGTCGTAGAGCAGGTTGTTGAGCAGGATGTGCGTCGGCAGCATCGGCAGGAAGGGCAGGGACAGCGATGCCGCCGCCATCGACAGCATGTTGCCGAAGTTCGAACGCGCTCGAACGGGGAGGGGGCCGCGGCGGTGGCCAGCGCGGCGGCGGCCGAACCGAACAGCGTGGCGCGGCCGGTGCCGACCACGAGCGCGGTCGCGGTGCCGGTCTGCGCGATCGCCCCGCGGAACAGCGCGTTCCACGCTTCCGCGGCGGTCGTCGCGGTGACGCCGCCGGTGCGTTTGTCGACCGGATAGGGCTCGCCGGTCAGCGCCGCTTCGTTGGCGGTAAACGCGGTGCTGTCGAGGATCAGCGCATCGGCGGGGATGATGTCGCCGGCGCGGACCTCGACGATGTCACCGGGCACACCGCCTCGATCGCGATCGCGACCAACGCGCCGTCGTGACGGACGCGCGCGGAGACGGCGACCGACTGGCGCAGGATTGCTGCGGCATGGACAGCCTGTCCCTCTTGATAGGTGTCGAGCAGCACCGAGAAGCCGAGGATCACGACGATGATCGACCCGCCGACCGCATCGCCGGTCGCCGCTGACACCAGCCCGGCGGCGAGCAGGATCAGCGACAGCGGCTCGAGCAGTCGCCGCGCGATCGCCCGTGCGGGGCCGGTATGCGTTTCCGCGCTGTCGCTGTTCGGACCATAGCGGGCGAGGCGCAACGTCGCCTCTGCCGCGCTTAGCCCGTCACGCGACGTTCCGAGATCGGCGAGCAGCGCGTCGGCCGACCGGGTTCAGAACGGCGGTTGGTCCTGCGTCAGGCGACCGGCTCGGCGATCGGGAGCTTACCGGTCAGTTGTGCATGCGGGGACGCGTTACTATGGTCGTGGTGGACGGTGATCCGACGAGGCCCGAGCGGTTCGAGCACCAGCTTGGCGCGCTCCATCTCCGCTTCGCTGCCATGCGCCATGACAAGGAACCCGTCCGCTGCGATATCGGTCTCGTAGGTGACGATCGAATCCTCGGGAATGCCGAGACTGGCAAGCGCGGCGACCAGCGCGCCGGTGCCGCCGAGCATGACCGCGCCTTCGATCGCTGTGATCACCGTGGCAGCGAGATGCCCGAGCAGCACGACCCCGCCGACGACGGGGACGGTCGCGTAGAGCCCGCCCATGAACAGCCCCCACAGGCCACCCCATAGCGCGCCGCGCGAGCCCCAGAAGCGGATCCGGTCGCCGCTGTTGTAGAAGCCCGTCGCGACCTGATCGCTGTGAAAGCCCTTGCCGACGATACTCAACCGCCTCAGCCCGAACCCCGATGCGGCCAGCGCCTTCACCGCGGCATCGGCTTGCGCGTGGTCGTCGAACACGGCGACGATCGAATGGCTGAACTTCATGGCGTGGTCCTCGATTAGGGAGCGTAGCCAAACCGTACGATCGGGGTGGACCGGCACCAGAATCGGGAACTACCTAACGCGGGTCTCGCGATCGGCGCAGGAATGCAGCTATCAACCGCGGTCGATCGAGGTGGCGATTGCGATCGACAGCGGGGCATCGTCTCTGGCGACCGTCGTCATCGATGGCCTAATATCCGCTCCGAGACGGACGGGTGATGCGTGGATAGGGGCGGTTTCCCGCCCCTACCACCGGTTCAGTCGTGGCGCAGGCCGACAGCGCAGTCTTTTTTGCCGGAGCGTTGATCGGGGTGCTGGCACAATCCATCATCGTCGATGCGACCGGCGTTGCAGCCATCGCCATTGTTTCGCACCATGGTCCTAGCCGCACCAGCATCATCATCGCGAGCATGACGAACGCCGCAGCGCGAAAACCGTCGAAGATTGGCCGAGCCCGAAGCGACATGCGTGCGGTTTATAGCGGCCGTCCGTCGCGTACAATGCTTCTATCAGAACGACTTACCATTAGCGGCTGTGCGTGCTTGCCGCGTAGCAACCCACCCGCCCGCGCCATTGCGGAAGAGGCCGGATCAAGCACCGTCATGGGCATGTTACGGTGTCGAAACGACCGTCAGCGCTGTTTCTTTGTCGTGGTCGCGGTGAAGTCCGGATCCTTGTTCGCTACCCAATCGACGAACTTGCGCACCGCGCCGTTCGCGAGGAGGCTTTCGACATCCATCGCGTGGCGCTGCAGTTCGGAATTGGTGAAATTGGCAGTCAGCGTCTGTTGGCAGATCGGATGCATCGGAACGACATCGCGACCGCCCCGGCTCTTGGGAACGGGATGATGCCAGACGATGATCTTGCCGGTCGGCCTGCCACACAGCCAGCAAGGGATCGGGGCGGCCGGAGCCTCATCGTCGCGCTCCCCATCGTCATAGGGGCCGTGTCTTGAATGCTTGCGCGCCATGTGTTCACCAAATGCCTGATCCCGCTATCGCCTTTAGCGGTCGAGCGGGGATTTTACAGCGCAGTCGACCAAGCCTTGCGGTGTGACCGGTCAGGACTTTGCCCTAGAACTGGTCCGGTCGACCGCGTCCTGCCACCCCTGCATGAGCGTTGTCCGCGCCTCGCCGGTCATTGTCGGGTTGAACACGCGGTCTTCCTGCCAGGCGGCGGCGATATCGTCGGGGCCGTTCCAGATTCCCACCGCCATGCCGGCGAGAAACGCTGCACCGGCCGCCGTCGTCTCGATGTTTGCGGGCCGGACCACATCGGTGGCGAGCATGTCGGCGAGGAACTGGCAGAACCAGTCGTTAGCCGCCATCCCGCCATCGACGCGGATCTGGCGGGCGTCGCGCGCGCCGTCCGCGACCATCGCGTTCATCAGGTCGGCGGTCTGGTAGGCGACCGATTCCAGCGCGGCGCGGGCGATGTGCGACCCGGTCGCGGCAAAGGTGAGACCGGTGATGCTCGCGCGCGCGTCGGGGTCCCAGTGCGGTGCGCCCAGACCGACGAATGCGGGCACCATGTAGACGCCGCCATTGCCGTCGAGCTTGGTCGCCATGTCGTTGGTATCGGCTGCCTGATTGATCAGACCCAGTCCGTCGCGCAACCACTTCACCGCCGCCCCCGCGACGAAGATCGAGCCCTCCAGCGCATAGGTGATCTCGCCGTCGAGCTGGTAGGCGATGGTGGTGAGCATGCCGTTCTTGCTCGTGACAGCCTCCTTGCCGGTGTTGAGCAGCACGAAGCAGCCGGTGCCGTAGGTCGATTTTGCATCGCCACGCTGGAAGCAGGCCTGGCCGACGACGGCTGCTTGCTGGTCGCCCGCCATCCCGCCAATCGGGACGGACGTCCCGAGCAGGTCCGGCGTGGTTTCGCCGAAGATCGTGCTGTTGTTCTTGACCTCGGGCAGCAGGCTTTCGGGAATGTCGAGCATCCGCAGCATGTCCGGGTCCCAAGCGCCCTTGTGGATGTCGAACAGCAAGGTGCGCGAGGCGTTGGACGCATCGGTCGCATGGACCTTACCGCCGGTCAGCCGCCACAGCAGGAAGCTGTCGATCGTCCCGAAGGCGAGTTCGCCACGGTTTGCACGGTCGCGAACGCCGTCGACAGTGTCGAGGATCCATTTGAGCTTCGTGCCCGAGAAATACGGGTCGAGGATCAGCCCGGTCCGCGCGCGCACCAGCGGTTCGTTACCGTCGGCTTTGAGTTGCGCGCAGAGCTTGGCGGTGCGGCGGTCCTGCCAGACGATCGCGTTGTGGACGGGCTCGCCGGTCTTGCGGTCCCAGACGACCACCGTCTCGCGCTGGTTGGTGATGCCGATCGCGGCGACCTTGCCGCCGTCTGCCTCGGCCGCCTGCTTGAGCGTCGCGACGGTATCGCGCCAGATGTCCTCGGGGTCGTGCTCGACCCAGCCGGACTGCGGATAATGCTGGGCGAATTCCCGGCGTACCGTCTGGCGCGGCACGCCGTCGCTGCCGAACGTCATGCTGCGGGTCGAAGTCGTACCCTGATCGATGGCCAGGATGATGGTGTCAGTCACGCTTCACTCTCCTTCGGTCGTGTCGGCGGGCGTCGAAACGGCGCGCTCGTCATTGGGGCCCTGCGATGGGCGTGTCGCGTGGCAGGAACGGCCGGATCAACAGATGTTGCGCGCCGCCGCCGATTGCTGCGCCAATCAACGGCCCGGCGATCGGGGCCCACCAATAGTTGCCCACGCCTGGAAACGCGGATGCGTCCCAGCCCATCAACCAGGCAAAGGTACGCGGTCCGAGATCGCGCGCGGGGTTGATCGCCCAGGCTTCCAGATACCCCATCGATGCGCCGATTACCGCGACGAGCAGGCCGATTACGATGGCGCCGAAGTTCGCTTGTGGTGCCATCGTGTTGAACTCGTCGGTGATCGCGAAGATGCCGAAGACCAGGATCGCCGTGAGGATGATTTCGTCGATAAAGCCCTTCATTGTCGTCACCGCGACACCCGGCGCGGTGAAGAATACGCCAGCTGCACCGCCACCGGCGCGGGTCATGTGCTGCGTCGCGTTGAAGTGATCGATGACGTTGTAATAGAGCGCATAGACCAGCGCCGCGCCGAGGAACGCGCCGACGAGCTGCGCGCACCAATAGGGCAGCACCTTCCTCCAGGGAAAACCGCGGTACAGCGCGAGCGCCAGCGTCACGCCCGGATTGGCATGCGTCCCCGAGACCGCGCCGGTGACGTAAATCGAGATCGACACCGCCATCCCCCAGGTCATGCAGACTCCCCAATAGGCGGTCTTGTACGGACTGGGATCGTAGAGCGTGTACATCGCAGCGACCGACAGACCGAACGTCATCACGATGAAGATCGCGATCGCCTCCGAGATCAGTTCGCCGAGATACGCCTTGCCAGGGGTCATCGACTTGGGCCGATCGGTCGTTGCCGGCGCGATACGGTTCGTCCTGCCTGCTCGATGGGCATCCTGTGCTCCTTCTTGAACGCCGACCCTTTGGGTGCTGGTCTTTGGACCCTCTTTTACCGGTACCGATACCGTTGTCGACCAGCGGTACCGGTGGCTCCCACTTGATGCACCGTTTCCGCAGGCACCGGCCGTACCAACGGTCCTGCTAGACATGCCGGCAGCATCATGGTTTCCGCCGGTAATGATCGACCTTCTCTCCCCCACGTCAGACGCGATCGCTCAGCTGGACACGCTGTTCCGCGGCGGAGCGATCGGGCTGTTGCTGCTGGCGGCGGTGGTATTTGCGCGCGCCCCGGCATCGTTGCCGAGCCGGTTCGGGCTGGCGCTGACGCTGTGCACGGTGGTCGGCACGCTGGCAGGGTTGCCGCGCGCGCCGACCGCGTTCGATCCGCTGCTCGATCTGAGTTCGAGCGCGGCGATCCCGTTATTCTGGCTGTTCGCGCGCGCGTGGTTCGACGATGCGTTTCAGCCGAAGCCGATCGATCTGGCGCTGGCCGCGGCGTTCCTATGTTGCACGACGTACGCCAGCCTGCAGGGCCGTGGACTGGCCGCGCCAATCGAGGGGCTGGACGTCATGATTTACGCGGCGGGCATGGCGTTTGCGATCCATGCGCAGTGGCTGGCGTGGCGCAACCGGCAGGGCGATCTGGTCGAGGCACGGCGGCAGGCCCGGTCGATCTTCGTCGTGTCGATCGGGCTGATCATCCTGTGGCTGCTTGGGAGCGAGATCGTTGGCCGTGCGACGGGCGAGCTCGCGGTGTCGGGAATGGCTTCCGCTGCCGGGCTCTTCATGGGGGCGTTCGTGATCACCGCGCTGCTGTTCGGGTTGCGCCACCCGGAGGTTTTTCCGAGCGCGGTTGCAGCTCCCGACGTGCCGGTGGCTGCCACTGTCCCGGAGCCGCTCGACGCGACCCTCGAGCGCTCGCTCGCCCGAATGATGACCGAAGACCGTGCCTATCGCGACCCCGATCTGACGATCGGCGGAATCGCCGCGCGCGTCGACACGCCGGAATATCGCGTACGGCGGCATATCAATGGCGGACTCGGCTATCGCAACGTCAGCGACTATCTCAACGAACACCGCATTGCCGAAGTCCGCAGCGCGCTCGCCGACCCGACACAGGCGGACGTGCCGATCCTGACGATCGCGATGGATGCGGGGTTCGGCAGCCTCGTGATGTTCAACCGCGTGTTCAAGGACCGCCTCGGCGAAACCCCGAGCGCGTTTCGACGGCGGCATCTCGAAGGCTAGCCAAGCCGTTTTACAGGCGTGCAGACCGGTCGTTTTTAAAAACGACTGGTCGGTTTCGAGGATCGGCAGGCCAGGATCGGCCCGGACCTTCAGGGCGACCGCGTTCACCAACGGGACGCGACGATGCCGAAGACTTTCCACTCGACCACCGGGCTGATTGCGGCCGGTTTCACCTTGTTAGCGTGCGCCGGCTGCTCCTCCGAGCCGGTCGCCTCACCCAGATCCGACGCCACGCTGGTCGATGTCGTCACGATCCATCACGCCGGCGGCCAGACAGCGTCGTTCGAGGGCGTCCTGCGCCCGCGCCGCGATATCGCGCTCGGGTTCAAGACCGGTGGACGCGTGCTCGCGTTGAGCGTGCAGGTCGGCGATCACGTCCGCGCCGGGCAGGTCCTCGCCCGCCTGTCACGCGCCGAAGCGATCGCCGATACCAGGCAGGCCCGCGCCGAACTCGCCGCCGCGACCGCCGAAGCGACGCGAGCCGATGACGCGGCACGACGCGCGACTGGGCTCGACGGGATCGGTGCGCTGTCGGCCGCCGAGGTCCGCGACCGTGCACTGACTGCCAGTGCCGCGACGGCCAAGCGTGAGGCTGCCCGCGCGGCGTTCGAGCACAGCCGCGCCACGCTCGCCGACGCAGTGCTGATCGCGCCCGAGGACGGCCTCGTCACGGAGCGCGCCGTCGACTCCGGCACAGTGGTCGACGCGGGCAGCGTCGTCGTCCGGCTGGCCGCGGGCGGTCCGGAAATTGAGGTCCGCCTGCCCGAACGCATCCGGTTGAGCAGCGGCACGATGGCGGATGCGAGCTTCTGGTCCGCGCCCGACATGATTGTCGAAGCACGGCTGCGGCTGGTCGGGCCGGCGGCGGATGGTGCGCTACGCATGCGGACCGCGCGGTTCAGTATGCTCGGCGACGTTTCGCAGGTCCCGTTCAACAGTTCGGCGACGGTCACGTTGCGGCTGCCCGATCCGAAGGCGACGATCCGCGTGCCGCTGACCGCCCTCGGCGCGCAGGGTAGCCAGCCGCATGTCTGGTCGTTGTCGACGGTTGGCGACCGCGTCCACCGCCAGCCGGTGCATCTGGTCGAGCTACGGGGCGACGACGCGATCGTCTCCGGCCTGCCCGATGGCCAGCGGATCGTCGCGAGCGGGGGCGACACGCTGTCGGAAGGGCAGCGCGTCGTCATGGCCGGCGTCGTCCCGGGCGGCAACTGAGCGATGGACCGCTTCAACCTGTCGCGCTGGGCGATCCGTCACCCCGCGCTCGTCGGCTTTCTGATCGCGCTGCTGTTCGCCGCGGGTACCGCGCAATTCTTCGCGCTCGGCCGGGACGAGGATCCGACCTTTACGCTAAAGGAGATGATCGTCGCCGCGTCCTGGCCCGGTGCGGCGCCGGCGCAGATGCGCGAGCAGGTCGCCGACCCAATCGAGCGCCGGCTGCGCGCGACCGAGGATCTCGATTTCCTCCAGACCTATTGCGTCGACGGGCGCTGCGCGATCCGCGTATCGCTGAAGGACGGCGCGCCGAAGGACCGCGTGCCGGTGATCTGGCAACAGGTCCGCAAGCAGCTGAAGGATCTCGAGCCGGGTCTGCCGACCGGGGCAACGGTCGCCGCCGATGACGATTATGCCGACGTCTATGGCTATGTGTTCACGCTGACCGGCGCGGACAATGCGCGGCTCGTCACGCTGGCCGAGCAGGCGCGCGACGCGGTGCTGCGCGTGCCCGGCGCGGGCAAGGTGCAGATCACCGGCGAGGTGCCGCGCCGGCTGTACGTCGATGTAGACTCGCGCCGGCTTGCCGCGATGGGCCTGTCGCCCGACGCAGTCGTGCAGGCGCTGGCGAAGCGCAGCAGCGTCGCGCCGGCGGGCGTCGTCGAGCGGTCGATGCGCGTGCCCGTTCGGATCGGCGGCGCGGTCGACGGCGTCGATACGGTCGAGAATACCGCCGTTGCCGGCGCGGACGGGACGATCAGGGTCGGCGACATCGGCACGGTCAGCAACGGCTATGCCGACCCGCCCGACGGCCTGGTCCACCACGCGGCCAAGCCCGCGGTGGTGCTGGCGATCGCGATGGCGCCGGGGGCCGACGGGCTCGGCTTCGGCAAGCAATTGTCGGAGGCTGCCGCGGCGTTCGGCCGGACGTTGCCCGCGGGCGTGACGATGACGCAGGTTCAGGACCAGAGCCAGAATATCCGCGAGGCGGTCGACGCGTTCCTCATCAAGTTCTTCTGCGCGCTGACGGTCGTTCTGCTGGTCGCGTTTGTCACGCTGGGCTGGCGGACCGGCGTCGTCGTCGCACTGTCGGTGCCGCTGACGCTCGCGATCGTCGCGCTGTTCATGGGCGTCAGCGGAATCGGGCTCGAGCGGATCTCGCTCGGCGCGCTGATCCTGTCGCTCGGGTTGCTGGTCGACGATGCGATCATCAGCGTCGAGGCGATGGTGGTCCAGCTCGAAAAGGGCGCGAGCCGGGCCGATGCCGCCGCCTATGCCTGGACGCACACCGCGTTCCCCATGCTGACGGGGACGCTGCTGACGATCGTCGGCTTCCTGCCCGTCGGGTTCGCGCAATCGACGACCAGCGAATATGCCGGCGGGATCTTCTGGGTGACCGGGTCGGCGTTGCTGGTCAGCTGGGTCGTCGCGGTCGTGTTCACGCCGTATCTGGGCGTGCGGCTGCTGCCTGAGGCTCGCAAACACCACGATGCGGACGCGATGTACGATACGCCGGTGTACCGGCGGCTGCGCAAGCTGGTCGATGCGTGCATGGCGCGGCGCAAGACCGTGGTCGCGGTCACCGCGGCGCTGCTGGTGGCCAGTCTCGCCGGCGCGATGCTGGTCCGCCAGCAATTCTTTCCCGTATCCGACCGCCCCGAAATTATCGTCGACGTCAGTCTGCGGCCCGGCGCGTCGCTGTCCGCGACCTCTGCGGCGGTGAAGCGGATCGAGGCGAGCATCGCGAAGGACCGCGATATCGCGCAGGTCGACAGCTATATCGGCCAGGGCGCGCCCCGCTTCTATCTCCCCTACGGCCCCTCGCTGCCCGACCCGGCGACCGCGACGATGGTGCTGGTCGCGACCGACCTGCACGCGCGTGAACGGGTCATCGCGCGGCTGCTCGCAAACCACGCGTCGCCCGAGGCCAAGCTCCATGTCCGCCGCCTGTCGCTCGGACCGAGTGCCGGCTTTCCCGTGCAATATCGCGTGATCGGACCTGATCCGGAGGTTTTGCGGACCATCGCCACGCGGCTTGAGGCGGTGCTGCGCGCGACGCCCGGCACGACTGCGGTTCAGGCGGACTGGGGGACGCCGTCGGTTGCGGTGCGGCTCGATCTCGACCCCGATCGGGTCGCGCGGCTCGGGCTCGATCGGGCGCGGCTGGCGGGCGAGGTCGCGACGATGCTGTCGGGCCAGCCGGCCGGTGACGTGCTCCGCGGGACCAAGCGGATCGGCATCGTCGTGCGTGGCACGGCGCCGGATCGCAGCGATCCGGGGCGGCTCGCCGACATGGCGGTGAGCACGCCCGGCGGTCCGGTCCCGCTCGATCAGGTCGCGCGGATCGGCGCGATTACGGAGCAGCCGATCGTCTGGACGCGCAACGGCGCGCTCTGCATGACCGTGCAGGCGGACATGACCGGCGACGTCCAGGCCGGCGAAGTCGTCGACGCCGCCGCCGCGCGCGTCGCCGCGATCGCGACCTCGCTCCCCGCCGGCTACCGGATCGAGGACGGCGGCGACGGCGAGCTGTCGGCCAAGGCGAACGACGCGATCTATGCGCTGCTGCCGATCACCGTCGCGCTCATGCTCCTGCTGCTGATGATCCAGCTGCAAAGCATCGGCCGGACGCTTCTGGTGCTGGCGACCGCACCACTTGGGGTGATCGGCGCGGTGGTGGCGCTGGTGCTGACCGGCGCGCCGTTCGGGTTTGTCGCGCTTCTTGGGCTGATCGCGCTCGCGGGGATGATCATGCGCAATTCGATCATCCTGGTCGATCAGGTGACGCATAACCAGGCCGAGGGCATGGACCTGCACGCGGCGATCGTCGCTGCGACGATCGGTCGATCGCGCCCGGTCGTGCTGACCGCACTGGCGGCGGTGCTCGCGTTCATCCCGCTCTGCTTCAACATCTTCTGGGGGCCGATGGCGATCGTGATGATCGGCGGGCTGATCGGCGCGACGATCCTCACGCTGGTCGCCCTCCCCGCGCTCTACGCCCTCGCCTTCGATCGCACATCCGGCCTTACCGACGAGGACCACGAAAATGCATGATCCGAAGCTCTCACGGACGCCGCTGCTGCTCGCCGTCGCGCTGGCGGGCTGTACGGTCGGCCCGAATTTCGCGCCGCCCGCAGCGATCCTGCCGCCGGTCTGGCAGAGTGCGGCCCCGGTCTCGGCTAGCACCGATGCGCGCTGGTGGCGGAGTTTCGACGATCCGGTGCTCGACGCTCTGGAAGCACGCGCAGGTTCTACGAACCTCGACATCGCCGCGGCGATCGAACGGATCACCGCCGCGCGGATCGAGCGCGGCCAGGCTCGTGCTGCCGGTGCGCTGCAGGTCGAGGGTCAGGCCGGGTACAACCGCGAGCGCGTCGGCACCGCGGGGATCGCCTCGGTGACGCAGACGCTGCTCGGCGTCACCCCGACGACGACCCCGCCCAAGGGCGTCGACTTCGATCTCTACAGCATCGGCGTCGGCGCGAGCTGGGAACTCGATCTCTGGGGTGGCCATCGTCGCCAGGTCGAGGCGGCGCAGGCCTCGGTCGAGGCCACCGAAGCCACCGCGCGCGGCGTACGTCTGTCGGTCGAGGCCGAGGTCGCGCGCACCTACTTTCAACTGCGCGGCCTGTGGGACGAGCGCCGCATCGCGCAGGACGGGGTCGGACTCGCCGAGCGCAACGCCACGATCGCGCGTGCGCTGCTGGGACGCGGTCTCGCCACGCCGATCGATCTCGCCGCAACCGAAGAGACGCTGCGCGCACTGCGCGGCGAGATCGTCGACCTCGACCATCGGGCGACCACGACGCAGCGCGCGCTGGCGATCCTGGTCGGTGGTACGCCCGATACCGCCCCGTTCGACCGCACGACGCTGCAACCGCAAAGCCCGCTCCCGGCGGCGGCGGTGCGCGTGCCCTCCGAGGTCGCCCGCACACGTCCTGACATTGTCGAGGCCGAAGCACGGCTCCACGCAGCGACCGCGCAGATCGGCGTCGCGCAGGCGGATCTCTATCCCAAGATCAGCCTGACGGGCCTGTTCGATATCGACGTCCTGAACCTCGCCGATTTCGGCTGGAACGCGCGCAGCACGAGCATCGGGCCGAGCCTGTCTCTCCCGATCTTCTCCGGCGGCCGATTGCAGCGGCAACTCGACCTGCGCCGCTCGGAGGAACGCAGCGCCGCGCTCGCGTACCGCCAGACCGTTCTCAACGCCTGGCGTGAAGTCGACGACGCGCTGTCGGCGAGCCGCGCCGCCGCCGAGCGCACCAGCCTGTCCGACCGCGACCTCGCATCGCGTCGCCGGACGGTGGCGATGGTCGAGGCCCGCTACGCCCGCGGCGACATAGCGGCCTCGCCGCTGCTCGACGACCGCCAAGCGGCCTTGTCCGCGGAGTTGGCCGTCGTTCGCCAGCGCGTCGCCACCGCGCTCGCGCACATCCAGCTTCACCGCGCGCTCGGCGGCTGACCGCTCACCGCGCCGATCACATTTGAACCAAGGACCTTCTCATGCCCTATATCCGAACTCTGTCGCTCATCCTCGGCAGCACATTGGCGGCGTTCACCACGCTACCCGCCCATGCGCAGGATGCACCCGCCGATCCGTACCGCGATACCGTGACCGTCGGTGTCGGGGTCGCGGCACTCCCCGATTACGAGGGCTCCAACGACTATCGGATCAGCCCGGCACCCGCCGCGATCGGGACGATCAAGGGCTATGGCTTCGTCCTGGCCGGCAACCAGCTGAGCGTCGACCTGATCAAGAACGCGCCGGGTCCGGTCTGGGACGTCCAGGCCGGACCGATCGCACAGCTCAATTTCAACCGTAGCGCCCTCGGCAGCATCGACGACCGCCGCGTGCGCGCACTCGGCAAGCTTGACGTCGCGGTCGAACTTGGCGGCTATGTCGGCCTCGGCAAGACCGGTGTACTGAGCAGCTCGTACGACACGCTGTCGGTGACGCTCGGCTATCGCCACGACGTCAGTGGGGTTCATGACAGCGGCATCTGGAGCCCCGGCATCACCTATGTCACGCCGCTGTCGCTCAAGGCCGCGATCGGCCTGTTCGCCTCCGCCGACATCGTCGAACGCGGCTATGCGCAGACCTATTACAGCGTGTCCGCAGCGCAGAGCGCGACGAGTGGACTCCCCGTCTACACGGCCCGCGGTGGCCTCAAGAACTGGACGCTCGGCGCAATCGGCAGCTATTCGCTCACCGGCGATTTGCTGCACGGCGTCAAGCTGGTCGCAGGCGGCACCTATGGCCGCATGGGAGGCTCGATCGCGCACAGCCCGCTCGTCGCCATCGCCGGATCGCGCGACCAATGGCTAGGGACGCTAGGGCTCGGCTATACGTTTTGAGGATATCAACCCGGTAGCGTTGGTGAGCCCGTGACATGCGCCAACTGCGACGCGGACATCGCCATCCCTGGCAATCATACCGTTGACCGGCATGCCGTCGCGAGGTGGACTGACGTAACTTATGCCGCTTCGGCGCGGCGCGGCAGCTTCCAGTTCGGGCGGACGAAATGGCAGGTATAGCCATTCGGCTTGCGCTCGAGATAGTCCTGATGCTCGGGCTCGGCCTCCCAGAAATCGCCCACCGGCGAGAGTTCGGTCACGACCTTGCCGGGCCATAGCCCCGACGCCTCGACATCGGCGATCGTATCCTGCGCCACCGCCTTCTGGGCGTCGTCGGTATAGAAGATCGCGGACCGGTAGCTGGCACCGCGATCATTGCCCTGCCGGTTGACCGTGGTCGGATCGTGGATCTGGAAGAAGAATTCGAGCAGCATCCGAAAGTCGGTGCGCGCCGGATCGAAGACGATCTCGATCGCCTCGGCATGGTTGCCGTGATGGCGATACGTCGCGTTGGCGACCTCCCCGCCGGAATAGCCGACACGCGTCGAGACGACACCGGGCTGCGCACGGATCAGATCCTGCATGCCCCAGAAGCATCCGCCGGCAAGAACCGCGCGCTCGGTTTTGGCCGGCACATCCTCGACCTGATCGAGATACGCGGCATAGCCTTTGGCGGCCATCTCGCCCCGCGGGACGAAACGCAGTGCCGCCGAATTGATGCAGTAGCGCAAGCCACCGCGACTGCGCGGGCCGTCCTTGAAGACATGGCCGAGATGGCTGTCGCCATGCGCCGAGCGCACTTCGGTACGGGGGATCAGCATCGACCAGTCGCGTTTGGCCGTGACGTTGGCAGTCTCGATCGGTCGGGTGAAGCTGGGCCAGCCGCAGCCGGAATCATATTTGTCGGTGCTGGCGAACAACGGCTCGCCCGACACGATGTCGACATAGATCCCCGCGTCCTTCACATGCAGGAGCGCGCCGGAACCGGGGCGCTCGGTCGCATTCTCCTGCGTGACCCGGTATTGTTCCGGTGTCAGCGCGGCAACGGCGTCTTCTGTCTTGCGATAGCTGGTCATGGCGGCACTCCGTTGACCACAATGTGGTGCGCCGTGGCGGCGCTGTCGAGGTGCGGACGGCGACCGGGAGCCGCGGCGTTCGTCGAACCGGGGTCATCGCCCAGACGACCGGTTCGCGGTCTGGCCTCACGACAGCACCAAATCGACCCGTGTCGCGTCGAACCCTTGGACGGCGGCGAAGCGGACTGGCGCGGTGCAATTGGCGAACACCACGGTCTGGGAAACGATCGAGCCACTGACGCTTCAGCCCTGGCCTAGCCCGGCCCGGCACCGCGATCGTCGTCGGACCGTCGAGGTTCGGCGGCTTCAGCCCGTCCGAGTCTCGCGCGATGACAGGTGCTCCATGGCTTCCCCGTTGGCCTGAACTCTCTTCCCCGGTACAGGGACGGGATGACGAAGCGACGCGCGCAATCCTCGCACTCGCGGGCTCGGGGATCGCGGCAAGGCGCGTCGTCGGAACAATGGCTGCTGTTGCTCGGGGTCGCGGTGGTGGCCGCGGCGATCTTCGGCACGTTGACCGACCTGCCCTGGCCCGCGGCGACGATCGATCTACGGCGTCCCCAACGCCTGACGATGGCGCAGGCCCGCGCGTCCAACGCGCTGGTCCCGATTGCGGTGGCAAAGCGTCGTTCTGCGACGCGGTTTCGTTTCAAAGGTGGCCCTGCGGCACGCGAACAGGCGACCGAATGTCTTGCGACCGTGGCGCTGTACGAAGCCGGTGACGATCGTGACGGACAGCGCGCTGTGATCCAGGTCGTGCTCAACCGCGTCGGGGCGGCGGGCTTCCCCAAGACCGTCTGCGGCGTCGTGTACCAGGGCGCGAACCGCAAGACCGGATGCCAGTTCTCGTTCTCCTGCGATGGCTCGCAAGTGCGCAGGCCCGAACATGACGGCTGGGACCAGGCCAGACGCGCTGCGCGTCGCGCCCTGAGCGGGTATGTCTACGCGCCGGTCGGTCGGGCAACGCACTATCATACCGACTGGATGGTGCCCTATTGGCGCGCGTCGCTCGTCAAGGTCGCGACGGTCGATTCTCATATCTTCTATCAGCGGCGTTGATGGCCGGGGCACCGCATCGCCGCCGCGGTACTGTTCACACGCCCCGTTCCACACGCGCCGACCCGACGGGATCCGACATGCCGAAGTTTTCAAGATCCACGCTGTTCGTTGCAGGCTTGTCGTTCGTGATGACGGGATGCGCTGGCGGTACGTTCCGACCGGTCAGCGACAGCGCCGTCAGGCTGGGCGCGGCTTACCGCGTCAAGGGCACTACCTATGTGCCGGTCGTCGACCCGCACTACGACGTGCTCGGTTATGCCAGTTGGTACGGAACGGAGTCGGGCAACCGAACCGCAAGCGGTGAACGCTTTCGCGCGGATTGGATAACGGCTGCGCATACGACGCTGCCGCTGCCGACTTATGTCGAGGTGACCGCGCTTGATACCGGGCGACGGATCATCGTGCGGATCAACGATCGCGGTCCGTTTGTCGGCCGTGCGCGGATCATCGACCTTTCGCGCGGTGCCGCGGTCGGTCTCGGCGTGCGGTCCGCCGGTCCCGCCGCCGTGCGCGTGCGTCGTGTCGAACCGAGCGAGGCCGACCGCGAACGCCTGCGCAAGGGAAAATCCGCGCGTGCACTCCCGCCGATTTCCGAACGCGAGCGGCTCAACCTGCGATCGCAACTTACCGCCGCAGGCTTCTAAACCGGTTCGTCGCGCAGCGCGGCGCTTTACATCGGGCAAGCCTTTTTCCGCGGCAGCACCGCGAGGTCAGGGCGGCACATGCAAGCAGTGGGGGCGGGGATATCGCGAAGGGGCAAGCGGTAGTATCGAAACGATAGCGTATCTAATCTTTCGCACCTGCCGCATAGAGGGGATCTACCGCGCTGAAGTCATGGTGATCCTCCTTCATTGATGATCTCATGGAAGGTGGGGAAGTGCCGGATTTATCCAAAATCTTACCGGCAAGTGCCTGATCCGCGTGTTTTAATTGCCAGTCGCGTTGCACTGTGCGAACCGCGCACGATAAGGCACCACAATCTATGTTAAGGCCTGATGAATGAAGGCAGAACAATTTGGTGGCGGAACGCAGGCGCGGGGCCTGTCCGCATCGGCGTTGGACATGCCGGCCGGGCTTCATGTCCGCTATGCCGCGCCCGACCGGACGCTTGCCGAATGCATCACCGGCTACGCGATCTATGCGGCCGAAAGTCGCGACGCGATGGTCAACTGGTATCTGCCGTCGCCGCCAATGCTCTCGATCGTGCTCGATGCCGGCCCGATCACCGTATCGCTGGGCAATCATCGGTTCGGACCGCTCGATCCCGTCAGTCTCTATGGACCGACCAGTCGTGCGTTCCGCACCGTGACGCATGGCGGGATCGCGGTGGGGATTGGTATCAGTGCGCTCGGCTGGGCGCGTATGACGCAGCGGCATGCCAGCGATTTTCACAATCGGATCGTCCCGGCGAGCACGCTGCTTGGGGCGGACTTCGTCGAGCGGCTGCGCGAGGGGCTCGACGTGCTCGACGACGAAGCGTCGATCAAGCCGCTGCTCGACGACATGCTCGCGCCGCTGTTCGCGGTCCAGAATCCGCGTGAGCCGTTGATCCGCGCGTTCACCGCGCTGACGATCACCGATGGCGTGATCGAGATGAAGGATGTCGCCGATCGGCTGGGCGTGCCGACGCACGAACTGCGACGCGTGGCGACACGGTATTTTGGCATGCCACCCAAGATGTTGCTGCGCCGTGCGCGGTTCCTGCGATCGTTCATCGGCTTGATCAGGGACGAAGGGCTCGGCGATTATTCCAAGATCGACAGCAGCTATTTCGATGCATCGCACTTTCTGCGCGATTCCGGGACATTCCTCGGCACGACGCCGCGGCGCTTTCTTGCGGCGGAGACGATCTTCCTGCGTGCGAGCCTACGCGCGCGATTGACGATTCTGGGTGCTCCTACCGCGACGCTTCACGACGGCATCCCGCGCACGCGCGTTTCCCATCCCCACCGCGACGATGACATGCGCGCCCAGCCCGAAATCTAACGCACCGGTCTTCAAACCGCGCGAGCTAGCGCCTTCTTCAATTTTGCGTGCGCTGATGCCTTGATCTGGCAGACGCGTGCCGAGCCGACGCCGAACACTTCACCGATCTCTTCGAGGTTGAGTTCCTCGACGTAATAGAGCTGGATCACTTGCGCTTCGCGTTCGGGGAGCGCGGTGATCGCCTTGATCAGGGCTTCGCGCATGTCGCTGTCGGCGAGCTGCTCGAACGCATCGGGCGTGTCGTCGGCGAACCACGGCAAGTCGTCCGAATACATGTCGTCGATCGAGTCGAAGCGGATCGCGTCGGCGGTGACGTAGTCGGTGCGGAGTTTCTCGATCGTCACGCCGATATGCTCTGCGATCATGTCTTCTCCGGGAGCCTTGCCCGTGCGGGCGGTGAGCGTCGAGATCGCCTCGGCGTACTGGCGACGGCGACGCATCGCGCCTCGCGTCGACGTGGCCTGGCGGCGGAGTTCGTCGATCATGCTGCCGCGCAGGCGCGTGATGAGGTAGGTCTTGAACGGCATGCCGCGCTCGTCGAAATTCGCGGCGGCCTCGACCAGCGCGACCAGGCCGACCTGGATCAGATCCTCGACCTCGACGCTGCTGCTCATGCTGCCGTGGACGTGCCAGGCGATCCGGCGGACCAGCGGGAGGTGCTGTTTCACCAACTGGTCGGCGTCGCCGCCGGGGCGTTGATGCGGGCGGTACGTCAAAGGCTGGGCGTCTGCGAAGGCGCCGTGCATCGGGAGCGCGCTCACGCTGCGAGCGCCTGCTGCGAGGCACCAATGACTGCGACGACTTCGACCGCCTTCTCCTCGGGCACCTCGAAGAACGACATCACCGGCGTATCGGGCAGGCACGTCCGCACCAGCTTGCGGATGGCGATGCGGATGGTCGGCTGGACGACCAGCGCGAACGGTTTCGCCTCGGCGATCAGCGGTTCGGCGGCGCGTTGCAGTGCCTCGACGATGCGGCGGCCGAGATCGGGTTCGATGACGTGGCGACGCGATTGATCGGCGCGCATCGCCTGGCCGAGCAGACCTTCCAATTGACCCTCCAACGTCATGACGCGCAGCGGTTCGCGCACGCCGCACAGTTTCTGGATGATGAGCGCGCCAAGCTCGGGACGGATAGTCTCGATGATCTCCTCGGCATCCTGCGTGCGCTGCGCGGCGACCGCGATCGCGCCGGCGATGCGCCGGAATTCCTTGAGCGGGACGTTCTCCGCGAGCAGGCCTTTCAGGACTTGCGTCAGCGTCGTGATCGGCAGCGGCGCGAGCGCGGCGACCAGTTGCGCGGCGCGCTCCTTGAGGCCGTCGAGCAACGCCTGCACTTCGTCCTGGCCGAGCAGGTCGGACGCGTTCTGGCCGAGAAGGTGATTGAGGTGCGTCGCCATCACGGTGCCGGGATCGACCACGAGATAGCCAGCACCGGTCGCGGCATCGGCGTCGCCCGCGTCGACCCAGGTGGCGTCGAGGCCGAAGGTCGGATCCTTGACCTTCTTGCCGTAGAGATCGCCGAACGCCTGCCCCGTGTCGAGCGCGAGCATCTCGTCGGGCGAGACCGTGTCCTCGCCGACGACGACGCCGTTGACGAGGATGCGGTACACGTACGGCGCGAGGTTGATGTCGTCGCGGACGCGAACCTGCGGCACGACGAAGCCGAGTTCCTTCGACAATTGGCGACGCACGCCGGTGATCCGCCCCATCAGCGGCGACCCGCGACGCTCGTCGGCGAGCGGCACGAGGCCGTAGCCGATGTCGAGATTGACCTGCATGCCATCCGTAACTTCCTCCCAGCCGATCTTCGACTGGTCGATCGTCTCGACGGGCACGACCACGACGGGGGCAGGGCGGCGCTCGATCTGGCGCAGCTTCCACGCGGCGAACCCGGCGATGGCCGCTGCCGGCAGGATCACCATGTGCGGCATGCCGGGCAGGATGCCGAGCAGCGCGAGGATGACCGCGACCGGTGTCCAGGTGCGTGGGCTACCGAACTGGCCGCCGATCTGGCCGGCGAGATCCTTGTCGGAGGTGACGCGCGTGACGATCGAGGCGGCGGCGATCGACAGCATCAGGCTCGGCAGCTGCGCGACGAGCGCGTCGCCGATCGCGAGCAGGATGTAGTTGTGCGCCGCATCGGCGATCGTCATGCCGTGGCTGACGGGGCCGAGGATCAGGCCGCCGATGATGTTGGCGGCGAGGATCAGCATCGCGGCGACCGCATCGCCCTTCACGAACTTCGACGAGCCGTCCATCGAGCCGTAGAAATCGGCCTCGGTCGAGACTTCGACGCGGCGGGCCTTGGCTTCGTCGGGGGTGATGAGGCCGGCGTTCAGGTCGGCGTCGATCGCCATCTGCTTTCCGGGCAGCGCGTCGAGTGTGAAGCGCGCGCTGACTTCCGACACGCGGCCGGCGCCCTTGGTCACGACGATCATGTTGATGATCATCAGGATCGCGAAGACGAAGATGCCGACGACGTAATCGCCGCCGATCAGGAACGTGCCGAACGCCTCGATGACGTGGCCCGCCGCGCTCTCGCCCTCATGGCCGTGGACCAGCACGATGCGGGTGGAGGCGACGTTGAGGCCGAGACGGAACAGCGTGGCGAACAGGAGCACGGTCGGGAAGGCGGAGAAATCGAGCGGCTTCTGTGCGTTCAAGGCGACCATCAGCACCGCGAGGCTGATCGCGATGTTCGCTACGAAGAAGATGTCGAGCATGAACGCCGGGATCGGCACGACCATGACGAGCACGAGCAGCAGGATCGCGAGCGGCAGGACCGACGCGCGGGCGTTGGAGAGGATGCGGTTCATGGCTTAGCCGCCCAACCGTGCGAGCATCATGTAGGCGAGGCGCGCGGTGTCGGGCGTCGGGCGCAGGATGCTGGCGGCGGCCTGCGTCGTCTTGCCGGTGAACCTGCCCATCGCGGTAGTTGCCCAGGCCAGCGGGTCGTCGGCGCTTTCGTTGTTGCCGGTGATGACCGTGCTGCCGTCCATGTCGAGAGCCTGCGCGGCGTAATCGGCGGGCGTCGCGGTCGCGCTTGCCCCGGCGGCGGCGCCACCGAGCTTGTCGGCGAACCGGTCGTAGATCGCCGACAGCGTGCGCGGCTGGTTGTTCGAATCGTAGAAGACGTTGTGGTTCGCGCGTGCCGCGGCCGGAAATAGTGCGGCGCCGCTCGCCTGCGGGTTGGCCTGCATCGTCTTGAGGAATTTGGTCGCGCCGCCGAGACCCATGAAGTGCGCCATATACAGGTCGGTGCCCGACGCCGGGCGGTTCAACGTGCCTTCGAGCGACGCCTTGTTGTCCGAGGCATATTCGGCAGCCATCAGCGAGGCGGCGTTCGGATCGTTGCGGAGCGCGAGGATCGCAGCCTTGGTGCCGGCATCGCCGACCGAGAGGCGGCCGCTCGACGATGTGCCGATGCTGTTCGCAGCCCACGCCATGCCGTGCTCGGCGCCGTGCTTCTTGACCACGGAAAGCCAGCTCTGTTCGATGAACTGATAGAGGCCCGATGCGCTCGATGTGCCGGCCTTGGCGTTGGCGTTGAGCCCGCTCTCAAGCTTCGCCTGGCCCAGCAGATAGTCGAAATCCACGCCCGTCTTGCTGCTCGCAAGCGCGATCGCGGACTGGATCCGGCCGGTAGTGATAGGATTGACGGTCATGCCCGTGTGCGGTGCCCCTGGTTTAGGGGATACTGAGCAAGGGGCGTGCCAGTTTTGGTTTTCGGTTCCCGTAGCGCCGTCATCCTGACGAAAGTCAGGATCCAGAGCCATGTAGCGCCGTCCCCTTTACCCTGGATCCTGACTTTCGTCAGGATGACGGAGATGGGGAAGGGTAAGCGCGCTACTTACGCGTACGCCGCCCTCAACCCCGGCCGGTACCCGGCAACTGCACCGTCGCCGGTCAAGGTTTGCAGGCGGCGGCGGACATTTGCCGCCATCAAATTGGTGTAGATCCGGCACGTCTCGTTAAGCCGGTTCGCTTCGTCCGCCAGTTCGCGGATCTCGGTCCCCGCAGGCCCGGTGCCCAGCAGCGCGACCTGTTCGATCCCGGCGAGCTTGTCCGCGGTCGCGCGCTCGAGGCTGGCGACGTCGTTCGACTTCAGCGCGGCGATCTCGGCATGCAGCGCGTCGATCACGCGGATCAGGGCATCACGCCGCTTCATTGGAATTCCAGGCCAGGCTGAGCGCCATCAGCCGATCGGCGATGGTCGCGGGAAGGATCGGGAAGGTGCCACTGGCGATCGCCTTCTTGATCTCGGCGACGCGCGAGGCATTGATCGGTGGCGACGAGGCCATCGACTTCGCCAGCGCGATCGACTCGGGCGGCACCGGGGTTTGCGCCTGCGCAGGCGCCTTTACGGGCGTCTGAACGACCGTGGTTGGCGTCGCGGCGGCGATGCGCACGACGGAGCGATCTCCTGCTACAGACGGCTTCGCGCCGATCGAGTCCACCATGTCCGCATCCTCTACATTGCGCTGACATCAGGAGAAACGGCCGCACGTCGAAAACCTTTAGCGAAATTAATCTGTTGCTCGAATTTAGTTCGACCAGCTCAGTTCGACCAACCGGGCAGCGTCGCGCGACCGGCGTCGACCGCGATCGCCTGGACCGGCGTGCGGGTGTCGTCGACCTTGACCATGAACCGCCCGCCGGGGGCTGCATCGCCCATCGCGACGCCTTCGCGGCTGATCGAGAAGCCCTCGGTGCCGGCCTCGATCACGATCGGATCGCCGCGCTTGATGACCGGCGCGGCCTTGGCCACGGGCACGAACGACGCGGCAATCGCGGCGGGAGCGTTCGCCGGCCGGATCACGGGCACGAAGATCCGCCATGATGGCCCTTCGCACGAGACGACGACCGCATCATGCTGTTCGGTACGCCACGACAGCGACACTGTCGGGCAGGTCGCGAGCCGCAGCCGTACATCGACGGGCGTGCGTGCGCCACCCTCGGCGCCGATCGGGCGCCCGGTAAACGCGGTGACCGAGCGATCGAGCGCGGCGGTATCCTGGAAGCTCGCGGCCATGAGCAGAAACGGGATGATCATTGCGGTGTCCTTCGAACTGGGCCCGTTTGGAGTTCGCCGACAAAGGCGACGGAGACGATCGCGGCGCGGCGGCCGGGTTTGGTGGCGGTGACGATCGCTACGCGCGACGGCGCGACCGCGGCGAGCGCGGCGGCGACGGTGCGCGCACGGTCGGCGGCGAGGATCGCGGCGCTACCTGTGACGCGATCGATATCGGCGGGCGTACCGTCGGTGGATCCGGTAACCGTGAGCATCACGCGGGGATCGCGTGCCGCTTCCCGCGCCCAGGCGACGAGCGCGCCAGGCGTGGTCGGCAGGATCGCCGAGCCGGGCGCGAAATCGAGGATCCCGGCGGCGGCAACAGGCATCGGCGCGGGCTCGGCATCGTTGGCGCCAAAGCCTTCGCGGATACCCTTTGCCAAATCCTTGCCGCCGATGTGCTGGGTTGCCTGCAGGAGCACGAGGAAGCCGACCAGCAACAAGGCGAGGTCGGCGAGCGTGATCAGCCAGAGCGACTTGCCGGTCGGCGCATCGGGATAGTCGCTAGCGTTCATGCCACGGTAGCCAGGGTCGGTGCCAAGCTTGGCGCGACATAGCCCCGCGGCGTCTCGCGGTCGGCGAGCGTCACGAGCGGCGCTTCGATGCGGGCGCGCTCGAACGCTTCGTTGCGCCCTTGCGCACGCAGCCGGTTGGCGATCGGCATGAAGAGCAAATTGGCGAACAGCGCGCCGTACAGCGTGGCGAGCAGCGCAACCGCCATCGCGCCACCGATCGCACCGGGATCGCTCATCGTCGCGAACATCTGGGCAAGGCCGATCAGCGTGCCGATCATGCCCATCGCGGGGGCGACTTCGGCAGCGCCGGCCCAGACGTCGGCGGCGGCGACGTGGCGCTCGATGCGGGCCCGGCGGCGGTGCTGGACGAGCGTCGAAACGTCGGTCGCCGAGGCTCCATCGACGATCGCGGCGATCGCGGCGGCGACGTCGGCATCGGCAATGACCGAGCGATCGAGCGCCATCACGCCGTGGCGCTTGGCGATCCGGGCGAGCGCGGTGATCTGCTGAAGCAGCGGGTCCGCATCGAACCGACCGCGGGCGAGCGTCGTGACCGCAACGAGCGCGCGGCCGAGATCGCGGAACGGGGTGCGGAGGACGACCGCCAGCGCGGTGCCGCCACCGACGATGGCGAGCGCTGCTGGGTCGAGAAGTTGGGCGAGCGTGATCATGTGCGTGGGGTGATGCAAGGGGTGTGCCGGATTGGGTTTTGGGCGTCTCCGTCATGCCGGATCGGTTCCGGCGGCTATCGTACCGCGTAGGCGATGGCATCCGGTGTGCGGAGCAATGGACCCTGGGAAAAGGTCCGGGATGATAGAGCGGGTGGGCCTCTCAATCCCTCCACCAAAGCACCTCCCCGGCGAAGGCCGGGGCCCAATTGGGGGACGTCGCTCACTGAGCGCGCTCTTCGTTACTGCAACCTCTCCAATTGGGCCCCGGCCTTCGCCGGGGTGGTGGACCTGTTGGGATAGGTACCCGCGCGCCACTCCGGTGAAGGGTGTCGCAACCATCGCACGGCAGCACTCTTCTCCTTGTTCTCCCGCGAAGGCGGGAGCCCAGGCTGGATCCCCGCCTTCGCGGGGAAACATGATAGGGCGGGTGTCGGAGTTCGGTTTGCCGACTTGACCGATTTAACCGGCAACCCGATTGCCGGCCATCCCTGCAACACCGGCAACCGCTTGCCGCTCGCCTTGCCGCCCGCTTGCCGTCACCCGGCAAACCGCCATCCGCCACCCTCGCGCCAAAAACTGGCACGGCCATTGCTTATGTCCGGTTGCGCAATGGTTGCGCCGGGAGACGGGCTTGTGTCAGGCGACACGCTTTTCGGGGTTCATGGGGCGGCACTCGAGGTGCGCTCGCAGCGCATGGGTGTGCTGGCGTCGAACATCGCCAACGCGTCGACGCCCGGCTTTAAGGCGCGCGACATCGACTTCCAGTCGGCGCTGGCGTCGGTCGAGAACGATGGCAGCACCAGCGCCGCGACCAAATACCGCGTGCCGACACAGACCTCGATGGATGGCAACACCGTCGAGCTGAGCCAGGAGCAGACCGCGTTCGCCGAGAACGCCGTCCAGTATCAGACGACGCTGTCGTTCCTGAACGGGCGGATCGGCCAGATTACGCGCGCGCTGAAGGGGGAATAAGATGTCCAACCAGCCCATGACGATTTTCCAGGTCGCCGGCCGCGCGATGTCCGCGCAGCTCGTCCGGATGAACACTACCGCGTCGAATCTCGCCAATGCCGGCGGCACCACCGGCTCGGCGGAGACCGCGTACAAGACGATGAAGCCGGTGTTCCGCACCAGCTTCGATGCGGCCAGCGGCATGTCCACGGTCGACGTCGAGCGCGTCGTCACCGCCGGTGAAGCGCCGATCAAGCGCTACGATCCCGACAATCCGATGGCCGACAAGGATGGCAACATCTTCGAGGCGGCAGTCGATGAAACCCGCGAGATGGTCGACATGATGGAGACCGCCCGCAGCTACCAGAACAACATCGAAGTGATGAACACCGCGAAGTCGCTCATCATCGATACCCTCAAGCTAGGCCGCTGATCATGGCAACTTCCTTCGATTCCACGCTGAATGGTCTGGGCATTACGCGCACCTCGACGACCGCCACTACAAGCACCGCGGCCAGTGCATCGACGCTGAATCAGAACGACTTTCTCAAGCTGATGACCGCGCAGATGCAGAATCAGGACCCGTTCAACCCGGTCGACAACACGCAGATGGTCGCACAGATGGCGCAGTTCTCTTCGCTCGCCGGCATCTCCGAGATGAACACGACGATGAAGGCGATCTCCGACAAGCTCGGCGCGACCAGCACCAGCGATGCGCTCGCCTATGTCGGCAAGACCGTGCTGACCGAAGGGTCGACGGCCTATGGACGCAGCTCTGGCGGGATTGCGGGATCGGTCGAACTCGGCGGTGCGGCAACCGGCGTCAACGTCACGATCAGCGATGCCAACGGCGTCGCGATCAAGACGATGCAGCTTGGCGCGCAAGCCAAAGGCACGGTCGGCTATGACTGGGACGGCAAGGACAGCGCCGGGGCCGACGCCGGCAGCGGCCCGTTCAAGGTCAGCATCAACGCGCAGAACGACGGCACCGCGGTCGCCGCGACCAGCCTGGTCTGGGCACCCGTCCAGTCGGTCTCGACCACCACCGGGTCCGCCATCCTCACCCTTCCCGGGATCGGCGAAGTGCCGGTCAGCGCCGTCCGCCAGATCGGCTGACCGCACCCTAATTCAACGGAGTCAAACGCATGTCCTTCTACACTTCGCTTTCCGGTCTCCAGGCATCGCAGACCGAGATGTCGACGATCTCGCACAATCTGGCGAACGTCTCGACCAACGGCTTCAAGAAGAGCCGCACCGATTTCGCCGACGTGATCGCGTCGAGCGTCTCGGTCGCGCCGTCGCAGCAGATCGGCTCGGGCGTCATGGTCAAGGGCAACCGCCAGCAGTTCGCGCAGGGCAATCTGATCCAGTCGTCGAACGCGCTCGATCTTGCCGTGTCGGGTGACGGGTTCTTCGTGGTGAAGCCCGACAGCGCGTCGTCGCAGGTCAACTTCACCCGCAACGGCGGCTTTCTGGTCGACGCCAACCGCTTCGTCGTCGATTCGAGCGGCAGCCATCTTCAGGTATATCCGGTGGATGGGTCGGGTTCGGTCGTCGCGACCGGTCTCAATTCCGCGGTCAGCCTGCAGCTGCCGGAAACGAGCGGCACCGCAGCGCCGACCAAGGCCGTCGCACTGAGCGTCAATCTCAATTCGAGCGCGACCGTGCCGACCACCGCGACCTTCGATCGCTTCGATCCGTCGAGCTACAACCAGTCGGCACAGACCACGGTCTATGACGCGTCGGGCAACGCGATGACGCTTACCAATTATTTCAAGCGCACGTCGTCGCCGACCGCGGACAATCCGAACAGCAGCTGGGAAGTCCACAGCTTCGTCGGCGACAAGGAGCTGACGTCGGGCGGCAATGCCGGCACGACGATGACATTCGACTCCGCGGGCAAGATGACCGCACCGACCGGCCCGATCACGTATGACGAGTTCACCACCGCCGGTTCGGCCACGCCGCAGAACATCGCGTTCACGTTCGGCGCGGATACGACGCAGAAAGCCAGCGCGTTCAACGTCACGTCGCGGACGCAGGACGGCAAGGCGGTCGGTCAGATTCAGGGCGTGACGATCGACGAGAAGGGGATCGTCAAGGCGAGCTTCTCGAACGGCGATACGCAGGCGCTGGGTCAGGTGATGCTCGCCAATTTCTCGAACCCGGAAGGGTTGCGGCAGATCGGCAACAGCAACTGGTCGTCGACCGGCGTGTCGGGCGAGGCGAAGCTGGGTTCGGCGGGCGCCAATGGGTTCGGCAATCTGATGTCGGGAACGATCGAGCGATCGAACGTCGATATCACCGAGGAACTGGTCGACCTGATCGCGGCGCAGCGCAATTTCCAGGCGAACTCGAAGGCCTTGGATACCGCCAGCCAGATCTCGCAGACCATCTTCAACATCCGCAGCTAAGCAAGCGCGCGCAGGGGACCCTGAATGGACAAGCTGGTCTACACCGCGGCGACGGGCCTGCGTGCGCACATGGCGGCGCAGGCAGCGATCGCCAACAACATGGCGAACGCGTCGACCACCGGATTCCGCGCCGACCGCGTGGTGTTCGACCGGCTCAACCTGAAGGGCGACGGCACCACGATCGAGGCACGCGCGCCGACCTCGGAAGAGGTGACCGACGCGGACCGCGCACCCGGTGCGATCCAGCTGACCGGGCGTCCGCTCGACGTTGCGATCACCGGCACCACGGCTTGGCTGGCGGTGCAGGCGTCGGACGGCTCGGAGGCGTACACCCGTCGCGGCGATCTCGAGGTGGCGCCGTCGGGCGTGCTCCAGACCGGCGACGGGCACCCGGTGATCGGCTCGGGGGGGCCGATCACGCTGCCACCCTATCAGTCGCTGACGATCGCTGGCGACGGGACGATCTCGATCGTGCCGCAGGGGGGCGACGCGAAGAACCCGCAGGTGATCGACAAGCTCAAGCTCGCCGACACCAAGGGCTCGGAAACCGTCAAGGGCCTCGACAACCTGCTGCGCGTGAAGGGCGGGGGGACGCTGCCCGAGGATCTCGACGCGAAGGTGCAGGGCGGCGCGATCGAGGGATCGAACGTCAACATGACCCAGGCGCTGGTCGACATGATCGAGAACCAGCGCAGCTACGAAGTCCAGGCGAACATGATGAAGAACGCCAAGGACATGGATGAGAGCGGTGCATCGCTGATGCGCCTGCCGAGCTAGAAGGAACCGACAAATGTCATCCGCAGCCATGCATATCGCGCGCACCGGGCTCGACGCCCAGGACATGCGCATGCGCGTCATCTCGAACAACCTCGCCAACGTGAACACCACCGGCTTCAAGAAGGACCGCGCGGCGTTCGAGACGCTCGCGTACCAGACCGTCACGACGCCGGGTGCGCAGAGCACGTCCGAGACCAAATATGCGACCGGGCTCAATCTCGGCACCGGCGTCAAGATCCAGGGCACCGCGCGCGTCGATACGCAGGGCGCGATGCAGACGACCGGAAACAGCCTCGATCTCGCGCTCGACGGCGATGGCTATTTTCAGGTGCAGATGCCCGGCGGTACGCTCGGCTATACGCGTTCGGGTAATTTCTCGCGTTCGGCCGAGGGCTTGCTGGTCACCAGCGAAGGCTATCAGGTGCAGCCCGGAATCACCGTGCCCGAGGGTACGACCGCGATCACGATCGGCTCCGACGGGACCGTGTCGGCGACCATCCCCGGCCAGACCGAAGCATCGCAGCTCGGCCAGATCCAGGTCGCGAACTTCCCCAACGGCGCAGGCCTGCAAGCGACCGGCGATAATTATCTCGTCGAGACCGCCGCCAGCGGCGCGGCCAATGTCGGCGTCGCGGGCCAGGATGGTCGCGGCAATATCAAGCAGGGGATGCTTGAGGCGTCGAACGTCAACGTCGTCGAGGAGCTGGTCGACATGATCGAGACGCAGCGCGCGTACGAGGTCAATTCGAAGATGATCTCGGCGACCGACGACATGCTCAAATACATCAACCAGAACATCTGATCGTGATGCGCAACGCTCAAATCGTCGTGCTGGTCGGCACGCTCGTCATCGCCGGACTTGGTGCCTCCCCGGTGGACGCCAGCCTGTTTGGCAAAAAGGCTCCGCCCGAGGATTTTTCGGTGGCACGGCCCTTGCCGGTCCAGCCGGTGCCGGTCGTCGCGACCGGATCGATCTTCCAGGCGCAGGACGGCTATGCCGCGCTGTACGAAGGCTGGCGCGCGCGCAAAGTCGGCGATCCGCTGACGATCGTGCTGGTCGAGCGGACCGCCGCATCGAAGTCGTCGGGTTCGAAGCTCGACAGCAATGGCTCGGGCAGCATCACACCGCCCACTACCGGCGCGCTCAATCTGTTCAGCAAGACCGATGCGACGATCAGCGGCGGGCGCAGCTTCAATGGCACCGGCGCCGCCGACCAGGCGAACTCGCTGTCGGGCGAAGTCAGCGTGACGGTCGCCGAGGTCTATCCGAACGGCACGATGCTGGTGCAGGGCCAGAAGCGCGTCACGCTCAACCGCGGCGACGAGTTCCTGAAGATCAAGGGCCTCGTCCGCACCGCCGACGTCGACGCGAACAACCGCGTGCTGTCGACCCGCGTCGCCGACGCGCAGATCTCGTACACCGGCAAGGGCGACGTCGCCCGCGCCGGCCGCCAGGGGTGGCTCGGCCGCTTCTTCTCCGTCGTCAGCCCATTCTAAGGCCGTGACCATGCGCTTCCTGCTCGCCCTTTTCGCCGCGCTCCTGATCGCCGCGCCGGCCTCGGCCGACCGGATCAAGGACCTTGGCGGGTTCCAGGGTATTCGTTCGAACCAGCTGACCGGCTACGGCATCGTCGTCGGCCTGCCAGGCACGGGCGACGACAATCTCGAATACACCGTGCAGTCGCTAAAGGCCGTCGCGTCGCGCTTCGGCCTGCAGCTACCGCCGTCCGCGAACCCGGGCATGAAGAACGCGGCGGTCGTCATGATCACCGCCGAACTGCCGCCGTTCGCCAAGCCCGGCCAGCGTCTCGACATCACCGTCGCGTCGATGGGCAAGGCCAAGAGCCTCCGCGGCGGCAGCCTGATCATGACCCCGCTGCTCGGTGCGGATAACCAGATCTACGCGATGGCACAGGGCAACCTCGCGGTTGGCGGGCTCGGTGCGGAAGGCGCGGACGGGTCGAAGATCGTCGTCAACGTGCCCTCGACCGGCCGCATCCCCGAGGGCGCCACGGTCGAACGTGCGGTCGCCACCGGGTTCGACAGCGCGCCGACACTCACCTTCAACCTCGCGCGTGCTGATTTCACGACCGCGCAGAACGTTGCCGGCGCGATCAATTCCAAACTGGGCTTCGGCAGCGCGCAGGCGATCGACGCGGTCTCCGTCGCGGTCCGTGCACCGATCGGTGCCGACATCCGGGCCACGCTGATGTCGACTATCGAGAATCTTGACGTCGTCTCCGCCGAACCGTCGGCCAAGGTGATCGTCAATGCGCGCACCGGCACCGTCGTCATCAACTCGGCGGTCCGGGTCGGTCCGGCGGCGATCACGCACGGCAAGATGACGGTGCGGATCGACGAGAAGCCGCAGGTTAGCCAGCCCGCACCGTTCAGCGGCGGCCAGACCGTCGTCACCCCGAACAGCGCGGTCGCAGTGGAGGAGGAGCGTCGCCCGATGTTCCTGCTCGCACCCGGCCCCAAGCTTGCCGACATCGTCAAGGCGGTCAACGCGATCGGCGCCTCGCCGGCCGATCTGGTCGCGATCCTCGAGGCGCTGAAGGAAGCTGGCGCGCTCAAGGCCGAGTTGATCGTCCTGTGAGCGTGATCTCCACCCCTACGACGCCGACTGCGGGCGCCACCACCGGGATCTCGACCGATACAAGCCGGCTCAAGTCGAAGGACAATCTCGACAAGGCCGGCCAGAAGTTCGAGGCGGTTTTCACGGGCATGATGCTGAAGAGCATGCGCCAGGCGAAACTCAGCGACCCGCTGTTCGATTCGAAGGCGATCGATACCTTCACCGACATGCAGGATGGGCTGACCGCAAAGGCGATGGCCGAGCACACGCCGCTCGGCATCGGCAAGGCGATGACGGACTTTCTCGCCAAATCTCAATCCGATATTAACCCGACCGCGACAGACTCACCGCCATGAGCGATCTCCTTTCGATCGGCGCTTCGGGCGTGCGCGCGTATCAGACCGCGCTGTCGACGGTGTCGGAGAACATCGCCAACACGGGCACGGCGGGCTATACCCGGCGTACGACCACGCTTGGCGAAGTCGGATCGATCAGCGGCGGGATCAACGCGCGCACATCCTCGATCGGCAGCGGCGTAACGGTCACGGGCATTGCGCGAAGCGCCGACGCCTATCGGTCGCAGGCAGTGCGCAGCGCCGGTACCGATCTCGCCAAGACCGAAACCAGCGTCACCTGGATGAGCCGGATCGAAACGTCGCTCGGCGACAACAAGCTGGGCGACCGGCTCACCAGTTTCTTTGGCGCGGCGCAGGCGCTGTCCGCCGACCCTACATCGGTTCCGGCGCGCGCGGTCATGCTCGAATCCGCCGGCACGGCCGCGGCCGCCTTCGCCACCACCGGCAAGGCGCTCGATACTGCGGCGACCGAACTCGATGCATCGGCATCGCAGGCAGTCCAGTCGCTCAATTCGCTTGGAACCGCGCTGGCCAAGATCAACGACGGCCTCGCCAGGACTCAGCCTGGTTCGTCGAGTGCGGCGCAGCTCGCCGATCAGCGCGATCAAGTGCTCGAACAGATGAGCACGCTCACCGACGTCAACACCGCGTTCGACGATCTTGGACGCGCGACCGTGCGTCTCGGCGGCGCGGCGGGGTCAGTGTTCGTCATTGGCACCGATAGCGGTCAGGTATCGTTCGCCCGCAACGACGAGGGCGCGGTGCAGTTCGCGGTGACTCGTGCCGGCGCCACCTCGGCCTTGTCGCCATCGGGCGGGACGCTGGCTGGGTTCGCCGACGGGGCGCAACGGATCGCGTCGGCGCGCGAGGGTTTGAACGCGATCGCCAGTGATTTCACCGCGCAGGTCAACGCCGTGCAGATGCAGGGGCGGGACCTCGACGGCAAGGCCGGGGCCGCGCTGTTCACGACCGGTGCCACGCCGACCGATATATCCGTCACGATGACCGATCCGCGCGGTATTGCCGCGGCGAGCGCGAACGGCAGCATCCGCGATGCGTCGAACCTGTCGGCGCTGCAGGCAGTGCGCGGCAGCGGTGGGTTCGAGACGCGGACGACCAACCTTATTGCCGGTAACGCCGCCGCATTGGAGCAGCGCAAGACGGTTGCCGATGCGCAGAGCGCGATCCGCGATGGTGCGGTCAGTTCGCTGGCGGCGGCGTCGGGGGTCGATCTCGATAGCGAAGCGGTTGACCTGCTCCGCTTCCAGCAGGCCTATCAGGCATCGAGCCGGGTCATCCAGACCGCACGCGACACGTTCCAGACCATCCTCGAGATCCGGTAACGCCCATGCAGATCGCCACCAGCCTTTTCTATGATCGTTCCGCGAGCGCGATGACGTCGCTCTCGGCGAAGGCCGATTCGCTCCAGACGCAGATCTCGACGACCAAGCGATTCTCCGCGCCGTCGCAGGATAGTGTTGCCTATCAACGGTTACAGGGGCTCGCGCGCGATACCGCGAACGACAAGGTCTATACGGCCAATCTCGGCACCGCCGAATCGGTGCTCAAACAAGGCGATACCAGCCTCAGCGCGATGACCGATCAGCTGCAGAGTGCGGTGACGCTCGTGACCCAGGCGAAGAACGGCACGCTCAATGCCGTCGACCGCAAGGCGATCGGCGAACAGATTGCCGGAATCGTCGCCTCGCTCACGGCGATCGCCAATACCAAGGACGCCCGCGGCCAAGCCCTGTTCGGTGGTGGAGACGGCGCCGCCGCGGTCGCCACCGACGGCAGCTTCGCGTTGGCGGCGAAGCCGGTATCGGGCATCCCGATCGGCGATGGCCAAAGCGTCCAAGCCAACGAGCCCGCAGCACGGATCTTTACGGTCGGTGGCGCGACCAAAGCCGATGGCAGCATCGAGGGCGGCACGAACACGCTGGCGATGCTGTCGGCGATCGCCACCGCGTTGCAGTCGGATGATTTCAAGCCGGGATCGCTCGACGGTTCGCTGGCCGACATCAGCGCGGCATCGGATCAGGTGACCAGCGTCCAGGCGTCGCTCGGCGCGCGTGCGGCACGAGTCGATCTCGAGACGTCGCGGCTGAAGGACGTCGGCACCGACCGCGAGGCGACCCGGTCTGGTCTCGAGGATACCGACATCACCAGTGCGGTCGTCGAGCTGCAAAAGACCATGACGGTCCTGTCCGCGACACAGGCGAGTTTCTCGAAGCTGTCTGCGCTATCGCTGTTCGACTATTTGCGCTGAGCCGCGGCGACCGGGAGTTTTTTTGCCGTGCGCCGCGCCGCGGTAACGGGTTGGCTACGAAATCCGGTTAATTCTCTGGCTACGCATTAACCGTCGTCGACCCAGAGGGATTTTCCAGCAGCATGTTTCCGGTCATCGGCATCGTCGTCCTTCTCGTCATGGTGTTCGGCGGGTTCGCGTTCACCGGCGGCGCGCTCGGTCCCGTCCTGGAGGCGATCCCGCACGAGATGTTGATCATCGGCGGTGCCGCCGCGGGCGCGCTGATCATCGGCAATTCGGGCAAGGAACTGAAGGCGCTTGGCGGCGGCCTCGGCAAGGTCTTCAAGGGCCCGAAATACAAGAAGCAGGATTATCTCGACGTCATCTTCCTCGTCAGCAAGCTGATGAAGATGCTGCGGATGGACGGGCCGATCGCGCTCGAGCCGCATGTCGAGGACCCGCAGTCTTCCGCGGTGTTCGCCGAATATCCCAAGCTGTTGAAGGATCATGCGCTCATCAACCTGATCGCTGACACGCTCCGCCTGGTCGTGGTGTCGTCGGGTACGCTCGACGTGCACGCGGTCGAGGAGGTGATGGACCAGTCGATCAAGACGCATCATCACGAGGAAGAAAGTGCCCACGGCACGCTCACCAGCCTCGCCGACGCGCTGCCCGCACTCGGCATCGTCGCCGCGGTGCTGGGCGTGGTGAAGACGATGGGGTCGATCGACAAGCCGCCGTCGATCCTCGGCTCGATGATCGGCTCGGCGCTGGTCGGCACGTTCATGGGCGTGTTGCTCGCCTATGGCATGGTCGCGCCGCTCGCCAACCGGCTGCGCCAGGTGCTCGATGCCGACGCGGCGATCTACGGCGTGGTCAAGCAGATCATCATCGCCTCGCTCCACGGCCATCCGCAGCCGCTGGTGATCGAGGCTGCGCGCTCGGGCATCGCGCACAAGAACCAGCCGGGCTTCGCTGAAGTCTTTGACGGGCTTCGCGGCAAGTAAGGCGCGATCGATATGGCCCGCGCACCCCATGGCAACATTCAGCCGCCCAAGATCATCGTTAAGAAGATCTATATCGAGGGGCATGGCGGCCATCACGGCGGCGCCTGGAAGGTCGCCTATGCCGATTTCGTGACCGCGATGATGGCGTTCTTTTTGCTGTTGTGGATCCTTGGCGCGACCACCGAGAAACAGCGCAAGGGCATCGCCGATTACTTCGCGCCGACGCTGCTAGATACACGCTCGCTCGGGATCGGTGGCGGTGGGCTGTTCGGCGGGGAGTCGATTCTCGACAAGAACAAGATCGGTCCGAAGGCCGGGCAGACGAGCATGCCGCAGATCGCGGTGCCAGATGCGGGCAAGGGCGGCGCATCCACCGGTACCGGCGAGCAGGGTACGATCAAGAACCGCCAGGCGCTCGCCAGCGAAGATCGCAAGAACTTCGAATCGATGCGCAAGCGCGTGCTGAGCCAGATCGCCGCGTCGCCCAAGCTGTCGCGGCTCGCGAGCCACGTCCGCTTCGTCCCGACGCAGGACGGCATGCGGATCGACCTGGTCGACGATGCGAATTATTCGATGTTCGCGCTCGGTACGACCGCGCTCGATCCGCAGGCGGGCGACCTGATCGGGATGATCGCCACGTCGATCAAGGGCATGCAGAACCCGATCATGATCCGGGGCCATACCGACAGCGTGCCGTACGGCGATCCGCGCGCGATGAACAACTGGATGCTATCGTCGGGGCGTGCCGAGGCGACCCGCCGCCGATTGCTGTCGGGCGGAACCCCGGAAGCACGCTTCGAACGCATCGAAGGCGTCGCCGACCGGGAGCCCCTGATCGTCAAGGATGCGGCCGATCCGCGTAACCGCCGCGTCGCGATCACGTTGCTCTACCGGCGGGGCCGCTTCGGCAAATAGGCCGGTATCCCCCGACAAATCGACGCAGACAAAAAAAGGGGACCGGTGCTTGGCGCACCGGTCCCCTTTTCGTTTTACGCCCTGTGCAGCCGCTTATTCGGCGGCGACGGTATCCGTCTTGCGCTTGCGCGTGGTCGCGGCGGGGGCAGGCGCCGCTTCGGCCTTGCGCGCACCTGGCTTGCGACCCAGGCCGATCTTCTTCGCCATCGCACGACGGCTTTCCGAATAATTCTCGGCGACCATCGGATAGTCGGGCTTCAGGCCATAGCGTTCGCGGTACTCGGCCGGCGTCATGCCGTGCGTCGCCAGATGACGGCGTAAGGTCTTGTAGGACTTGCCGTCGATCATCGAGATGATGTGATCCTTCGATGCCAGCGACTTTCGTGCCGACACGGCCGGCGTATATTCAGCCGCTGCTTCGACGGGAGGCGCTTCGGTGGTAGCACCCAACAGCGCGGCGACCGTATCGTGCATTCTGCCCAGAAAGGTAGGAACGTCATCGGCCGAGCTTCGCGTATTCGGATTACCAAGCCAAGCAATGGTCAGCTCTGTCGCAAGTTCGACGGCACTCAGGTCGGTGGTATCTTCGGACATGTTCAACTCCATTGACTGACGTCGCCGTAACAACGTGTGAGACTGGGTTCAACCGCCAGATTAGCAATTATGGGGTAATTTTTGTAAAAACGTACATGGAGAGACACGACTACATCGCGAAGCCGCCGACAATTTGCTTTAGATTAAAGTATGTCGCGGGCCGATCAATTTAACGATCGGCCAGCTCGGGAATGCCCGCACCCACTAGGCGACAGCCTCGGCAGACCGTATCCGACGTGCACATCAGTCAAAAAAAGAGGGTTCCATGACCGCATCTCGCACCAAGACCATTTTCGCACGTCTCCTTGCGGGTTCGGTCGTGATCGGCGTCGTGGCGGCATCGCCCGCCATCGCACAGACGACCAACAACGCGCCCGGCGCCGCGGCGGCGCGAACCGAAGCGCCGAAAGCGCGGCCATGGATGAACACTGCGCTGAGCGCCGATGCACGCGTCGATCTACTCCTCAAGGAGATGACGCTCGACGAGAAGCTGCAACTCACGTTCGGTTATTTCGCGACCAATGCAGACTGGCTGAAGACGCCGGTCAAGAACTGGGTCTATCCCAAGGACGGACTGCCCGCGTCTGCCGGCATCGTCCCCGGCATTCCGCGGCTCGGCATCCCGAACCAGTGGCAGACCGATGCCGGCGTCGGCGTCGCCAGCCAGCGCGGGCCGACGCCGCGGCTGCGCACCTCACTGCCGTCGGGGATCGCGACCGCGGCGACCTGGAACCCCGAACTCGCACAGGCGGGCGGCGCGATGATCGGCCGCGAGGCGTTCCTGTCGGGCTTCAACGTGCAGCTCGCCGGCGGCATGAACCTGACGCGCGAGCCGCGCAACGGCCGCAACTTCGAATATGGCGGTGAAGATCCGTTGCTGGCGGGTGTGATCACCGGCCACGAGATCAAGGGCATCCAGTCGCAGCACGTTGTCTCGACGATGAAGCACTACGCCTTCAACGGTCAGGAGACGAACCGCAACAACATCGATCACAAGATCGGCGAACAGGCTGCGCGCCAGTCCGATCTGCTCGCGTTCGAGATCGCCAATGAGGTCGGTCAGCCCGGCTCGGTGATGTGTTCGTACAACCGCGTAAACGGCCATTACGCGTGCGAGAACGACTGGCTCTTGAACAAAGTCCTTAAGCGCGACTGGGGCTTCAAGGGCTATGTCATGTCTGATTGGGGTGCGACGCATTCGACCAGCGAGGCGGCCAATGCCGGGCTCGACCAGCAGTCGGGCTGGGCGTTCGATCGCTCGGCGTATTTCGCGGATGCGCTGCGCGAGGCTGTCAACAACGGCCATGTCAGCGAAGCGCGCGCGACCGACATGGCGCGCCGCGTGCTGTGGGGAATGTTTTCCGTGGGCGCGTTCGACACTGTCGTGAATGGCGATCAGGCGACCAAGATCGACTATTCCGCGCATGCCGCGGTGACACGCGCGGATGCCGAGGACGGTATCGTCCTCCTCAAGAACACCGCCGGGCTGCTGCCGATCGCGAAGACGGCGAAGTCGATCCTGCTGATCGGTGCGCATGCCGATGTCGGGGTGCTGTCGGGCGGTGGATCGAGCCAGGTCTATTCGCATAATGCGCCGACCAACGGCCTGGTCGTGCCGGATGAATTCCCGAGCGGTTTCCCCGGTCCCAAGACCTATCACGCGTCGTCGCCGATGAAGGCGTTGCAGGCGCGAACCGGCGCGACGATCACCTATCTTGACGGCAAGGACGTCAAGGCAGCGGCTGCGGCGGCGCGGAAGGCGGACATGGTCGTCGTGTTCGGCGAGCAGTGGACGGGTGAGTCGATCGACGTGCCCGACCTGAACCTGCCCGATGGCCAGAACGCGCTCATCGATGCGGTCGCGCATGCGAATGCGGAGACGGTGGTCGTGCTCGAAACCGGCGGTCCGGTGGTGATGCCGTGGCTCGGCAAGGTCGGCGCGGTGCTGGAAGCGTGGTATCCGGGCACGGCGGGCGGCGAGGCGATCGCGCGCGTGCTGACCGGCGAGGTCAATCCGTCGGGCCACCTGCCTGCGACCTTCCCGGCGTCGCTCGCACAGATCCCGCGGCCCAAGCTGGAGGGCGATCCCAAGCTCGACCGCGATTCGCATCCGATGGGGAATTACGACATAGAGGGTGCGGCGGTCGGCTATAAGTGGTTCGACAAGACCGGTGCCAAGCCGCTGTTCCCGTTCGGTTATGGGCTTTCCTATACCAACTTCGCGATGACCGGCCTGACCGCGTCCCCCGCGGGCAAGGGCATCAAGGCGGACTTCACGGTCCAGAACTCCGGCGCGGTGCAAGGCAAGACGGTCGCGCAGGTCTATGTTTCGGGCGCAGGCTGGGAAGCGCCCAAGCGGCTCGGCGCTTTCCGCAAGGTCGATCTCGCACCCGGCAAGGGTCAGACGGTGTCGGTGACGATCGACCCGCGCCTGCTTGCGACGTTCGATGTCGCCAGCGGCGGGTGGAAGATCGCCGGCGGCGACTACAAGGTAATGCTCGCAACGTCTGCTGCGGACATCGTCCAGACCGCAACGGTCCGTGTGGCCGCGCAGACGCTCGACGCGAGCGGCAAGTAAGCGTTATCTGAATGTTGGGGGTGCGGTGTTAAACGCCGCCCCCCATCAGCGGAGCCGGCGCGGGTCGACCACGACATATTTGATGTGCTTGCGATCGTAAGTGTAGGTGATCCGGACCAGCCCGTCGCGAGTCTGGATCACCGCGGGATAGGCATAGCCGTCGGGCAGCGGCTTGCTTTCCAGCGTCAGCACCTGATGCCAGCGCACGCCATCGTCCGACAGTGCGAGATTGAGCGGCCAGCGCGGTCCGTCGCCGGGGCGGTCGGGCCAATGACCGCTGTGATTATAAACGATCAACTGTCGCCCATCGCGCAACGTCACCGCATCGGTGCCGGCGTTCGGGTTGGGAAGGTCGATCGCGGCGAGGGGCGACCAGGTCCGGCCGGTATCCTTCGACCAACTCATGGCGAGCGCACCCTGGCGCGTGCGGGCGATCAGTTCGAGCCGGCCATCGGGATAGGACAGCACGCTGGGCTGGATCGCCTCGATATGCATCGGCGAGGGGATCGGCGGCTCGACCGTCCAATGCGCGCCGCGATCGGTGCTGCGTTCCATGCGGAGCGACCAGCGATTGGCCTCCGCGGTGCCTTCTTCGCGGCTCGATGGTGCAAGCCAGCTCCCGTCGCGCAGCACGACGGGCTTGTTCTTGATCGGTCCCAGGACGCCGTCGGGCAGGCGCTCCGGCTTGCTCCAGCTACGGCCGTTGTCGGTCGAGCGGATCATCATCCCCCACCAATCACGCGGGTTCGGCCCGACCTTGTAGAACAGGCGGAGGTCGCCCGGGGCAGGCTGGAACAGTACTGGGTTCCAAGTCGGAAGATGGCGACCATCGGCGCCGATACCCGCCGCCACCGGTTCGGGCGCACTCCATCCGCCGTCCCCGCGGCTGCTGCTACGCGATGTCCAGATGCGGACGTCGGTATTGCCTTCGCCCGATCCGGCGAACCAGGCCGCCATCAAGGTGCCGTCGGCGAGCTGCACAGTCGTCGACGCGTGCGCCTGTGGATAGGGGGCGTGCGCGTCGATCAGTTCGGCCGTCAGGATGGCATCCGACGCTGACGGCCGCGGGGCATTGCCGGGAGCGCCAGCCCCTGACAGCATCGCGGCCAGCCCGATGATCGCCACCTTCATGGCGACTTACGCCCGCCCGCGTATCGCCGCGATCCGCTCGTCGACGCGGCGTTCCAGGATCGTCAGCGGCATGGCGCCTTCCTTCAGGATGTCGTGGAACTGCTTCAGGTCAAACCGGTCGCCCAGTGCCGCCTTCGCCTTCACCCGCGCGCGCGTCCATGCCATGTGGCCGACCTTGTAGCTGCACGCCTGGCCGGCCTGCGTGCAATAGCGCTCGACCTCGCGCAGCGTCCTTGGCCGCGCAAACCCAGTGGTCGCGACCATGTAGTCGGTCGCCTTCTCGCGGCTCCACTGCTTCGCGTGAATGCCGGTATCGACCACCAGTCGCGTCGCGCGGAACAGGAACGACTGGAGATACCCTGCGCGCTCCAACGGCGATGCATACGCTCCCAGTTCATCGGCCAGCTGCTCGGCATACAGCGCCCAGCCTTCCGAATAGGCCGAGAAGAAGCCGATTTTCCGCAGCGTCGGAATGTCCTTCGACTCCTGCGCGAGGCTGATCTGGAGGTGATGCCCCGGCACGCCCTCGTGATAGGTCAGCGACGGCAGCGTATATTTCGGCCAGTCGCCGACGTCCTTCAGATTGACGAAGTAGATCGCCGGACGGGTGCCATCGAGCGAGGCGCGATTGTAATAGCCGTTCGCCGCGCCGTCCTGGATCTCGACCGGTACGCTGCGGATTTCGAGCGGCTGCGTTGGCACCTCCGAAAAGGCCTGGGGCAGCTTGGCGTACATCGCTTTGATACCGTCGTTCAGCCCGGCGATCAGCTCGGTGCGCCCCTCCGCCGTGTTCGCATAGAGCTGGTCCGGCATCACGTTCAGCTTGGCGAGCCGCTCGCCGACCGTCCCCGTCGCATAGCCCTGCGACTTGAGAATCGTGTCGAGCTGGGCGGTGATCTCGGCGACCTGTGCCAGGCCGATCCGGTGGACCTCGTCGGGGCTCATCGTCGTGGTCGTCGCCTGGTTCAGCGCCATCGCGTAGATCGCGTCGCCGTTCGGCACGCGCCAGATTCCGTCGCCGGGCTTGGTCGTCGGCTTTAGTCGCTCGATCAGCGCGATCTGGCGATCGAGTGCGGGATAGACTTTCTCGTCGACGATCTTAGCGGCGCGTGCTTGCCAGTCGCCGGTGAGACCCTTGGCGGCGGCACGCTTGACCAGCGACTGGACGATGCTCGACGTCGCGGCGGGCTGGCCCCGCAACTTCCGCATCTGGCCGAGCGTCAGGTCGAGCGACCAACCGGGTGCGAGCAGCCCGCGTGCCGCCTCGGCCTGCTGCATCGCGCTTTCCTGGTCGAGCACCGTGCCGAACTGGTCGAGCCGCGACAGGTACGCTTCGGCATCGGGCGTCGCGGCGATCGTGTGCGCAGTGTTGAGGAAGTCGGGCACCTGGAAATAGGCGCCGCCCTGCTGGAAGATCCGGTAGGGGCGGATCGGGCTGTCCATGCCGAATTTCTCGGGCGCGGCGATCTGCGTGTTCAGCGAATACCGCACCACTTCGAGGTTCAGCTTGGCCGCTGGCGACAGGCCCGCGCCGTCATAGCGCGCGAGGCTGGCGAGCGCAGCCTTCGTCTCGGCGACATCACGCGCGCGCTTGTCGGGTGTCCGCGGCGAAAGCTGGCTCTTGAGTCCGGCGAACGGTCCCTTGTCGAGACCCAGCGAGGTCGCGAGTTCAGGCGACCGCGCCACGCTACGCTGGAAAATCCGTTCGAAGTCCGCGTTGAGCGCAGTATCGCTGCCCGACTGCGCGAGGGCCGAAGACGGCAGCAGCGTGGTGGCAAGCGCGGCGACGCCTCCCGATGCGAGGAACTGGCGACGATCCATGACGAATTCTCCCGTGAACTTTCGCGCATCTAAGCCGATCGGCACACGGACCGCCAGAGCCGGAGGGGGCGGAAAATCGGGCGCGCGTTTCGCGGGACGGCGCATGCCCCGGAACCAGACCAACGATCGTCGGTTAGACCTGCGAGCCCGACGGTGTCCTTACCCCACCCGAAGGACCCGTCGGGTTTAGTATGCGTGATAGAGGTTGAAGTGCGAAACGAGACAGCCAAACGTCCAGCCGGCGCCCGATTGCAGGATGTCGGCGAAACGCTGCGCTCGTCTTGGCAGACCCCGACCGACACGATGATTACCGATGACATCCCCACGCTGTTGACCCGGTTGTCGCGCGTGCCCAAGGTTCGCCGAAAAGCCGAGTAGAGGCGGGCAGGTGGCCTGACCCGGATCCTGTCGAGGATCCAGGGAAAGCTTGGCTCAGTGCGCCGCGTCCGTCTTTGCCGCGTCTGTCTTCATCGCCTCGATCAGCTTCTTGACCTCCTGGCTGCGGCCGCGCGGCATGATCAGGACGTCGTTGCCGCTTGCTACGACGATCAGATCTTCGACCCCGACGAGCGACACGCGGATCCCGTCGCTTCGCACGAAGCACTGCTTGGTATCGATCGCCAGTACGTTGCCGCCGCCTTCGCTGCGATGCGCGTTGCCAGCATCGTCGAGGTCGCTGATCGCGTGCAGGGCGTCCCAGCTGCCGACGTCGTTCCAGCCCATCGCAACCGGTACGACGGCAACGCGCTCGGCCTTCTCCATGACGGCATAATCGATCGAATCGTCAGGCGACGCCGCGAACGCCGTCGCATCGGGATAGATCCGGGTGCCTTCGGTGCGTGCCTTGTCCATCGCCTCGCGGGTCGCAATCAGGATACCCGGATCGAATTGGGCGAGCGCTTCGAGATAGGCATCTGCCTGGAACAGGAACATGCCGCCGTTCCAGGCATGATCGCCGCTGGCAAGCATCGACTGTGCCTTGTCGAGCGGCGGCTTTTCGACGAACCGCGCGACGCGGTGAACGCCTGGCTGGAGTTCGTCGCCGATCTGAATCCAGCCATAGCCGATCTCGGGCGAGTCCGGTGCGATACCGAACGTGACGAGCCAGCCCTGCGACACCAGCGGCATCGCCGCCTCGATCGCTGCATGGAATGCGGCGACGTCGTTGATGACGTGGTCGGACGGCATCACGAGCAGCGCGTTACCGCCGCCGCCGGCTGCGATCGCCGCCAAGGCGATCGCCGGCGCGGTGTTGCGACCGGCGGGTTCGAGAATCAGCGCCTGGGGCATAGCGCCCGCATCGGCAAGTTGCTGCTCGACCAGATCGGCGTGACGCGCATTGGCCACCACGATCGGCGCCGCATAGCGTTCGCCTTGGGTGCGGCCCGCGGTGAGTTGCAGCATCGTTTCGTTTGCCGTCAGTGCGAGCATCTGCTTGGGCATCTCTGGGCGCGACATCGGCCACAGGCGTGTGCCGGAACCGCCTGAAAGTATCACGGGAACGATCGTACGTACGGTCATGGAGCCTCCTGCCGGTCGCGCTATAGTGCCGGCGTTAGCTTCGCAATCGTCAAGTGGCCCAAGCGGTTGCAGGGTCTTCAGCCTTTTTTTGGGAATTGCTGCCAAGCTCTGTCCAGCGTCGGCAGATTTTACAGATAGGCGTCGGGAACAACGGACCATGATACGGCTCTTCAAGCACTATGTACCCCATGTGGTCCTGATGCTCGGTCTGGTCGATCTGGTGCTGCTCATCACGTCCGCGGAGATCGGCTGGGTCGTCCGCGCGCACCAGATCGGTATGCAGGTCGAGCCGATCCAGACCCGTATCGGGCAGTTGCTTACTTTTGCGTTCGCCTTGCAGGTGTCGCTGGTGGCAGTCGGCGCGTACGGCGTGGCGTCGTTCCTGTCGCTGCGCTTTGCCGCCGCGCGGCTCGCGGTCGCGCTGTCGATCGGCGTGATGTTCTTGTCGTTGATCTTCTTCCTGGTACCGCCGCTTGCGCTGTGGCGCTCCAATCTTCTCTATTCGACCGTCATCGCGACGGTGTTGCTCGTCACGGTTCGCGCGCTGCTCGGCAAGACGCTGGGCGGCGAAACGTTCAAGCGGCGCATCGTCGTGTTGGGCGCGGGGGTGCGTGCCGCCCAGATCCTGAGCCTGTCGGGACAGCCCGGGGTTAACTTCATCGTCGCCAAGTTCGTCTTGATGGGAGAGACCGAGCCGGTCGTCCAAGGGGCGCTGCCACGTGGCGATATTCCCAATCTGGCGGCTTATATCGTCGATCAGAATGCAAGCGAGGTCGTGCTCGCGCTCGACGAACGCCGCAATGCGCTGCCAATGAAGGATCTGCTCCGCGTCCGTACCACGGGCGTGCAGGTCAGCGAGATATCGAGCTTCCTCGAACGCGAGACGGGGCGGATCGACCTCAAGAGCGTGAACCCGTCCTGGTTGATCTTCTCCGACGGGTTCGCCTCGAGCCGGATGCTGTCGAGCGTCTTCAAGCGGGCGTTCGACATCATCGCCGGCGGGCTGCTGCTGGCGATCACCTTGCCGATCATCCTGGTCACTGCGGTCGCGATCAAGCTCGAGTCGAAGGGGCCGGCCTTCTACCGTCAGCGTCGAGTCGGCCTTTACAGCGAGGGGTTCGATATCCTGAAGCTGCGATCGATGCGGCAGGATGCCGAGGTGTCGGGCAAGGCGGTATGGGCGGCGGAGGACGATCCCCGGATCACGCGGATCGGTCGCTTCATCCGAAAGGTCCGGATCGACGAACTGCCGCAGACCTGGACCGTGCTGAAGGGCGAAATGAGCTTTGTCGGCCCCCGCCCCGAACGGCCCCAGTTCGTCGAGCAGCTCGAGGAGCAACTCCCCTATTATGCCGAGCGGCACATGGTGAAACCCGGCATTACCGGCTGGGCCCAGATCAACTATCCCTATGGCGCATCGATCGAAGACGCCCGGCACAAGCTCGAATACGACCTTTATTACGCCAAGAATTATTCGCCGTTTCTCGACCTGCTGATCCTGTTGCAGACGCTGCGCGTCGTGCTGTGGCCGGCGGGGGCACGATGAGCGTCGTGATGTCCCAGCCATGATCACCACTTTGATTCTGTGGAGTTACGCGCTGGCCGCTCTGCTGTTCGGTGCGCTGGCGCTGACCCAAGTCCGGCAGCCGAGCGGGCAATGGCCGCATGCCGCGTTCGTCGTTGCGCTCGCGACGACGAGCCTTTGGGCGCTTGCGGTCGCCGGGATCGACACGCGCGATGTCGCGACACGGATCGTCGCAAGCGCGCGCGACATCGCGTGGCTCGGTTTCATGCTCGCGCTCGTCCGGCGCGATCGCGCCGGCAATTATGCGCTCGGCGCGGTGTATTTCGTGGTGATGGCGCTTGCCGGAACCGCGGCGATGCTCGCGGTTGCCGTGCGGATGGGGCTGGACGCCGAGGCGCTGACGGCGGTCGAGTCGGCCCGTGTCGTGTTTCGAATGATGAGCGCGGTCAGCGGTCTGGTGCTGGTCCACCATCTGTACCAGGCGGCACCTCCGTCGCGGGGCGGCATCCGTCTTGTCGTGCTCGCGCTCGCAGCGATGTGGGGCGTCGACCTGCTCGTGTCTGCGGGCGTGTATTTCGACATGCGGTGGATGCCCGCGGCGATCGTCGTGCGCGGCATCGTCATGACCGGCGTCGCGGCGTTGCTGGTGGTCGGCGTACACCGCAGCGGCGACTGGACGCTCGCCTTGTCGCGGCCGATCACGGTGCGTGCGCTGTCGACGGTGGCGTTGATCCTGTACGCCGGCCTGACCGCACTCGCGACCAGCATCGCGGCCAGCTATGCCGGTCCCTATGTCCGCGTCGCCCAGACCGCGATCGTCTTCGGTGCGACCGCCGGCGCGTTGGCGATGCTCTCGACCCCGTGGCTGCGAGCCTGGACCAAGGTGAAGGTCGCCAAGCATCTCTTTCGTCATCGCTATGACTACCGCGCGGAATGGCAACGCTTTACCGACACGCTGGGCAAGCCGGCGGCCGGTGCCGATACGCTGCACGCGCGTGTCGTGAAGTCGATCGCCGACCTGACCGACTCACCGGGTGGCCTGTTGCTGGTGGCCGATGGCGTATCGCTAGGGCCGGAAGCCATGTGGAACTGGGACTGTGCCGCCACCGGTCCGCAGGATGACACGCTGGCCCGGTTCCTCGCCAGGGACGCCCGGATCATCGAACTGGATCGTGTCCGCGCAGGTACCGCACCGGCCGAAGACATGGCCAGCGTTCCCCGCTGGCTTCAGGATTGCCTGGATGCGTGGGCGATCGTCCCGCTGATCCATGGCGGCGCGCTGGTAGGGGCAATCGTGCTCGCGCGACCACCCGTCGACCGGGCGCTCGACTGGGAGGATTTCGATCTGCTCCGGGTCGCCGGGCGGCAGGCGGCAAGCTATCTGGCCGAGGGCCGGGCGCATGCCGCACTCGCCGATGCGGCGCGGTTCGACGAGTTCAACCGGCGCTTCGCGTTTATCCTGCACGACATCAAGAACCTCGTCAGCCAATTGACGCTGGTCGCGCGCAATGCCGAGCGCCATGCCGACAATCCCGAGTTTCGCGTCGACATGGTTGCCACCCTCAAGGATTCTTCAGACCGCATGAACGTGTTGCTCGCTCGTCTCTCGCAGCATGGCCCGGTCCGCGGAGAGCCGCTTCAGCCACTCGACGCCGCGGCAATCGTCGAGCGCGTCGCAGCTAGCCGACGTGGCCAGCACCCGATCGCCGCGCGCGCCGCGTCGGTTTTCGCGCTCGGTCACGCCGCGCGTCTCGAACAGGTGCTTGGTCATCTCGTCCAGAATGCGATCGAGGCGAGCGATGCCGATGCGCCCATCCTGCTGTCGGTCGAGACGGTCGGCGACCGGGTCGCGGTCGACGTAATCGATCATGGCAGCGGAATGGCGCCAAGCTTTGTGCGCGACCAGCTGTTCCGCCCGTTCGTCTCCTCGAAACCGACAGGATTCGGTATCGGTGCGTTCGAGGCACGCCAGCTGGTGCATGCGATGGGCGGCGCGCTCGACGTCACCAGTCGCGAAGGTGAGGGGACCCGGTTCCGCATCCTGCTTCCTGCGGTCGCGTCGCTGGAGGCGGCGGCATGAGCGGCGGCACGAGCGAGGGACCGCGGCGGGTCCTGCTGATCGTTGAGGACGATGTTGGGCTTCAGCGTCAGCTTCGCTGGGCGTATGAAGGGTATGAGATCGTCGTCGCCAGCGATCGGACACAGGCGCTGGATGCGATCCGCGTGCATGAGCCCGCGGTCGTCACACTCGACCTGGGGTTACCGCCCGACCCGGACGGCGTCACCGAAGGGTTCGCCACGCTGCGTGACATCCTCGCCATCAAGCCCGATACCAAGGTGATCGTCGCCTCTGGCCACGGCGCGCGTGAAAGCGCGTTGCAGGCGATTGCCGACGGAGCCTGGGATTTCTACGCCAAGCCGATCGATATCGATGCGCTGGGGATGATCGTCAGTCGCGCGTTTCACGTCCATGCGCTGGAGGCCGAAAACCGACGCCTCGCGGCACGGATCGACGCAGGCGGGTTCGGTGGCCTTATCAGCGCGTCGCCCGATATGGCGGCAGTCACGCGTACGCTGGAGCGAGTCGCCCCCGCCAACGTCTCGGTGATGCTGCTCGGTGCGAGTGGTACCGGCAAGGAACTGCTCGCGCGCGGACTCCACGACGCCTCGCCGCGATCGCGCGGCAATTTCGTCGCGATCAACTGCGCGGCGATTCCCGAGACGTTGCTCGAAAGCGAGTTGTTCGGTCACGAAAAAGGCGCGTTCACCGGCGCCGTGAAGACGACCGAAGGCAAGATCGAACAGGCAGCCGGTGGCACGCTCTTCCTCGACGAGATCGGCGACGTGCCGCTCGCGCTTCAGGTCAAGCTGTTGCGGTTTCTTCAGGAGCGCGTGATCGAACGCGTCGGCGGGCGCAAGGCGATCCCGGTCGACACCCGGATCGTCTGCGCGACGCACCAGAATGTCGACGCGATGGTCGCCGACGGGCGGTTCCGCGAGGACCTGTATTACCGCCTCGCGGAGATCGTCGTGCGGATCCCGGCGCTGGCCGATCGGACCGGCGACGCGGTATTGCTCGCGCGCCACTTCGTCACGCGCTACGCCACGTCGATGAACCCCGTCGTCACCGGCCTTGCTCCCGACGCGCGTGCTGCGATCGATGGCTGGGGGTGGCCGGGCAACGTCCGCGAACTGGAGAACCGGATCAAGCGCGCGGTCATCATGGCGGACGGCAAGCTGATCACCGCAACCGACCTCGATCTCGACGGCAAGGCGGAGGACGCGTCCATGCTCAATCTGCGCGCCGCGCGCGAGCTCGCCGATCGCAAGGCGATCCGCCAGGCGCTCGCGCGCTCGGATGGCAATATCGCGGGCGCATCGCGGTTGCTCGGGATCAGCCGACCGACGCTGTACGATCTGCTGAAAAGCTACGATCTCCATGCCTGAGGCGACCTATCCGATGCTGCGACGGCGCCGGCGGCGGCGGTTCAGGATGCCGATCGCGCTGTCCGCCGTGCTGTCCGGCAATCGTCCGCGGCTGCTCGCGATCTGCGTGTTGTGTCTGATGGTGGTGGCGGTCGGCGTCGGATTGGCGATGCGCTCGCCGCGGCCCGATGCGCGCCGGTCGCTTGCCGACAGCCTGACGACGTTGGAGGCCGGGAATTACAGCGCGGCGCGGACCAATGCGCAAGCGGCCGTTGCCGCGATGCCTACGCTGGGAATCGCTCATGCCGTGCTGGCGCGCGCCTATCTCGAACTCGGCGACGGGCTTGCAGCCGAAGCCGAGCTTGCACGAGCGGTCGATGCCGGGCTGTCCGCGGATCGGCTGCATCAGCTTCTGGCGCATGCACGCCTGTTGCAGGGCGACCCGGAAGGCGCGATCGACGAAGCCGCAGCGGCGCAGCCTCGCTACGCCGCCTACGCTCAGCGTATCCAGGCGCGCGCGCTTGCGTCGCAGGGCAAGCTGGCCGACGCACGCACGATCCTACAGACGCTGCTCGACGGCGCGCCGGATGACTCAGCGGCATGGACCGATCTCGGCCGTATCCGGCTGACTGCCGGCGATATCGGCGATGCATCGATCGCTGCGGCACGCGCGGTGGCGCTGGCGCCGCGCGAGCCCTCCGCACTGACGCTGCAGGGCGAGGTGATCCGTGACCGCTACGGGTTGGTGGCGGCGCTGCCGTGGTTCGAAGCGGCGCTCAAGCGTGATGCCTATTACCATCCGGCGCTGATCGAATATGCCGCGACGTTGGGCGACGTCGGACGCAACGCCGACATGCTGGTCGCCACGCGGCGCGCATTGCAGGCCCGACCGGGTAGCCCTCAGGCGCTGTATCTCCAGGCGGTGCTCGCCGCGCGGGCAGGGCGAATCGACCTGGCCCGTGCGCTGCTTCGCCGCACGGGGGGAGCGATTGGTGGCCTGCCGGGAGCGTTGCTGCTTTCCGCGAACCTGGATCATGCGCAGGGCAAGTTCGAACAGGCTGCGACCATTTGGCGCCAGCTGATGACCGAACAGCCGCTCAACGTCGTCGCCCGACGCTTGCTGGGCGCGGCTCTGCTGCGTTCCGGCGATCCGCGTGGCGCGCTCGACGTGCTGCGACCGATCGGATTGCGCCGCGACGCCGACAGCTACACGCTCATGTTGATCGCGCGCGCCTGCGAAGCCACCGGCGACCGGGTTATGGCCGCACAATTTCTCGACCGCGCTGCGACCGGCCCCGCCGCACCTGCCGCTGCGTTTGCGACGGACGATTCGCTTGGCGCATTGATGGCCGGGGCCGATACCGCGATCGACGACCCGACCTATGTTCTTGGCGTGATCCGCGGCCAACTCGCCAATGGCGATACCGCAGGCGCGATCGCGCGTGCGGGTACGCTGGTAGCGGCGGGGCCGGGGGCACCGGCCGCACAGCTGGCGCTCGGCGACTCGCTGGTTGCGGCGGGGCGTTTTGGCGAGGCCGCCGGCACCTATGCACGTGCAGCGGACCTCGCGTTCGACGAGCCGACTATGCTCAGGCTGGTCGATGCCCTAGGCCGTGCTGGTCGCGGCGAGGATGCCGCGGCGTCGCTTGCTTTGTATCTGTCGCAGAACCCTCAGAGCGTGGCCGGACAGCGGCTGCTAGGCCATTGGCAGGTGGCGTCGGGCGATTGGGGCCGGGCGATCGAGACGTTGGAAGGGCTCCGCCGCCGTGTCGGCAACCGCGATGGCGGCGTGCTCGTCGATCTTGCGCTGGCCTATGCGGGAAGCGACGATGGCGCGATTGCGGTCCGCTACGGCCGCGCGGCCTACGCCTTGATGCCGATGAACGCCGCCGCCGCCGATGCCTATGGTATCGCACTGGCGGCGAACGGCGATACCGCGGGCGCTCGGCAAGTGCTGGTCAAGGCGACCCGGCTCGCACCGGACGATGGTGCGATCGCAGGACATCTCCGCCAACTCGGTTGAAGGCCCGTCCAGTCGGTGCCTTTCCGCCTGAATGCCCAGCCTCGCTGGATGCTTGTTCAACCGGCTGCAAGCCGCCAAGAGCGGGCCATGACCAACCCATTGGACCGCATCGCCGCCGCGCTGGAGCGGCTTTCGCCGCCGCCGCCGCCGCCGGCCGATCCCCATATTCATCCCGCCTATACCTGGCGTAGCGAATCACTGATTACGGTCCGCCGCTTCGCGCCGCTCGCGCTCGACATGCTGATCGGCGTCGATCGTCAGAAGGCCGCGTTGATCGCGAACCTGCGTCATCTGGCGACCGGCTATGCTGCGCAGGACGTGTTGCTGTGGGGCGCGCGCGGCACGGGCAAGTCGGCGCTGGTGAAGAGCGCGGTCGCAGCATTGCAGGGGGAAGCGCGGGATGTAACATCGCCTGGTGATCTCGCGCTGGTCGAGGTGTCGGATCTGAGCGGGCTACCGGCATTGTTCGATGCGTTGGCGCGGGTCGATCGCGCCTTTGTGGTGTTCATCGACGATCTGGGGTTCGATGTGCCGGCCGATGCGCGCGCGCTGCGGTCGATCCTGGAGGGCGGGGCAGAGCCGAGGCCCGCCAACGTTCGGCTGGTCGTCACCGCAAACCGCCGACATCTCGCGGCACGTGATATTGCCGAACAGGAAAGCGCGATCAATCCGCGCGACTCGGCGGACGACCATATGGCCTTGGCGGACCGTTTCGGTCTCAGCCTGGGCTTTCACGCGCTGGATCAGGATGGGTATCTTGCGATCGTTGCGGCCTATGCCAGAGCAAACGATCTGAAATTCGAAACCAGCGATGCGATTTCGTGGGCAACACGCCGCGGGAGCCGTTCGGGCCGCGTGGCGTGGCAGTTCATCGTCGATCTCGCGGGTCGGGCCGGTAGGCCACTCTAGCCGCGAAACGAGTGGGCCGACGCGTTTGGCGTCGGCCCGAAACGCTTAGTTGCTGTCCGAGTCGTCGTTGTTATCGTCCTTGACGATAGCAATCACGCCGATGGCTGCAACGCCAGCTGCGATCAGGATCGCGAAGATGCCGCCGCCGCCAGCGAGCTCGCTCTTGTTGGCAGTTGCCGAACCAGTGCGTGCGTTCGCAACCGACAGGCTGGCAGGAGCAGCCGACGCTGCAACCGAGGTGGTCATCATTGCAACAGCAAGTGCGCTGCCGGTAAGGGCCTTGAGCTTCATAAACATCTCCACAATAAACGAACCGAACTGCCGCAACGCAGCAATTGCAAGCTGGTTCCCCTAGTTATCAAAGGCATAAAAGTCCAGCTAAATCTAGTTTAAGACGCGCCTTCAACCATTTCTGCAAGCTCGAGCCAACGTAGCTCGGCCGACTCCTTCTCGGCCCGCGCGGTTTCGATCGCCTTGGTCAGTCTCGCGAACGTCGCATTATCGCGCATGTACAGGTCGGGTTTAGCGAGTTTAGCCGCATCGGCCGCCATCTGCGCGTCGAGTTCCTCGATTCGTTTGGGCAGCAATTCATAGTCGCGCTGATCCTTGTACGTCAGTTTCGCGCGGGGGGCGGCAGCCGGCGGTGCAGTGGCGGCGACCTTCTTCGACGCGCGCTTGCCGGTCGTCGTCGAGGCGCGACGCTTCTCCCAATCCTCGTACCCGCCCGCGACGACGTCGACCGTCCCCGAGCCATCGAGCCCGAGCGTGATCGTCACGGTGCGGTCGAGAAAGTCGCGGTCATGGCTGACGATCAGGACGGTGCCGTCGTAATCGCCGATCACCTCCTGCAACAGATCGAGCGTCTCGAGATCGAGATCGTTGGTCGGCTCGTCGAGCACCAGCAGGTTCGACGGCTTGGCGAATTCGCGCGCGAGCAACAGTCGCGAACGTTCACCGCCCGACAGCGAGCCGATCTTCGCGTCGACCATGTTCGGGTCGAACAGGAAGTCCTTCAGATAGCCATGGATGTGCTTGCGCACGCCGAGCACGTCGATCCATTCGCCGCCATCGACGACGACTTCGCGGACCGTCTTTTCGGGCGCCATGAGGCTGCGCTGCTGGTCGATCACCACCGCGTCGAGCGTCTGTGCCAGCTTGATCGAGCCGCTGTCGGGCTGGATCTCGCCGGTGAGCAGCTTCAACAGCGTCGACTTGCCCGCGCCGTTGCGGCCGACGATGCCGATGCGGTCGCCTCTGGTTACACGCAGCGTCAGGTCGCCGATGATCGTACGGTCGCCGTACGCCTTGGTGACGTTCTTGGCGTCGATCACGACCTTCGTCTTGGAATCGTCGCTGCTGGTCGTCAGGTTCGCCGAGCCTTGTGGCCCAATCATCGACGCGCGTTCGGCGCGCATCTCGTGCAGCTTGGTCAGACGGCCCTGGTTGCGCTTGCGACGGCCGGTGACGCCGCGGAGCAGCCAGTGCTCCTCCAGCTTCAGCCGCGCATCGAGCTTCTCGGCCTGGCGCTGTTCCTCGGCATAGACCTGCTCGGTCCACGCCTCGAACCCGCCGAAACCGACCTCCGCCCGGCGGATCGCGCCGCGATCGAGCCACAAGGTCTGCTTGGTCAGGCGGGTCAGGAAGGTGCGGTCATGGCTGATCACGACGAACGCGCCGCGGAAGCGCTTGAGCCACTCCTCGATCCACTCGATCGCGCCGATGTCGAGATGATTGGTCGGCTCGTCGAGCAGCAGCACGTCGGGGTCCTGCGACAACGCGCGGACGATCGCCGCGCGGCGCCGCTCGCCACCCGACGCCGACGCCGCCTCGCGCGAGAGGTCGATGCCGAGCTGATCCGCGATCGAATCCGCTTCGTAATTTACCGGCGCGTCGTCGCCCGCCATCACGTAATCGCGCAACGTCGCGAAGCCGCGCAGATCGGGCTCCTGCTCGAGGATCACGACGCGCGTGCCGGGGACGATCACCCTGCGGCCCTCGTCGGCGATCACGCTGCCGCCGAGCAGTTTCAGCAAGGTCGTCTTGCCGGCGCCGTTGCGGCCGATCAGTGCGAGCCGGTCGCGCGGGCCGATGTGGATGTCGAGGTTGCGAAAGAGCCATCCCGAGCCCTGGACGAGTCCGAGGCCTTCGAATGCTAAGATTGGTGCTGCCATGTTCGCGCCACGTAGGGGCGCCAAGTGATGCAGGCAAGTTACACCGTCGTGGTAACCGGCGTCAGGACCATGCGTTGCCTTATTCACAGGCTGTTCAATGCGCAGGCCCTATGCCACGGCGATGAAGATGTTGCTTTTCCTTGCGACCTTGGCCGCGGCGCCTTTGCTGATGGGTGCGGCACCCCTGTTGGCGGGCGAGCCCCCGCAACGTCGCAGCGACCAGATGTCGGCGTTGGAGGCGCGCAGGACCGGAGCGCCGTCTTTGCGCGAGATCGAGTCGCGCGTGATCCCGACGATGAAGGGCGCGCAGTATCTCGGCTCGGACTATGATTCGGGCAGCGCCATTTACACGCTGAAATTCCTGCGCGATGGAACCGTCATCTGGGTCGACGTCGATGGCCGCAACGGCCAGATCGTCGGCCGCACGGGTCGCTGAAAACCCCAATCGAGAGGATAATCATGCGCGTTCTGATCGTCGAGGACGAGCCGAATCTCGGCCAGCAATTGAAGAATACCCTCGAGGGGGCGGGCTACGCGATCGATCTCGCGGTCGATGGCGAGGAGGGGCATTTCCTCGGTTCGACCGAGAATTACGACGCGGTCGTGCTCGATCTCGGCTTGCCCGAGATCGACGGTCTGACCGTGCTCGATCGCTGGCGCAAGGAGGGCAAGACGATGCCCGTGCTAGTCCTGACTGCACGCGACAGCTGGTCCGACAAGGTCGCCGGGCTCGATGCGGGCGCCGACGACTATGTGGCGAAACCGTTCCAGAGCGAGGAGCTGATTGCGCGTCTGCGGGCGCTGATCCGTCGCGCGAGCGGCAACGCCTCGTCGGAGCTGACCGCGGGCGATATCCGCCTCGACACGCGCAGCGGCAAGGTCACGCGCGCTGGCGAGCCGGTGAAGCTGACCGCGCAGGAGTACAAGCTGCTGAGCTATTTGCTCCATCACAAGGGCAAGGTCGTCAGCCGTACCGAGCTGATCGAGCACATCTACGACCAGGATTTCGATCGCGATTCGAACACGATCGAGGTGTTCGTCACGCGGATTCGCAAGAAGCTCGGCCAGGACGTGATCACGACGATCCGCGGCCTTGGCTACAGCCTCGAAGATCCGGACGCCTGATCGGTCCGGTTATGGACAGCGCGTCGATACCTGCCCCCCCAACCGCCGACACGCCGCTCCGCGTGCCGGCGGCGGTGAAGGGATCGCTGTCGCGGCGGATGATCCTGATTGCGGCGGTGTGGATCGGCGTGCTGCTCAGCGGCGGCGGGTTCGCGCTCGACCGCGTGCTGTCGGCGGCGGTGACGCGCAATTTCGACGACCAGCTCGAATACGTCCTCCGCTCGCTACTGAACTCGTCCGAAATCGGTCCTGAGGGCGAGGTGATTTTCACCCGCGAAGCCGTCGCCGACCAGCGATTCCTCGAGCCGTATTCCGGGCTGTATTATCAGGTGTCGGCCAAGGGGCAGGACGACCTGCTGTCACGCTCGCTGTGGGATCGGAAATTGGCGTTCGGCAGCACGCATGACGATCGCACTGCGCATTTCTACGATAGCGCGCAGTTCCCCGACGAGAAGCTGCGGATCGTCGAGCGCGATGCGGTGATCCCCGGCTCCAAGGTGCATTGGCGGTTCCAGGTCGCGCAGAGCCGCGACGGGCTCGACGCGCAGATCACGACGTTGCGCCGCACGCTCGTCCGCAGCTTCGCGCTGCTCGCGCTCGGGCTGATCGTGATGGCCGCGCTGCAAACCTTCTACGGGCTCTGGCCGCTACGCCGGGTGCGCGAGGAGATCGCCCGGATGCGCGCCGGCCAGTCGAACCGGGTGTCGAGCGCGATGCCGGTCGAGGTTGCCCCGATGGTCGAGGAACTGAACGCGCTGATCGAGCATAACGAGCGCCAGGCGGAAGAAGCGCGCCGTCACGCCGGCAACCTCGCGCATGCGCTGAAGACCCCACTGACGGTCATCATGAACGCGGCGACCGCGCAGTCCGACGACCTTGCCGACACAGTGATCCGCGAGGCGCGGACGATGCGGCGGCAGGTCGACCATCACCTGGCGCGGGCGCGTGCGGTCGGCCGACGCGGTTCCGCGCATAGCCGCGCGGACGTCTGGCCTAGCCTCGAATCGGTCGAGCGCGCGGTTGGGCGGCTGTACCGCCATGTCCGGATCGACGTGACGGGACCGCGCGGGCTTCAGGTCCATGTCGAACGGCAGGATCTCGACGAGATGCTCGGCAATCTGATCGAGAACGCGGCGAAATACGGTGGCGGCAGCGTGTTCGTGACGGTCGGCGCGCAGTCGGGCTTCGTCGAGTTCCTGGTTGAGGACGACGGCGTTGGGATTCCGGAAGAGGAGCGGGTGCGCATCTTCGATCGCGGCGTTCGGCTCGATACGGGCAAGCCGGGTACCGGGCTCGGGCTCGCGATCGTGCGCGACGTGGCGGAGATCTACGAGGGGACGGTTGCGCTTGAGGAGAGCGAGGACCTTGGTGGGTTGCTGGTACGACTGCGGTTGCCCGCGGCGAACTGAGCCTGCTTCGATCCTCCCCTTGCAGGGGAGGATCACGTTACCCCCGCGATCGCGCCTGGCGGTACGTTCCCAACACGCGGAGCCATTTCGAGTGGAACCCGAGTTCCTCCAGCGCATGGTCGAGGTTCGCGTCGCCCGGCTTGCCGACGACGTCCGCATAGAATTCGGTCGCGGAGAAGCTGCCGTTGCGCTGATAGCTCTCCAGCTTGGTGATGTTCACGCCGTTGGTCGCGAATCCGCCGACCGCCTTGTAGAGCGCGGCGGGAACGTTCTTCACCTCGAAGATCAATGTCGTCATCCACTCAGCCCCGACCGGCTCCTGCGCTGCCGGCGGCTTGCCGCCCCGCGCGAGAACCACGAACCGGGTCGTGTTGTGGTCCGCATCGGCGATGTCGGTCGCGAGCAGCTCCAGCCCGTACAGCCCGGCTGCAGCAGGCGGCGCCAGCGCCGCGATCGCAGGATCGGCGAGTTCGGCGACCTTCGCCGCAGCGCCCGCCGTGTCGGGATAGCTCACCGGCTCGATCCCGTGCGCCTTCAGCCAATGCCGGCACTGGCCGAGCGCCTGCGGATGACTCATTGCCTGGCGGATACCGTCGCGCGGGCCGGCGCCCATCAACGCATGGCGGATCGGCAGGAAATGCTCGCCGGTGATGACCAGCCCCGATTCGGGCAGCAGGAAATGGATGTCGGCGACGCGGCCGTGCAGCGAATTCTCGATCGGAATGATCGCGCAGTCGGCGCGACCGTCCTTCACCGCATCGATCGCGTCGGAGAAATCGAAGCAGGGGAGGGGCAGGCCATCGGGGAATGCCTCGACCGCCGCGACGTGGCTGTTGGCGCCCGGCGCACCCTGGAACGCGACGGCGCGCGTGGGGTCTGCTGCAGCTGCTTCGGTCATCCGCGCGACGATCGGGCGGGCGGGTACGGCGAAGTTTTCCATGAGCCGGGCGCCTAGAGAGCCGAGGAGCCATGTTCAAGCGCGGCTTGCGGTGCGCGCCCGCGTTTTCTATGGCTGTCCCAAATAGAACAGGGGCGGACGCGCAATATGGACAATCGGACCAATACGATCGCCGGCTGGGTGCTCGCAGGGTGTGGCGCGGCGCTGGGTCTGTCGATCGTCGGGGGCATGATGTTCCACGGCGAGCGCCCCGAGAAGATGGGCTATGCGATCGAGGGTGTCGTCGCCGAGGGCGGCGAAGGTGCCGCTGCCGAAGTGCCGATCGCGTCGCTGCTGCCGACTGCCGATGCCGCCAAGGGCGCCGAAGTCTTCAAGAAGTGCGCCGCCTGCCACACGATCAACCAGGGTGGCGCGAACGGCGTCGGCCCGAACCTGTACGGCACGATCGGCGAGGAAATCGCCAAGGGCAAGGGCGGGTACGCCTTCTCCGCGGCATTGGCGGGCGTCGGCGGCAAGTGGGACTTCGACAAGCTCAACGCGTGGCTGACCAGCCCGCGGAAGTTCGCGAACGGCACGAAGATGACGTTCGCCGGCCTCGGCAATGCGCAGGACCGCGCGAACGTGATCCTGTATCTCAACCAGCAGGGCTCGAACCTGCCGCTCCCCGCGGCGCCTGCGGCTGGCGCATCGCCGGCGGCCAAGGATGCGGCGGCAAAGGATCAGCCGGCGACGGCGAATGCGGCCGAGGCTGCGGCGACCGAAGGTGCGCCGACCGCGGACATCGCCAACACCGGTACGCCTGCGTCTGGCGCGCCCTCGGTCGATCCCGAAGCAGCGCGCAAGGGCGCTCGCTCGGAGAAGTAATCGCTTCTCCCTCTCCCCTGCGGGGAGAGGGGCCGCCCAGCAGCACTCGGCGTGGAACAACTCACCCGCTCGCAAGCCTCAATCCGTCACCCCAGCGAAAGCTGGGGTATTCCCGTTTTGTGCGATCGGTTCGCCTCAAACCGGGAGACCCCAGCTTTCGCTGGGGTGACGGAATAGTTGGCGGACGGGTTTGGTGGGGGTCTGCGGAACGGGCTTACCCCTCGGCCGCTTCCCGCTCGGCCCGCTCGCGATAGAACGACTGCACCGCGTCCCACGCTTCGTCCGCCGTCTCGACATAGCGGAAGATCCCGAGGTCCTTCTCGCTGACGACGCCTTCCTCGACCAGCGCGTCGAAATTCACGACCCGCTCCCAGAATTCGCGTCCGAACAGCAGCACCGGGATCGGCTGGATCTTCCCCGTCTGGATCAGCGTCAGCAGCTCGAACAGCTCGTCGAACGTCCCGAACCCGCCCGGAAACGCGGCGAGCGCGCGGGCGTGCAGGAGGAAGTGCATCTTCCTGAGCGCGAAATAGTGGAACTGCACCGACAGCGACGGGGTCACGTACGGGTTCGGCGCCTGCTCGTGCGGCAGGACGATGTTCAGCCCGATCGATTCGGCCCCCACGTCGTCCGCGCCGCGGTTGGCCGCTTCCATGATCGACGGACCGCCACCCGAGCACACCACGAACTGCCGCCAGCCACGCTCGTCGCGCGGCAGCACGCTGACCTTCGCCGCAAGCTCGCGCGCGACGTCGTAATATTTCGACTTCTCGACCAGCCGCTCGGCGATCTTCTTCGACTTCTCGTCGGTCGCGAGGTCTAGCAGTGCCTTGGCCTTCGACGGCTCGGGAATGCGTGCCGAACCATAGAACACGAACGTCGAACCGATCTTCGCCTCGTCAAGGACGAGTTCGGTCTTCAGCAGTTCGAGCTGGAATCGCACCGGCCGCAGGTCTTCGCGCAACAGGAAATCCATATCCTGGAAGGCGAGACGGTAATGCGGGTGCTGCGTCTGCGGGGTGGAAACGGAGTCGCGGGCGGACTCGGCATCCTGGCTGGCGTTCGGAAAAACGCGCGTCGGTACTCGTGTATCTGTCATTCAGGCGCGATTAGAGGAAAGGGGAGAGCAGGGCTAGACCAAGTTACCCCAAGCTCCGTCCTCTAAGCAGCCGTCATCCCAGCGAAAGCTGGGATCCAGGGATACGGACCGCGACGTTCTTGGCTCTGGATCCTGGGTCGAGCCCAGGATGACGGCTGGGTGCGGGTCAGCGGCAGAAACCCGCGCGATCGTCTTCGAGATGGAGGTGGTTGCGGTGCGCGGCGTTGTAGTCGGGGCTGAGCACCGTCCCGAACCGCTTGCACGCCGACGCGCGGATCGTCTGGAGGAATTGCCGGACCTGCGGATCGGACGAGTTCCAGTCGTTCAGCACGGTGATTCGCCGCCCGTCCTTCAGCACGAACCCGCCGATATCGATCGCGTTGGCGATCGCGTGGCCGGAGCGCCGGTTTGCGTTGCGCGCCGACCCGACGATGTTGCGGCACGAATAGCTCCCCATGCTGTCGATCCGCGCGAGTTCGCTGCCGAGCATCTGGTACGCGGCGGGCGCGACCGCGTTGCGCGTCCAGCCGATGAACGCGCGCGCGGCGCCGCAGCGGACCGCGGTGAGATTGGCAACGGGCACGCCGATATCCACCAGCTTCACGGTGCCCGCGAGCCCGCAACCGGGGCCGGTCTCCCGGTCGGGCAGGACCTGGAACGACACGTGCAACGTCCGCAGGTCGGCAAGGCACTGCGCTGTTTCCCGATTGCTCGGGACGGAGAGGTTGGGGCGGGTTTGTTGCGGGGCAGTGGGACGATCGGCACGTCCGCAGGCGGCAAGCAGAAGGGTGACGATAAGGGAATAAAATACGCGATACATGGGCGTATAATCCTCGCCTTGGGCATCATTGTCACCCTATCTCCGTTCGTGCTGAGCGAAGTCGAAGCATCTCGCCGCAGGCACGGGACCCTTCGACTTCGCTCAGGGCGAACGGCGGGGAGAAGAGTTGACACCCCCGCGAACGCCGCTAGGGCCGGCGACGGGCCACGCGGTCCCAACGCCGCGCGTGCTCTCTGTGAGGAGAGATACATTGACGAATACGACCTACGCACCCGCTACAGATGCGCCTGCGCTGCCCGCTACGAAGCCGGCACGTCCCTTTTTCAGCTCCGGTCCCTGCGCGAAACCGCCTGGTTGGTCCGCGGACAAGCTCGCCACCGATTCGCTCGGTCGCTCGCATCGCTCGAAGATCGGCAAGACCCGCCTCCAGTACAGCATCGACCTGATGCGCGAACTGCTCAAGCTCCCCGATACGCACCGCATCGGCATCGTCCCCGGCTCCGACACTGGCGCGTACGAGATGGCGATGTGGACGATGCTGGGCGCCAAGCCCGTCACCGCGCTCGCCTGGGAAAGCTTCGGCGAAGGCTGGGTCACGGATGCCGTGAAGCAGCTCAAGATCGATCCGACCGTCGTGCGCGCCGACTATGGGCAGCTGCCCGATCTGGGCGCGGTCGACTGGTCGAACGACGTGCTGTTCACCTGGAACGGCACCACCAGCGGCGTGCGCGTGCCGAACGCGGACTGGATCCCGGATGACCGCGAGGGTCTCTCGTTCGCCGATGCGACCTCGGGCGTGTTCGCCTACGACATTGACTGGACCAAGATCGATGTCGCGACCTTTTCGTGGCAGAAGGTGCTCGGCGGCGAGGGCGCGCACGGCGTGCTGATCCTCGGGCCCCGTGCCGTCGAGCGGCTGGAGAGCTACACGCCCGCCTGGCCGTTGCCGAAGGTGTTCCGCCTCGTGTCGAAGGGCAAACTCACCGAGGGCGTGTTCAAGGGCGAGACGATCAACACGCCGTCGATGCTGGCGGTCGAGGACGCGATCTTCAGCCTCGAATGGGCGAAGTCGCTCGGCGAGGACGGGTTGATCAAGCGCTCGGACGCGAACGCGGCGGCGTTGGACAAGATCGTCGAGGAGCGCGACTGGCTCGGCCATCTGGCGGTCGATCCGGCGACGCGGTCGAAGACCAGCGTGTGCCTCACGGTCGAGGGTGCGGACGAGGCGCTGATCAAGGCGATGGCCTCGGCGCTCGAAAAGGCTGGCGCGGCGTATGACGTGGCGGGTTACCGCGACGCGCCCCCAGGTCTGCGCATCTGGTGCGGCGCGACCGTCGACACCGCCGATATCGAAGCGCTCGGCCCCTGGCTCGACTGGGCCTACGCCACCGCCAAGGCGGCTTAACTAGCTACCGCGTCTTTTACGTCCTTCTTCCAATAACCACCCCCAATCCGTCATCCCGGCGCACGCCGGGACCCATGGACACGGAGCATTCGCTCATGAAGCGGGCCGCAACCGCGGGTCCCGGCTTCCGCCGGGATGACGGGGAGGGGGGTGAGAATTGGCATGGAAGACGGAACCCCAATCCCCGAAATCTCAGGAGCAATCCCATGCCAAAAGTCCTCATTTCCGACAAAATGGATCCCCGCGCGGCACAGATCTTCCGCGAACGCGGCGTCGAGGTTGACGAGATCACCGGCAAGACGCCCGCCGAACTGATCGCGATCATCGGCGAGTATGACGGCCTCGCGATCCGCAGCTCGACCAAGGTTACCAAGGAAATCCTCGAGCACGCGACCAACCTGAAGGTCGTCGGCCGCGCCGGGATTGGCGTCGATAACGTCGACATCCCCGCCGCGTCGGCGAAGGGCGTGGTCGTGATGAACACGCCGTTCGGCAACTCGATCACCACCGCCGAGCACGCGATCGCGCTGATGTTCGCGCTCGCCCGGCAACTCCCGGAAGCTGACGCTTCCACGCAGGCCGGCAAGTGGGAGAAGAACCGCTTCATGGGCGTCGAGCTGACGTCGAAGACGCTCGGGCTGATCGGTGCGGGCAATATCGGTTCGATCGTCGCCGACCGTGCGCGTGGCCTGAAGATGAAGGTCGTCGCGTTTGATCCGTTCCTGACGCCCGAGCGCGCGATCGAGATCGGCGTCGAGAAGGTCACGCTCGACGAGCTGCTCGCGCGCGCCGACTTCATCACGCTGCACACGCCGCTGACCGACCAGACGCGCAACATCCTCTCGGCCGAGGCGCTCGCCAAGACCAAGAAGGGGGTGCGGATCATCAACTGCGCGCGCGGCGGCCTGATCGACGAGGTCGCGCTGAAGGCGGCGCTCGATTCGGGGCAGGTCGGCGGCGCCGCGCTCGACGTGTTCGTCGAGGAGCCCGCGAAGGCATCGCCGTTGTTCAACACGCCGAACTTTGTCAGCACGCCGCATCTCGGCGCGTCGACGACCGAAGCGCAGGTCAATGTCGCGATCCAGGTCGCCGAGCAGATGGCCGATTTCCTGATGTCGGGCGGCGTCACGAATGCGCTCAACATGCCGTCGCTGTCGGCTGAGGAAGCGCCGAAGTTGAAGCCGTACATGGCGTTGGCGGAGAAGCTCGGGTCGTTGGTCGGCCAGCTGACGACGGGCGCGGTGTCGCGGATTTCGGTGCATACCGAGGGCGCGGCGGCGGATCTGAATGCGAAGCCGATCGTGAGCGCGGTGCTCGCCGGGTATCTCCAGACGCAGACCGCGACCGTCAACATGGTCAACGCGCCGGTGCTGGCGCGTGAGCGTGGTCTCGAAGTTCGCGAAGTCCGCACCGAGCGTGAGGCGGATTACCATACGCTGTTGCGCGTCTCGGTGAAGACCGAGGATGGCGAGCGTTCGGTGGCGGGCACGCTGTTCGGTGATTCGGCACCGCGTCTGGTGGAACTGCTGGGGATCAAGATCGAGGCCGATCTGGCGGGGCCGATGCTGTACGTCGTCAACGAGGATGCGCCGGGGTTCATCGGTCGTCTCGGGACGGCGCTCGGCGAGGCTGGCGTGAACATCGGCACGTTCCATCTGGGCCGTCGTTCGGCTGGTGGCGAAGCGGTGCTTCTCCTCTCGGTCGACGAAGCCGTGACACCCGACCTGTTGACGAAGGTCCGCGCGCTGCCAGGCGTGAAGACCGCAATGGGCCTGAACTTCTAACGGTGTTACGTCCCTTCTAAAGCCCTCTCCCCTCCGGGGAGAGGGTTGGGTGAGGGGCAGTTGGGAAGGGCATCGCTCGCGGCGCCCCTCTCCCCGCCCCTCTCCCCGCCCCTCTCCCCGGAAGGGGGAGAGGGAGCAGTGAAGGTCGACGACCTACTTCTCGATCGCGCCAAGCGGATGCGGCGGGAGCCAACTCCTGCGGAGGCCAAGCTCTGGCGTCACCTGCGTGGTCGACAGACAAGCAACACGAAATTCACCCGCCAGTTCGTCATCGGCCCCTACATCGCCGACTTCGCCGCTCGCGACGCGAAACTCGTCATCGAGGTTGACGGCGATACGCATGTTGACCAAGCGCGCGACGAAAGCCGAACGGATTGGCTGCAAAGACAGGGATATCGCGTGATACGGTTCAGCAACGCCGACATCATGTCCGGGATGGACGGGGTCTGGCACGTTATATCTGCTGCGCTTGTGGCAGCCCCTCACCCCGACCCCCTCCCCGCAGGGGAGAGGGAGCAGTGACTGCTTTGCTGCCCGAAGGTTTCCGAGATCGCCTCCCGCCGTTCGCCGATTCGGCGGCGGCGCTGGAAGCGCGCGTGCTCGAAGCTGCTCGTCTCCATGGCTACGAGCGCGTCGATCCGCCGCTCGCCGAATTCGCCGACGGGCTGGAGATGCGACTGAAGGCTGGTGGCCTTCACGACGCGGTACGCTTCGTCGATCCGGTGTCGCAGCGCACGCTCGCGATCCGGCCTGACATTACCGCACAGGTCGCGCGGATTGCTGCCACGCGGATGGGGCATCACCCTCGGCCCGTCCGCCTGAGCTATGCTGGCTCCGTCCTCAAACTGCGCGCGTCGCAGCTCGCGCCCGCGCGCGAGACTCGGCAGATCGGCTGCGAACTCATCGGGCTCGACTCGGTCGCCGCTGCGCAGGAGCTTGTCGCAGTTGCAGTCGACATGATCGCGGCCGCCGACGTTACCGGGGCGTCGATCGACTTCACGCTGCCCGATCTGGTGCCGACGCTCGCCGTTGGACCGTTGTCGGTCGCGGATGACCTCGTCGCAACCTTGCGCGATCGCCTCGACGCGAAGGACGCCGGTGCTGTCGCCGCTCTCGCGCCCGCCTATCTCCCGCTGATCGAGGCCGCAGGGCCGTTCGACCAGGCGATGGACCGCCTCCGTGCGTTTGACACGACCGGTGCGCTGGCTTCGCGTCTCGACGGTCTCGCGCGCATCGCTGAAGCACTCGACGGCCGCGTCGCGCTCACGCTCGATCCGACCGAGCGGCACGGCTTTGAATATCAGACGTGGCTCGGTTTCTCGCTCTTCGCCGACGGTAGTGCACGCGAAGTCGGCCGCGGCGGCACCTACACCGTGGTCCACGAAACCGGGGCCGAGGAAGCCGCTACGGGCTTCTCGCTCTATGCCGATGCGCTCGTCGAACGCGTCGCCACCGTCGATCGCCGTCGCCTCTTCCTCCCGTTCGGCACGCCAGCCAACGAAGGCGCCGCGATGCGCGCGCAAGGCTGGGTCACCGTCGCCGCACTCGACGCCGGCGACACCCCCGAAGCACAAGTCTGCACGCATCTATGGGTAGCAGGCGAGCCCCGCGCGCTGTAGGCGCTGCGCGTAATCCTCAGGAGATAGAGTTTGGCCAACGTAGCAGTCATCGGCGCGCAATGGGGCGACGAAGGCAAGGGCAAGATCGTCGACTGGCTCGCCGAGCGTGCCGACATGGTCGTCCGGTTCCAGGGCGGGCATAACGCTGGCCACACTTTGGTCGTCGGCGAGAACGTCTATAAATTGTCGCTGCTGCCGTCGGGTATCGTCCGCGGGACACCGTCGTTCATCGGCAACGGCGTGGTGCTCGATCCCTGGGCGCTGAAGGACGAGATCGCGCGGTTGGGTGCTCAGGGCGTCACCGCGACGCCGGAGACGCTGCGGATCGCCGATACCTGCGCGCTGATCCTGCCGTTCCACCGCGATCTCGACGGTCTGCGCGAGGACGCCAGCGGTGCCGGTAAGATCGGCACGACGCGGCGCGGCATCGGGCCGGCGTATGAGGACAAGGTCGGTCGCCGTGCGATCCGCGTGTGCGACCTCGCGCATCTTGACGACCTCGGCCCACAGCTCGATCGCCTCACCGCGCATCACGACGCACTGCGCGCCGGTTTCGGCGAGCCGCCGATCGACCGCGCCCGCCTGATCGCCGAACTGCGCGAGATCGCCGGCTTCGTGCTGCCCTTCGCCAAGCCCGTGTGGCGCGATCTCAACGCCGCGCGTTCGGCCGGCAAGCGGATCCTGTTCGAGGGCGCGCAGGGCGTGTTGCTCGACGTCGACCACGGCACATATCCGTTCGTCACCTCGTCGAACACCATTGCGGGCGCAGCGGCTGGCGGTTCCGGCCTCGGGCCATCGGCGGTCGGCTTTGTGCTCGGTATCGCCAAGGCATACACGACGCGCGTTGGTTCGGGGCCTTTCCCGACGGAGCTAGAGAACGAGACCGGCGAGCGCCTCGGCGTGCGCGGGCATGAGTTCGGCACCGTCACCGGGCGTAAGCGCCGCTGCGGTTGGTTCGACGCAGTGCTGGTGCGCCAGGCGGCGGCGGTCGGTGGCATCACCGGGATCGCGCTGACCAAGATCGACGTGCTCGACGGGTTCGAGGCCGTGTCGATCTGCACCGGCTACAAGCTGCGTGGCGAGACGCTCGATTATTTCCCGGCGCACGCGGCGGACCAAGCGCTGGTCGAGCCGATCTACGAGACGATGGAAGGCTGGCAGGAAACGACTGCGGGTGCACGCAGCTGGGCCGACCTGCCGGCGCAGGCGATCAAGTATATCCGCCGCATCGAAGAGCTGATCCGCTGCCCGGTGACGTTGGTGTCGACCAGCCCGCAGCGCGCCGACACGATCCTCGTCCGTGATCCGTTCTCGGACTGATACGCAAAAAGCCGGGCGATCGCTCGCCCGGCTTTTCATTTACGTGAGAACGGTTGGATCAGCGCGGCGTGGTCGTGCCGGTCGTTCCGCCCGTGGTCGAACCCATCGAACCGGTGGTCGTGCCACCCATGGTGCCTCCGGTCGTGCCGCCCATCGTCCCGGTCGTGGAGCCCGTGGTGCCGCCCATGGTGTCGGCGCCCATCGTGCTACCGGTCGTGCCGGACATCGTGCTGCCCGTCGTACCGGTATCACCCGTTGTGCCACTCATGGTGCCCGACGTGGTACCGCGCGTACGGCTACGGGCCTTGGTGCCACGCTGCGTGCGTGTCGTCGTGGTCGACTGCGTGGTCGTCGAGGGATTCGCCTGATTCATCGTGCCGCCCATGGTCGAACCACCCATGGTGCCGCCGCTCACCGTTCCACCGGTGGTGCCGCCCATCGAGCCAGTGGTGCCCGTCTGAGCCATCGCCACACCTGGAATGATCAGGGCTGCGGCTGCGATCGAAGTTAGAATACGCATTGTCACTCTCCTAAGTTATTGAAGAGCAAGCGCTTCAGCGCTGCGTATGTTCCGTCGTCAGCCGCATTGGCCCCGATGCAGCAACGCCTGGTCGGCTAGAACGAGCGCCACCATCGCCTCGACGACGGGGACTCCGCGGATGCCGACGCAGGGGTCGTGACGTCCCTTGGTGGCGATCGTCGTGGCCTCGCCGGTCGGGCTGATCGTCTCGACCGGGGTGAGGATCGAGCTGGTCGGCTTGAACGCGACGCGCAAGGTGATTGGCTGGCCGGTCGCGATCCCGCCGGCGATCCCGCCTGCATGGTTGGCGAGGAACTCGGGACCGTCGGCACCGGGACGCATCGGATCCGCGTTCGCCTCGCCCGACAGTGCTGCGGCGGCGAACCCGTCGCCGATCTCGATGCCCTTGACCGCATTGATGCTCATGCAGGCGGAGGCGAGTTCGGAATCGAGCTTGGCGTAGAGTGGCGCGCCCCAGCCGGCTGGCACGCCGGTTGCCTCGCACGCGATCACAGCGCCGAGCGACGATCCGGATTTCCGGGCGGCATCGACGAGTATCTCCCAGCGGGCGGCAGCGGCGGCGTCCGGGCAGAAGAACGGGTTCTGGTCGATCTGTGCATCGTCGAAGTTCGCGGGGTCGATCGCGTCGCCGCCGATCGCCTCGACCCACGCACGGATACGGATCTGCGGGACGACGAGGCGTGCGACCGCACCGGCGGCAACGCGGGCGGCGGTCTCGCGCGCGGAGGAGCGGCCACCACCGCGGAAATCGCGAAACCCGTATTTCGCGTCATAGGCATAATCGGCGTGACCGGGGCGATACGCCTTGGCGACGTCGGAATAGTCCTTCGAGCGCTGGTCGACATTCTCGATCATCAGGCTGATCGGCGTGCCGGTGGTACGGCCCTCGAACACGCCCGAGAGGATGCGGACGGTGTCGGGCTCGCGCCGCTGCGTCGTGAAGCGCGACGTGCCGGGGCGACGCTTGTCCAGCCAGGGCTGGATATCGGCCTCGCTCAGCGCAATCCCCGGCGGGCACCCATCGACCACCGCACCGAGCGCAGGCCCATGCGACTCACCCCAGGTCGTAAAGCGGAACAGCCGTCCGAACGTATTGAAGCTCATTCCGCTGCGACCGCATCCCAGGCAGCGCCGAACCGCTCCGCCATGTAACGGGCCGTGCCGAAACGGCCGGCCATGAGCCCCGCCACGGTAAAGTCAGCGTCGAGCGACTCCCAATGCAGGCCAAATCCGACGCCCAGGATTTCGACTTCGGCGATCTGGTCCGGGGTCGCGCGATCAAAGCCCTGCAACAGATGCGGAGGGAACGCGAACGTCGATCCATTCACCAGATCGACCACGATCCGATCCTGGTCCCGATCGTAGCGCGCGCTTTTGGCCCGTGGCTTGGTCGCCATTGCGATGCGACCGCGCTCGTTCGCAGCCAGGATATCTTCGTCAGTCAGTTCGGCCATGGATTTCGACCCATCTCGTCAGCAGCATTGCCCGGTTCCGTGCGACGGCGGCAAGCGCACGCCGCTGCATCGCGCCGCTCAGTCGTTCCGCGTATAACATGCGCGGAGAGCCCCCGTCGCCTCCGATCTCGATCTTCGCTTCGCCGTCTCCGAATACATGAACATGCGCTGGTGCGTGATCGTCGAGGAAGATCATGAACCGCAGGCCATGCAGCCGGAGCACGGTTGGCACTAGACCAGCGCGATGTCGGGGGCGTCTTCTGCCTTCATGCCGATCACGTTGTAGCCGGCGTCGACGTGGTGCGTCTCGCCGGTCACGCCGCTCGCCAGGTCGCTCAGCAGGTACAGACCCGCGCCGCCGACGTCGTCGATCGTCACGTTGCGCTTCAGCGGCGAGTTCAGCTCGTTCCATTTCAGGATCAGCCGGAAATCACCGATGCCACTCGCCGCCAGCGTCTTGATCGGACCTGCCGAGATCGCATTGACGCGGATGTTGTCGCGGCCGAGATCGACCGCCAGATACTGCACACTCGTCTCGAGCGCGGCCTTCGCCACACCCATCACGTTGTAATGCGGGATCACCTTCTCGGCGCCGTAATAGCTGAGCGTCAGCATCGCGCCGCCCTCGGTCATCATCTTGGCGGCGCGCTGCGCAACCGCGACGAACGAATAGACCGAGATGTTCATCGTCATCAGGAAGTTGTCGAGGCTGGTGTCGACGAACCGCCCGCGCAGTTCGTTCTTGTCCGAAAAGCCGATCGCGTGGACGACGAAGTCGATCGTCGGCCATTCCTCGGCAAGCTTGTCGAAGGTCGCGTCGAGCGCACCCATGTCCGACACGTCGCAATCGAACAGCCGCGCCACGCCCAGCTGCTCGGCGAGGGGGCGGACGCGCTTCTCCATCGTCTCGCCCTGATAGCTGAACGCGAGCTCCGCGCCCGCCTCGGACAGCTTCTTGGCGATCCCCCAGGCCAGCGACTTGTCGTTCGCCAGGCCCATGATCAGCCCACGCTTGCCCGCCATCAAACCGTTCACGCCATCCCCGCCTATACCTGCATATCCGTAGCGGGCTGCTCTAGCGTTGTTTCGGGTGGTTCCGCCAGTGCCGCGTTGAGATGCGCGCCGAATACCAGCCCGAGCCCGATGACGTAGAAAAACAACAGCATGATGACAACGCCAGCCAGACTGCCATAGGTCAGGTCGTAACCACCGAGCCGCGACAGGATAACCGGCAGCAACGCGGTCGCGCTGACCCACCAGGCGGTCGTGAACAGCGCACCCGGCCATTTACGGCACTTCGAATAGCGATAGCGCGACGGCGTCACCGAATAGAACAGCAGGTACAGCGCGCCAAACATCAGCAGGCCGGGGATAAGACGAGATAGCCCAACCCACCCGGCGGCGTCCTGCGCGAACGGCAGTAGGCGGTAGATGAACTGCTCGGCCGCGGTGAGGATACCCTGGACCAGGAACGATAGCAGCGCGATCACCACCGACAGGATGATGACCGCGGACGAGCCAAGCCGCGATTTCCAGAACGGTGCGGTCGCCTTGATCCCGTAGGCGCGGTGGAAGATGTCGCGGATCGTCTCGACGAAGCTGCCGACTGTCCAAAGTCCGACCAGCGCACCAAGCCACAATAGCGACCCGGTCCGTGCGGCCAGCACGTCGGCTATCGGCTTGCGCAACAGGTCGCCGACGTTGGGCGGCAGGACGTTGAGGAACGACTCGACCGCGCGCACCGTCTCGACGCTCTGCCCGAAGATCGACAGGATCGCGGCCGCGACGATGAAGAACGGGAACACCGTCATCAATGCGAGATAGGCCAGGTTCCCAGCATGGATGAACCCGTCGTTGAACACGCCGATCGCGGCGCGCTTGAAGACCTCGAACGCGTAGCTGCCGGGCCTGACCTTCGCCATGCCGCGGTTGAGACGAGTGCGGGCGGCGCCATGCTCGTGGGCGCGCGCTTCGGGCGATAGGGGACTGTCGTTCACAAGGCGTTCAGACGCCCATGGCCCCCCGAGGGTTCCCCGCCTCGCGTCCATCCCAGCTTTCGACGAACGCGGTCAGCGCCGCATCGCTCGCGGGAATGTCGATCATCAGGGTGACCAGCTGGTCGCCCCGCGTGCCGCCCTTCTTGTGGAAACCCTTGCCCTTGAGGCGGAGCGTCTTACCCGACGTCGTGCCCTTGGGGATCGTCAGCATCACCGGCTTGTCGACCGTCGGCGCCTTGATCGAGCCGCCCAGCACCGCCTCGGCCAGCGTGATCGGCAGCTCGAGGCGGACGTCGTCGCCATCGCGCTTGAAGAACTTGTGCGGCTGGACCTCGATCGTCAAGATCGCATCGCCAGCGCCGCCTGGACCCTGCTCGCCCTTGCCTGCAAGCTTCATCTGGGTACCGGTCTCGACGCCCGCCGGCAGCTTGAGGTCGAGCGTCTTGCCGTCGGACAGCGTCACGCGCTGCGGCTCCAGCGTTGCCGCCTCGACGAAGGGGACCTGCAGGCGATACGCGACGTTCTCGCCCTTGGGCTGCGGCCTGCGACCGAAGCCGCCGGAGAATCCGCCGCCACCGCCACGCTGCGCGCCGCCGAACAGGCCCTCGAAAATGTCGCTCATGTCGGGGGCCCCGGGGCCGCTCTCATAGCCCTCGCTGCGGAAGCCGCCGGGCTGCGGCCGCCCGCCGCCACTACCGCCGAACCCGAACGGCGACGCGGGATTGCCGTCGCCGTCGATCTCGCCGCGATCGAACCGCGCGCGCTTGTCCTTGTCGTTCAGCAGGTCGTACGCGTTGGTGACCGTGCTGAACCGCTCCGACGCCTTCGGATTGTCCTTGTTGCGATCGGGGTGAAGCTCCTTTGCGAGCTTGCGGTACGCCTTCTTGATGTCGGCTTCGGTCGCGTCGCGCGCTACACCCAGAGTCTTGTACGGATCGGCCACTTACGTCCCCATTATACCTTGCGCGTCTATGTGGGGGGATCGCCCGCGCAACGCAATTGCGCGCGGCGTGTTTGGTTGCATGAGAGGAACGATCATGACCAAACAACCGATGCAGGGCGTGCCGAAGGACGACGATGGCGCGAAGGAGAAGGACGGCGTCAACAACGCGCCGGCAAAGGACAAGGGCGGCGAGAGCGGCGGCGGCTCGTATCCGAACCCGCACGACGAGAAGTAACGCCTTCATCCTCCCCTATGAGGGGAGGTGGCAGCCCGCTTGGGCTGACGGAGGGGTGACCCGCCATCGAGACGGTGTCACCCCTCCGTCTGGCAAGTGCCAGCCACCTCCCCTTGCAGGGGAGGATCGCATCGCTCTTATGCGGACTCCAACGGCGCAACATCGACGCTGACGTCCATGTTCTGCGCGCCCGACCCGAGCACAACCCCATCCACCGGCGCGATCTCGGCATAGTCCCGCCCGACCGCCATCACGATGTGATCGCTCGCCATCCAGATCCCGTTGGTCGGATCGACCCCGACCCAGCCACGCACCGGCCCGCACCACAGCAGCACCCACGCATGCGTCGCATCCGCCCCGACCAGCCGCGGCTGACCCTCGGGAGGGATCGTCCGGATATACCCAGACGCATAGGCCGCCGGCAGTCCCGCTGCGCGCAGGCCGGTGATCATGATCTGCGCGAAATCCTGGCAGACGCCCTTGCGTTGTAGGAACGCCTCGTGCGGCGGGGTATCGACCAGCGTCGCGTCGGCGTCGAACTCGAACTCCTGCTGGATTCGCCGCGCTAGCGCGATGCCGGCCTCCAGTGCGCCGCGCGAAGGATCGAGATCGACCGCGCAATAGTCGGCGATCGCCTGGTCGAGCGGGATCAGCGGCGAAGGATAGATATAATTCGCAGGGCTAGCCGCAGACAGATCGGTGCTGGCCCGCGCCATCGCCGCGATCTCTGCGAGCGTCGGATCGCTGGCGTCGGGCACCGGCACGAGCCGATCTACCGTCATCCGCGACCGGCTCTCGATCGTCAGATGGCGCACCGGGCTGTCGACCACCAGCCGGGTCACGTTGGCGAGTCCTGCCTCGGCGCGCGCGGCACTGGTCCGCCCCGCCGGGTGCACCGACAGCGCGTAGGAATCCAGGTGCTGCCCGGGCCAGTCGATCGGCTTCAACCGCAGATTGCACCGCGCGAACTTGACGCTCGCGCCGTAATCGAACGTCGTGACGTGGCGGATATCGTAGATCATAAAAATCCTCCCCGGCACGGGGAGGGGGACCGCCAGCCGCTTGCTGGTGGTGGAGGGGGGGCGCCACGGAGGATACGCTGGTGGACAGCCCCCTCCACCATGCGCTGCATGGTCCCCCTCCCCGTACCGGGGAGGATTTGCACGCTCATGCCCCTCACGCCAACGTCAGCCCACTCGTCCGCAAGGGTTCGGCCCCCTGCAGGAAATACCGCCGCGCCAGCGCATCCGACACCGCGCCGAGACGCCGCTCGATATCCCCTAGCGTCTCCGCATTCAGCTCAGCCGCCGTCGCGGTCATCACGATCGCCTGTAATCCGGTCGCCTGCGCCTGTTGCGGCTCCGCCATCTCGTCGTCGCTCAGTACCGGCAACTCCGCCAACCGCGCCGCAATCCGCTCCGCCGAAAACGCCAACGACCGTGGATTGCCCGGATCGAGCGCCACCAGGTCCATCACCGGCACTCGCGCGATCCCGGTCGGATAGCGCTGGCGATAACTGATCTGACTGTCGGCAAGGTCGAGCAGCACCGACAAATCGTCCGGCGACGCGCCCGGCATCCCGAACAACCGGATCGCGCGCGCCATCGCCATCGCCCGCTCGATCCGCCGGCCGAGATCGTGGAACCGCCACGCCGCCGTCCGCCCCATATGCTCGGCCGATAGCCCCGCGATTGCAGCATACCGCCGTTGCAACGACCCGGCTCTCTCCAGCATCCCGCGATGCGTAGGGAAGGGCGCCTCGAGCAACCGCACCATGTCCGCCGACAACCGATCGCGCGAGCCTTCGCCGATCTCCCGCGCGTGGCGGTTAAGCGTCAGGATCGACTGCCAGCGCTCGTCCTCCATCGCGGTCCGCGCGAGCGCGGTCAGGTCGGCGCGGCGCAGCGATGGCGGGTGCGGCGCGCTGCCCGCACCGACGATCAGCCCGACCAGCTTGCCGACCGTAATCGGCGACAGGACAGCACCCCCGTCGACGTCGATCGAGTTGCCGAGCATCACCCTGATCGCGCCGAGCAGAGCCTCGCCTCGCTCCAGATAGCGCCCGAGCCAGTAGAAATTGTCCGCCACCCGGCTCGGCAACGTCCCCGGATTGCGTCGCACCTGGAGCGAGTCCGCGGCGGTCAGCAACGACACGGACGCGACCGGCTCGGCACCATAGATACAGACGTCGGCGGACCAGATCCCTTCGCCCATCACCGCCGCCCGCGCGTCGGGATGCTCGCCGATCCGCGCGAATCCGCCGGGGAGGACGGTCCATTCGCCGTCGCCGTTACGCGCCGCGAACACGCGCAGCGTGAAGGGCCGCGGGACCAGCGCATCGCCGACGACGACCGGCATCGTCGAGAGTTGGACCAGCTCCTGCCCGACATAATCCTGCGGCCTGTTCGCCATGTCGGCGAGCAGGCGCGTCCGGTCTTCGCCGGTGATGTCGGCGCCGGTGGTCGGGCCGCCGGTCATGCCGAGCGGGCGTGCGTGGAACGCGGGCCCGATCAGCAGCCGGTCGAAATTGGCTTCGACCTGCGCCCGCGCGCCGTCCTGCCCGCACCACCATGTCGCGATGTTGGGGAGGATCAGGTCCTCGCCGAGCAGCGATTTCGCCAACTGCGGCAGGAACGCGGAGAACGCCGGCGCCTCCAGCACGGCCGAGCCCGGCGCATTCGACAGCACGACGTTGCCGGCCGCGTACGCGTCGATCAGCCCGGGCACGCCGATCTGCGAATGCGTGTCGAACGCCAGCGGGTCGAGCAGCCGCGGGTCGACCCGCCGCCACAACGCATCGATCCGCTTGAGCCCGCCGATCGTGCGGACATAGACCTTGTCCTCGAGCGCGGCGAGATCGGCGCCCTCGACCAGCAACAGCCCGAGATAGCGCGCGAGATGCGCTTGCTCCGGATAGCTCGGGTTGAACCGGCCCGGCGTGAGCAGGCCGATCCGCGGGTCGGTCCGCTTGCACATCGCCGCGATCCCGGCGCGGAAGGCGGCGAAGAACGGCGCGTGGCGCTGAACGTTGAGCCTATCCTGCAACCCGCCGAGCGTACGGCTGACCGCAATGCGGTTCTCGAGCGCATAGCCGGCGCCGGCGGGTGCGCGCAGGTGATCGGCGAGAACGCGCCATTCGCCGGTCGGTCCGCGGCCGAGGTCGATCGCGATGAAATCGAGGTGGCGGCCGCCGGGTGGGTCGAGCCCGACCATCGGCCGCAGGAAGAACGGGCTGCCGGTGACGAGCGCGGCAGGGATGTGGCCGTCGTCGACCAGCTTTCCCTCGCCGTAGAGGTCGGCGATCACCGTCTCCATCAGCGTCGCGCGCTGGATCACGCCGCGCGCGATCCCCGCCCATTCGCCGGCCTCGATCAGCAGCGGGACGGGCGAGACGGGCCAGGGGCGCTCGTCGGGTTCGTCGGCGATCCGGAAGCCGGTGCCGATGTCGACCGCGTGGCGCTGGACGCGTTCGCGGATGTGGCCGAGGTCGTCGGAGGCGACTGTCGCGAGCTCGGCGAACATCGCGGCCCAGGCGGGGTCGGCGTCTTCGCAGAGCACGTCGGCACTGGTGCTGCGCGCGCAATAGTCGGCGATCCAGCGCCCGGCGTGGATCATTGCGTCGAAAAGGGGCGCGGTTTGCGTCGCCGTGTCCGCCGTGTCCAATGCCTCAAGCCCCCGAATACAGGCGGCGGTGTTTCACCTTTCGACGCGGCGGTGCAACATAAAAGCGTGGAATCGGGTGCGCTTCGCTGTCTTGCCGGCCGTATCTGCCTCATCCCCCGCCACACCCGTCATCCCAGCGGAAGCTGGGATATTCCGCTTGGCGGACGTGACGCTCGCCCCATTAAGTTCCCAGCTTTCGCTGGGATGACGGGGGAGCGGGAGGGGTAGCGGTAGCGGCTGGGTTGGGCCGAGCTGGGTAAAAGTGAAAGGCTTCCCACGCGCTCAATCTCCCCGGCGAAGGCCGGGGCCCTATTGGGACGTCGGTAACGGGAGTCATTGCTCCGTTACCTCAACCTTTCCAATTGGGCCCCGGCCTTCGCCGGGGTGGTGACTGGGGAGGGGGGGGCTCACAAATCCGGCAGCACCTGATCCGCCACACCCCAGCCCTCAAGCGCCCGCGAACCAGCGCGCTCGATCAGTTCCGCCCCATCCTTCACACCCCACCGCGCGGCAGTCTCGATATCGCGTAGCTCGGTCCACGACACCGGTGCCGCCACCGGCGCCCCTGCTCTCGCCCGCGCCGAATACGGCATTACCGCGGTCGCGCCGCGCTGGTTGCGGAGCCAGTCGATGAAGATTCGCCCTTTTCGCTTGGCCTTCGCCATCGTCGCTACGAAGCGCTCCGGCTCTGCCCCCGCCATCGCCCGCGCGAAGCGGTCGGCGAAGTCCTTTACCGCCGGCCATTCCGCCTCGGGGGTCAGCGGGACGACGACGTGCACACCCTTGCCCCCCGACAGCATCGGAAAGCTGACCAGCCCCAGTTCGGCCAACTGGTTCTTCAGATGCTCCGCCGCCTTTTTCGTGTCGCCGAAGTCGAGGCCCTCGTCGGGATCGAGATCGAACACGAGGCGATCCGGCTTCTCCAGCGTCGCGTTCGACGATCCCCAGCCGTGGAACTCGATCGTCCCCATCTGCACGCAGGCAACAAGGCCGTCCGCGTCGTCGACATAGAGATAGTCTTCGGTCGAGCCGTCCTTTTCGCGGATCGGTACCTGGTGCACCGCGTCGCCGAAGCTCCCCGCGTCGTGTTTCTGGAAGAAGCACGCGCGGGATCGGCCTTGTGGGCAGCGGACGAGGCTGATCGGGCGGTTCGCGGCGAATGGCAGCATGATGCCCGAGACCGCGACGTAATAATCGGCGAGATCGCCCTTGGTGACGTCCGACTTGTCGAAGATCACGCGGTCGCGGCTGCTGACCTTTATGCTGGTTTCCGGTGCGACACTCTCGGCCATGTCCGGCAGCGGGGCGGGGGTTTCAGCGACGACATCCTTCGCCGCCTTGTCCTCGCGCAGGCCGATGAAGCTCGAATGGCGGAGCACGCCGTCGGGGGTGACCTCTGCGAAGGCGACCTCTGCGACCAGTTTCGGCGTCACCCATTTCGCGCCGCGGACCGCGGCCTTGGGCGCCTCGACCGTCGGCGTCTTGCGATCGAGTGCGTCGAGCTTGTCGCGGATGTCGTCCATCAGCGCTTGGTCGAACCCGGTGCCGACCTTTCCCGCATAGCGATACCCTTTGCCCTCGCGGACGCCGAGCAACAGCGACTTGAACCCGCGCTTCTTGTCGGATGGGAGCCAGCCGACGATCACGAATTCCTGGCGGTGCGTGCATTTGACCTTGAGCCACGCCTTGGTCCGCTTGCCGGCATAGGGCGCGTCGGCGCGTTTCGAGACGATGCCTTCGAGGCCTTCGCTGCACATCGTCTCGAACAGTTGCTCGCCTGCGCCGATGACGTGGTCGGAGTAGCGGAGGCGGTCTTCGTCATTGGGTATCAGCGGTTGGAGGCGCGCCTTGCGGTCGAGGTTCGAGAGGCCGGTGAGGTCTTCGCCGTCGAGTTCGAGTAGGTCAAACGCGAATAATGTCATGTCGCCGCCGGCGGAGATCGCGTCCTTCAGGGTCGAGAAATCGGGGTGGCCGTCCTTGAAGGCGACGATCTCGCCGTCGATCAGCGCGGATTTTACGGGCAGCTTGGTGGCGGCGGCGGCGATCGCGGCGAACTTGTCGGTCCAGTCGAGGCCGGTGCGGGTGAAGACCTTGGCCTTGCCGTTCGCGACGGCGATCAGTGCGCGGTAGCCGTCGTATTTTACTTCGTGCAGCCAGGCGGAGCCGGTAGGGACGGCGTCGACTAGGGTGCAGAGTTGCAGGTCGTGAAAGTCGGGAAGCTTGGCGCTTGCACCCCGCCCGCGCTTCGTCACCCCAGCGGAAGCTGGGGTCTCGTGTGGCTCCTGTCCCGTGTTTGCCGCTTGAGATCCCAGCTTTCGCTGGGATGACGGGCTGGGGGGGCGTGCCGGCTTTTTATCCTCTTCGATCTCGATCATCGTCCGACCCGTCGAAACGCTGGTCAGCGCTTCCTCCACCAGCGTGTCGGTACCGCCCGCCGCAGCGTCGTCGATTTTCCGCAGGAGCCAGTTCTCACGCTTCTCCTTCGCGCGCGGCTTCAGGCGGATCAGCAGCCATTCGCCCTTCATCCGTTCGCCATCGAGGACGAAGTGGAGGTGGCCCTTGTCGAGATCCTTAGCCGACTTGCCCTTGATCGGGGACCATGTGCCGCGGTCCCATAGCATCACCGTGCCGCCGCCATATTCGCCCGCGGGGATCGTGCCTTCGAAGGTGGCGTAGCTCAGCGGGTGATCCTCGGTGCGGACGGCGAGGCGCTTTTCGTTGGGGTCGAGGCTGGGGCCGCGGGTGACTGCCCAGCTTTTCAGGACGCCGTCGATTTCGAGGCGGAAATCCCAGTGGAGGCGGGTGGCGTCGTGCTTCTGGACCATGAAGCTGTTGCCGTTGCCGGGGGCCAGCGTACCCGCGGGTTCGGCGGTTTTGGTGAAGTTCCGCTTCGAATTGTAGAGGGCTAGGGGATCTGGGGGCGTGGCCATCAATAGCGTCCCGTCTTCGTCATCCCGGCGAAAGCCGGGACCTCGCGCGGCAGGGGGATGGTTTGCAAGGGGGAGATCCCATCTTTCGCTGGGATGACGGGGGAGGGGGCCCAAATATACGTCATCCCAGCGAAAGCTGGGATCTGGTGCGGCAAGGGCGACCTCGCCAACCGGGATATACCAGCTTTCGCTGGAATGACGGTGAGGGGGGCGGGGGCGCTATGCACGTTTCTTGGCTGGCGCTTTGGCCGCCGTCTTTGCCGGTGCGCGCTTGGCGGGGGCTTTCCTCGCCGGCGCCTTCTCCGCACTCCCCCCGCTCTTCTCCATCGACTTCTTCAACGCCGCCATCAGATCGACCACGTTCGACCCGGTCTTCCCGCCGGTATCCTTGTCCTCAATGATCTTCTTCCCGTTCGACTTGCGCTTGCGTTCGATCAGGTCCTTCAGCGCGTCAACATAGCGATCGTGGAACTCCTGCGGGTGGAAGTCTGCGCTGCGCTTCCCGATCAGCGCCTCGGCCAGTTCCAGCAATTCCTCGGACGGTTTGTCATCGGGAATATCGCGGAAATACCCCTGCGCCTTGTGCACCTCGTCGGCATAGCGGAGCGTCTCCAGCACCATGCCGCGCCCGCACGGCTTGAGGCTCACGACATATTCGCGCCCGCGCATCGCGAGCTGCCCCAGCCCTACCTTCTTGGTCCGCTTCAACGCCTCGCGCAGTACGATGAACGCCTCCTCCGCAAGATCGTCCGCTGGCACCACGAAATACGGCTTTTCGTAATAGAGCACGTCGATCTCGCTCGCGTCGACGAACTGCGTCAGCTCCAGCGTCTTCTTCGATTCCAGCTTCACCGCATCGATCTCGTCCTGCTCGAGCAGCACGTATTCGCCCTTCGAGACCTCATAGCCTTTCATGATCTCGTCGGCATCGACGGGCCCCACGCCCGTGACGACCTTGTCGTAATGGATCGGCTGGCCGGAGGGTTCGTGGATCTGCTTGAACGACACCGCGGCGCCGGATTTGGTCGCGGAATAGATCTCGACCGGGATCGAGACGAGGGCCAGCCGGATCTGCCCCTGCCAATATGCGCGTGCTGCCACTTGGCGTCCCTTCGTTGCGGAAACGATTCGATTACCTGGGTCAATCATCGGCACGGTAGAGTCGTTCCCAAGTTTCGTTCCGCGCCAAATCCCGCTAAGGCGCGCGGCATGTCAGACGATCCCTTCACGCTGTTCGATAGCTGGTACGCCGAGGCCAAGCAGTCCGAGCCGAACGACCCGAACGCGGTCGCGCTTGCGACGGCGGATGCCGAGGGCCGCCCGTCGGTCCGCATGGTGCTGTTGAAAGGCCACGGCCCCGACGGCTTCGTGATCTACACCAACCGCGAAAGCCGCAAGGCGGGCGAGATGGCCGCCAATCCGCAGGGTGCGCTGCTGTTCCACTGGAAGTCGCTGCGCCGGCAGATCCGGATCGAGGGTCCGGTATCATGGGCGACGGACGATGAGTCGGATGCTTATTTCGCCTCGCGTGGCCGTGATTCGCAGTTGGGTGCGTGGGCGTCCGAGCAGTCGCGGCCGCTCGACAGTCGCGACACCTTCGAGCAGCGCTTTGCCGCAATGACCGCGAAGTTCGAGGGCCAGGACGTGCCGCGGCCACCGCATTGGGGTGGCTACCGCGTGACGCCGACGCGGATCGAGTTCTGGCAGGACCGTGCGCATCGGTTGCACGAACGCCGGCTGTTTACGCGTCAGGACGGCGCCTGGAGCGAAGGATTGCTGTTCCCATGACCCAGGACGAACGTCGCCGGATCATCCCGCTTGCAACTCGCGCGGCGCTCGCCAGCGTCGCGATGGCGTGTTTCCTGCTGTTGCTGAAGGGCTTTGCCGCCTGGTCGACCGGTTCGGTGGCGATGCTCGGGTCGCTCGCCGACACCGCGCTCGACCTGCTCGCGTCGCTGGTCACGCTGTACGGCGTGCGGCTCGCGGCGACGCCGGCGGATCACGATCATCGGTTCGGCCACGGCAAGGCGGAGGCGCTCGCCGCGCTGTTCCAGGTCATGCTGATCACCGCGTCGGCGGTCGGCATCGCATGGCGCGCGATCCTGGCGTTCGGCGATCCGCAGCCTACCACCGGCGCCGATTTCGGCATCGGCGTGTCGGTGATCGCGATCGTCGCGACGGTGTTCCTACTCGCGTATCAGCGCCGCATCATCCGCCAGACCGGCTCGGTCGCGATTCTCGCGGACAACGTCCATTACCAGTCCGACGTGCTGCTCAACGGATCTGTCATCGTCGCACTGGTGCTCGATCAATATGTCGGGTGGAGCGGCGCGGATCCGATCTTCGGCATCGTCATCGCGCTGTGGCTCGCCTGGGGCGCGTTCCAGGCGTCGTCGAACGCGATCGACCAGTTGATGGATAAGGAGTGGCCCGAGGATCTGCGGTCGCAGTTCCTCGATGTCGCCGCGCGCCAGCCCGGCATTCGCGGCATTCACGATTTCCGCACGCGCCGTTCCGGCAGCCACGACTTCGCGCAGTTCCACATGGAGGTCGCGCGCGACCTGACGGTCGCCAACGCGCATGACATCGTCGAGGCGGTCGAGCGAAACTTGCGCACCGCGTTCCCCAAGGTCGAGGTGCTGATCCACCTCGATCCCGAGGGCCATGTCGACACTGACAATCCGCTGGTCGAGGCGGACGTGACGCCGCATTGGTTCGGCAAACGCGTCTGATCCGTTCGGGTTCTGCACGCGCGTCTGAGGGGCTCCAAACATGAGAATACCGTTCGCGCAGATCGATGCGTTTTCCGACACGCCGTTTGGCGGCAACCAGGCGGCGGTGATGCCGCTGTCGGCCTGGCTTGACGATGCCGTGCTGCTCGACATCGCGCAGGAGAACAACCTGAGCGAGACGGCGTTCATCGTAGCCTCCGACGACGAGGGCGTGGATTTCGACCTGCGCTGGTTTACGCCGGGCGCGGAGGTCGCGCTGTGCGGCCATGCGACGCTGGCGAGCGGGCATTTCGTGTTGTCGTCGGATACCGCGCTCGACCGGGTGCGGTTCCGGACGCGGCAGGCGGGGATGTTGGAGGTTGCTCGGGCGGATAGCGGGTATACGCTGGAGTTGCCGGCGTGGGGACCGAGTCCGAAGGCGATTCCTGAGATCGTCGCGGCGCTGAACATCGAGTCGCCGGTCGAGACGTTGTGGCACGAGAAGGGCTATGCGCTCGTGATCGTCGACGACGAGGCGATCGTACGTGATTTGAAGCCGGACTTCGCGGCGCTGGCGAAATTCCCGATCGTCGCGATCGTCGCTGCGCGGGGGGAGGCGACCGACATCGTGAGCCGCGTGTTTACGCCGTACTACGCGATCGACGAGGATCCGGTGACGGGTTCGGCACACGCGGTGATGGTGCCGTATTGGGCGCCTATGCTGGGCGACAGCTTTACCGCGTATCAGGCGAGTGCGCGGGGCGGGAAGCTGACGTGCCGGTTGGCGGGGGATCGGGTGGTGCTTGGTGGATCGTGTGTGACGACTATCGAGGGGACTTTCCTGCTTCCGTAACGGTGCCTATTGCCTAGCTCATCCGCGGGAGCTGTCACCCGCCTTCATCCGTCACCCGCTTCCATCCGTCACCCCAGCGAAAGCCGGGGTCTCCCACGGGGCAGATGACGGGAGTCCCATGCTGATATCCCAGCTTTCGCTGGGATGACGGGGTGGGGATGACGGGGTTGAGGGATGACGGGGCTGGGATGGCGATGTGGTGGGGGTGGGGACTTCTACCTCTTCCCTTTCCGTTCCCTACCGCTTGCGCCCCTTGGTCATCGGGTCGGGCTTCTTCGGTTTCACCCAGCCCGGGGGCGGCGTCATGCGCTGCTGGCTGGTGCCGAGGCCCATCGCGCCCGGCTGTTGGCGGGTCAGCCCAGCCGTGTCCGCGACCTCGCCGCCACCGCGCAGTACACTGATCTCATCGCGCAGCCGGCTCGCGGTTTCGAAGTCCATCGCGGCGGCGGCGGCTTCCATCTGGCGGCGCAAGGTTTCGATATCCATGCCGCCTCAACGCACCAAGCCCGCAAAGGGCACGCGTCAGGCGGCGACCAGTGCCGCCTCGGTGTCCGCGATCCAGCCGCCGCCGAGCACGCGCTCGCCTGCATAGAGTACCGCCGCCTGCCCTGGCGCGACGCCGTATTCGGGTGCGTCGAACACCACGCGGTCGCCGATCAGGCGGGCGGGGACGGGCTTGGCCATCGACCGGACCTTGGCGGTCAGCGGTCCGGTGAAGTCGCCGCCGAGCCAGTTGATGTCGGTCATCCGCGCCGCCTCGACCGCGAGTGCGCGACGGGGGCCGACGACGACTCGCTTCGTGGCGGGTTCGACGCGGACGACATAGAGCGGCTCGGGACTGCCCCCGATCTCCAGCCCGCGACGCTGTCCCACCGTGAAGTGGATCAGGCCGCGATGCTCGCCGAGCTTCGCCCCGCCGAGATCGACGATATCGCCCGCCGTCTCCGCAGCCTCGGGCCGCAGCTTCTTCACCAGCCCCGCATAATCGCCATCGGGGACGAAGCAGATATCCTGGCTGTCCGGCTTGGCGGCGACGCCGAGCCCGAGTTCCGCCGCGATCTCGCGGACGCGGGCCTTTGGCAGGCCACCCAACGGAAAGCGCAGATAGTCGAGCTGGCTCTGCGTGGTCGCGAACAGGAAATAGCTCTGGTCGCGTGCCGGGTCCGCCCCCCGGTGCAACTCAGCCCCGTGCGCGCCTTCGACTCGCCGGACATAATGCCCGGTGGCGAGGCAATCCGCACCGAGATCGCGCGCGAGCTTCAGCAGGTCGGTGAACTTCGGCCCCATGTTGCACTGGACGCACGGGATCGGCGTACGCCCGGCGAGATATTCGTCGGCGAACTTGTCGACCACCTGCTCGCGGAAGCTGGTCTCGTGATCGAACACGTAATGCGCGATACCGAGTCGGTCGCACACCGCGCGGGCATCGCGGATGTCGCGACCGGCGCAGCACGAGCCTGCACGGCCGACCGCCTCGCCGTGGTCGTAGAGCTGCAACGTCACGCCGATCGTCTCGGCGCCGGTAGCGTGCGCAAGCGCGGCGACGACCGAGCTGTCGACGCCGCCGGACATCGCCACGACGATGCGCTTTCCGGCCGCGCCTGCACCGGCAGGGGGCCCGAGCTGAAAATCGGTCTGATCCATGGTCACCACATAAGCGCGACGGCGTGCGGTTGCAAAAAGATGCGGCGGCTAACGTATATCAGGACGAGTTGACGGAAAAACGCGACCGACGATTGCAAAAAGGCGACAAGTGCACGAACTTTTTTGTCGAGTTTTACGGTCCCTTCACCCCCTCGCGCTAAACCGGGCATCCCAAGAGTAAGCGCGAGTATCCCGTTGGACCTGAGTTTTCCCCGTTTCGATCGCGACGCAGAGGTCACCGTACTTCCGGGTGACCTTGCGGTCCTGATCGTCGGGATCGCCGTCCGCCAGGCAGCGAGCCCGACTGCGGTGGTGCAGGCCAGCTTCGCGCGAACGACGGTCGACCCAAAACTGTTCGCGCCGCTTCACGGCGCGTTCAACGGGCCGATGGCAGCGGCCTTAACCCGGTGGAAGGACGAGTGAAGATGCTGTTTACCGCGGCGTTTCAGCCGATCTTCAAATCCTGCGACTATGTGTCGTGCGTGCGTATCGATAGGGGGCCCCCCGCCCCGATCAGAGGTTTCAAATGATCGAGAACCAGAAAATCCGTCCCGGCAAGGTCATTGGCCCATTGGGCGAGCAACTGACGCTGGATACCCTGCCGCCGCCCAGCACCACGCGGTGGGTAGTGCGTCGCAAGGCCGAAGTGGTCGCGGCGGTGAATGGCGGGTTGCTCAGCGTCGACGATGTCTGCGCCCGTTATGGTCTCACGGTCGAGGAGTTCGCCAGTTGGCAGCGCGCGATCGACCGATCGGGCATGCCGGGTCTCCGGGTTACGCGGATACAGCACTATAAGTCGTTGTACGAGCGCCAACAAAAGTATTGAGGGCTAAAACTCAAAACGCGGGCGGAACAAAAAACGCCGCTCGCTCGTCTTTCCGCCATCGCCCGGATACGGGTTCAACGGAGGGAAAATATCATGGGTCTCATTCTTTGGCTGATCATCGGCGGCGTCATCGGCTGGATCGCTAGCATGATCATGCGCACCGACGCGCAGCAGGGCATTTTCCTGAACATCGTCGTCGGTATCGTCGGCGCCTTCATCGGCGGCCTGGTCCTGTCGGGTGGTTCGATCAACAACGCACCGCTGACGCTGACCTCGTTCCTGGTCTCGCTGCTGGGTGCGGTTGTCCTGCTCGCGATCGTGAACCTCGTGCGTCGCGGTAGCGTCCGCTAAGAGTTCGCATCGTCACGCGAAGTAAAAGGGCCGTCCGGGTAACCGGGCGGCCCTTTTTCGTGCGTGCGTTGTTTGCCGCATCTCCCTTGCGATCCTCCCCCGCCAGGGGGAGGTGTCGCCGAAAGTGACGGAGGGGGAGGACACGGAGCAGACGTTGCCCTTTCCTCCCCCTCCGTCTGGCGAGCGCCAGCCACCTCCCCCTGGCGGGGGAGGATCGTAGGCTCGTCAGTTCAGCAGGAACCGCACCGACAGCGTCACCGTCACGTCCTTTTCGCCGGGCGCGATCTGCGTGCTGTCCTTGGCCATAGCGCCACGCATCATCGCCATCATCGGTTGCGGCGAGCCACCGGTGTCCTGCCCCGATTCGGCGATCGAAACGATCCGCGCCACCTGCAACCCGGCGGCCTTTGCGTAGAGATCCGCGCGGCGCTTGGCCTGCGCGATCGCGTCGGCCCGCGCCTCGTCGAGCGCCGCCTCGGGCTTGTCGATCGACAGGTTCGGCCCGTCGATCTGGTTCGCGCCCTGCGCCACCAGCGCATCGAGGATCGTGCCGGACTTGGCGACGTCGCGAAAGCGGATCGAGACGGTGTTGGTCGCCTGGTAGCCGGTGATGACCGGCGGCTGGTTGTCGGCATAGCGATATTGCGGCGAGAGCTGCACCGACGAGGTCGCGATATCGCGCGGCGCCACGCCGGCGCGCTTGAGCGCGTCCAAAACCTTCGTCATCCGCTGCGCATTGTCGGTGAGTGCGGCGGCGGCGGTCGGCGACTGCGAGACGACGCCTGCGCGAATCGTCGCGAGATCGGGAACGCGCGTCGTCCGACCCTCGGCAGACACGTCCAGCACGGTGCCGGCGGCGGGCACCATCGGCTCGACCGTGGTCGGCGCTGTCTGGGCGATCGCGCCGGCGGCAGGCAGGATCGCGGCGACGCCAGCCAGGGCGGTCAGGAACGATGCGGTCTTCATGATGGTCTCTCCCGTGGAACTCGGTCTGCGTGTCGCCCGGCACGGTTCAACGCAAGCTGAACGTCTTTCCAATTTGCCAAAGCGCATTGCGGATAGATCGAAATCGAAGCATGTCTGTGACCGGCGCTCGTCGAAAGACTTGAGCACGGTGACTTATTCAGATAACACAGCGTATGAGCGATGGTGCGGGTCGAGGCAAGACCGGTCGAAAGTGGGATTGTGGCGCGCATGAATTACGAGACGAAGATGGTCGGTAACGAGAGCGAAGAGCATCTGGCGTTGCCGGATTATAGCGCTCCCTCGCACCGCCGTCGCAACATCATCATCGCTGTTCTCGTGGTGCTGGCGATCGTCGCCGGGGTCTATGCCTTCAAGTCCGGCAAGAAGGACGCCGCGGCCGCAGCGCCCGGATCGCAGCTGCCGACCGTGTCGGTGGTCGTGCCGGGGCGCCAGTCGGTCGATCGGACGATCTCGGCGACGGGCACGCTGGCCGCGCGCCGCGAGATGCCGGTCGGTGTCGCGGGCGAGGGCGGGATGATCACGCGCGTGCTGGTCGAACCCGGCACCTGGGTTGCCGCAGGGCAGGTGCTGGCGACGGTCGATCGCTCGGTCCAGACCGAGACCGCCGCGTCGCTCGCCGCCTCGGTCAGCGTCGCGCGCTCGGACGAGACGATCGCGCAGGCCGAACTCGATCGCGCCAAGCAACTCGTCGATCGCGGCTTCATCTCGAAGGCCGATCTCCAGCGCAAAGCGGCGACCCGCGATGCCGCGGCGGCGCGCGTGAAGGTGGCGCAGGCGACGCTCGGCGAGGCGCGTGCACGCAACGGCCGGCTCGATATCCGCGCTCCCGCCGCCGGCCTAGTGCTGACCCGCGGCGTCGAAGCCGGCCAGATCGTCGGACCATCGGCGGGCGTCCTGTTCCGCATGGCGATGGGCGGCCAGATGGAGATGCGCGCGCAGTTGAGCGAAGCCGATCTCGCCGGACTGCATGTCGGCGCGCGCGCGACGGTCGTGCCGGTCGGCACCACGCAGGGCTATCCGGGCGAAGTGTGGCAGGTCTCGCCGGTCATCGATCCGCAGACCCGTCAGGGGATTGCGCGGATCGCGGTCAAATATGATCCCGGCCTGCGCCCCGGCGGATTCGCCGCCGCGACCATCGTCGGCGGCGTCACGCAGGCGCCGCTGCTCCCCGACTCCGCGCTGCAAAGCGACGAGAAGGGCAATTACGTCTATATCGTCGGACCGGACAACAAGGTCGCCCGGCGCAACGTCAAGATCGGCCAGGTCTCCGATGCCGGCGTGACGATCGTCGGCGGGCTCGACGGCTCGGAGCGCGTCGTCCAGTCCGCGGGCGGTTTCCTCGCCCCCGGGCAGGCGGTCAAGCCGATCACCAAGAAGGCGAGCTGAGAGCCATGAACTTCCGCAACATCTCGGCCTGGTCGATCCGCAATCCGGTTCCGCCGATCGTGCTCTTCCTGGCCCTGATGCTTGCGGGCGTCGTCAGCTTCATGCGGATGGACGTCAACCGCGATCCCGACATCGATTTCCCGATCGCGGTCGTCGTCGTCAACCAACCGGGCGCCGCGCCGACCGAGATGGAGACGCAGGTCACGCAACGCGTCGAGGCGGCCGTGCGCTCGCTTCAGGGCATCGACGAAATCAACTCGACCGTTACCGAAGGCAATTCGGAAACGGTGATCCAGCTCACCATTGGCACGCCGATCGACCGCGCGGTCAACGACGTCCGCGACGCGATCGCGCAGATCCGTAGCGACCTGCCCGACGGGATCCTCGAGCCGCAGGTGTACCGCGCGAACACCAGTGGCAACGACGTCGCGAGCTTCGCGGCGATCACCACCGACATGACCGTCGAACAGCTCTCCTGGTACATCGACGACACCGTCACCAAGGATCTGCTGTCGATTCCCGGCATGGCGACGATCAGCCGCAACGGCGGCGTCAGTCGCGAGATTCGCGTCATCCTCGATCCGCTCAAGCTCCAGAGCCAGGGGCTGACCGCAAGCCAGGTCAATTTGCAGTTGCGTCAGGTGAACCTGAACGCGGCCGGTGGTCGGGCCGAGATCGCCGGCTCCGAACAGTCGATCCGCGTGCTTGGCAATGCGCGCGACGCCGCCGATCTCGGCCAGACCCAGATCAACGTCGGCAATGGCCGTACCGTGCGCCTGGCCGACATCGCGCAGGTCCGCGATCTCTATGCCGAGCAGCGCAGCCGCGCGACTGTCGATGGACGCCAGGCGATCACCTTCGATTTCCAGCGGGCCAAGGGCGCGTCCGACGTTACGGTCTATCACGCCGCGGTCGAGAAGCTGCGCGCGCTCGAAAAGCGCAATCCGTCGGTCAAGTTCGTCCAGCGCTACACCAGTACCGACTATACCGAAGCGCAGTATGAAAGCGCCATCCATGCGATGATCGAGGGCGCGATCCTCGCCGTCATCGTCGTCTTCATCTTCCTGCGCGACTGGCGCGCGACCGCGATCTCGGCGCTGGCGATCCCGCTGTCGGCGATCCCCGCCTTCTGGTTCATGGACCTGCTCGGGTTCGACCTGAACGGCATGACGCTGCTCGCGCTCAGCCTCGTCGCGGGCGTGCTGGTCGATGACGCGATCGTCGAGATCGAGAACATCGTCCGGCACATGCGAATGGGCAAGTCCGCCTACCAGGCATCGATCGATGCCGCCGACGAGATCGGTCTTGCCGTGCTGGCGACGACGATGGCGATCGTCGCGGTGTTCCTGCCGGTCGCGCTGATGCCGGGTATCGCCGGGCAGTTCTTCAAGAATTTCGGCCTGACCGTGGTCGCAGCCGTGCTGATGAGCCTGGCGGTCGCGCGCCTCGTGACGCCGATGATCGCCGCGTATTTCCTGAAATCGTTCGGCCATGCCAGCCACGGCGAGGGCCGGATCATGGACTGGTATGTCCGCACGCTCCACTGGACGCTCAACAGCGACAAGGCGGCGGCGTGGCGCGCCCGTGGTGGCATGCGGAAAATGTTCAATCGCGTGATGGATCACCGGATGTGGGCGATCGGTGCCGGCGTGCTCGCCTTCGCGCTGACGCTGTTCATGTTCACCGTCATCCCCTCGCAGTTCCAGCCGACCCGCGACGAGGATGATTCGTCCGCACAGATCGAGATGGTGCCGGGCACCACGCTGGCGCAGACCGATGCGGTGGTTGCGCGTGTGAGCGAGATTCTCCGCCGACAGCCCGAGGTAACGACGGTCTATGCGCGGACCAGGGTCGGCAGCGGTTCGGTGACCGCCAATCTTCGCCCCGATCGCAAGGAGACCTCGGTCGAGTTCGAACGCCGGATGGCGCCGCAGCTCACCGCGATCCCCGATGCGCGCGTGTCGTTCCGCTCGCAATCGGGCTGGGGCAGCAGCGGTCGCGACGTGACCGTCGTGCTCGGCGGCAGCGATCCCGCCAAGCTGCAACAGGCAGCGGACAAGATCGTCGCCGAGATGGGTTCGCTGAAATCGCTGACCGCACCGCGCGTGTCGGGCGGCATGCAGCGCCCGGAAATCGTCATCCGCCCGCGGTTCGATCTCGCCGCCAATCTCGGCGTGACCACGCAGGCGCTGTCGTCGGCGATCCGGATCGCGACGCTCGGCGATATCGACCAGAACTCGGCGCGCTTTTCGCTCTCCGATCGCCAGATCCCGATCCGCGTCGCGCTCGATCAGTCGGCGCGGACCAGCCTGTCGACGATCCAGAACCTGCCCGTGTCAACCGCATCGGGTGGCTCGGTACCGCTCAACCTGGTTGCGGATATCGGCCTCGGCTCGGGTCCGACCAAGATCGACCGCGTCAACCAGCAGCGCCAGATCACGCTCGGCGCTGATCTCGCGCCCGGCGTGGTGATCTCGGACGCGATGAAGCAGGTTCACGCGCTGTCGTCGATGAAGAATCTGCCGGTCGGCGTCAGCGAACTCACGCTCGGCCAGAGCAAGTGGCAGGCCGAGATGATCACCAACTTCATCACCGCGGTGATCGCGGGCACCTTCCTCGTGTTCGCGGTGCTGGTGCTGCTGTATCGCCGCGTGTTGCCGCCGTTCGTCAACATGGGGTCGTTGCTGCTCGCGCCGCTCGGCGGGTTGCTGGCGCTGTGGGCGACCGGACAGCCGCTGTCGCTGCCGGTGTATATCGGTCTGCTGATGCTGCTCGGGATCGTCGCCAAGAACTCGATCCTGCTGATCGATTTCGCGCTCGACGAGATGAGCAAGGGCGTAGATGCGTTCACCGCGATCATCGATGCCGGGCACAAGCGCGCACAGCCGATCGTGATGACCACGGTCGCGATGGTCGCCGGCATGGTGCCGACCGCGCTGTCGCTCAGCGGCGATTCGTCGTCGCGTGCGCCTATGGGAACGGTCGTGATCGGCGGCCTCGCGCTGTCGACCTTGCTGACGCTGCTGATCATCCCCGCGGCGTTCAGCCTCGCGGTCGGGATCGAGCGCTATGTCGGGCCGCGGCTCGGTCGTCGCCTGCTCACCTATCGTCCTGGCGACAATGGCGACGAGGTGATCGGGATCGCCGGGCCCAATCCGGGGCCGCTGCTCGGACCCGCGACCGGCAAGCTCGGCCACGGCCGCGATCACGGTGACGGCACGCAACCCGCCGAGTGAGTCATCCCCGGCACGCCCCTCTGCACCCGGGCACCCGAACCGCCGCAGCGGCGTGAACATTCGGGGCGCCCGGGGATTGTTACGGGCATGACGCTTTTACCCCGTATGCGCCCGGCCGGCGAAGCCCCCCCGCCGGCGCTCGTCCGCATGCGGATCGTCGCCACCGGTCTGCTCGTGTTCATGGCCGCGACGTTCTTCGTCAGCCGCGCGCTCGTCCCCGTCCACCCGGCGTTCGGGTTCGTCCGCGCGTTCGCCGAGGCGGCGATGGTCGGCGGTCTGGCGGACTGGTTCGCGGTCACCGCGCTGTTCCGGCATCCGCTCGGCCTGCCGATACCCCACACCGCGATCGTGCCGCGCAACAAGGACCGGATCGGCGACACGCTCGCGCAGTTCCTCCGCGCGAACTTCCTGATCCCCGTGGTCATCGCGCGCCGCACCCGCCGGCTCGACGTGGCGGGGGCGATCGCCCGCTGGCTGACCGATCCGCCCGAAGGGGCAGGGGGCCGCTTCCGGCAGGGGGCGTCGAAGCTGGTCGCGCAAGTCCTCGAAGGGCTCGACCCGGCGCGGCTCGGCGGGATGGTCAAGGCGGGGATCGGCGCACGCCTGCGCGCCACCGAAGTCTCGCCGATCCTCGGCCAGTTGCTCAAGGCCGCGATGGCCGAGCGCCGCCACGCGCCGCTGCTCGAAAGCGCGATCCGCTGGGCGGCAAAGACGCTGGCCGCGAACGACCACCTCGTCCGCGCGATGGTCCACGACAAGGCCGGCTCGATCCTGCGCTGGACCGGGCTCGACACGACCGTCGCGGACAAGCTGATCAGCGGCTTCGACAAGCTGCTCGCCGAGATGGCCGAGGACCCCGAGCATCCTTTGCGTCTGAAGGCGGAGGAGGGACTCGATCGCCTAGCCTGGGATCTCCAATACGACCGCCGCATGCGCGAGCGGGTCGAGACGATGAAGAACGACCTGCTCGACAACCCGGCGATGCAACGCTGGCTCGACGGCCTGTGGGAACAGGCGCGTGGCGCGCTGCTGGCGATCGCCCGCGACCCCGAGCGCGCGATGGCCGGCAAGCTCGGCGACATCCTCCGCCAGCTCGGCGAGACGTTGCAGCACGACCCCCGCATGTCGCGCACGATCAACCGCTTCGTGCGTCGCGCAGCAGTCGGCGCGGCGGCGGATTACGGCGACGGCATCGTCAAGCTCGTGTCCGAAACGGTGCGCAGTTGGGATGCCGACACGATCACCAGCCGCCTGGAGAACGCGGTTGGCCGAGACCTGCAATATATCCGGGTGAACGGCACGATCGTCGGTGGGCTGGTCGGACTGGTGATCCACAGCGTCGACGTGCTGTTGTGACGGGGGCGGCGTAGGATTGTTTGGATTGCACGCGGAACGGCAGTTCTACAGGTATGGTCCGGTCGTCGGTACCTGTTTGGGTTAAGTAAGACCTCGAGAGGTTGGCGCTGAAAACGGATCGAGACGGGATGGCGTTTGCCGACATCGAATGCCTGGATTGGGAAGAAAAGCAGTCGTTCCCGATCTGTCAGTAGACGATCGATGTCCCCCGCTTGAGCGGCTTAGGCGGCGTCGGCGGACGTAGGCCGGCGGCACGATAGTCGGCAGCTACCGGCTTGAGATCGAGGGCAGCTTGGTAGCAGCCTTCCAGCGGCCGATCGGTGAGCCCTGCCGCCTCCCAGAATTTCTGCCCGGCTGCGGTCGACAGAGATCTCCGGACGTCCGCGATCTCGGCAGTCGACAGTCGGCGCGCTATCCCATCCATCGCACATGCCGCAACCGCAGTGTCCAACTGGCTCGGGTTCGCGGGCACACGGTGGGCGATTATCGGTTTTAATCGGTCGTATGCACCCAGATAGATCTTGGTCACCGACAGCCTCGGACTCGGCCGCATGCCGATCGTGTAGAGCGCCTGCCTCGTTGCTTCCGCCACGGCGCTGTCGATCGCCTGCTGCTTCGTAAATTCTGCCGGTGGATGATCCGCCCACAACTGGATGGCTGCCGCAAGGCTGTCGGCTGGCGGTGATGGCACGGGTGGGGCCGACGAAGCTTGCAAAAGAAAGGCGAGCAGCTGAAGCATTCGCCGTTCGTGCCATACCCGAGCCGATGTCCGCAACTGGACGATTGCAGAACGGCCGGGATGGGCAGGAAAGCGGACTAGCTGCTTTCAGGACAGCGGGTGGCGATAGCCGACATTGGGCAGATGCCGGCTTTGCCGAAAAGGATCGGAAAACGAGAATATCAGGCCCTGCCGGCAACCGGACTTGTCAACGCACGCGCATGCCGTTGAGGAGCAGGTCCACCAGGTGAGCAATGCGCGGCATCGGAACGCTGTCCTTTTCAACCGCGATGGCTATCGCGCTCACCACACAGATTATGTCATCGAAGCTGGCGTCCGCACGAACGATGCCAGCCTCTTGAGCGCGCCGAAGCAGTCGCCGACCTTCCGCGGTGATCGCGTTACAGCCAGGCGTGCCGTGTTGGATGACCGTCCCTAGCGAAGCAGCAAGGCTTTGATAGACGCTCGTGTTCATCGCGAGATCCTCAAGAAACTGGCGCATCGCGTCTCCGGGATCATCATCCCGATCTCGCGCGCGACTCGTCTCCGCAACCGACGCAAACCGCTCGTTGCTCGTGGCCGCCAAAAGCGCTTCTCGCGTCGGGAAGCGGCGATAGAGTGTGCCGATCCCGACCTTGGCTCGCTTGGCCACCTCTTCCAGCGGGACGCTTGCACCTCGTTCTAGGAACGCTTCCTCTGCCGCGATGAGGATGCGTTGGCGGTTTCGTTCCGCGTCGGCACGTAGGCCAGCCTCAACCAAGATTATTCCTTCCATGCCTTGCGAAGTGGAGGATGCCTCCGTATTACAAGTGGAGCAATCCTCCATTTGCGCGAAAGATTCATGTGATGACGAAGCGGTTCGAAGACAAGGTCGTGGTGATTACCGGCGGTAGTGACGGCATCGGGTTGGCATCCGCGCAGCGCTTCGCGCAAGAGGGTGCCCATGTGTACATCACCGCGCGGCGACAGACGTTGCTCGATCAGGCGGTCAGCCAGATCGGTCACGGTGCGATCGGCGTACAAGGCGACGTCACGAACCTCGCCGACCTCACGACACTTTACGAGCGCGTTGAGCGTGACCACGGTAAGGTCGATGTCGTGTTCGCCAATGCCGGCATGCACAAGCCCGTTCCGCTAGAGTCAATTGAAGAAGCCGATTTTGATTCGACGTTCGGCCTCAACGTGAAAGGTCTGCTTTTCACCGTGCAGAAGGCACTGCCGCTGATGACACAAGGGGGCGTGATCGTCCTCAATGGCTCGATCGCTGGATCCAAGGCGTATCCGGGCCAGTCGCTCTACAATGCCAGCAAGGCGGCGGTTCGCTCCTTTGCACGAAGCTGGACCATTGATCTGAAGGAACGCGGCATCCGCGTGAACGTCGTCTCGCCCGGTGGCACCGAGACGCGTCTTATTCGGGACTATTTCGACGCAACACCGGGAGCTGAAGAAGAGGTAATCAAGGGGGTTCCACTCGGGCGCCTAGGACGCCTCGAAGATGTCGCGAGTGCCGTGCTGTTCCTCGCGTCGAGCGAAAGCAGCTTTGTCGCGGGCCATGAGCTCTTCGTGGATGGCGGGGTCGCGGCGGTCTGACCGTGTGCGGGATTCGTACAGCCCTACTGGCGTCTGGCAGTTCTAGGCAAACGATCGAATTAAGATCACATCGTGCGCCTTGTTCGCATGCTCGCCTCGGCTTCGGGCCGGCAGTTCATCTGCCTTCCCTTAAAGGAACCCATAGCGGGACAGTCGCCCTGGCGAGTACGGCGAGAGCCGCCCGGGGCGCCGCCTTTCCCAAAATCTGTTCCCGATTGCTCTTTCTCGAAATAGCCTGTCGGAGACTGAGAAACGGGAAAGATTGCGCTGAACGAATGGCCGTTATCGGGAGCGCGGATCGCCGGCCTGAACCTCCGTGTGTTGGCGGAAGCCGCCACTGAGCCAAAATCGCTTCTCGGAATGATGATCGCGTCAAACAGGCCGTGCGTTTGGTGGCTACCTAGGTGTGAGCTTTCCGGAGCGAACGTGGCGCTTGCAATCCCAGGCGAGCATGCCGTTCCAAGTTGACCACTGCGAGTTGACGACTTTTTCATTTGCCACCAGTGCCGACACCCAGATTTCTTCCCGGGGAACCTTGCCGTGATTTGTCGCGACCATGCCGCAGGTGTAATCGCCGGCAGCGCTGGCAACGAGCCGGTAAGGCCATTTGAAAGTCACGTCTTTCGCGTTGGGCGCCTGGCTCAGAAGTGCAGGCTCAGCGAGCGCGATGAATTGCTCCATCGCCAGCTCGGCTCCGCTATCTGTCCTAACCGGTGCCGCTTGTGACGCGGCCAGCATGGTTGCGAGAATGTAGGCTATCATGTCTCTTCCCTGCATGCCCGTTGAGCAGCATCATTTTGGCGAACAGGCATTACGACTAATAGGCCTTGAACTATCGTTTACTACCAAATTGCTGAATAGGCGCAGCCTGAACGAACAGCAGCTTTCGTGATTGTCCGCGAGCCTCCCGAACGACCAGAAGTGGGCGGAAGCGGAATGCCGGGATGGGAAGGTTAGCGAGCGTCCCCTTGCAAGCGGCCTATTCCGCGGGCTGACGGTATTCGAGCGGAACAGGTTTGAAGATGGCAGCTAACGCGCATCCTAGAACCAAGCCCGTCAAGACTAGCGGGCTGAAAGTTGCGTTGCCTCGAATCATCTCGATCGCACCGGTCACGGCAAGCCAAGTGACAACCAGCAGAAACAGCCTTGCGAAGAACATCCGTAGTCGTGGGGGCATCCGGTTTTTCAGCCGCCTGGTCCAACTCGACATCGATAGCTCCCGTTGATCCAAAGATATGTCATACGCAGGCAACTTCCGCAATTGAGCGGAAAAAGAACGGCCGGGATGGAAGGGGAAAGCGGTCAGGCTACTTTAGGCTTCCGGTAAGCGACAGTGCTCGGAGTCGGCTCGGCTTAGTGCCCGCCGATACCATCCCGGAAGCCGTGACCAAAGTCGCGTACAGCGTCTTTCAAGCCACCATATTGCGTGATCGCCACGAGGACGAGCGCTGCTGCAATCAAGAGGCGCTTTGGTCCAGCCCGACGAGGTTCATCAGTAGCGTTCATGGTCTGGTTCCCCACCTATAAAACCGCGTTACTCTATGCCTGCGGCAGATCGGGGGCAACCGATACGCGGCCAACATCGTCCTGCATCCTGAATGAACGACGGCTTCCAGGCGCCGCGATACGGCGCTGAACGGCGACAATCGGGCGGAAGCGGAATGGCCGGGATGGGAAGGTTGGCGGACCGTACGCTTTGGAGCGGCGTTCAGTCAGAGTAGCCGTTGGTTCAAGGCCCGCCCAATCTGCCGCTGAACGTTCGCACTGCCTTCGTTTGCGCTAGCCGAGCTGCCGCGCGTTGTCGTCCTCACGTGGCCCAAGCTTCTCCAGTACCTCCGCGATCTGCATAGCTACCGGTGGTAGGTCCAAACATCTGCCTGTGGCAACGTTCAAGTCTTTTCGCAGGCGATGATCGGGCAAATGGAATAATTAAGGCATGGCTAATATATGATCTGGATCAATACCTACGCTGTCTTACTCTTCGATTTCTTGAAGCATTTCTATCGGCATTGTCGACATCCCGCGATCAGTATAAATGGACGTATAAATATTAGGGGAGGGCGAAGAAATGCGCGGATTTTTCCTTATTTTTATTGCGTCTGTTTTCGCATTTTCAACCGGCGCACTGGCTCGGCAAGCGGGGCAGGGAACTGGGCCGAACAATAGCGGTCCCGGGGAATTCAACCGTCAGCAGAATTTCCGAGATTTCCAAGTAGGTGTTGTCGACTCCAATCGATTGACCATGCGGCCGGTCCCGGTATCGCCGGGGGACATCGTGCAGGGGCTGGAGGTCCATGACGCAAAAGGTCTTGTCATCGGCAAAATCGGAACCGTCAGTAAAGGCTTTGCGACCGTGACGAGCGCGGTCGGTAGCGTCGAAGTAGACTTTCCGTCCTTTGCAAAGAACAAGAACGGGCTTTTGATCAATATACCCAAGAGCAAGATCGACGCTTTGATGGTACGCGGGCATCCGGCACCGTGAGGTGCCGATAGCGACAGGCGCGATCAGCGGAACATTCTATAGCCGTCAGTCTCGGTGCGCGCCGAACCATGCGCCCGCCGCCCGCATTACGCCGCCTGCCCCAATGTCGCATCAGCCCGTTCGACCATTGCGTCGGCAATTCCATACTCAACCCCGTCGATCTTTGCGGGTTATCAATACGACCAAGAACACCCGCTAGTGGCAAATGGGATCGTTGCGGCGAACGTCCGACTCCGGGCGTTAGCGATCACGTAGGTTCTGGCAGCGGTCCCTGATCGCGCAACGGAGCTACCGCTCCCAATCCGGCGTCGGCCAGCCCTTAGCCTTTGCCAGCAACCGCAAAGGCCCATGTGCATTCACCGCGAAGGGTTCGTCCGCCCATTCGAAGGTCGGGGCGTCCGATACATGGTCGGAATAGAAGCGGATGTGCGCCGTCTCTCGCGCGATGCCTTCGCGGTTCATCCAGGCCTGGATCATCCGCAGTTTTGCCGGGCCGTAGCAGTTCTCGCCTTCGATGCCGGCGAGCAGCACGCCGTCGCGGTCGCGCAGGCTCTCGGTGCCGATCACCGCGTCGAAGCCCAGTCGCCGCGCGATCGCCTCGACGTAGAATCGGTACGACGCGGTCGCCATCACCAGCCGGTATCCGGCGGCGCGGTCTGCCTCGATCTGCGCGCGGGCGCTCGCGAACACGCCGTCGCGCATCACGCGGTCGGCGAACGCTTCGGCCGCCCGGCGTTCTTCGGCGGGGGTCATGCGCTTGCCGAGCATCATCCGCTGCATCAGGTATTTGAGGCGGCCGCGGCTGATCAGCTTGCCGACATAGCCGAGCGCGGCGACTCCGGCGAACGGGACGAGCGCCAGCCGCCACGGCGCGCCGCCTTTCTTCGCGGTGTGGAGCAGGAACGGCGTCCAGGTCGGCGCGTGCGTGATCGTTTTGTCCATGTCGTAGATCGCGAGGCGGACGGACGGGGCGGCGGAAGGCAATTCGGTCATCGTCGCGACTTACGCCGCATTCATCTTGCCGATCCAGTCACTTTGCCGCAAAGGTGCCCCCGATGAGCGCGATGGCCGATTTTCAGCAGGACGGTGCCGATACCGGCACGCTTCGCTTTACCGGCGATCTGTCGCTCGCAAAGATCGGCAATCTGCCCGATCGGCTCGAGGCGATCGACGCGGCTTCGGTGAAGCATGTCGACCTGAGCGGGGTCGACCGGATCGACACGATCGGCGCCTGGGTCGTCCACCGCTTCGCTGCGCGCAACGATGCGACGATCGACGGGCTCGATGCCAACGACCAGGCGCTGTTCGATCAGGTCGTCGCTTCCGATCAGCCGCTCGCCGCCAGGCCCGCCAAGGTCAACGCGGCCAGTCGCGTGCTCGGCGAGATCGGCGATGCGATCGTCCTGTCGGGCAAGACCATGCTCGGCCTGCTCGGGTTTCTCGGCGCGACCACGATCGCGTTCGGCAGCGTTATCCGCCACCCGCGCCGCTTCCGCTTCAACGCGGTGGTCCAGCGGTTCGAGGTGGTCGGCGTCGCCGCGCTCGGCATCGTCGGGCTGATGAGCTTCCTCATCGGCATGGTCATCGCCCAGCAGGGCGCGGTCCAGTTGCGGCAGTTTGGCGCAGAGGTGTTCACGATCAATCTCGTCGGCCGCCTGACGATCCGCGAACTCGGCCTGTTGATGACTGCGATCATGGTCGCCGGCCGCTCGGGCTCGGCGTTCGCGGCACAGCTCGGCACGATGAAACTGACCGAAGAGATCGACGCGATGCGCACCATCGGCGTGTCGCCGATGGAGGCGCTGGTGCTGCCCCGCGTGCTCGCCGCGATCGTGATGATGCCGCTGCTCGGCTTCTACGCCTCGGTGATCGCGATCATCGGCGGTGGCCTGCTGTGCTGGGTCCAGCTCGGCATTCCGCCGGTCACCTTCATCGCGCGTATCCGCGAGGTCGTGCCGATCACCGATCTCTACATCTCGCTGATCAAGGCGCCGGTGTTCGGCGCGATCATCGCGATCGCGGGCTGCTTCCAGGGCATGCAGGTCGAATCGGACGCCGAACAGGTCGGCCTGCGCACCACGTCGGCGGTCGTCCAGGGCATCTTCCTGGTGATCGTCCTCGACGCGTTCTTCGCGGTGTTCTTCACCTGGTTGGGTTGGGACTGATGCCCCGCAAGACGGACAACAAGACAGACGACTTCATCATCTCCGTGAAGGGGCTGAAGAACGCGTTCGGCGATTCGGTGGTGCACGAGGGGCTCGACCTCGACGTGCGGCGCGGAGAGATCCTCGGCGTCGTCGGCGGATCGGGTACCGGCAAATCGGTGCTGATGCGCTCGATCATCGGCCTGCAGACTCCGGTCGCGGGTGAGATCACGGTGTTCGGCGAGCCCAATATCGGCCGCGAAGAGACCGAGGCGACCGAAATCCGCAAGCGTTGGGGCGTGCTGTTCCAGGGCGGGGCGCTGTTCTCGACGCTGACGGTGGCCGAGAACGTCGAAGTGCCGTTGCGCGAATTCTATCCGGACCTGTCGCCGGCGCTGCTCGCGGAAATCGCGTCGTACAAGGTGGTGATGACCGGTCTGCCCGCCGACGCCGCGAACAAGTTTCCCGCTGAGCTTTCGGGCGGCATGAAGAAGCGTGCTGGCCTTGCCCGTGCGCTGGCGCTCGATCCCGAATTGCTATTCCTCGACGAGCCGACCGCGGGTCTCGATCCGATCGGCGCGGCGGCGTTCGACGGGCTGACCCAGTCGTTGCAGAAGACGCTCGGGCTGACGGTGTTCCTGATCACGCATGATCTCGACACGCTGTATGCGATCTGCGACCGGGTCGCGGTGCTGGCCGACAAGAAGGTCATCGCGGTCGGCACGATCGACGAATTGATCGCGCTCGATCACCCGTGGATCGAGGAATATTTCAAGGGGCCCCGCGGTCGTGCCGCGGTCGCGACGCAGGAGGCGCACGAGCGCGCCGACGAGCAAGCGGCCCGACATCCTACTGAAGTCCAGTCCAAGCAGTCCGCGCCGGACGACGCCGACGCGACATACGCCGAGAAAGAAGCAAGGACGCGCTGATGGAAACCCGTTCGAACCACGTCCTAGTCGGCGCCGTCGTGCTGATCCTGCTGGCTTTGCTGGCGCTGTTCACCGTGTGGATCGCGCGGTTGGGCGGTAAGGAAGAGAAGGAATACGACATCTTCTTCCGCCAGTCGGTCGACGGGCTCGCGCGCGGCTCTGCCGTCGTGTTCTCGGGCGTGCCGTCGGGCCAGGTAAAGACGATTTCGCTGTGGAAGAACGATCCTCAGTTCGTCCGCGTCCGGATCAGCGTCAACGATGAGACGCCGGTGCTGCAGGGGACGACCGCATCGATCTCCGGCGTCGGCTTCACCGGCGTCAGCCAGGTGTCGCTTGACGGCGCACGCAAGGGTGCGCCGGCAGTCTCCTGCCCCGACGTCAACGGCCAGCCTTGCCCGTATGGCGTCCCGGTCATCCCGACCAAGCAGGGCGGCCTTGGCGCGATCCTGAACTCGGCACCGCAGTTGCTCGAGCGTCTGTCGACGCTGACCGAGCGCCTGACCGGGTTGCTGACCGATCGTAACCAAGCGTCGATCGCTGGCATCCTCGAGAACACCAACCGGCTGACCGATGCGCTCGCCGACCGTGGTCCCGAGATCGCCGCGACGCTCGCGCAGACCCGCGTCGCGATCCAGCAGGCGGGCGATGCCGCGCAGCAGTTCGGCGTGCTGGCCAAGACCACGAACGGGGTCCTGTCCGAGGACGTGAAGCCGGCGATGGCGAACCTGAACAAGGCGATCACCTCCGCGCAGCAGAGTGCCGAGACGCTCAACGCCGCGATCGGCGACGCGCGGCCTGGTCTGCAGGCGTTCTCGAAGACGACGATCCCCGAGGCCAACCGTCTGGTCCACGACCTGCGCACCACGGCGGCGGCGCTCTCGTCGGTTGCCGAGAAGGTCGACCAGCAGGGGGCGAGTTCGCTGATCGGGCAGCAGAAGCTCCCGGATTACAAGGGTAAGTGAGGCACGCCATGAAGACACCGTTCATCCTGATCGCGATGCTGCCACTTGCCGGGTGCATCAGCTTCGGCGCGAAACCGCCGCCCACGCTGCTGACGCTGACGAGTTCGTCGTCGGTGCCGGTCGGCCAGAACCAGGATTCGGCGACTGCGAAGTCGATAACGATCCAGGTGCCGGTGGTGCCGCAGTCGCTCGCGACCGCGCGCGTGCCGGTGCAGGCCACGCCGACGTCGATCGCGTACGTGACCGATGCGCAGTGGGCGGAGCCCCCGGCGCGGCTGTTCTCGCGGCTGGTGTCGGACACGGTCGCATCGCGGACCGGGCTCGTCGTCCTGTCGACGGCGCAGTCGATCGGCGATCCGGGCGGGTTGCTCGGGGGCGAACTGCGGTCGTTCGGGCTGGATGCGACGACGCGCGAGGCGGTCGTGACGTTCGACGCATCGCTGACCCGCGCGGGCAAGACGTCGGTCGAGAAGCGCCGCTTCGAGGCGCGTGTGCCGGTGTCGGCGATCGATGCGACCTCGGCTGCGGCGGGGATCAACCAGGCCGCGAACCAGGTCGCGACCGAAGTGGCGGACTGGATCGGCCGTTGAACGCCCCATCGCTCTGAACGTGGCGTCGCGCTGAGCGTTGTGGCTCTCTGACGAGGAGAACTGCGATGCCCCAGGGCGACAAGGACGCGTACACCGACAAGCAGAAGCGCAAGGCTGCGCATATCGCGGATGGCTACGAGGCGAAGGGTGTCCCCGAGCCCGAGGCTGAGGCGCGTGCCTGGGCTACGGTGAACAAGGATTCGGGCGGGGGTAACAAGTCCGGCTCGGGTCGGGAGAAGCCCGATACGCATGCGTCTTCGCAGGAGGGCGGGAAGCGGGCGGCCGGGCGTAGCGATGCGGCGAAGTCTGCGGCTGCGAAGAAGGGCTGGGAGACTCGGCGGAAGAAGGCGAACGGCTGACAAGGCTTGGTCCTCCCCTGCAACGGGAGGTGGCAGTCTGTAGGACTGACGGAGGGGTATCGCGCTGTCGACAGGGTTTCACGCCTCCGTCTGGCAGGCGCCAGCCACCTCCCCTTGAAGGGGAGGATCGAAGTCTGCCTCAATCCGCCAGCATCGCTTCCGCCTCGGCCAGATGCAGCCGCTCGACCATCTGGCCATCCAGCCGGATCGCGCCCTTGTCCGCATTTTCCGGCTTGGCGAACGTGGCGACGATCAGGCGTGCCCTCGCCAACTCCTCCTCGCTAGGAGCGAAACCCGCGTTCGCCGCCTCGATCTGCGACGGGTGGATCAGCGTCTTGCCATCGAAGCCCAGCATCGCGCCCTGCGCGCACTCGACCGCGAAGCGCGGCGCATCGTCGAGCGCGTTACAAACGCCGTCCAGCGCGACGATCCCAGCCGCCCGTGCGGCCATGACGGTTGCTGTGAGCGCGGGCATCAGCGGCGTGCGATCCGGCCCGAGACGACACCGCATCTCCTTGGCGAGATCGTTGGTGCCGGCAATCAGCGCCGTCAGTCGCGTAGCTGATGCGGCTTGGGACAAGGTCGGCAGCGACAGGATCGCGGCACAGGTCTCGATCATCGCCCAGATCGGCGGGCCATCTTCGCCAAGCGATGCCCGAACGGTTTCTAGATCTACGGGGTACGACACCTTGGGAACGAGTACCGCGCCGACGCCGATCTCGCGCACTGCCGCGACGTCGTCCGCGTACCAGGGCGTCCCGAGGCCGTTGACGCGCACTACGAGTTCGCGCGAACCGAAACCGCCTTCGCGGACCGCCTCGACCACGCGGTCGCGTGCTGCGGTCTTTTCGTCGGGCGCGACGGCGTCTTCCAGATCGAGGATGACGACGTGGCAATCGAGCGTCCGCGCCTTGGCGATGGCGCGGGCGCTCGAGGCGGGCATGTAGAGCGCGCTGCGGCGGCGTCTGATCGTCATGCAAGCGGCCGTTGCGGATCAGGTGACGACGTCGGGCGCGGTGCGGCCGGTGTGCTGGGCGATGACGGCTATCGACTCTGCCGCGGTGACGATGCTGGCGAGCATCTCGCCGGTGTCGCGGTCGAGGTTGCCGCCGACGGGCTCGTAGCGTTCGAGGTAAACGCGCAGCGTCGCGCCGGTGGTGCCGGTGCCTGACAGGCGGAACACGACTCGGCTGCCGCCTTCGAACAGGATGCGGACGCCCTGGTTGCGGCTGATCGAGCCGTCGGTCGGGTCGGTGTAGGCAAACTCGTCCGCGGTCTCGACGGTGAGGTCGCCGAACTGCTGGCCGGGGAGGGTGGCGAGGCTGGCGCGCAGGGCGGCCATCAGCGCGTCGGCGCGCGGGGTCTCGACGCCTTCGTAATCGTGGCGCGCGTAATAGTTGCGGCCGAACTTCGCCCAGTGATCGTGGGCGATCGTGTCGACGCTTTCGCCGCGGACGGCGAGGATGTTGAGCCACAGGAGGACCGCCCACAGGCCGTCCTTCTCGCGGACATGGTCGGAGCCGGTGCCCGCGCTTTCCTCGCCGCAGATCGTCGCCATGCCGGCGTCGAGCAGATTGCCGAAAAATTTCCAGCCGGTCGGCGTTTCGTAGGCGGTGATGCCGAGCGCTTCTGCGACGCGATCGGCAGCGGCGCTGGTCGGCATCGAGCGGGCGATGCCCTTGAGACCGCTTGCGTAGCCGGGTGCGAGGTGAGCGTTGGCAGCCAGCATCGCGAGGCTGTCCGAGGGGGTGACGAAGCGGTGCTTGCCGATGATCAGGTTGCGGTCGCCGTCGCCGTCCGAGGCTGCACCGAAATCAGGCGCATCCGGCGCCATCATCGTCTCGTAAAGCGCGTGCGCGTAGACGAGGTTGGGATCGGGGTGATGGCCCCCGAAATCGGGCAAAGGCTCGCCGTTGCGGACCGTGCCCGCCGCGAAGCCGAGGCGGCGTTCGAGGATCTCGGTCGCGTAGGGCCCGGTGACCGCGCTCATCGCGTCGAATGCCATCGTCAGTTTTGCCGCCCGGATCGCGTCGAAGTCGAACAGAGTCTCCATGAGCGCGGCGTAGTCCTCGACCGGGTCGACGACCTCGACGGGCATCGCGCCGACGGTGACTTCGCCGTCGCTGTCGAGGTCGATGTCATCCGCATCGACGGTCAGCCAGCGGTCGATCTTGAGCGTGCGCGCGTTGATCGCGTCCGTCACGGACTCAGGGGCGGGGCCGCCGTTGGCGATGTTGTACTTGATCCCGAAATCCTCGTCGGGACCGCCGGGGTTGTGGCTGGCCGAGAGGACGAGGCCACCGATGGCGCCACGCTTGCGGATCATGTGGCTGGCCGCCGGGGTCGAGAGAATGCCGCCGCGGCCGACGATCACGCGGCCGAAGCCGTTCGCCGCCGCCATCCGGATCGCGACCTGGATGACTTCGCGGTTGAGGAAGCGGCCGTCACCGCCGATGACCAGCGTCGCGCCGGCCTTGTCCGCCACCACGTCGAACACGCTCTGGACGAAATTCTCGGCGTAGTTCGGCTGCTGGAAGACCTTAACCTTCTTGCGCAGGCCCGACGTGCCGGGCTTCTGGTCGGTGTAGGGTGTGGTCGAGACAGTGCGAATCATGCGGGCTCCAGGAGCTTGGCGTAAAGGTTTGCGTAGCGGCGGCCGCTCTCGTCCCAGGAGAAGTCCGCGCGCATCGCGTTGCGCTGCAGCATGGCCCAGCGATCGGGGCGTGCATAGAGGGCGAGCGTTCGGCGCAGCGCGTGGCTGAGCGCTTCGGGCGTGACGCCGTCGTGCTGCACGCCGGTGGCGACGCCGGTGGCGGCGCCGGCGGCGATCGCGGCTTCGTTGGCGTCGATCACGGTGTCTGCGAGTCCGCCGGTGCGCGCGACGACGGGGATGCACCCGTAGGCGAGGCCGTAGAGTTGCGTCAGGCCGCACGGCTCGAACCGCGACGGGATCAGGATCGCATCGGCGCCGCCTTGGAGCAGGTGCGAGACGGGCTCGTCATAGCCGATGCGGACGCCGATCCGGCCGGGGTGGCGTTCGGCGGCGGCGAGGAAGGCAAGTTCAAGCTCTGTGTCGCCCGAGCCGAGCAGTGCGAGACGGCCGCCGAGCGCAACGAGTTCATCGAGCGCGCCGGCGAGGACGTCCATGCCCTTCTGCCAGGTGAGGCGGCTGATGACGGTGAAGATCGGACCGTCTTCGGTATCGAGGCCGAACAGGGTTTCGATCGCGCGCTTGTTGGTCCGGCGGCGAGTTAGCGTGCGTGCGGTGTAGCGGGCGGGGAGGGAAGCATCGGTTTCCGGGTTCCAGACGGCGGGATCGATGCCGTTAACGATCCCGGTAACGCGGCCGGCGCGGTCGTTGATCAGGCCTTCGAGGCCCATGCCGAATTCGGCGCGGCGGATTTCGGCGGCGTAGGTCGGGCTGACGGTGGTGATGGCATCGGCGGCCTCGAGTCCCGCCTTGAGATAGCCGACGCCGCCATAATATTCGACGCCGTCGAGCGCGAAGGCGATGTCGGGCAGCGCGAGGTCGGCGAAGATGTCGTAGCCGTAGCGGCCCTGGAACGCGATGTTGTGGATCGTCACGACGGTCCTGGCGGGCTTGGCCGGGCCGGGGGCGTAGCGCAGATAGGCGGGGGCCATCGCCGCCTGCCAGTCGTGCGCGTGGAGGATGTCGAAACTGTAGCCGGGGACGACTCCCGAGGCGAGATCGGCGGCGGCGCGGCTGAAGGCGGCGAAGCGGCGCCAGTTGTCCGACCAGTCCGCGCCGGTCGCGTCGCCGTACGGGCCACCGCCTCGGGCGAACAGTGCGGGCGCGTCGAGGACCAGCAGCGCGTGGTCGCCGATCTTCGCTTTCAGGATGCGGGCTTCAGCGCCGAGGAGGTCGGCGTAGCGGTGGACGACCTTGGTACGCTTGGTGACGGCGGCGAGCGCGGGGTAGCCGGGGAGGAAGGTGGTCAGCGCCACGCCATGCGGCGCGAGCGCGGCCGGGAGCGCGCCGACCACGTCTGCGAGACCGCCGGTCTTGATCAGGGGGTAGGCTTCCGAGGCGACGGAGAGGACGCGCATCAAATCCTCCCCGGCACGGGGAGGGGGACCGTTCGCCACTGGCGAATGGTGGAGGGGGCTCGCCGCCACCGTACCCCTGGTGGAAGCCCCCCTCCACCATGCGATGCATGGTCCCCCTCCCCGTGCCGGGGAGGATTTGCGTTGGTCATTACGCGGTTAGCCGGTCAATCATGGATTTGGTTACCAGCACCACGCCGTTGTCGGTGCGACGGAAGCGTTGAGCGTCGGATTCTGCGTCCTCGCCTACGACCAGACCGTCGGGGATTTCGACGCCGCGATCGACCACCACTTTCGACAGGCGTGCGCCGCGGCCGATCACGCAGTGCGGGAGGATCACCGCCTGATCGAGCATCGAATAGCTGTGCGCGCGCGTGCCGGTGAAGATCAGGCTGCGGTGGATCGAGGAGCCGGAGATGATGCAGTCACCGGAGACCAGCGAGGACACCGCTTCGCCGCGGCGGCCGTCGTCGGCGTGGACGAACTTCGCCGGCGGCGTGACCTCCGAATAAGTCCACAGCGGCCAGCTGCGGTCGTAGAGGTCGAGCTTGGGCACGACGTCGGTGAGGTCTATGTTCGCCTCCCAATACGCGTCTACCGTGCCGACATCGCGCCAATAGGCCTCGACCTCGAGCCCCGAGCGGACGCAGCTGTCCGAGAAGCGATGTGCGACCGCCTTGCCGTGCTTGACGAGGTACGGGATGATGTCCTTGCCGAAATCGCGCGAGGAACCGGGCGTTTCGGCATCGCGGCGGAGTTCGTCGAACAGCAATTTGGTGTGGAAGACGTAGATCCCCATCGACGCCAGCGCGATGTCAGGGTTGCCAGGGATGGCAGGCGGATCGGCGGGCTTCTCGACAAACGCGGTGACGTTGTCGTGCTCGTCCACGGCCATCACGCCGAAGCCGACCGCCTCCATCCGCGGCACTTCGAGGCAGGCGATGGTGACGTCCGCGCCGGTCTCGCAATGCTGTTGCAGGATCAGCTCGTAGTCCATCTTGTAGATGTGGTCGCCAGCCAGGATGACCATGTATTCGGGCGCGTGGCTCTCGATGATGTCGATGTTCTGGTAGACCGCGTCGGCGGTGCCCTCGTACCACTGGAATTCGCTGATGCGCTGCGACGCGGGCAGGATGTCGAAGCTCTCGTTGCGTTCCGAGCGCAGGAAGTTCCAGCCGCTCTGGAGGTGGCGGATCAGCGAATGCGCCTTGTACTGCGTCGCGACGCCGATCCGGCGGATGCCCGAATTGATCGCGTTGGACAGCGCGAAATCGATGATGCGCGCCTTGCCGCCGAAATACACCGCGGGTTTGGCGCGCGTATCGGTCAGTTCCATCAGGCGACTGCCGCGGCCGCCGGCCAGCACATACGCCATCGCGTCGCGCGCCAATGGCTGTCCCCGCCGTTCCACCATGTCAGTCTCTCCCTAAATTCGGTTGTATAACGCCCTGTTACCCCGGGCTTGTTCCGTCGTTGCGCCGGATCGGTCTTCGAACTCGATCAGCCTTCGTATTCGAGCATGATCGTCGCCAGCGGCGGCAGCGTGACCCAGGCCGCGCCGTCCTTCGCGACGACGCCGCCGAGATTGCCGAGCCCGCTGCCCCAATAGTCGTGCGCGTCGCTGTTGATGATCTCGCACCAGCGGCCGTCGAGCGGCAGCGGCACGCGGTAGGGCGCGCGGGCGATCGGCGTCATGTTGGCGACGATCGCGATCGGCTTCGCGCCGGGAGCCTTGCGCAACCACGCGAACACCGAATTGGCGGCATCGTCGGCGACCAGCCACTCGAAGCCCTCCGCCTCGCAATCGCGCGCGTGCAGCGCCGGCTGCTCGCGGTAGACGGTGTTGAGGTCGCGGACGAGGTTGCGGATGCCCTCATGACTGCGCGCGTTGCGCAGGTCCCAGTCGAGCGCGCGCGCTTCCGACCATTCGCGACGCTGTGCGAATTCCTGGCCCATGAAGAGCAGCTTCTTGCCCGGATAGCCCCACATGAACGCGTAATAGGCGCGCAGGTTGGCAAATTGCTGCCAGTCGTCCCCGGGCATCTTGGTGAGCAGCGAGCCCTTGCCGTGGACGACCTCGTCATGGCTGAGCGGCAGGACGAAATTCTCGCTGAACGCGTAGACGAGGCCGAAATTGATCTTGCCGTGGTGGTGCTTCCGGTGCAGCGGATCGCGCGCCATGTACTGGAGCGTGTCGTGCATGAAGCCCATGTTCCACTTGAACCCGAACCCCAGCCCGCCGCTCTTGCCGTCGTCGCTGACGGGTGCGGAGACGCCCGGCCAGGAGGTCGATTCCTCGGCGATCGTGAAGACGCCAGGGTGCTGGCCGTAAATCTCGCGGTTCATGTCGCGGAGGAACGCGACCGCCTCCCAGTTCTCGCGGCCACCGTCTTCGTTGGGGATCCATTCGCCAGCCTTGCGCGAGTAATCGCGGTACAGCATCGACGCGACCGCATCCACGCGCAGGCCGTCGATATGATAGCGCTCGGCCCAGAACAGCGCGTTGTTGACGAGGAACGACGCGACTTCGCGCCGCCCGAAATTGTAGATCGCGGTGTTCCAGTCGGGGTGGAAGCCGAGCCGCGGGTCCTCGTGCTCGTACAGCGCGGTGCCGTCGAACTTCGCCAGCCCGAACGCGTCGGTCGGGAAATGCGCGGGGACCCAGTCGAGCAGCACGCCGATCCCGGCGAGATGTGCGCCATCGACGAACCGCGCAAAGCCATCGACGTCGCCGAAGCGCGCGGACGGCGCGTAGAGGCCGGTGGTCTGGTAGCCCCAGCTCGGGTCGTAGGGGTGTTCGCTGATCGGCAGGAATTCGATGTGCGTGAAGCCCATCTCGACCACGTACGGGATCAGGCGGTCGGCGAGCGCGTCCCAGGTCAGGAACCAGCCGTCGGCGTCGCGGTCCCACGATCCGACGTGGACCTCATAGATGCTGATCGGTACGCGGCGCGGATCGACCGACGACCAGTGTTTCCGATGATCGGTGTCGGCCCAGTCATGCGCGAGCTTGCGCGTGATCGAGGCGTTGGCGGGGCGGAGTTCGGACGCGAACGCGAACGGGTCGGCCTTGAGCGGCTGTAGCTGGCCATCGGGACCGACGATCTCGAACTTGTACGCGCGGTATTCGGCGATGTCGGGGATGAAGATTTCCCACACGCCGACGTCGCCGCGCTTGCGCATCGCGTGGCGGCGGCCGTCCCAGTCGTTGAAGTCGCCGACCACCGACACGCGTTGCGCATTGGGGGCCCAGAGCGCGAAGTGGACGCCGTGCGCGCCTTCGTGCTCGATCAGGTGCGCGCCCATCTTGTCGTGGAGGCGGCGGTGCGTGCCCTCCGCCATCAGCAGGTCGTCGATCGGGCCGAGCACGGGACCGAAGCTATAGGGGTCGGTGACCCACCACGACGTATCGCCCGCCTCGGCGTGGTATTTTACCGGCTGTTGCGTGCCGTCGATCGGACCCTCGAACAGGCCGCGATCGTCGATGCGGGGGAGGGTGCCGAGCGCGGTGCCGTCGAGCGCGTGTGCCTCCGCCGTGTCCGCGCCCGGCAGCCAGACGCGCGCGAACACGCCGGTCGGGCCGCTGTGGACGCCGAGCAGCGAGAACGGATCGTCGTGACGCCCTTCGAGGAGGGCAACGATGGCGCCTTCGGGTGGCTTCACATCACCGTCCAGATCTCGCGTGCGTACTCGCGGATCGTGCGGTCGGACGAGAACCAGCCGACGCGCGCGACGTTGCGGACGGTCGAGGCGACCCATGCGTCGCGGTCGTTCCAGCGGGTGTCGACCGCGCGCTGCGCGGTCGCATAGCTGTCGAAGTCGGCGGCCAGCATGAACCAGTCGCCCTCGTACAGCCCACCCATCAACCCGGCATAGCGCGTCTTGTCATCGGGGGAAAACACGCCCGACGCGATCGCCGACACCGCCTGGCGGAGTTCGTTCGAGCCATCGATGACACTGCGCGGATCATAGCCGTTGGCGCGCTTCGCCTCGACCTCGTCCGCGGTCATGCCGAAGATGAAGATGTTGTCGTCGCCGACGCGGTCCTTGATCTCGATGTTCGCGCCGTCGAGCGTGCCGATCGTCAGCGCGCCGTTCATCGCGAACTTCATGTTGCCGGTGCCCGACGCCTCGAGGCCGGCGGTCGAGATCTGTTCGCTGAGATCGGCGGCGGGGATGATCTTCTCCGCTAGCGACACGTTGTAATTGGGCAGGAACGCGACCTTGAGCAGGCCACCGACGGAAGGGTCCGCGTTGATCCGGCGCGCGACGTCGTTCGCGAGTTTGATGACGAGTTTTGCGTTGTGGTAGCTCGACGCCGCCTTGCCCGCGAACAGCTTGACCCTCGGGGTCCAGTCACGTTCGGGATGGCTGCGGATCTGGTCGTAGAGCGCGACCGTCTCGATGATGTTGAGCAGCTGGCGCTTATACTCGTGGATGCGCTTGATCTGGACGTCGAACATCGCGTCCGGGTCGACGCGGAGCCCCATCGTCTCCTTGATGTGATTTGCCAGTGCCACCTTGTTCGAACGCTTCACGCTCGAAAAGCGCTCCCTGAAACCGGAGTCGTCCGCGAAAACATCCAGATCGACGAGCTTTTCGGCATCGTCGAGGAAGCCGTCGCCGATCGCGTCGCGGATCAGCCCGGTGAGGCCGGGGTTGCACTGCTGGAGCCAGCGGCGCGGCGTGATGCCGTTCGTCTTGTTGTTGATCCGCGTCGGGTAGAGTTTGTGGAGATCAGCGAAGACCGTCTTCTTCATCAGCTGCGTATGGAGCGCGGCGACGCCGTTGACGCTGTGCGAGCCGGCAAAGGCGAGGTTCGCCATCCGCACGCGCCGCTCGCCGCCTTCGTCGATCAGGCTGATCGCCGAGATCGCGCGGTCGTCGATGCCTTCCGTGCCGCGCGCCTCACGTAGCAGCTTGGCGTTGATCGCGTAGACGATCTGCATGTGCCGCGGGAGCAGGCGTTCGAACAGCGGCAGCGGCCAGCTCTCCAGCGCTTCGGGCAGCAGCGTGTGATTGGTGTAGCCGAAGGTGGCACGCGTGATCTTCCACGCCTCGTCGAACGCGAATTCGTGGTGGTCGATCAGCAGCCGCATCAGCTCGGCGACCGACACCGCGGGGTGCGTGTCGTTGAGCTGGATCGCGGCCTTGTCGGGCAGCGTGCGGATGTCGCCGAAATACTGGATGTGGCGGCGGACGATGTCCTGGATCGACGCAGACGAGAAGAAATACTCCTGGCGCAGGCGGAGTTCCTGGCCGGCGGCGGTGGAGTCGTTGGGGTAGAGGACGCGCGTGAGCGTCTCCGCGCGCAACTGGTCGGCGAGTGCGCCGGTGAAATCGCCGGCGTTGAAGCGGTCGAGCTTGATCGGATCGAACGCGCGGGCGGTCCACAGGCGGAGCGTGTTGACGTGCTTGCCGCGCCAGCCGACGACGGGGGTGTCGACGGCGGTGGCCTCGACCGCCTCGGATGGGCTCCAGTGGACTTGGCCGTTATCGGCCGCCGTGACCTCGCCGCCGAAGCCGACGAAATAGGCGCTCTCGCGGCGTTCGAACTCCCAGGGGTTGCCGTGCGCGAGCCAGTTCTCGGGCATCTCGACCTGCCAGCCATCGTCGATCCGCTGGCGGAACATGCCGTTCACGTAGCGGATGCCATAGCCGTAAGCCGGCAGCGCGAGGCTCGCCATGCTCTCCATGAAGCAGGCGGCGAGCCGGCCGAGGCCGCCGTTGCCGAGCGCCGCGTCGGGCTCGATCTCTTCCAGCTCGGCAAGGTCGACGCCGTGTAGCTTCAGCGCCTGCGTGACCTCGTCGTTGCGCTGCAGGTTGGTCACCGCGTCGCGCAGCAGCCGGCCGATCAGGAATTCGAGGCTGAGATAATAGACGCGCTTGGCGCCGGCCGCGTGCGCTGCCTTGGTCGACGCCATCCAGCGTTCGACGATGTCGTTGCGCACCGTCAGGATCGTCGCGGCAAGCCAGTCGTGGGGGCGGGCGGCCTGCGCATCCTTGCCGATGCGGTGGACCAGCGTGTCTAGGATCGAGTCGGCCAGATCCTGGATGACGGGTGCTTGAACGGGCGGCTGTACGGCAGGATCTGAGGTCACGCGGTTTCCGAAATCGTTACGGTCGCGGTGATCCTAGCCGTCCGCGAGCCGATGTCACGCGGACTTCCTTCCCGTGCAGGAAAAGAATGTTGCCGATCAATGCTTTGAATTTGGGATGATCCATCACCGCGCTGGGGCGGTGGTGGACAGGGTAGGGTTCGAACCTACGTAGGAGAAACTCCGGCAGATTTACAGTCTGCTGCCTTTAACCACTCGGCCACCTGTCCAGGCCGCTTTTGCAAGCGCCGCTCTTTCAAGCGAGGCGGCTCAATGGCGAAGCGCGCCCCGCCTGTCAACGCGGGTTTTGCGAAGTTTCGTGGTTCATAGTTGCCGCGGGAGCGGAATGCCGACAAGGACGCCGCATACACAGACACGATAGAGAGCGAATATGGCACGCAAGGGACACAGGCCGAGCAAGGCACCGGCAGGCCGCCCCCGCTTCTGGGGCAAGCACGCGGTGGGCGCGGCGCTCGCCAATCCGGAGCGCACGGTGCGCAAGATCCTCGGCACGCGCGAGGCGCTGGCCGGGTTCGACCTGCCGGCCGACGTGCCGGTGACCTATGCCGAGGCGATGGATCTGGCGCGGCTGGTGCCGGGCGATGCGCCGCACCAGGGCGTGGTGATCGAGGTCGAGCCGCTCGAGGACATGTGGCTGGCCGACCTGCTCGAGCACGGCAAGGACGACAATCGCCCGCTGGTGATCCTGGACGGCGTGACCGATCCGCACAACGTCGGCGCGATCCTGCGCTCGGCGGCGGCGTTCGATGCACTGGGGATCATTACGCCGGATCGCAATGCGCCGCCGGAATCGGGGACGATCGCGCGGGCTGCTTCGGGTGCGCTTGAGAGCGTGCCGTGGATCCGGGTGGTGAACCTCGCTCGCGCGCTGGAAGAGATCGCGGCGGCGGGGTTCTGGCGGATCGGGCTGACGGGCCACGCGACGCAGACGCTGTCGGAAGCGATGGGGACGCAGCGCATCGCGATCGTGCTCGGCGCCGAGGGCGAGGGCATGCGCCAGAATACCGAGCAGCATTGCGACGAGCTGGCAAAACTGCCGATCTCGGAGAAGGTGGAGAGCCTCAACGTGTCGAACGCCGCGGCGATCGCGTTGTATGCCATCACCACGCGGTGACCCAAACTCCCTCGCCCTACGGGGAGAGGGAAGGGGCCCGCCGCGCTTGCGGCGGGAAGGGAGAGGGGCGTTAGGCTCGGGACTTGACTCCCAACAGCCCCTCTCCCTTCCGGCGCAAGCGCGCCTCCCTCCCTCTCCCCGGAGGGACGAGGGATTAGTCCTCTGTTGCAATCTTTACCTTCAGGCCATCGAGTCCTTCGGTCAGCTCGATCTGGCACGACAGGCGCGAAAACTCGTCACGATCACTCGTCGAATCGAGCAGGTCGTCCTCGTCCGGCCCCATCGGCTTCAGTTTGGCCGCAAAGTCCGGGTCGACATGGACGTGGCAGGTGGCGCACGAGCAGCAGCCGCCGCACAGCGCCAGGATCTCGTCGATCCCGGCGTCGCGAATGACTTCCATCACCGAAAGGCCCGCCTCGCCGATGATCTCGCGTTCTTCCCCTTCGCGCGTCACGACGATAAGCTTGGGCATGTCATTCTCCGAAAAATCTTCGTGCGTTCATGCCGTTGCGCGAGCCAGGGATCAAGCATCATGGGCCTGAGCGCAGAGCAACTTGAAACCGCGATGGCGGCGTTGTGCGAAATCGAGCCGGCTTTTGCGGTCGCGGTCGGCAATGCCGGCCACCCCGCGCCGCGGATCAGCGAGCGCGGCTTTGCGACGTTGTTGCGGACGATCGTCGGGCAGCAGGTAAGCGTCGCCTCGGCCGCGGCGGTGTGGAACAAGCTCGACGCGGTGGTCGGTGGCGCGGGTGATCCGGCGAAGATCGCCGCCGCCAGCGACGAGTTGCTGAAGAGCGCGGGCCTCTCCCGCCAGAAGCTCGGCTATGCCCGCAGCCTCGCCGACGAGGTGACGAGCGGGCGGCTGGACCTCACCAACCTGCCCCAGGACGACGAGGAGGCGATCGCCGCTTTGGTCCGCGTGAAGGGCATCGGCCGCTGGTCGGCGGAAATCTACCTGCTGTTCGCGGAAGGGCGGACGGACATCTGGCCGGCGGGCGACCTAGCGATCCAGATCGAGGTCGGGCGCATTCTCGGCCACGAAACCCGCCCGAGCGAGAAACTGACGCGAGAGGTGGCGGAGGCCTGGCGCCCGCATCGCGGTGCGGCAGCGATCTTCGCGTGGCATCATTATCAGGCGGACATGAAGGTCATTTGAGGCGGCGACGGTCTACAACTGCGGACGCGCTCCCTCGTACCGCGTTAACTCGATACTGTAGCCTCGGCCGTATTGCGGCGGAAATCAGGAGTCGCGATCATGAAATTCATCGAACTGAAGTCGCATGGCGGCAACTACTACGTCGTGGCGGCGAACGTCGCCTATCTGCGCAAGGACGAGAACGGGCAGACTAAAGTCGGACTCGTCGGCGGCGACTCGCTGCTGGTGGTGGGGAGCATGGAGGACGTCGCGGCAAAGCTGCTGGCAGGCTGACCCGACGTCGCTGTCGGTGACACATGTCCTGACGACGCGCTTGTTCCCCAAGCGCCCTTCCGGCAAAGCGACCGGCGATGCCAGCACCGACCTCAGCCTTCGCCAATTCGCTCGCCGAGAGCCACCGCACCGTCGTCGTCCCCGAAGGCGCGTCGTTCTGGCGGCGGCTGTTCGCGTTCGTGGGGCCGGGGTATCTCGTCGCGGTCGGCTATATGGACCCCGGCAACTGGGCGACCGACATCGCCGGCGGCTCCGCGTTCGGCTACACGTTGCTGTCGGTCGTGCTGCTGTCGAACCTGATGGCGATGGTGCTGCAGGCCCTGTCGGCACGCCTCGGCATCGTCGCCGGCCTCGACCTCGCCCAGGCCTGCCGCGCGCATTATTCCAAGCCGGTTTCGGTCGCGCTGTGGTTCCTCTGCGAGATCGCGATCATCGCCTGCGACCTCGCCGAAGTGCTCGGCACGGCGATCGCGTTAAAGCTACTGTTCGGCCTGCCGCTCGTCTACGGCGTCGTCCTCACCGCGCTCGACGTATTCCTGATCCTCGCGCTGCAACGCTTCGGGTTCCGCAAGCTCGAGGCGTTCGTCGTCGCGTTGCTCGTGATCATCGCCGGCTGCTTCGTCTTCGAGTTGTTCCTCGCGCGGCCCGAATGGGCGGGCGTGCTGGGAGGTCTCGTCCCGACGACGCAGATCGTCACCAACCCCGCGATGCTCTACATCGCGATCGGCATCCTCGGCGCGACCGTGATGCCGCACAATCTGTATCTCCATTCGTCGATCGTCCAGACCCGCGCCTTCGCCAAGGACACCGCGGGCAAGCGCGACGCGATCACGATGGCGACGATCGACGGCACCGTCGCGCTCGGCCTCGCCTTCTTCATCAACGCGGCGATCCTGATCCTCGCGGCGGCGACCTTCCACGTCGCTGGCCGCACCGACGTCGCCGAGATCGACCAGGCGTATGAACTGCTGGCGCCGATGCTCGGCATGGGCGCGGCGAGCGTGTTGTTCGCGGTCGCGCTGCTGGCGTCGGGACAAAACTCGACGGTGACGGGCACGCTTGCCGGCCAGATCGTGATGGAGGGCTTTCTCAACCTGCGCATGCCGGTCTGGGCGCGGCGGCTGGTGACGCGGGCCCTCGCGATCATCCCGGCAGTGTTCGTGGTCGGTGCATCGGGCGATGCTGGCGCGACGAAGCTGTTGGTGCTCAGCCAGGTCGTGCTCAGCCTACAACTCCCGTTCGCAGTAGTGCCGCTCGTCAAGTTCACCGGCGATCGCACGATCATGGGCGATCTGGTCAGTCCCGCCTGGCTGAAGATTCTCGCCTGGGTGATCGCCGCGGTGATCATCGGGCTCAACGGTACGCTGTTGTACGGGATGCTTTAGGCGACCGGCGAGCCCGCGTTGGGCAAGGCGGCTTCGTCAGCCTTGGGCTTTTTGGCGAACAGTGCGCGATCGGCGGGGCCGAAAGCGTATTTCCACAGGATATAGAGATAGGTGGCCGCGATTGCCGGCTCGCCTATCGCCAGTTCGACCCATTCGTAGCGCTTGGGCAGCGCGGTGAACCCAGCTCCGACGACGATCGCGGCGAGCGCGGCCCAGACCAGCGGCCAGCGCCACGGCGACACGTTGGCGCCGAGCAGGTGGCCGAGCAGCTTCGACTTGATGATCGACGTGAGGCCGACCGAGAGCATGAGCGCGATCGCCGGGCCGGCCGCCTGATAGTTGACCGGATAGCCTAGCGCCCGGATCGTGAAGATCAGCGCGAAGCTGAGCGCGACCTGGAACGCGAGCATCGCCGCGGAGATCATCAGATTTCGGTGGCGGGCGATGTAGACGAGCGCGGATTCGCTGACGGCGCCGGTCGAGGCGAGCACTTCCGCCGTCAGCAGGAAGGCGAGCGCGGCAGTGCCGGCGACGAACTGCGGGCCGACTACGCCCATCACCGCCTCGCCGGGGATCGAGCCCATCAGCGCGAGTCCCCCTTGCGCGGCCATGATCCAGAACGCGACTTGTCGCACCTGGTTGGCGATCGCGGCGCGGTCGTTGATCGCGAGGCTGTGCGTGATGACGGGGCCGAGGATCGGGTCGAAGCTGGTCTTGAGCTTCTGCGGCAAGCTCGCGACCTGTTGCGCCATGTAATAGATGCCGACGACCTTGGGCTCGAACATCACGCCGAGGATGAAGCGGTCGACGTTGCGGCTGCCCCATTCGAGGATGTCCGCACCGGCGAGCGGTACGTTGGCGCGGGCGAGCGCGTAGAGCGGGCGCAGGTGCGGCGACCAGCCGCGGGGGATGCCATAGCTGCGCAGGAACGGCACGAGGCTGGCGATCAGCGCCGCGGTCATCGATGCGACGTAGCTGAGGACTAGGCCGTCGCGGATCGTGAAGTAGGAGAACGCCCAGGCGGCGATCGAGATCGTCCACGGCTCCACCACCGCACGGGCGGTGACGGCAGCCTTGACGTTAAGGCGATAGGCGAGCGCGGCGAGACTGACGTCGGACCAGGCGATCGCGACGATGATCAGCGGCAGGAACCGGTCGAGCCCGGTGATCGCGCTGTTCGGATACATGATCTGCGGGAACGTACAGAGCACGGCGCTGGCGACGAGCGACGCGACGAACGCGACCGCCATCGCGTCCCACACGACGCAGCCATGGGGGCGGTCTGCGCTGCTGAGCGCTTGGGCGAGCCCGCGCTTGAGGCCGAGCGTAGCGAGGAGCGCGGCGAGTTCGACCACGACGACGGCGATCGCGAACCGGCCGACGAGGTCAGGGCCGTAAATGCGGCCGGCGATGAACAGGAACGGGATCCGCGCGGCGAGGCGGAGGACGAAGCCGGCGATGTTGGTCCGCCCGCCCTTGGCGAGCGTGTCGATATCCTGCGTGGCCTCGGTCACGATGCGGCGCCGTTCGTGGGGCGCGCCGCGGCAAAGCCGCGTCGTCGGTCGGAGCGAACGCTCCGCCGGCCGCGCTGGTGCGAGTCAGCCGGACGTCGCCGGCTGCCGCCCTGCGCGTTCAATGTGCCGCTCCCCAGCTAAGGCCGGTGCCGATCTCGATGCCCAGCGGCACGTCGAGGGTGACCGCGGGGAGTGCCGCATTGGCCATGACCTGCTCGATCACGGGCTTGGCCGCTTCCACGTCACCTTCCGGCAGTTCGAACACGAGTTCGTCGTGGACCTGAAGGAGCATCCGGACATTGGGCAGACCCGCTTCGAGCAGCGCCGGCCCCATCCGCACCATCGCGCGCTTGATGATGTCCGCGCTGGTGCCCTGGATCGGCGCGTTGATTGCGGCGCGTTCGGCGCCCTGGCGTTCGTGCTGGATCTTCGAGCGGATGCGCGGGAAGTGCGTTTTGCGCCCGAACAGCGTGGTGGTGAAGCCGCTCGCGCGCACGCTTTCCGTGGTCTCGACGATGTAATTCGAGATGCCGGGGAAGCGGTCGAAATAGCGGTCGATCATCGCCTGGGCCTCGTCCGCCGACACGTCGAGGCGGCCGGCGAGACCCCAGCGCGAGATGCCGTAGAGGATCGCGAAGTTGATCGTCTTCGCGCGGCCGCGGGTGTCGCGGTTGACCTCGCCGAACAGTTCCTGCGCGGTGAGGCTGTGGATGTCGTCGCCGTTCGCGAACGCGGCCTTCAGCGCGGGGACGTTGGCCATGTGCGCGGCCAGCCGCAGCTCGATCTGCGAGTAATCGGCGGCGAGGATGACGTTGCCGGGCTCGGCCACGAACGCGTCGCGGATCTGGCGGCCGATCTCGGTGCGGATCGGGATGTTCTGGAGGTTCGGATCGGTCGACGACAAGCGGCCGGTCTGCGCGCCGGTCAGCGAGTAGGACGTATGCACGCGGCCCGTCGCCGGGTTGATCTGCGCCTGCAACGCGTCGGTGTAGGTCGATTTCAGCTTCGACAACTGCCGCCAGTCGAGCACTTTCCGCGCGATCACCGCGCCGGGCGAATCCTTGTCCGCCGCGATCCGCTCGAGTTCGTTGACGTCGGTCGAATAGACGCCGGACTTGCCTTTGCGGCCGCCCTTGATGCCCATCTTCTCGAACAGCACGTCGCCCAGTTGCTTGGGGCTGCCGATCGTGAAGGGCGCGCCGGCGAGCGCGTGGATTTCGGTCTCCAGGCTCGCCATCTGGCCGGCGAACTCGGTCGACAGCTTCGACAGTTTTGCGGCGTCGACCTTGATCCCGTGCATCTCCATCTGCGCGATGACGGGGACGAGCGGGCGGTCGACCATCTCGTACACGCGGGTCGAGCATTCCGCGGGTAGGCGGCGCTTGAACCGGCGCCAGAGACGAAGCGTCACGTCGGCGTCCTCGGCGGCGTAGCGCGTAGCGGCCTTGAGGTCGATTTCGTTGAAGGTCCGCTGAGTCTTGCCAGTGCCGACGACGTCCTTGAACGCGATGCAGCTGTGCGAGAGGTGCGTGGCGGCGAGTTCGTCCATGCCGTGGCCGTGCAGTCCGGCGTCGAGATCGAAGCTCATCACGATCGTGTCGTCGAACGGCGTGATGTTTACGCCGCCGCCCCCTGAACTGGCTGCGGCATAGGCGCGACCGAGCACGATCATGTCGTATTTGAGATTATGGCCGATCTTCAGGACGCTCGGATCCTCCAGCAACGGCTTCAGTTTCTCTAGCACGAACGCGCGGTCGAGCTGGACCGGGTTTTCCGCGAGCAAATCGGTGCCGCCATGCGCGATAGGTACGTAGCAGGCGAGGTTCGGATGCAACGCCATGCTCACGCCGACGAGATCGGCGCGTGTCGCGTCGATCCCGGTGGTCTCGGTGTCGATCGCGATCCAGCCCTGGTGTTTCGCCACGGTGATCCAGCGATCGAGTGCGGCTTCGTCGACGACGGTTTCATAGTCGTCGTGCTTGCAGGGCTCGTCCTCGTCCATGTCCGCGACGACGGTCGATTCGGCGACTGGCGCGTCGGCGACGGCGGACAGCTTAGCGAGCAGCGACTTGAAGCCGTGATGTTCCAGGAACGCGCGCAGGGGGGCGTCGGGAATGCCCTTCAGTTCGAGGTCTTCGAGTGGTTCGGGCAGCGCAACGTCGCATTTGAGCGTGACGAGCACCTTCGACAGACGCGCCATCTCGGCATGCTCGATCAGATTGTCTCGGAGCTTGCCCTTTTTCATGCCGTCGGCGGCGGCGAGGACGGATTCGAGATCGCCGTGTTCGAGGATCAGCTTGGCCGCGGTCTTGGGGCCGACGCCGGGGACGCCGGGGACGTTGTCGACACTGTCGCCCATCAGCGCGAGCACGTCGCCGAGCTGCGCCGGCGAAACGCCGTGGAATTTCTCCGCGACATGCTCCGCGCCGAGCCGGCGGTTGTTCATCGTGTCGTACATGTCGAGACCGGGCTCGATCAGCTGCATCAGGTCCTTGTCGGACGAGACGATCGTGACTTCCCAGCCTTGGGCGAGTGCTGCCTTCGAATAGCAGGCGATGATGTCGTCGGCTTCTAGGCCTTCGGTCTCGATGCACGGGAGACTGAACGCGCGCGTGGCGTCGCGGATCATCGGGAATTGGGGGACAAGATCCTCGGGCGGGGGCGGACGCTGCGCCTTGTACTTGTCGTAGAGATCGTTGCGGAAGGTCTTCGACGACTTGTCGAGGATGACCGCCATGTGGGTCGGGCCGTCGGCGGCGTGAACCTCGTCCGCTAGCTTCCACAGCATCGTCGTGTAGCCGTACACCGCACCGACCGGCTCGCCATGCTTGTTGGTGAGCGGCGGCAGCCGGTGATAGGCGCGGAAGATATAGCCGGAGCCGTCGACGAGATAGAGATGGGGCATCGCGCGCGGTCTAGCGGATGCGGGGGCGCGCACCAATGGGCGATGCGTGGTTGTTGGGTATCAGGTGGGGAGAAAAGCGGTTGGGTGTTTTGCTTCGCCTTAACCGATAAGGGTAGGCTCCACCCCGGCGGAGGCCGGGGCCCACTTGGAAAGGTGGTCGTAACGGCGCGCTGCGCTTCGTAACCCCACCCACCTTCTCCCAATTTGTTCTCCCGCGAAGGCGGGAGCCCAGTCTGGATCTCCGCCTTCGCGGGGAAACATGCTGCCTCTACTTCTTGATCAGGCCGATCTCGACAAGTCGCTCGTACAGGTAATCATGCGCCGTGATCGGGTTCGGATACCGGTTCGCGTTGTCCGGCGTGATCGTGCCCGGCAGCGTCTCGATCATGAAGTCGGGCGCGGGGTGCAGGAAGAACGGCATCGAATAGCGCGAGTGGCCGCGGCGCTCGGGTGGCGGGTTGACGACGCGGTGCGTGGTCGAGGGCAGCACGTTGTTGGTCAGGCGCTGAAGCATGTCGCCGACGTTGACGACCATCGCGCCCTCGGGCGGCTTGATCGACAGCCAGCGGCCGTTGGCGCGGTCGAGCAATTCGAGGCCGGCCTCCTCGGCACCGAGCAGCAGCGTGATCAGGTTGATGTCCTCATGCGCCCCGGCGCGCACGCCCTCCGCATCGGCGGGGATCGGCGGGTAATGCAGCAAACGAAGTATGCTGTTGCCGTCCTTTACCGCCGGGTCGAACCAGTCAGGCTTGAGCTTCAGGTGACGCGCGATCGCGGACAGGAGCTTGTCGCCGGCGCGGTCGAATGTGGCGAAGAGTTCGAGGAAGACCGGCTTGAAACCCTCGGGGCGCGTCGGCCAGACGTTCGGCGCCATCGTGTCCCCGTAACGATGACCCTCGGGCAGTTCGCGACCGACGTGCCAGAATTCCTTGAGGTCGACGACCTTGGCGTCCTTGGCGATCTCGGTCTTGAACGGCGTGTAGCCGCGCGCGCCGCCGCCGCCGGGGATGTGATAGCCGCGCTTCTCGTCCTCGGGGAGATCGAACAGGAGTTTCGTCTCGGCCCAGGCGCGCTCGATCAGGTCGGCGGGGATGCCGTGATCGGCGACGATCGCGAACCCGTAGCGCTCGAACGATTCGCCGAACGCGGCGGCGAAACCATCGGGGTCGGTGTCCTGCGTGGCGAGGCTGAGCGTCGGGACCTGGGCGGCGGGCGTATCGAGCATGGGGTGCGTGTCCGGTTTGGGGGACGCCCGATATAGGGGATCGAGCAGGCGGTGCCAAATGCCTGGGTTAGGCTGCGTTTACATTTTGAACGATCCTCCCCCTGGCGGGGGAGGATTGGAGCCTCAGCCGCTGATGACGATCGTGCCGGTCGCCTTGTCCTTGCCGTCGGGGGCGAGTTCGAGGCGGAAGGGTTTGTTTTCGTCGGTCGTCCCGATCAGGTTCGCGCCCTCGGGATGCACTTGGTACCCGACCTTGCCGAGCCGCTCGGCGAACCAGTCGCGGACGATCGTCGGGGTGGCGGGGCTGGCGAACGCCACTCGCAAGCCGCCGGTCTTGTCGTCGCCGACGATGTTGAGCGTCTTGATCGACGAACCTGGATATAGCCGCACGCCGTTGAGATCGAAATTGCCGGTGTCGATCTTGATCTTGGGCAGCTTCACCGAGCCCTGGAAGCCGGGGACGTCGATCTTCATCTCGCCGGTCTCGCCATTGATCGCGCCGAGGACGTTGCCGCCATCGGCGTTGATCGAGACCGACGCACCTTCGTTCGAGCGATCGCAGGCGGACAGTGCGAGCGCGCCGGCAAGGCTGACGGTGGCGAGCAGGAGCGGGCGGATCATGGCTTTCTCCAATGTGTATTGGTATGGTAATACAGATAGGAGGCATCGACGTATCGCGCAATCATCTCCGAACCGCGCCGGTTAGCGGGTTTCGCAAGACCGGCCGAGCGGGTAAAGGCGCAGGCATCATGCAGACCCAGGATCCCCAATCCGACGCGCCAGCGATGCGCGGCGCGCCGATCGGTTTCGTCGAGTTCGTCGCGCTCGTCGCCTCGCTGATGTCGCTGACCGCGCTCGGCATCGACTCGATGCTGCCCGCGCTGCCGGCGATCGGCGACTCGCTCGGCGTCGCGACCGAGAACGGCCGGCAGTTCGTCGTCACCGCGTTCGTGATCGGCTTCGGCGTCGCGCAGCTCGTCCACGGGCCGCTCGCGGATCGGTTCGGGCGGCGAACCGTGCTGCTCTGGTCGCTCGTCCTGTACATCATTGCCAACGTCGCCTGCGCGACCGCGGGGAGTTTCACGCTGTTGCTGGCCGCACGCGCATTCGGCGGTGCGGTGATTGCCGCCGCGCGGGTCGCGACGATCGCGCTGGTCCGTGACTGCTATCACGGGCGGGCGATGGCACGGGTGATGTCGATCGCGTTCATGGTGTTCATGATCGTCCCCATTCTCGCGCCGACGTTCGGCTGGACGGTGCTCCAGTTCGGCGACTGGCGCGCGATCTTCTGGACCGTGGCGGTGCTGACGCTGGGTGTGCTGGTGTGGTTCTATCTGCGGATGCCCGAGACGCTGGCGCCCGAGAACGTCCTGCCGATTACCCCCCGCCGCATCCTGAGCGACTGGCGGCAGACGGTCGCCGATCGTAATTCGCTTGGCTATACGCTCGCGTCGACCGCGTTGATGGGCGCGCTGTACGGGTATCTCAATTCGATCCAGCAGATCATGGCGGACGTGTTCCACAAGCCGACTTTGCTCGCGCTGATCTTCGCGACGACGTCGGTGACGATGGCGGCGTGCAACCTGCTCAACTCGCGGATCGTGATGCGACTGGGGACGCGGTTGATCAGCCACGGCGCGCTGTCGGTGCTGATCCTGGTGTCGCTGGTCCACCTGTTCGCGATCGAGATCGGGTTCGAGGCGTTGGTTAGTTTCGCGATCTTCCAGGCGCTGACGCTCGGCTGTTTCGGGCTGGCGACGTCGAACTTCTCGGCGATGGCGATGGAGAATATGGGGCGGATCGCGGGCACCGCGTCGAGCGTGCAGGGATTCCTGAGCGTGACGATCGGCGCGGTGATCGGTGCGCTGATCGGGCAGGCGTTCAATGGCACGACGGTGCCGCTGGTCGCGGGGTTCCTGGTCGCAGGTCTCGCCGCGCTGCTCGCCATCCTGATCACCGAGCGGGGGCGCTTGTTCCGGCCGGCGTCGACGGCGCCGGTCCGCGCTTGAAGGAACCACCGCGCACGTCCACCGTTCGCATCCGGTAGGCCCGCAGCGTGCGGGCGTCATGGAACGAGGGAGTGTGACCATGGGCGGACATCAGGTGCCGAGTGCCGGTTCGGGCGACGACGGCTATGACGAAGAGGGCTATGACGAGAGCCAGCGCGCCGAGATTCTCGAGGCGACGCGCAGTGGCCCGACCGATGGCGTCATCCTGACCGATCTCGATCCGGACCTGGGCGAGGACGACATCGACGACGAGTCGATCGACGAGACCAAGATGGACTCCGAAGAGGTCGGCGAGAGCGATGCCTCGGTCACGATGGACGAAGACGACATGGACGAGGACGACGTCCAGGACGAACTCGACGATGGCAGCATCGACGACGACGAGGACCTCAAGGATGCCGACGACGTCGCGCTGAAACCCTAACCCACGAAACCCTGAACGACCCGCGACGCGCCAACGATCGGCGCGTCGTCACTAACCGGTGGCGTTGGCGAGGATCGCTAGGTCGCGCGCGTCGAACGCAGCGCCGGTCGCATCGGTCTGTCCCTCCACGACATTGCTCGAAACCGCATTTCCGGCGGCTGGTTCCGGCGCGTCGCTGGCCACGTCATAGGCCGTCCACACGATACCGGCGGACCAGAACAGCGCCGCCCAGCGGCTGCGGAACAGACGTGAAAATCCCATCGATGCTGCATTGCACATCGATCGTCACCCGCTGATAAACAGATAGCGTTAATGCCGGCATCCGCTGCTTTTTGCCGCTTTTCCGCTGTATTCCGGGCTAGTTCGCCGCGCCGAAGCCATCGTTCGTTCATGTAACTGACAGGAACCGTTGCTGTAACGCAACACAGGCGAACAGTTCCCCGGCAGTTCCGTGAATGTGACGTTTTTTGTGCAACCATGTGCCCGCCGGCCTGTTTCGACTTGCCTGGACCGAACCGACGCACCGTGCAGTCGGCGATCCACGCAACACTCGAGATAAGGTCACACGCATGCGTAAGCTTTCCCTGGCAATCGCCCTCGCCGCCGTAACGGTCGCAGTTCCCGCCTTCGCGCAGGACATGTCGGCACCGGCACCCGTCGACAACAGCGCGCAGCCCGGCGAGGCAGCAGCTCCGGACGGCTCGAAGGCATTCGGCATCGAGCCGTACTTCGGCGTCATGGGCGGTTGGGAGCAGTTCGATAACGAGCGCGGCCACGGCATCCCGCAGGCGCTGAACGCCGACAACTCGCTCCGTCGCGGCTACAAGCCTTCGGGCTCGCTGGTCCAGGGCGTGCTCGGCGTGAACGTGCCGCTCGGCCCGGTCTTCGTCGGCGCAGAAGGTAACGTGATCAAGGGCATCGATGGCAACATCGATTGGGAATACGGCGCAGCAGGCCGCTTCGGCTTCCGCGCTGGCGACAGCGGCCTGATCTACGGCAAGGTCGGCTACCAGTGGGTCAACTTCGACCATTTCTCGGCACGTTCGACCAACGGTGGCGACACCGGTCGTGACTACAGCGCGATCACCTACGGCATCGGCGCAGAAGTCGGTCCGCAGAGCATTGGCCTGAAGGGCATCACCGGCAACGCAGGCTTCCGCATCCGCGCCGAGGTCAACACCTTCGGCGACGCGCAGAGCTTCCGTCCGATGCTCGGTATCATCACGCACTTCTAAGCCTTTGCCTCGCAAGAGGTACAAGCTGGACGCGTAACGGGGGCGGGGAGTGGCTAGGGCCATTTCCCGCCCTTCGTGTGTCTGGCCCCCTTGGGTGTCGGTGTGCGAACTGTGGCAAGTGTAGACGCTCGCACGCTGATCGCAGGCGTACGCGTATTGGCGCCGGATTGGATACGCTCCGACATGCGCCGAACCGGGTCTGTCGGGTTAGCGTAGGACCGCGGAATCCCGTGCGTTTCACACGGTGCGGAGATTGCCGCCGCCGATTTTCGTCGCGGACGTCGCGTGCGCGATGTTCACGATGCGTTCGCCTCGTTTCTGACTCCGCTCGGCGCAAGTCGACTCTTCGTACAGGTGACTTCCTCGCGCGCGCGCGTACGCGCGGGGGACGATGGAGTATGTCTTTGATTTCATGCGGTTGCTAAGTGGCGACCGTGCCGGTGCCACGCGTCGCGGCGGGTCGAGCCGTGGCGCTGCGCCGGGAGTCCTGCTGCAACTCCGCCTGGTGTTCTACGGCGTGCTGCTCGGGCTGATGATGCCGGTGATCCGCCAGATCGACTGGTCGGCGCTGGTGCCGCCCGGATTGAAGATCGAATGGCCGACCGGGTTCGGCATCGCCTGGCCTGCCGGGCATCTGCGCGTGCCGGGGGGCTGGGGTTGGGGCGCAGATGCGGCCAAGGCGGAGGCGTCGGCCGCGGCTGCCGGAGCGGCGACCACGACCGGTGCCGCCACCACTGCCACCGGCGCGCTGGCGACCGCGGCGGGGGTCGCCAGTGCGGCGACGACCGTGGCGGCGGCGGCGTCCGCGCTGTCGGGGGGCAAGGCGGTCTCCGCGCGCTTCACGATCTGCGGGCACGCCAAGCGGATCGACTGCATGGTCGACGGCGACACGTTCTGGATGGCGGGCACCAAGATCCGCATCGCCGACATCGACACGCCGGAGACCCACCCGCCGCGCTGCGCCCGCGAAGCGCGCCTGGGGCAGGCGGCGACGCTGAAGATGCAGGCGCTGCTCAACGCCGGCCCCTTCACGCTGACCCCGATCAAGCGCGACGTCGACCGCTACGGCCGCAAACTGCGGATCGTCGAGAGGGGCGGGGTGTCGCTGGGCGCGGTACTGGTCCGCCACGGACTCGCGCGTCGTTATGGCGGCGGCAAGCGCTCGCCCTGGTGTGGGTGGGGTAGCGCTTGACCAACGCTGTGGGAGTGTTGCGTCAAGCCGCGTGGCGGATCAGTTCGCCGCCGCTGTTCAACTTCTGGTGTAACGCGTCTGCCGAAAGCTCGAAACCGTTTGGCCACGCGAGTGCGCCACCTTCGAGAAATGCACGTGCGAAATAAGCCGGATCGCTCAGTGGTCGCGTCATCACGGTATCACGCGCGATCAGGCTAGCCGCCGACCAGTGCGCTTCTGCCCCGTCCGAGAACGTCAATTCGAGGGTGTCATCACCCGTGACGGTCAGGCGGACGAGTTTAATCATCGAGGTCTGCACCGGCGATCATCTCCAGCGGCAACAGGTCGACGCCGCGCTGCCAGTTTGCCATGAGTTCGGGTGTGTGGTCGAGAGCCCATTGTTGTACGATCCGTTCCGCCTTGCGGGGCAGGCTCCCGCGGATGATCTTGCCGTCGATGATCCGCACGAACGCCTCGAAGCCCTGATAGCTGGCGTGGAAATGCGGTGGCGGATGATCGTCGAAATACATCCGGATCACGATGCCGAAGAAGAGCGAGATTACGGGCATTTAATAAAAGCGTTACCGCTTGGGATCGGCAAACGGACCGGATGGGACGGTCGGGCGGATTGTCTGCTGACGGCGCTTTTTCTCATCTCTGTCGCGAATGCGGTCGGCTATGAGGGGTCTTGCTGCCGAGCGAGCTAGTATAAAACGTTCTGATTGGTCTCGCAGTTCATCTTTTGAAAGCTCCGGATAATCCCCCCGGGTCCATCTATCGACCGTTCGCTGGCCATATCCGTTTTTGGGAAATATCAGAACCTCACCCTGTGATGCCCGAAGATCGGTCAGAGAGTATATGGCATCCTCATACATCGAAGATAGAAGCCGCCGTTGATACCAGCCGAGCCCCTTCGTAGCCCAGCCAATGACAAACAATGGCTTGATAATCCCTCCTTCTCTCAAGAGAGCAGTTGGGCGGATAGGGACAGCAACATCTGGGCCCGCCATATAGCTTCCGCAAAACTCTGGAAAAACGCGTAGTCCGTCAAATTTGCGGACCGCATTGTAAGCCTGAAAGGCCACAAGAAGTTCGAGGTTATCATCCAATTGGCTTCGCGGGCAATTTACGGCGAGTAGTTTCTTTGCCTCTATGTCGGATAGGCGATCGCCTAACTGTGCTTGAATTACATCGATTGCCCATCGATAGCTCACAGTTGGAAATCCCAATGCCAAATTGACCAAGGCGCTGGTAGTTCTTGTCAGAGACTGAAAATTGGAGCGGGCAAAGTTATGACCGGCAGGTGGCCGATCAAGCTTTTTCAGAACGGCCTCTATAGTCTTAGCCATATCAGTGCCTCGCCCCTCTAGGATTTTCGATTAAAATAAGCTCATTAGTAATCTCTACGCCCGGATTAACTCTGCCATTTTGAAATCTAGCCCGATGCCAAGCCCCATCTTCCATGTGGGATAGGTCGACAAGCTTTCCGGCAGGAATTCGTAAAAGACTGTTGCATTGTTGATTTAGAAACAGCTCAGTTTCGAAATCAAATTCATAATTGACTCGGTCATAGTTTCCCGAAAATGCGTCAAGCTTGTTTGCTCGGTCAGTTATTTCGCTTCGTCCGAACCTTTTAAATTGGTGGTAAACCTCTCTAAAAACCGGGCCATAGTCCCATGCCTCAATCTTTGCGCTTACTAGAGGTTCGCCAAATTGATGCAGGAACGCAGAGTGAAGAAAATAGATAATCTTGTTAAGGCCGAGGTTAGAAATGCCGATCGATTGTCGATCGGCATTATCCAGTACGAAATTGGCGATGCCTCGGACATCTCTAGTCACTATATTCGCCTAATCACGGTCATTACTTACTCAGCCGCGACCGAATCGCTGAACATGTCCCGAACCTCGCTCAGGTCCACATTCGCAATCGGGCCCTTCTTCGCGGTCTGGCGCTTGTCGAACGAGTCCCAGACGTCGTTCCACTGGCCCTTGGTCGCGGCCTTCGAATACTCCGTGGCGCGCTGTTCGAAGAAGTTGGCGTGCTCGACGCCGTTGAGCATCGGGGCGAGCCAGGGCAGCGGGTGCTCGTCGATCATGTAGATCGGCTTCAGGCCGAGCTGAGTCATGCGCCAGTCGGCGATGAAGCGGATGTACTTCTTGATCTCCTTGGGGGTCATGCCGTTGACTGGGCCCATCTCGAAGGCGAGGTCGATGAAATTGTCCTCGAGGCGGATCGTCGTCTGGCAGACGTCGGCGATGTCGTCCTTGACCGCCTTGGTCAGGCACTGGCGCTCCTGACAGAAGGTGTGGAACATCTTGATGATGCCCTCGCAGTGGAGGCTTTCGTCGCGGATCGACCAGGTGACGATCTGGCCCATGCCCTTCATCTTGTTGAAGCGCGGGAAGTTCATCAGCATCGCGAACGACGCGAACAGCTGGACGCCCTCGGTGAAGCCGCCGAACATGGCCAGCGTGCGCGCGATATCCTCGTCGTTGTCGACGGTGAACTTCTGCATGTAGTCATGCTTTTCCTTCATCTCGGCATATTCGAGGAAGGCGCCGTACTCGCTCTCGGGCATGCCGATGGTGTCGAGCAGATGGCTGTAGGCGGCGATGTGGACCGTCTCCATGTTGCTGAACGAGGTCAGCATCATCTTGATCTCGGTCGGCTTGAACACGCGGCCGTATTTCTCGTGGTAGCAATCCTGCACCTCGACGTCGGCCTGCGTAAAGAAGCGGAAGATCTGCGTGAGCAGGTTGCGCTCGTGATCGCTGAGCTTCTGCGCCCAATCGCGGCAATCCTCGCCCAGGGGCACTTCCTCGGGGAGCCAGTGGAGCTGCTGCTGGCGCTTCCAGAACTCGAACGCCCAGGGGTATTCGAACGGCTTGTACTGCTTGGAGGCGTGAAGGAGGGACATGGTAGGCCTTTCGGGAGATGGGTTTTATATCGGGAAACTGGTGAGATAAGGAAGGGGGCGTCATGTCTCGGTGCTCCACTGCCACATCGCGGCGGCGGACATCGCGAGGACGATCGCGCCCGAGGTGAGCATGATGCCGATCATGCGGAACGCGTAGGTCTGTTGCTCGGTAATGCTCGGGCTACGCAGACGGAGCAGCATCGCGGTGCCGACGATTCCGAGCACGCCCGCGACCACGAACATGATAGCTGAACCATATGTCATGCGGCGAACTCGCATGACGTGCGTTGAGATGCCGAACCCACCACAGGAGAACGACCATGGTCGATGCAACCAAGATCCAGGAACATGCCGAAGTCATCGGCGCGGACGGCGTCCATGTCGGCACCGTCGACAAGGTCGAAGGCAACCGCATCAAGCTGACCAAGAAGGACTCGGGCGCGCAGGTCGTCGAGGGCACGGGCAGCCATGAAGGGCATCATCACTTCATCTCGCTCGGGCTGGTTGCGGATATCGAGGACGGCAAGGTCCGGCTTTCCGCCAACGCCGACGTGGCGGTGACGTTCGAAGAAGAGGCCTGACGCGAACGCGGTGCGTATCGAGCGCGCCGCATAGCCAGCCCGAACCCCGGTCCGCTTCGCGCGGGCCGGGGTTTTTTGCGTCAGGCGCCCCCCGGTCCGTGTGTCACGGGCCGGGGTCACGCTTGCACGCCGAAAGGCCTTACTGGCAGGCAAGGCACTCATCGTAATCCTTCGACTCGACGTCGATCTGGCGCAGGTCGATGGTGTTGTCCGCCTCGACGCCGCCGGCGAAGCCCGCGCGCTGGACCGACTTCGAACGCAGGTAATAGAGCGACTTGATGCCGAGCTCCCATGCGCGGAAGTGGAGCATCAGCAGGTCCCACTTCTCGACGTCCGCCGGGATGAACAGGTTCAGCGATTGCGCCTGGTCGATGTACGGCGTGCGATCGGCGGCGAGTTCGAGCAGCCAGCGCTGGTCGATCTCGAACGACGTCTTGTAGCAGTCCTTTTCCTCGACCGAGAGGAAGTCGAGATGCTGGACCGAACCGCCCTGTTCGAGGATCGAGTTCCAGACCGCGTCCGAATTCTTCGACTTCTCGCTCAGCATCTTTTCGAGATACGGATTCTTGATCGAGAAGCTGCCCGACAGCGTCTTGTGCGTGTAGATGTTCGCCGGGATCGGTTCGATGCACGCCGACGTGCCGCCGCAGATGATCGAGATCGACGCGGTCGGTGCGATCGCCATCTTGCAGCTGAAGCGCTCCATCGCGCCGACGTCGGCGGCATCGGGGCAGGGGCCGCGCTCGATCGCGAGCTGCATCGAGGCTTCGTTGGCCTGGCTGCTGATGTGCTTGAACATGCGCAGGTTCCACGACTTCGCCATCGCGCCCTCGAACGGGATGCCGCGTGCCTGGAGGAAGCTGTGGAAGCCCATCACGCCGAGACCGACCGAGCGCTCGCGGCCCGCGGAGTAGGCGGCGCGTTCCATGCCGGGTTCGTGGCGGTCGATGTAATCCTGCAGCACGTTGTCGAGGAAGCGCATCACGTCCTCGATCAGGCCCTTCTCGTCCTTCCACTGATCCCATGTCTCGAGGTTCAGCGACGACAGGCAGCACACGGCCGTCCGCTCGTTGCCGAGGTGATCCTTGCCGGTCGGCAGCGTGATCTCCGAACAAAGGTTCGAGGTCGAGACCTTGAGGCCGAGCTCGCGGTGATGCTTCGGCATCGCCTTGTTCACGTGATCGGCGAAGACGATGTACGGCTCGCCGGTCTGGAGACGGGTCTCGACGAGTTTCTGGAACAGCGAGCGCGCGTCGACGGTAGCGCGGATCGCCTGGTCCTTGGGCGAACGGAGATGCCACTCCTCACCATTGCGGACGGCTTCCATGAAGTCGTCGGTGATCAACACGCCGTGGTGGAGGTTGAGTGCCTTGCGGTTGAAATCGCCCGAGGGTTTGCGGATTTCGAGGAATTCCTCGATCTCGGGGTGCGAGACGTCGAGGTACACGGCGGCCGAACCGCGGCGCAGCGAGCCCTGGCTGATCGCGAGCGTCAGCGAATCCATAACGCGGACGAACGGGATGATGCCGCTGGTCTTGCCGTTGAGGCCGACCGGCTCGCCGATGCCGCGGACATTGCCCCAATAGGTGCCGATGCCGCCGCCGCGCGAGGCGAGCCAGACATTCTCGTTCCAGGTGTCGACGATTCCGCCGAGGCTGTCGGGGACCGAGTTGAGGTAGCACGAGATCGGCAGGCCGCGGCCGGTGCCGCCGTTCGAGAGAACGGGGGTGGCAGGCATAAACCAGAGCTTCGAGATCGCGTCGTAGAGGCGCTGTGCGTGGCTGGCATCGTCGGCGTAGGCCGAGGCGACGCGGACGAACAGGTCCTGGTAGCTCTCGCCCGGGAGCAGGTAGCGGTCCTTCAGCGTGTCCTTGCCGAATTCGGTCAGGAGCGCATCGCGGCTGTGATCGACCTCGACCGGGTAGATCTGCGCGCGCACGGAGTGGCTGTCCTGCGCCTGGCGCGGCGCCTTGGGGGCCTCGGCGGCGGGCGTTGCAGTGGTCTGTTCGATCGTGTCTGTGGTCATGTCGCTATCCCGGCTGCTGTCTCTGAAATCCATCGAAACCGCTCCTAGTGTTCTGTATTCGTTCGAATCGGTCGCCTGTCGCCATGCTACCATCGGACGGGCTCAAACGGGAGAACAAAAAGTGACCATCGCGGCGGTGGAAGGCGCGCTTACGGTCATATCGCATAGGACTATGCAAGGGTTGTTCTACCAGTGATTGGGTCCGCCCCCGAACGCAACCCCAAGAGATTGTGCCAAACCGCGAAGAGACGCAAGGGGGTGCGCAGGGTGCAGGGGGCTCGGTTCGTCGCGTTCGGGCGCGGGTTGGGCGAGCGGGATATTCGCGACGCGTGGAGTTCTGCGGGGTTCGCGATGTGCAAGGGAACGGGGCGGGAACGAAAAATTATTTCAGGGGTCAAAGTGGCAAATGTTGCTTTGGTTGTAACGCAGGGCGGGGGGGGCGTTGAGTGACTTCCGCCGTTTCTAATTCCCCCGCGGAGGCGGGGGCCCAGGAGCCGCGAGCGTCGTCCTGCGTGATTCCTGGACCCCCGCCTTCGCGGGGGAACGGGAATTGTTCGGGATCCCGCCCACACCACCACCACACCACCCCGGCGGAGGCCGGGGTCCAATTGGGGGACGTCGCCAACGGAGCGCTGCGCGTCGTTACTGCGACCTTTCCATTTGGGCCCCGGCCTTCGCCGGGGTGGTGGCATTGGATGGGGGTTCTGGCTCAGCCCTCGATGATCGTCCGGATCTGCGTGGCCAAGGCCTCCATCGCGAACGGCTTGGTGATCATCGACATCCCCGGCTCCAGGAAGCCCGCCGCGAGCGCGGCGTTTTCCGCATACCCCGTCATGAACAGCACGCGCAGCCCCGGGCGCATCGCCCGGCCGGCGTCGGCGACCTGGCGGCCGTTCAACCCCGGTAGGCCGATATCGGTGACGAGCAGGTCGATCCGGTCCATCGTCCGCAACCGTTCGAGACCGGTCGGGCCGTCATGCGCCTCGACCGCCTGATAGCCGAGCTCGCCGAGCACCTCGACGATCAGCGATCGGACGACCGTATCGTCCTCGACTACCAGCACGACCTCACCCGCGTCGGTGGCGTGATCCTGCGTCAGGCTGGGGAGCGCCTCGTCCTGCTCCGCGTCGCCGTAATGGCGGGGAAGATACAGCTTGATCGTCGTGCCCTGGCCGACCTCGCTGTAGATCCTCGCATAGCCTTCCGACTGGCGCGCGAAGCCGTAGATCATCGACAGGCCGAGCCCAGTGCCCTGGCCGATCGGCTTGGTGGTGAAGAACGGCTCGAACGCCTTAGCAATAGTGTCCGCAGACATGCCAGTGCCGGTGTCCGAGACGCAGATGCAGACATAGCTACCTGGGCGGACGTCGCGCTGACTGGCGATAAAATGGTCATCGAGCAGCGCGTTGCCCGTTTCGATCGTCAGCTTGCCACCATGCGGCATCGCATCGCGCGCGTTGATGACCAGGTTGAGCAGTGAATTCTCGAGCTGGTTGGGATCGCACAGCGTCGTCCAGAGGCCGGCGGCGAGCACCATCTTGAGCTCAACCTGCTCGCCGATGGTCCGGCGGAGCAGGTCCTCCAGCGAGGCGATCAGCGGATTGACCTTGACCGGGCGCGGATCGAGCGGCTGGCGGCGCGAGAAGGCGAGCAGGCGATGCGTGAGCGAGGCTGCGCGGTTGGCGGCGGCGGTGGCGCCGGTGATGAAACGGTCCAGTTCGCTCACACGGCCTTGCGCGACGCGGCGCTGGACGATCTCCAGGCTGCCGGTGATGCCCTGCAACAAATTGTTGAAGTCGTGCGCGATACCGCCGGTGAGTTGGCCGACCGCCTCCATCTTCTGTGCCTGGCGGAGGGCTTCCTGCGCCTCGACCAGTTCCTGCGTGCGATCGCGGACGCGCTGTTCGAGGTCGGCATTGAGCGATTGCAGATCGCGTTCGAGCATCTTGCGATCGGTGACGTCCGCCCCCTCGACGAAGATGCCGACGACCGCGCCGTTAGCGTCGCGGATCGGCTGATAGACGAAATCTACATAGCGATCGTCGATCGGACCGCCGGGTTCGGCCTGGACCGCATACAGCATGCCCGACGCGGTGAAGGGTTCGCCCGTCGTAAACACACCGTCGAGCAGGCCCAGAAACCCCTGTTCAACCGCGTCGGGGAGCGCCTCGGCGACGGTACGACCGAGCACAGGGCGGTGGCCGATCAGCTTGTCGTAGCCGGGGTTGGTCAGCTCGAACCGGTGCTCGGGCCCGCGCAGCATCGCCATGAAGGTCGGCGCCTGCGCGAACATCTGGCTCATTCGCTCGCGCTCGTCGCGTAGTGCGCGTTCGGTCTGGACTCGCTCGGTGCTTTCGTAGGTTGAGCAGAACATGCCGGCGACCGCACCGCTTTCGTCGCGCACCGGCGAATAGGAGAAGGTGAACCAGGTCTGCTCGTCATAGCCCTTGCGATTGGTGACCAGCGGCAGGTTTTCGAAGAAAGACGCCTTGCCGCCGAGAGCGCGGTCGACGAGCGGGCCGATGTCCGACCAGAGTTCCGACCATATGACATCGAGCCGACCGCCGAGCGCGGCGGGGTGCTTGTCGTATAGGATCCGCGCGTAATGATCGTTGTAGAGGAAGCCGAGTTCGGGTCCCCAGGCGACGCACATCGCGAATTCCGAGGCAAGCATCAGCGAGACGATCGACCGCAGCGATTGCGGCCATTGCTCGATCGGCCCCAGCGGCGACTCCGACCAGTCATGCGCGCGGATCATCGCGGCCATCTCGCCGCCGCCGGTCAGGAAATCGGCCTCGGCCGTCTGTAGGGTCATCTCAAATCCCTGCCGGGTCGCACGCCGGGCCGAATTTTACTCCGGGGTGCGTTCGATACGGCGACGCGTCGCACGTTTCCACCGATTCACAGGCAGGTCGGCGGGTCATCGGCACAGCTCGTCGGCCAAACGCGTCAGGCTATCGACGCGATAGTCCCAATCCTGCACGGCACCCGCATCGGGTGCGGGGCGGCCGCCATATTCCTGAGGGCGGTCGACATAGGCGGTCTGCAACCCGGCAGCGCGCGCCGCGGCCAGGTCACTATGGTGGGCGGCAACAAGGCAGAGTTCGGATGGGGCGATCGCCAACATGCGCGCCGTGGCCAGGTAGGATTCGGGAAGCGGCTTGTAGATGCGACTGACTTCGGCACCGAGGATCGCATCCCAGGGAAGACCGGCGCGGCGGGCCATTTCCAGCATGAGCGCGATGTTGCCGTTGCTTAGCGTGACGATCGGGACATGGGTCTTGAGTCGGGTCAAGCCTTCGACGGAATCGGGCCATGGATCGAGCCGGTGCCACGCATGCGTGAGGTCGACGAGCGCGGCTTCGTCGAGCGTGGCGGGATCGATGGCGTGATGACGGAGCAGATCATCCAGTGCCTCGCGGTGGAGCGTGTCGAGGATCACGAACGGACGGCGACCGCTGCGCACTTCCTCCAGCGCCGGCTGATAGCGTTTGCGCCAGCCATCGGCGAAGCGGTGCGGGTCGATATCGCCGCGGTTCAAGCGCGCGAGGAAGGGTGCTGCCTCGCGGGCGATGCCCGAACGCCAATCGACGACGGTGCCGAAAACGTCGAAGGCCAGGGCTTTGATGGACGCGCGATGTACCATGAAGGAGAGACGGTGGGGGCGGGGGTTGGTTCCCCGGAATGGGCGAGTTCGAGGCCTTTGCGCATGCTGGCGGTGAGCGCGTCGTCGACGCTTTGGCCCCCATCCCGGTGAAGGTCGGGACCCGATTTGGGCACGGGGGGTGGCGAACGCCGTCCTCTGTCACGACGACCTTTCCAGTTGGGCCCCCGCCTTCGCGCGCTTGCCCTACTTCACCCTGCGCGCCGAATGCGCGAGGCCTGTCCCTGGTTCAGCCGTTCCAGGTTGAACGCCTCGTGGAATTCGATCCCGGCCTTGCCGTCGCGCGCCCAGCGGACGCGGGCGGGGGTGAGTTGGTCCTCGATCAGTTCGATCTGCATCTCGACACCGTCGGGATTGCCGTCGATCCTTACCCCGTCGAGCATCGCGCCCGACGTCGATATGTCGCGGATGCGGACGTCGCCGCGTACCCCGCCGATCAGAATGCGCGCTGAGCGCAGCATCTTGGTTCGTGGCGCGCGGCTGACCTTGAAGCCGCTTGCGGTCGCTGTACCATTCTCGCCGCCGAGTTGCAGCAACGCCTCTTCGGCACGGACCGGACGGCCATAGACATAGCCCTGGATGTGGCTGCACCCGAGATCGCGCAACAGGTCGATCTCGTCCTGCACCTCGACCCCCTCCGCCGTGGTTTCCATGCCGAGCGTGTCGGCGAGCGTGACGATCGCCTTGATGATCGCGGCGTTGCGGTTGCCGGGTTCGGCGGCGCCCTTCACGAACGACTGATCGATCTTGATCTTGTCGAACGGGGCGTTGCGTAGATAGCCCAGCGACGAATAGCCGGTGCCGAAATCGTCGAGCGCGAGCCGGACGCCGACGCCTTTCAGCGCCTTGAACATCTGTTCGGACGAACGCGTCTCATCGAGGAACACGCCCTCGGTGATCTCGAGCTCGAGCCGGCCCGGCGCGATCCCCGACTGGGCGAGTGCGCTGGTCACGAGTGCGGGGAGGACCGGGTTGGCGAACTGGATCGGCGAGACGTTGACCGCGACGCGAATGCTGTCGGGCCAGCGCGCCGCCTCCAAACACGCGGTACGCAGGACCCATTCGCCGATCGCCTCGATCAGCCCGCATTCCTCCGCCACGGGGATGAAGTCGGCGGGCGAGACGAGCCCACGGGTCGGGTGGTTCCAGCGGATCAGCGCTTCATAGCCAACGATCCGCACCGATTTGGTGCTGACGACGGGTTGGTAGCACAGATGGAACGCGCCTTCCCCGAGGGCGACCCGCAGATCGTCCTCGAGCAGTTTGCGCGTCCGTGCGCCTGCGAGCATCTCGTCCGAAAAGAACCTGTGGACGCCGCGCCCGTCGCCCTTGGCGGCGTAGAGCGCAAGATCGGCGTTGCGAACCAGCGTTTCGGAGTCATCGCCATCGTTGGGCGCAATCGCGATGCCGATCGAGCAGCCGATCGTAACCGCGGTACCGCTGATGAAATAAGGCTGCGACAACGACGCGATCAGGTCGCGCGCAAGCACCGCGAGCGTATCGCGGTTGTCGATCCCCGGCAGCACGACCTTGAACTCGTCGCCGCCAAGTCGCCCGACCAGCCCAGCGTGGCCGACCCCGCGTTGCAGCCGTTGCGCGACCTGCTGGAGCAACGTGTCGCCCGCCTGGTGGCCAAGCGTGTCGTTGACCGCCTTGAACCGATCGAGATCCATCAGGAACAGCGACGTCGCGCGGTAGGGGCCGGTATTCTGCGCAAGCGTCTTGTCGAGCGAGACGCGCATCCGCTGGCGGTTGGCGAGCCCGGTCAGCCCGTCGAACAACGCCAGCCGCGTGATCTCCGCCTCCGACTTGCGCTTTTCGGTGAGATCGCTGCCCGAGCCGATGAAACCCTGGAATCGACCGAGATCGTCGACCATCGGCCGACCCGAGATCGACCACCATCGCTCGCAATCCTGCGCCGCGGCGCACACCGAATAGTCGGCGAACGAGGTTCTCGACGAGATGTGGAAGGCGAGCGTGCGTTCGGTGCCCGGCGCGTCGCTGTCCATCCGGAACAGATCGGTGAGCATCTGGCCGACCGCGTCGCCCGACGGGACCAGGTCGCGCGCGACCTTGGCGGACAGATAGGTCACGCGGCCCTGACGATCCGCCTCCCAGAACCAGCCGGCGCCATGGCCCTCGAACTCGGCGATCATCTTGACCGCGACGCGGCCTTCGTTGGAGGCGGTCGCACGCTCGAGTTCGAGCGCGTGATCGATCCGCGCGAGGCTGACCGTCGCGGCGATCAGGCACCCGAAGAACAGGAGCGCGATCGCGACGGCAATGGTGAAGCCGGCGAGGATCGCGAGCGCGAACACGAGGCCGGTGCCGACGCCGAGGATCGCTGCGCGAATCGGGTGAAGGCTGACCGCGGTGATGCCGATCGTCCCGGCGACCGCGATCGCGCTGCCAAACTGGATCGCGCCGTCCGGCGTCGATGTGACCGACCACATCAACGACGTGAGCGCGGCCCCCATGATCGCCGCACATATGGTGACGATCCAGTTGCGTCGGTGTGGCGCCAGTGCCTCCGTATGGGGCGCGCGGACCGTCACGAACACGAGCAGCGACGCCAGTGTCAGAATGCCGCCATGCACGATGATCGCGCCAACCGATGCGTGGTCGGCGGCATCGCCGACGGCGGCGAGGCAGATCAGCAGACCGCAGGTGACGATCTGGATCGCCAGGGCAAACGGCCAGACCGCGGCGACCTGCGCGAGCTTCAGCACGAACAGGTCGGTCACCTGATCGCTGATATCCGCGGCCAGCCCGAACAGCCCGCGCATTGCGAGATGGGGTGGCCGGTCTTGCGCACGGCGATCGGCGGAGGGAAGCGGGGCGTACATCGCGGTCTTCGTCACCTTGGCGGGGCAAAATGCCAGATATGGCGCGCGAAGCCCGAACACTCGCGTGACGCGGTACTCTACCCGAAGTGGTTTCTTTCGCGTAAATCGCCAAAGCGTTTTTCGCACGGAAACAAGGCGTTCGGTATGCCGCGGCGGGACCCGCTCGGCAGGGATCCAATGTCGTCCGTCAAAAAATCTGGGGATAGCTATGCCTGCTGTCGCGTTGAGCGCGTGACCCCTTATCCACCGAGGCATTCCCCATGAGCGCAGTTTCCACGATCACGTCCGCCCTCGGGCTGGGCAAGAAGAAGGTCCGTTATGCGATCGTCGGGCTCGGCGACATCTCGCAGGCATCGATGATGCCCGGCGTCGCGCATACCGGCAATTCGGAGATCACCGCGCTGGTCACCGACGATCCGGTCAAGGCACGCGCGCTCGGCAAGACATACGGCGTCGAGGCGACGTATCGCTATGACCAGTTCGACGAATTGCTCGCGTCGGGGCTAATCGATGCGGTCTATCTCGGGACGCCGAACTGGCGCCATGCCGAGTTCGCGATCCCCGCGCTGAAGGCGGGCATCCACGTGCTGTCCGAAAAGCCGCTGGAGATTTCGGTCGAGAAGGCCGAGGCAATCCGCGATGCCGAGCGTGCGTCGCCGGCGAAGCTAATGACCGCGTACCGGTTGCATTTCGAGCCGTCGACGCTTGATGCGATCCGGCGGATCCGTTCGGGTGAACTGGGCGAGCTGATCGCGTTCACCTCGTGCTTCACGCAGAAGGTCGATCCGGCCAATCACCGCGTGAAGAATGGCGTGTTGGCCGGGCCGCTGTTCGACATGGCGCCATATCCGATCAACGCGACGCGCTATCTGTTCGGGGCGGAGCCAACCGAGGTCGTATCGGCCGTCGCCACGCGGCATCCCGAACTGGGGCTGGGCGATCTCGACGATACGTTCGCGGTGACGTTGCGGTTTCCCGGTGATCGGCTGGCGCAGTTCACCGTCTCCTATGCGGCGAACAACGTCGACAGCCTGACGATTTCGGGCACCGAGGGCAGCATCCATATGGACCCGGCGTACGGCTTCGGCGACGCCATGGAGCAGCGCGTGACGATCTTCGAGAAGAAGAGCCACGAGAGCTTCAAGCCGACCGATCAGTTCGGCGGCGAGATGCGCTATTTCTCCGACTGCATCCTTGAAGACCGCGATCCAGAGCCCGATGCCGAGGAGGGGCTTGCCGATCTGCGCGTCATCGAGGGCGTACTGGAGGCGCTGAAGACGCGTGGGCCGGTGACGTTGCCGCCGTTCGTGCGGTCGCGTCGGATCTCGGCGGATCAGGAGCAGACGCTGTCGCCGATCAAGGAGCCCAAGCTCGTCCACGCCGCCAGCCCGACCGGCTGAGGCGATGCTCGCCTTCCTCGATTTCGAAGCGTCGTCGCTGGGGAAGAAGAGCTACCCGATCGAGGTGGCGTGGGTGTTCGAGGATGGCACGTCGGAGAGCCATTTGATCACGCCCGCGCCGGAGTGGACTGACTGGGACCCGGCGGCGCGGGCGATCCACGGGATCGAGCGGCGGGTTTTGGAGGAGGAGGGCGAGGACCACCGGGCGGTTGCGACGCGGATGGTGGAGGTGCTGGCCGGCCACGATCTACTCGCGAGCGCGCCGTCCTGGGATGGGAAATGGCTGAGCACGCTGTTGCGGGCTGGTGGCCAGCCGCGTCGCGTGCTGCGGTTGCGCGTTAGCGATGAGGCGCAACTGGAGGCGGCGCGGGCGTGCCTCGCGGATGTCGAGCCGGCGGCGGCGCGCGAGGCTCTCGCGCGGGAGGTGGTCGGCGAGGTGTCGCAGCGGCGGAACGGGCGGGTGCCGGATCACCGGGCGCTGGCCGATGCGAAGGCGGAATTGGCGCAGTGGCTGGAGGTGCGGGTCGAGGCGCAGAAGCGGGCGAGGGGGTATGGGTTGCCGGCTGACAATACCGAGCGAGAACCCGGCTGAGGCACCACTCCGGCTGAGACACCACCCCAGCGAAAGCTGGGGTATCCCGCTTGTGTCGCGACACCCGCCTGAGAGGGAGATCCCAGCTTTCGCTGGGATGACGGATTGTGGATGCGCAGCGGATGTCGTGGAGGGGTAGCGGCGTGTTTGAAGTTGCGGCGCCGACCTACACCTGTCCGTCACCCCAGCGAAAGCTGGGGTATCCCGCTTGGGTTGCGACGCCCGCCTAATGGGAGATCCCAGCTTTCGCTGGGATGACGGGTTGGGCGGCCTCAGTTCGTCTCCGCCCTCGGCGCGCCGCTCATCGTCACCGGTTGTGGTCCGCCTGCGGTGGCCTCCAGCGTCGAATCCCCGCCCAGCACCCGGTAGAGCGTCACGCGGTTGCTCGCGCCGACGAGCTGCGTCGCGACGAGGTTACGCTGCGCGGTATAGAGCGAGCGTTGCGCATCGAGCGAGTTCAGGAAGGTGTCGATCCCCCCGCGATAGCGCGCGTCCGAAAGGCGATACGTGTCCAGAGCCGCCTCCGAGAAGTTCTGGTTCGCCTTCAGCTGGTCGGCGATCGTGCCCTGCCGTGCGAGCGCGTCGGCAGTCTCTTGGAACGCGGTCTGGATCGTCTTCTCGTAGGTCGCAAGCGCGGCGTCGCGTTGCGCCTTCGAATAGGCGACCCCGGCGATACCGGCGCCGGCGCGGAAGATCGGGTAGCTGACCGAAGGCGCGACCGAATAGTTGAACGCGCCGCCGCTGAACAGCGAGGTCAGCGACGTGCTGGCGAACCCGAGGATGCCGGTCAGCGAGATCTTCGGGAACAGTTCCGCGCGGGCTGCGCCGATCTCGGCGTTGGTGGCGCGGAGTTGATATTCGGATTCGACGACGTCTGGACGACGCAGAAGGATGCTGCTGTCGAGCCCGGCCGGGAGCGTGGCGACGGTCGGCAGGGCCTGTTCGATCGAGGCGGGCAACAGGCTGGCGTCGACCGGCGCACCGACGAGCAATTGCAGCGCGTTGACGTCCTGCGCAAGCGCGGTGCGTTGCTGCGCGAGGTCGGACTGCGCGGTGAACAGGATCTGCTGCGCCTGGCGAAGATCGGTGCGCGGGGCCACGCCGCCGCGCAGTCGCGCGTTGGTCAGCGTGACGCTCCGCTGCGAACTCGTCACCGTGTCCTGCGCGATCTTGAGCAGGCTCTGGTCCGACGCGTAGGTGAGCCACGCGTCGGCGATGTCGCCAACGAGTGTCAGGCGGGTGGCGCGCGCGGCGGCTTCGGTCGCGAAATAGCGATCGAGCGCGGCGCTGGTGAGCGAGCGGATGCGACCGAACAGGTCGAGCTCGAACGCGGTCGTGCCGAGGTCCACCGAGAACGAACTGTTCGAGCTGGAGGAACTGACCACCGACCCGGTCGAACCGGTGCCCGTTCCGACGCCGCCCGTGCCCATGCCAGTGCCGCCGGTCCCAGTACCCGTTCCGCCGGTACCGGTGCCTGTCCCACTACCCGTGCCGCTCGTGACGGTGTTGCGCGTGCCGTTGCCGCCGCCCGAATAGGTATAGCGGCCACTGGCATCGACCTGCGGCAATAGGTCGGCGCGCTGGATGCGGTATTGCGCGCGGGTCGACGCGATGTTGGCGGCGGCGACGCGGAGATCGCGGTTGTTGGCGAGCGCCTGGACGATGATCTGCTGAAGCCGCGGGTCCTTGAAGACGTCGCGGTAGGTGATCGCGGGCAGCGCTGCCTCGGATTGCCGCAGATACGCGTCGCCGACCGGAAGCGACGGCGGCACCGGGAGTTCGGTGCGCGCGTATTTGGGCGCGAGCGAGCAGCCCGCGAGCGCGGTCGAGGCGGCGAGGATAAGGACTAGCGAGCGCATCATGCGGGCTCCGGCCGGTGAGGGCCCTGTGGTTCGGGTGGTCCGAGCGGTTCGTTATGATCGCCGTCAGATCCGTGGTCGTCATGGCCCTGGAAGCCGGTCGGCTTGCCGCGCAGCTTGGCGATGCCGTCGCGCGCGCCGCGGCGGACGAGGACGAAGAACAGCGGGATGTAGAAGATCGCGAGGATCGTCGCGGTCAGCATGCCGCCGACCACCGCCGTCCCAATCGCGATCCGGCTGTTCGCGCCCGCGCCGGTCGAGAGGGCCAGCGGCAACACGCCGAGGATGAACGCGAACGACGTCATCAGGATCGGGCGCAACCGGATCTTCGCCGCGGACAGGGCCGCCTCGATGACTCGCTTGCCCTTCTTCTCCTCCTGCTCGGCGAACTCGATCATCAGGATCGCGTTCTTCGCGGCCAGGCCCATCGTCGTCAGCAGGCCGATCTGGAGATACACGTCGTTGATGAGGCCCCTCAGCGTCACCGCGAGGATCGCGCCGACGAGGCCCAACGGGATGACGAGCAGCACCGCGATCGGGATCGACCAGCTCTCGTACAGTGCGGCGAGGCACAGGAACACGACCAGCAGCGACAGCCCGTAGAGGATCGGCGCCTGACCCGAGGACAGGCGTTCCTGATACGACAGGCCCGACCAGGCGACCGACGTGCCGGGGATCTGCCCCGCAAGCTCGGCGATCCGGTTCATCGCGTCGCCCGAGCTGACGCCGGTCGCGCCCGATCCCTGGATCTCGTACGAGGCGATACCGTTGAAGCGCGACAGCGTCGTCGGTGCCTGGCCCCAGCTGGTCTTCGCGAACGACGAGAACGGCGCCATCTGGCCATTCGATCCGCGCACGAACCACTGGCTCAGGTCGGACGGCTGCGCACGGAACTGCGCGTCGCCCTGGACATAGACACGCTTGACGCGGCCGCGGTCGATGAAGTCGTTAACGTACTGCCCGCCCCAGGCGGTGGACAGCGTCGAGTTCACGTTGGCCTGCGTGAGGCCGAGCGTCGACAGCTTCTGCTGGTCGGCATCGACACGCAACGTGGCGACGTCGGGCAGTTCGGTCAGGCGGATCGCGGTCAGCGACGAATCGGCGCGGGCGAGCGCGAGCAGCTTGTCGCGCGCGGCGTTGAACTCGACCTGGCTGAGCCCACCGGCGTTCTGCAACTCCATCGTGAAGCCGTTCGACGAACCGAGACCGCGCACCGCCGGGGGCACGAGCGAATAGACCTGTGCGTCGCGGAACCCGGCGAATGCCTTCGAGGCGCGACCGGTGATCGCGTCGGCGGTGTTTTCCTTGCCCTTGCGATCGTCCCACGGTGCGAACGCGATGAAGCCCTGGCCCGTGTTCTGGCCGCTCGCGCCGCCACCGCCGCCACCGCTGACGGTGAACATCGTGCGGACGTTGGCCTTCTCGTTGGTGTAGTAATATTGCTCGATCTGCTTCTGCAGCGCGAAGGTGCGACCTTGCGTGGCGCCGGCGGGAAGCTGGAACTGGACGATGCCCGAGCCCTGGTCCTCGGTCGGCAGGAAGCCTGTCGGCAGTCGCAGGAACAGCACCGCGAGCACCGCGACGATCACCGCGTAAATGAGCAGGAACAACCACTTGCGGTCGATCACCGACTGCACGGCATTGGTGTATTTCTGCGTGCCCTTCTCGAACCCGCTGTTGAACTTGTCGCCGGCACGCGTGAAGACATGCGCCACCTTCGGGAATTTGCGTTCGCCCCAGCTTTTCTCGTGATTGCCCTCGGCGTCCTTCTGCTTCTGCTTGAGCAGCGTCGCGGTGAGCGCGGGGGAGAGGATCAGCGCGACCAGCACCGAGAGGACCATCGCCGACACCATCGTCAGCGAGAACTGGCGGTAGATTACGCCGGTCGAGCCGCCGAAGAACGCCATTGGCAGGAATACCGCGGACAGCACGAGCGCGATCGCGACCAGCGCGACGGTGATCTCGTTCATCGACTCGATCGTCGCCTCCCGAGGCGTCATCTCGGGATGTTCCTCCATCAGGCGCTCGACGTTCTCGACCACGACGATCGCGTCGTCGACCAACAGGCCGATCGCGAGCACCAGCCCGAACAGCGTCAACGTATTGATCGAGAACCCGGCAAGATAGAACACGCCGAACGTGCCGAGCAGCACGACCGGGACCGCGATCGTCGGGATCAGCGTCGCGCGCCAGCTCTGCAGGAACACGAACATGACGATGACGACGAGGATGACGGCCTCGATCAGCGTCTTCACGACCTCGTCGATCGACAGCTTGATGAAGTCGGTGGTGTCGTTGGCGTAGGCGAATTTCAGGCCGGGCGGGAAGCTTTTGGCGGACTTGGCGACGAACGCCTTGACCAGTTCGGCGGTCTTGAGCGCGTCGGCGCCCGGCGCGAGCAGCACCGCGATACCGGCGCCGGGATGCGCGTTGACGCGGCTGCGTGCGTTGTAGTTCTCCGCGCCCAGCTCGATCCGGGCGACGTCGCGCAGCTTGACCACCGCACTGTCGTTGGTGGTCTTCAGGATGATGTTGGCGAACTGCTCGGGCGTCTGGAGGCGCGACTGCGCGGTGACGGTCGCGTTGAGCATCTGCGTGTCGGGCTGGGGTTGCCCGCCGAGCTCGCCGGCCGCGACTTCGGTGTTCTGCGCCTGGATCGCGGTGGTCACGTCGCTCGGGATAAGCTGGTAGCTGGCGAGCTTGTTCGGGTTCAGCCAGATCCGCATCGCGTATTGCGCGCCGAACACGTTGCTGTCGCCGATGCCCGGAATACGGCCGAGCGGGTCCTGCAGGTTCGAGACGAGATAGTCTGAGACGTCCTGGTTGGTCAGCTTGTCGGTCTCGTCATAGACGCCGACGATCAGCAAATTGTCCGGGTTCGATTTCCGCACCACGAGGCCCTGCTGCTGCACCTGCGTGGGGAGGCGGGACAGCGTCTGCTGGACCTGGTTCTGGACCTGGACCTGCGCGATGTCGGGATCGGTGCCCTTCTCGAACGTCACGGTGATCGTCACCGAACCGCGCGACGACGAGGACGAACTGAAATAGATCAGCCCGTCGATGCCCGTCAGCGATTGCTCGACGACTTGCGTGACGCTGTTCTGGATGGTCTGTGCGTTGGCACCCGGGAAGGTGGCGCGGACGGTCACCTGCGGCGGCGCGACGTCGGGATATTGCGCGATGGGCAGGCTCATGATCGCGCCGATGCCGCCAAGCATCACGATGATCGCGAGCACCCAGGCGAAGATCGGGCGATCGATGAAGACACGGGATAACATAAGGGCTTAGCCGGCCTTTTTCTGGCTGGAGTCGCCACCGGATGAGTCATCTTTGGGCGCTTCGATCTTTTGCGCGGTGTTTTCGGGCACCGGCTTCACGCCCTGGTTCGGCGCGATCTTCGACAGGCCTTGGGTGATGATCCGGTCGCCGGGGTTGAGCCCGCTGGTGACCACCCAGAACGCGCCCTGCGTGCGGTCCGCCTTGATCTTCTTCTGCACCGCCTTGTTGTTCGCATCGACGACGTAGACCGTCGCATTGCCCTTCGCGTCGCGCGAGACGCCTGCCTGCGGCACTAGGAACGCGCGCTGATTGATCGCCTGTGCGAACTTCGCCTGGACGAACATGCCGGGCAGCATCAGCCCCTGCGGATTGGGGAAGCGGGCGCGGAGCGTCACGGTGCCGGTCTCGGTATTGACCAAGGCTTCGGCGAACTCGACGGTGCCGGTGGCGCCGTATTCGCTGCCGTCCTCGAGCGTCAGGCGGACTTCGGCGCGGGTGGCGACGATGCCGTTCTGGCCGAGCGAGCGGCGGAGCGCGAGCAGGTCGCCCGACGATTGCTGGATGTCGACGAACATCGGATCGAGTCGCTGGATCTGCGCGAGCGGATCGGTCTGCGTCGCGGAGACGAGCGCGCCGACGGTGAACAGCGAGCGGCCGATGCGCCCGGTGATCGGTGCGGGGACGGTGGTGAACTTGAGGTTGATCTGCGCGGTTTCCAGCGCGGCGCGGGTCTGCGCGACCGAGGCGGTGGCCTGGCGCGAGGTGGCGACCGCGTTGGTGTAGTCCTGCTTGCTGATCGCCTCCATCTCGGCGAGCGGCTTGTAGCGCTGGGCGAGGATGGTCTGCGCCTGCTGGTTGGCGCGTGCGCTTTGGAGGTTGGCCTGGGCTTCGTTGGCGGCGGCGCGATAGAGGCGCGGGTCGATCTCGTAGAGCGGCTGGCCCTTCTTGACGAGCGTACCCTCGGTAAAGAAGCGGCGGCGGATGATGCCGGTGACCTGCGGGCGGACGTCCGAGCTTTCGAACGCGGTGGTGCGGCCGCTGAGTTCGGTGGTCATCGCGACGCTGGTCGGCTGGACGACGACATAGCCGACGGTTGGCGTGCCCTGGCCCGGTTGGCCACCGCGGCCTGCCTTGCCTTGGGCCTCCTTGTTCTGAGAGGCGTCGTCGCCGCCGGAGCAGGCCGCGAGCGCCAGTGCGGGCACCAGCAGAATGGCGCACCGCCGCGCAGAAATTCGTGTGGCTATCAAGTTTGGTAATCCGCGATCATGTGTTGGTCGGGCTAAACCACGAGGATGTACCAGAAGTATGTCAGTTGAAAAGCGGGGGTGTAAAATAGGGAAGAAAGAGTAACCTGTTTGATTGGTTGCAGGTGTTTGAGGGTGGAGCGCTCGGATGTAGAAAGCTTGTTTCCCCGCGAAGGCGGGGATCCAGACTGGGCTCCCGCCTTCGCGGGAGAACAAGGAGGGGCGTAAATCCCGCAATCCCGCGCGCTACCCTGATACCCACCGTACCCCCCAAAGCCACCGACCACCCCGGCGAAGGCCGGGGCCCAATTGGAAAGGTCGTGGTAACGAGGGACCGCGCTTCGTTAGCAACGTTCCCCAATTGGGCCCCGGCCTTCGCCGGGGTGGTGGGTGGGTGAGGGGCTCGCCCCCTTGCGCACATCCCGTCATCCTGACGAAAGTCAGGATCCAGAGTTGCGAGGGGATCGTTTGTGGCTCTGGGTCCTGACTTTCGTCAGGATGACGGTTGGTTCGTTATTGCGATGGATGTTTTCGGGGCGGCTGAGATGATCGATGACGACAAGAAGGCCGCGGCTGCTGCTGCGGTGGCGGAAGTTCGGGACGGGATGCTGGTCGGACTCGGCACCGGATCCACTGCGGCGTTCGCAATCCAGGCGCTCGGCGATCGCGTGGCTCAAGGTCTGCAGATCCGCGCGGTCGTCACCTCCGAAGCTTCCGGCAAGCTCGCCCGCGAACTCGACATCGAGATCCTCGACTTCGCCAGCATCGCCCATGTCGACCTCACGATCGACGGCGCGGACGAGATCGACTTCCGCTGTTTCGCGGTCAAGGGCGCAGGCGGGGCGATGCTGCGGGAGAAGATCGTCGCCGCAAGCTCGGCACGGATGGTCGTGATCGCGGATAGCTCCAAGCGTGTCGACCGGATCGGCGCCGCCAAGCTGCCGGTCGAGGTGCTCCCCTTTGCCATCGCCTACGTCATGCGCGCCCTCACCGACATCGGCGCCGCGCCTGTCATCCGCGACAACTACCGGACGGACCAAGGCAATCTCGTTATCGACTGCCACTTCGCGACCCTCGAAGACCCCCGCGCAACCGCCGCGACGCTGTCCGCGATCCCCGGTATTCTCGGCCACGGGCTGTTCCTCGACGAGGTCGATGCCGCGTATATTGCTACCGATGGCGTCGTTACGCGACTGGAACGGACGGGTGCATCCGACTAAAGGCATCCTATGTTGGCAACCAGATCGGATGCGCGGCGTTCGGTCACCGTCTAGAGCGAGGCTTCTTCCATGACCGATACCGCAACCGCCCCCACCAAGGCGGACCCCAAGCTGCACGAGGACGGCTCCCCCGAGCGTCTGGCGATCGATACCATCCGTACGCTGTCGATGGACGCGGTGCAGAAGGCCAATTCGGGCCACCCCGGCACGCCGATGGCGCTCGCGCCGGTCGGCTACACGCTCTGGTCGAAGTTCCTGCGCTATGATCCCAAGCACGCCGACTGGCCCAACCGCGACCGCTTCGTGCTGTCGGTCGGCCATGCGTCGATGCTGCTCTATTCGCTGATCCACCTCGCCAAGATCGAGGAGATCGACGCCGAGGGTAACAAGACCGGCAAGGAGGCCGTCAGCCTCGCCGATATCGAGCAGTTCCGCCAGCTGTCGTCGAAGACTCCCGGCCACCCCGAATACCGTCATACGACCGGCGTCGAGACCACGACCGGGCCGCTCGGCCAGGGTTGCGGCAATTCGGTCGGCATGGCGATCGCCGAACGCTGGCTTGCGGCGCGCTACAACAAGGACGGCTTCACGCTGTTCGACCATGACGTCTACACGATCTGTGGCGACGGCGACATGATGGAGGGCGTTTCCGCCGAGGCGGCGAGCCTCGCCGGCCACCTCAAGCTCAGCAACCTCTGCTGGATCTACGACAGCAACCACATTTCGATCGAGGGCGCGACCGATCTCGCGTTCGACGAGGATGTCGGCCTGCGCTTCGACGCGTATGGCTGGAACGTCATCCACATCGACGACGCGAACGACACCGCCGCACTGAGCCGTGCGATCGAGACGTTCAAGGCGACCAGCGACAAGCCGACCTTCATCGTCGTGCATTCGGTGATCGGTTACGGCAGCCCCAAGGCGGGCAGCGAGAAGGCGCACGGCGAGCCGCTCGGCGAGGAGAATATCCGCCTCACCAAGCAGGCTTACGGCTGGCCCGAGGACAAGTCGTTCTACGTACCCGATGGCGTGATCGAGCATTTCAACGGGGCGATCGCCGAGCGTGGCGCCAAGCTGCGTGACGAGTGGGTTGCGCTGACCGACAAGTATCGCGGCGCCTATCCCGAGTTGTCCGCCGAGCTCGACCTGCTGCTCAAGGATGAGCTGCCCGAGGGCTGGGATGCCGACATCCCGACCTTCGAGGCGGATGCCAAGGGCGTCGCCAGCCGCGATTCCGGCGGCAAGGTGCTCAACGCGATCGCGGCGAAGGTGCCGTGGCTGATTGGTGGTTCGGCGGATCTCGCGCCGTCGACCAAGACCGACATCAAGGGCCAGCCTTCGTTCGAGGCGGAGAATTACGCCGGCCGCAACTTCCACTTCGGCATCCGCGAACATGGCATGGGCGCGATCGTCAACGGCATGGCGCTGTCGCATCTGCGTTCGTACGGCTCCACCTTCCTCGTGTTCGCCGACTACATGCGCGCGCCGGTGCGCCTGTCGGCTATCATGGAGGTCGGCGCGATCTGGGTGTTCACGCACGACTCGATCGGTGTCGGCGAGGACGGCCCGACGCACCAGCCGATCGAGCATCTCGCCACGCTGCGCGCGATCCCCGGTCTCGACACGATCCGTCCGAGCGACGCGAACGAGGTCGTTGCGGCCTGGAAGGCGGTCCTGAAGGACGCCAGCACGCCGGCCGCGCTGATCATGTCGCGCCAGGCTCTGCCGACGCTCGACCGGACCAAGTATGCGAGCGCCGACGGGCTCGAAAAGGGTGGCTATGTGCTGGCTGACAGCGACGGCACGCCCGACGTGATCCTGATCGCGACCGGCAGCGAAGTGTCGCTGGTCGTCGAGGCGCACGAGAAGCTGACTGCGGACGGCGTGAAGAGCCGGGTCGTGTCGATGCCGAGCTGGTATCGCTACGAATTGCAGGACGCAGCGTACAAGGAAAGCGTGCTGCCGCGCGAAGTGCGGGCGCGCGTTGCGGTCGAGATGGCCGGGTCGATCGGTTGGGACCGCTATGTCGGGCTCGACGGCGCGACCGTGACGATGTCGACGTTCGGGGCTTCGGCACCGCTCGCCAAGCTGCAGGACAAGTTCGGGTTCACCGTCGACAATGTCGTCAAGGTCGCCCGCCAAGTGATGGAGACCAAGTGATGGGTGCGCTCAACGATCTCGAAGGCTTCGGCCAGGCGGTATGGCTCGATTTCGTCGACCGGAAGTTCCTGGAGGCCGGTGGTCTCCAGAAGCTGGTGGACGAGGACGGCCTGACCGGCGTCACGTCGAACCCGTCGATCTTCGAGAAGGCGATGGGTCACGGCGATGCCTATGACTCGACGCTCGCCGAATATGACAAGCAGCATGCCGGCGCGGCGACGATCGACCGCTACGAGCATCTCGCGATCCAGGACATCAAGGCGGCGGCGGAGACGTTGAAGCCGGTCTACGACAAGCTCGATGCGAAGGACGGCTATGTCAGCCTGGAGGTGTCGCCGTACATCTCGGACGATACCGACGCGACGATCGCGGAGGCGAAGAAGCTGTGGGCTGCGGTCGATCGGCCGAACCTGATGATCAAGATCCCGGGGACGCTTGCGGGCGGTCCGGCGATCTCGTCGACGATCGCGAGCGGGATCAACGTCAACGTCACGCTGCTGTTCGCGCTCGACGCCTATATCCGCGTCGCCGAGGCGTATGCGGCGGGTCTGGAAGAGCGCGTTAAGCAGGGGCAGCCGATCGACAAGATCGCCAGCGTCGCGAGCTTCTTCGTCAGCCGGATCGATTCGTCGATCGACAAGGAGATCGATGCGCGTCTGGAGAAGGGCGATGCCGAGGCCGACGCGCTGAAGGCAGTGCGCGGCAAGGTCGCGATCGCCAACGCAAAGATGGCGTATCAATGGTATCTCGACTTCCTGAAGTCGGATCGCTGGCAGGCGCTCGCCGCCAGGGGTGCGCAGCCGCAGCGTCTGCTGTGGGCGTCGACCGGCGTGAAGGATCCGAGCTATCCCGACACGCTGTATATCGACACGCTGATCGGCAAGGACACGGTCAACACGATGCCGCCGAAGACGATGGACGCGTTCCGCGACCACGGCACTGCGGCGGAGACGATCACGCAGGACGTCGAGGGCGCGAAGCATACGCTAGCGGAAGCCGAGCGCTTGGGTCTCGACCTCAATGGCGTGACCGGCAAGCTGGTCGAAGAGGGCGTCGCGTCGTTCGTGAAGGCGTTCGACGACCTGCTCGGCTCGATCGCGAAGAAGCAGCCCGCGACGGCGTAACAAACTGCTCCCTCTCCCCTCCGGGGAGAGGGCTGGGGTGAGGGGCTGCCACATGCGCCTCCGCCTGGAACTGCCCCTCACCCCGACCCTCTCCCCGGAGGGGAGAGGGAGAAGACAAGGATTTTACCATGAAGATCGGACTGATCGGCCTCGGCCGGATGGGCGGCAACATCGCGCGCCGGTTGATGAAGAACGGCCACGAGGTCGTCGCGTTCGACCGCGATGCCGAAGCCGTGAAGAAGCTCGCCGCCGACGGCGCGATCGGCGCGGATTCGCTCGACGACATGCACGCCAAGCTCGACACCCCGGCGATCTGGTGGGTGATGGTCCCCGCGGGCGAGCCGACCGAGAGCACCGTCCAGGCGATCGCCGCGAAGTCGAATTCGGGCGATATCATCATCGACGGCGGCAACAGCTTCTACAAGGACGACGTCCGCCGCGCGAAGGAACTGGCCGAGAAGGGCATCCACTATGTCGATGTCGGCACGTCCGGCGGCGTGTGGGGCCTCGAGCGCGGCTATTGCATGATGATCGGTGGCGACAAGGAAACGGTCGACCTGCTCGATCCGATCTTCGAAACGCTCGCGCCGGGCATGGGAATGATCGTTCGCACGCCGGGCCGCGTCGAGGGGCAAGCCGATCCGCGCGCCGAGAAGGGCTATATCCACGCAGGCCCCTCGGGCGCGGGCCACTTCGTCAAGATGGTCCATAACGGCATCGAATACGGCTTGATGCAGGCCTATGCGGAGGGCTTCGACATCCTCAAGGGCAAGTCGGGCGAGCATGTCGTCGAGGAGGAGCGCTTCGACATCAATCTGACTGACGTCGCCGAAGTCTGGCGTCGCGGCAGCGTGATCTCGTCGTGGCTGCTCGACCTGTCGGCGATCGCGCTGGCGAAGGACGGCACGCTCGAAGGCTTCAGCGGCAGCGTCGCGGACTCGGGCGAAGGCCAGTGGACGATCGATGCGGCGATGGAGGAGAAGGTGCCGGCCAACGTGCTGAGCGCGGCGCTGTATGCGCGCTATCGCAGTCGTGTGGACCACACGTTCGGCGACAAGCTGTTGTCGGCGATGCGCTATGGCTTTGGCGGGCATGTCGAGATGCCCCAGTGAGCGGTGGCATGAGCGGTATCAAGCTGCTGGTTTCCGATGTCGACGGCACGCTCGTCGACAAGGAGAAGAAGGTCACGCCCGCGACCGTCGATGCGGTCAAGCGGTTGAAGGCGGCCGGCCTTGGCTTCACGATCATCAGCGCACGGCCGCGGTCGGGGATGATGCCGATCGCCGAGTTGCTCGGCATCGACGAGCCGATGGGCGCGTTCAACGGCGGGATCGTCTTCAAGCGCGACGGTACCGTGATCGAGCACCACATGATCGACGTCGATGTCGTCCGCGGCGCGATGGAGATCATCGGTGACGCGCCGGTCGACACGTGGTTCTTCGCAGGCGACGTCTGGTATGCCAGCACCGACCAGGGCGGGCATGTTGGCAGCGAGAAGAAGGCCTCCGCGCAGGACCCGGTGATCGTCTCCGACTTCACCGACCTGCTAGCCAAGGCCGACAAGGTGACGTTCGTCAGCGATGACGAGGATTTGTTGCGCGACCTGCACGCGAAGGTCGCCGCCAAGTTCGATACGCAGGCGACGATCGTTCAGTCGCAGACCTATTATCTCGACATCACGCCGGTGGCCGGCAACAAGGGCAGCGGGATCGAGGAACTGGCGGACGCGTTCGGCATCTCGCTGACCGAGACCGCGGCGATCGGCGATCAGGCCAACGACATCGCGATGCTCAAGCGCGCCAAGCTGGCGATCGCGATGGGCAACGCACCGCAAGCCGTCCGCGACGTCGCGCACGAGATTACCAGCGCGAACGATGCCGACGGCGTCGCGCACGCGATCGACACCTTTATCCTTACTGGAGTTTCCGCATGAAAGAGTTGGTTGCCTTCGACCTCGATGGAACGCTGGCCGAGAGCAAGCAGCCCTTGCAGGAGCCGATGGGCGAAGCGCTGGCGAACCTGCTCGACGTCGCGCATGTCGCGGTGATCTCGGGCGGCGACTGGCCGCAATTCGAAAAGCAGGTCGCGTCGCGCCTGCCCGAGCGTGCCGACCGCACCAAGCTGTGGCTGATGCCGACGACGGGGACCAAGCTGTACCGGTTCGATGGCGAATGGCGCGCGGTATATGCCGAGCTGTTCGAGGACGACGAGAAGCAGAAGATTCTCAAGGCGTTCGACGAGTCGCTCGAGGCTACCGGGTTCGTGCCGGAGAAGACCTGGGGCGAGCGGATCGAGGATCGTGGTAGCCAGATCACGTTCTCCGCGCTTGGCCAGGAAGCACCGATCGATGCCAAGCATAGCTGGGACCCCGACTTCGCCAAGCGCAAGGTCATCCAGGCCGATCTGCAAAAGCGGCTGCCGGGGCTGTCGATCAACATGGGCGGCGCGACCTCGATCGATATCACGCGTGAGGGTGTCGACAAGGCGTATGGCCTGAAGAAGCTCAACGAGGCGAGCGGCATCGCGCTCGACAAGATGATGTTCATCGGCGACGCGATCTTCCCGGGCGGGAATGATTATCCGGCGGAGCAGCTTGGGCTGGACGTCGTGAAGGTGAAGAACGTCGACGGCACGCTGGCGGCGATCGCCGGGATCGTCGCGTGCCTGAAGTGATCTTGTGAGCGTCGCCTTCCGTCGCGAGAGTGACGAGGAACATCTCGAGCCGAAGTTCGAACAGCCGATCGCGCCGGGGCCCAATCTGGTCACGGCGCGGGGGCTGCGGTTGATCGGCGAGCGGGTGGTGGCGATCGAGGCTGCGGTCGCGGCTGAGGCGGACGAGGAGGCCCGGAAGGTTCTGTTGCGCGACTTGCGGTACTGGCACACGCGGCAGACGACCGCCGAAATCGCGCCTTCGCCGGAAGAAGACGAGGTCGGGATCGGCTCGCGCGTTCGGGTTCGGATGAACGGGGCGGAGCGGGTTATTTCGATTGTCGGTGGTGACGAGGCGGAGCCCGGCGAGGACCGGCTGGCGTTCTCGGCACCTCTGGCGCGTGCACTGATGGGCGCGGCGGTTGGTGAGACGGTCGCGTTTGCGGACAAGGCGGACGCGATCGAGGTGCTGGCGATCGACAAGGATGACGGCTGATGGCTGAGGCGAAATTCGAACGGCATCGTCAGGCTTGGACGCAGGACGAGATTCAGAAGCTTCATACGCTGGCGAAGAAGGGCATGGCGCTGAAGGCGATCGCCAAGGCGCTGACGCGGAGCGAGGAGTCGGTCAAGGTTCGGGCGAAGGAAGACTCGCTGAATATCGCCAAGCTGCGGTGAGGTGACGAAGAGCCCTCTCCCCTCCGGGGAGAGGGTTGGGTGAGGGGCTGTTCCGGGCGTGCGCTGCTTGGCTACCCCTCACCCCGACCCTCTCCCCGAAGGGGAGAGGGAGCAGAAGAGGCGTTATCGTGCTCCTCCACGCCGTCGGAGGCTTCCGCGCCCCCGCATGGCGTGACTTCGAACGGCACTACCGCGAGAGACATTGCCGAGATAGACACCACCCCCGCCCGAATGGCACCACCCCGGCGGAGGCCGGGGCCCAATTGGAAAGGTCGGAGTAACGACGCGCGACCTGCGTCATCGCCGTCCCCCAATTGGGCCCCGGCCTTCGCCGGGGTGGTGATAGTGTTGGCGCGGGTGTGGCCGACGGATATGCGGGTTACCGCCTATGTAGCCACTCCCGAACACGCTACAGCGACCACCCTTTCTTGTTCTCCCGCGAAGGCTGGAGCCCAGTCTGGGCCCCGCCTTCGCGGGGAAACATTCTTAATTGGCGGTTGCTGACCGAAGCCGCACGGAGCCACACTTGTCCGAATACGACGCGATAATCCTCGGCGCAGGCGCAGCCGGCCTCATGTGCGCCGCCGTCGCCGGCCAGCGCGGGCGAAAAATCCTGCTCGTCGATCATGCGGAGCAGGCGGGGAAGAAAATCCTGATCTCCGGCGGCGGGCGGTGCAATTTCACCAACGTGCACACCGCCGCCGACCGCTACATCTCCGCCAACCCGCATTTCGCCAAGTCCGCGCTCGGCCGCTACACCGCGCAGGATTTCATCGCGCTCGTCGACTCCTACGGCATCGCCTGGCACGAGAAGACGCTCGGGCAACTCTTCTGCGACGGCTCCGCGAAGCAGATCGTCGAGATGCTGCTCGATGAATGCGACAAGGGGCGGGTCGACCTGTCGCTTGGTCGCGCGGTCACGGGCGTTGAACATGCAGACGGTCAATACCGCGTATCGCTCGACGGCCGCACCGTCACCGCCCCCGCGCTGGTCATCGCCACCGGAGGCCCGTCGATCCCGAAGATGGGCGCAACCGGGTTCGCCTATGACCTCGCGCGGCAGTTCGGGCTGAAGGTGGTCGAACCACGCCCCGCACTCGTCCCGCTGACGCTGGGCGGTGACGAAATCCTGTTCCGCGAATTGTCCGGAGTCGCTGCCGACGTCGTCGCTACCGCCGGCAAGACCGCGTTCCGTGAGGCTGCGCTATTCACGCACCGAGGCCTGTCCGGCCCTGCGATCCTCCAAGCATCGTCCTATTGGCGCAACGGCCAGCCCGTCGGGATCGATTTTCTCCCCGATCGCGAGTCCGGCTGGCTCCCCGCCGCCAAGCGTACCACGCCGCGCGCGACTCTCCGGAAACTGCTCGGAAGCACGCTCCCGGACCGACTCGCGGAGACTTTGAGCGAGCGTTTGGGCATGACGAGCGAGATTTCCACGCTCACCGATCGCAAGCTCCAGGATGCCGAGCGGGCGCTAAGTCATTGGCAATTCACGCCAAATGGCTCAGAAGGCTATGCCAAAGCCGAGGTCACCGCGGGCGGAATCAGCACCGCGGACCTCTCTTCGCAAACAATGCAAGCCAAACGCGTACCAATGTTGTATGCGGTCGGCGAAGCGGTCGATGTCACAGGGTGGCTCGGCGGCTACAACTTCCAATGGGCATGGGCGAGCGGGTGGGCCGCGGGCCAAGTCCTGTAGGGACCACCACGCCAGTGCTTTGCCGTAGCGTCAAGCCGGCCACCAATTAGGACGTACATGCCTTTTACAAATATTCCGTCGCTTCTCTCCGAGGCGCTCGAAGCGCGCGGCTATACCGCGCTCACCCCCGTCCAAGCTCATGTGATCGAGGACAATGCGATCGGTCGCGATCTCGTCGTGTCGGCGCAGACCGGCTCGGGCAAGACCGTCGCGTTCGGCCTGGCGATGGCCGGCGAACTGCTCGGTGAAGCCGGCGAGGACGGCGTCCAGCGCCTGCCCGCGCCGCACAAGCCGCTCGTGCTCTGCATCGCGCCGACTCGCGAGCTCGCGCTCCAGGTCAGCCGCGAGCTGATGTGGCTCTATGCCAAGGCCGGTGCGCGCATCTCGACCTGCGTCGGCGGCATGGACGCCTCGAAGGAGCGTCGTTCGCTCGCCCACGGCGCGCACATCGTCGTTGGTACGCCGGGCCGTCTGCGCGATCACCTCGAGCGTGGCGCGCTCGACCTGTCGGCGCTGAAGGTCGCGGTGCTCGACGAAGCCGACGAGATGCTCGACATGGGCTTCCGCGAAGACCTCGAGCAGATCCTCGATGCGTCGCCGGAAGCGCGCCGTACGCTGCTGTTCTCGGCGACGATGCCGCGGCCGATCGTCGCGCTCGCCAAGCGTTACCAGAAGGATGCGCTGCGGATTTCGACCGTCGGCGAGGATCGCGGTCATGGCGATATCTCGTACCAGGCCGTCACGGTCTCGCCGTCCGAGATCGAGCACGCGGTGATCAACCTGCTGCGCTTCCACGAGGCGGAGACGGCGATGCTGTTCTGCGCGACTCGCGACAACGTGCGTCACCTGCATGCCAGCCTGGTCGAGCGTGGCTTTGCCGCCGTCGCGCTGTCGGGCGAGCATTCGCAGAACGAGCGTAACGCGGCGCTTCAGGCTTTGCGTGACCGTCGTGCGCGTGTCTGCGTCGCGACCGACGTTGCGGCTCGCGGTATCGATCTGCCGACGCTGAGCCTCGTCGTGCACGTCGAGCTGCCGCGCGATGCCGAGACGCTCCAGCATCGCTCGGGTCGTACCGGTCGTGCAGGCAAGAAGGGCACTGCCGTCCTGATCGTGCCGTTCCCGCGTCGCCGTCGCGTCGAGATGATGCTCCGTGGTGCCAAGATCAACGCGGAGTGGGTCAACGCCCCCACCGCGGAGGACATCCGCAAGAACGATCACGAGCGCTTGATCGGCATGCTGTTGCAGCCGGTCGAGGTCGAGGAAGAGGATCGCGCACTCGCCGTCCGCCTGATGGCCGAGAAGACGCCTGAGGATATCGCCGCCGCGCTGGTGCACATGCACCGTGCGACGATGCCGCAGGCCGAGGACCTGATCGACCAGAGCAAGCAGCCGACTCAGGACGAGCGCTCGCAGGGGCCGCGCGCGGGCTTCGAGGACACCGTCTGGTTCCGGATGGATATCGGTCGTCGCCAGAACGCCGATCCGCGCTGGATCCTGCCGCTGATCTGCCGTCGTGGGCACATCACCAAGTCGGAGATAGGCGCGATCCGGATTGGGCCGAACGAGACGGCTTTCGAAATTCCGCGCGCGGTGGCGTCGCGGTTCTCGGCGGCGATCCAGCGCACGGCGCAGGCTGGCGAAGAAGAGAGCGGCGTCGCGATCGAGGCGATGCAGGGCGCGCCGGAGAGCGGTGCGCGGCATGACGGCGGTGGCGGTGGTCGCAGCAACGCGAGCGGTCCCCGCTCGACGCTGCACCGTGCGGCCCCGCGTGGCGGTCCGGCTCCGGCGCGGAAGCCTCCGTACCGTGGTAACCGCGACCGGACCTGAGGGATCGGGTTGGCGAACCGAGCTTACTAAGTCTCGAATTCCCCTCCCGCCGTCCAACCCCAAACCCAAACCCAAACCCAAACCCAAACCCAAACCCGTCACCCCAGCGAAAGCTGGGGTATCCCACGTGGCTCGCGACACGCGCCAAACAGGGAGATCCCAGCTTCCGCTGGGATGACGGAATTGGGGTGGCGGTACTCTTTGGATGTGCGGCGGCGGGCAACGGGCCTGGAACGACGGATTTAGCGCGCTGAATAAGGATACGGGGATGGCCGGCATTCGATCGCGAGGGTTCAGGTGACTGCCGACACCCCCACCACACTCCGCATCCTCGTCGACGCCGACGCGTGCCCCGTCAAAGACGAGATCTACAAGGTCGCGTGGCGCCACGAAGTCCCCGTGACGATCGTCGCCAACAGCCATTTCCGCATCCCCGTCCACCCGCTGATCTCCCGCGTGGTGGTCAGCGACGGATTCGACGCCGCCGACGACTGGATCGCGGAACAGGCCGATGCGAACTCGGTCGTGATCACCGCGGACATCCTGCTCGCCGATCGCTGCGTGAAGGCCGGCGCGACCGTGCTGGCCAACACCGGCAAGCCGTTCACCACCAGTTCGATCGGCGGCGCAATCGCGACGCGCGCGATCATGGCTGACCTGCGCGCCGGTGGCGACATCATCGGCGGGCCGGCGCCGTTTTCGAAGACCGATCGGTCGAGCTTCCTGTCGGCGCTCGATGCGGCACTGGTGCGGTTGAAGCGCCTCTAAGGTCGCATGCCGATCCTCCCCTATGAGGGGAGGTGGCAGGCCGCAGGCCTGACGGAGGGGTAGCCCGGCATCGAGAACGCGATACCCCTCCGTCTGGCAAGCGCCAGCCACCTCCCCTTGCAGGGGAGGATCTAGATAGGGTTTACCGCCCGCCGAAGCACGCACGGGGTTGCCATCCTGCACTCCGCATCGCCATAGGCGCGCGTTCATACAAGGACGACGCATGCAGATGGACGCTGGCGGCCCCGCGCTGGGGCTGGATTTCGGCACGACCAACAGCGTCGTGGCACTTGGGACCAAAGACGGTACCCCGGAACTCGTGACGTTCGCCGCCCCTGCCGAAACGAGTCCGGTATTCCGTTCGGCGCTCTGTTTCTGGCAGGACGACAGCGGCAAGGGGCTCGCGTCGGATGCGGGGCCGTGGGCGATCGCCGAATATATGGACTACCCGCTCGACAGCCGGTTCATCCAGTCGTTCAAGTCGGTCGCGGCGATGAAGACGTTCGAGCAGGCCTCGGTCTTCGACAAGCGCTATCGCTTCGAGGAGATGGGCCAGCTGTTCCTCGAAAAGCTGATCGCGCACGCTGGCGGCAAGCTTGACACGCGGCCGCACCGGATCGTCGTCGGCCGGCCGGTAGAATATGCCGGTGCGCGACCTGACGAGGCGCTCGCCCGCACACGCTATGACGCGATGTTCAAAGGTTTCGGCGCGGAGATCCATTACGTCTATGAACCGCTCGGCGCGGCCTACAGCTATGCGACGCGGTTGACCGAGCCGGCGACGATCCTTGTGGCGGATTTCGGTGGCGGTACGAGCGACTTTTCGGTGGTGCGCGTTGCCGAGCCGGGGGCGGCGCGGCGGTGTATGCCGCTCGGGCATGCAGGCGTCGGGATCGCGGGCGACCGGTTCGATTACCGGATCCTCGACCGGCTGGTGCTGCCGATGCTGGGCAAGGGCGGCGCCTACAAGTCGTTCGGCAAGGAACTGGAGATTCCGCGCGCGTATTTCGCCGATTTCGCGGACTGGTCCAGGCTCGCGCTGATGCGCAACCGCAAGACGATGACCGAACTGGAGCGGTTGCAGAAGACCGCCGTGGATCCCGACGCGATCGGGCGGATGATCGCGGTGATCGAGAACGAGCTGGGGTACCCGCTGTACGATGCGGTCGGCTCGCTCAAGCGTGCGCTGTCGAGCGGCGAGGATGCGCATTTCCACTTTGCGGGCGCGGGGCTTGAGATCGAGGCGGATGTGACGCGCGCGCAGTTCGAGGGCTGGATCGCCGACGACGTCGTGCGGATCGAGGCGGCGGTCGACCGGGCTTTGGAGGTGGCGAACGTCAGCGGAAGCGAGATCGACCGGGTGTTCCTGACCGGCGGATCGTCGCTGATCCCGCGCATCCGCCGGATATTCGTCGAGCGGTTCGGCGAGGCGGCGATCATGAGCGGCGGCGAACTGACGTCGATTGCGCATGGCCTCGCGCTGATCGGCGAGCAGGACGATATCGCGGCTTGGTCGGCATGATCCCACGTGTGCTTCTCGGGACGGCGCAGGTGCCGGGTGGGGGTGAGCTCCGGTTGCTCCAGCGTGGTGCCGAGTTCTCGATCATGCTCGGCGCGAACGAGTTGATGAACAGCCGGCTTAGCGGGTCGGAAGAGGCGCTGGCGGAGCAGGCTTGCGATCGGATCGGTGGGCGGCCCGGCGTGCGGATGCTGATCGGTGGGCTTGGGATGGGGTTTACGCTTCGTGCGGCGCTGGCCCGGCTTGGGCCTGACGCGGAGGTGGCGGTTGCGGAGATCGTGCCGGCGGTGATCGAATGGGCGCGGGGGCCTATGGCAGCGCTGCACGGGGACAGTCTGACCGATCCGCGGACCCGGGTTTTCGAGGGCGACGTCGCCGCGGCAATCGGCGAGGGTGATTGGGACGCGATCCTGCTCGACGTCGACAACGGGCCCGACGGCATTTCGCGGCCGGGTAACGATCGGCTTTACGGGGCGCGGGGATTGTCTTTGGCGCGAGCGGCTTTGCGGTTGGGCGGGGTGCTTGCCGTGTGGTCGTCGGCACCGAGCAAGCCGTTCGCCACACGCCTTGCCGAAGCCGGTTTTGCAGTCGACGAAGTGATCGCGCGGGCGACGCGGAAGGGCGGCGCGCGGCACACGATCTGGTTCGCTACCAAGCCATGATCTGGCGGTGGGCCGTCTTGATCGCGCTGTCGGCGGTGATCGCGGGGCTGCTGGAGATGGTCGGGCTGCCCGCCGGGTTGCTGCTCGGGCCGATGGTTGCGGCGGTCGTGCTGGCGGTGCGCGGGTGGTCGCTGAGCGTGCCGACGTCGGCGTTTCGGGGCGCACAGGCGGCGGTCGGGACGCTGATCGCGGGGTCGATCACGACCGGGATCGTCGCGACGGTGGCGGATCACTGGCCGGTGTTCCTGATGGTCAATTTCGTCACGCTCGCGGCCAGCAGCGTGCTTGGCTACCTGCTGAGCCGGTGGCAGGTGTTGCCGGGGACCGTCGCGGTGTGGGGATCGACGCCGGGTGCTGCGAGCGCGATGGTGTTGATGGCGCAGGCGTACGGCGCGGACTCGCGGCTGGTCGCGGTGATGACGTACACGCGGGTCGTGAGCGTGGCGGTGGTCGCGTCGGTGTTGGCGGCGGTAATGGTCGGGGGCGGGAGCGGGCATCATGTTGCCGCGACGTGGTTTGCGGCGGTCGATCCGGTTGCCGTGCTGCGGACGATCGCGATTGCCGGTGTTGGTGCGAGCGTTGGCGTCGTGCTGAAGCTTCCCGCCGGCGCCTTGCTGGGGTCGCTGGTCGCGGGGGCGGCGCTCAATATTACTGGGGTCGCGCAGCCTGTGTTGCCGCAGTGGCTGCTCGCGATCAGCTATGCGGTGGTCGGGTGGCGGATCGGACTGTCGTTCACGCGCGATACGCTGCGGGTGGCGGGCAAGGCGATGCCGCGGATACTGCTGTCGGTGGCGCTGCTGATCGCGTTCTGCGGCGGGATTGCGGCGGTTTTGACACGGTGGTGGGGGATCGATCCGGTTACCGCATATCTGGCGACGAGTCCTGGCGGGATGGACTCGGTCGCAATCATTGCGGCGTCGAGTCCGGTCGATGTGCCGTTCGTAATGGCGCTTCAGGTGTTGCGGTTTCTGGGGGTGTTGCTGATCGGGCCGCCGCTCGCGAAGTTCGTGGCGACGCGGCAGGGCGGTGTGCCGCCGCCGGTCATCCCGACTTAGATTGATCCTCCCCTGCAAGGGGAGGTGGCGCGAAGCGACGGAGGGGTATCGCGCTATCGGGAGCGGATCACCCCTCCGTCAGCGCTTCGCGCTGCCACCTCCCCTTGCAGGGGAGTATCTGCGGTCAGCCCTTGGTCGGACGATACGCCTCCACGTCGATGTCGTGGCGCTTGAGCTTGTCGTAGAACGTCTTTCGCGGGATGCCGAGTGCGGCTAGCGCCGAGCGGACATCGCCGCTGACCTGTTGGAGCACGGCACGGATCGTCGCTTCCTCGAACTTGTCGACGCGGGCGGGGAGAGGGATGTCGCTGTCTTCGTCGGCCGCTTCTTCCGCCTCGACTCGGAGCACGAGACGCTTGGCGAGGTTGTCGAGTTCGCGGACATTGCCGGGCCAGTCGTGCTGGCCGAGATAGGCGAGCGTCGCGGTGTCCACTGTCGGCACCTCACGGCCGAACCGTTCCGCCGCCTGGTGGAGCAAGTGGCCGAACAGCAGCGGTATGTCGTCGCGGCGTTCCCTCAGCGGCGGGATGCGCAGGCGTACCGCATCGAGGCGGAAGAGGAGGTCGGCGCGGAAGCGGCCGTCCTCGACCGCCTGTTCGAGGCCGGGTTTGGCCGCTGCGATCACGCGCAGGTCGAGTGCACGCGGCAGGTTGCCGCCGACCGGCATCACCTCACGTTCTTCGAGCACGCGGAGCAGTTTCGCCTGGAAGGCCGGCAGCGTGCTCTCGATTTCGTCGAGGAACAGCGTGCCGCGGTTCGAGGCCTCGATCCGGCCGGTGCGCGGCAGGCGGGAGTCGCCGTCGTGGCCGAACAGCTCGATTTCCGCGACGGCCTCGGGCAGCGCGGCGCAGTTGACTGCCACGAAGGGCCGTGACCGTCGGTTGCTCCAGCGGTGGAGCAGGACGGCGACGAGTTCCTTGCCGGTGCCGGTCTCCCCCTCGATCAGAACGTCGATGTCGGCCTGCGCGATCTGGCGCATGGTTTCGCGGAGGCGGACCATCACCGGGGTTTCGCCGATCAGTGGCTCGGCGCCGATCGTTTCCTCTGCAGCGGCGCGGAGTCGGCGGTTGTCGAGGACGAGGCGGCGCATTTCCAGTGCACGCCGCGCGCCGGCGATCAAATGGTCCGTCGCGAACGGTTTCGGGATGAAGTCGAACGCGCCGTTCTTGAGCGCGGCGACCGCCATCGCGACGTCACCGTGGCCGGTCATCAGCAGCACCGGGATCTCATGGTCGATCGCGGCGATCCGGCGGAAGAGTTCGAGGCCGTCCATCTTCGGCATGCGGATGTCGGACACCACCGCGCCATCGAACCCGGCGGTCACGCGGGCCAGCGCGACGGTCGGGTCGCGCTCGGCGATCACCGCGATGCCCGCGAGTTCGAACGATTGCTCGAGCGCACCGCGCAACACGTCGTCGTCGTCGACGAGCAAGACGGCTTGCTCGCTCATGCCTTCACCAGGATCATACGGAAAATGGCGCCTTCGGGTGCTGGGATGAGGTCGAGCGTGCCGCCGAACTCGGTCATGATGTCTCGCGCGATGCCGAGGCCGAGGCCGAGGCCGTCCTTCTTGCTCGTCGCGAACGGGGTGAAGAGGTGGTCGGCGATGTCGGCTTCGATGCCGGGGCCGTTGTCGGCGACGGTCAGCACGACGTCGCGGCCTTTACGCCCGACCGTGACGCTGACGCGGGCATCGCGGCGGTCGGCGACCGCGTCGAGGGCGTTCTGGAGGAGATTGACCAGCACCTGCTCCAGGCGGACGCGGCCGGCGATCACCGTCAGTCGCGCCTCGGGGCCATTCGGCAGGTCGAGCATGACCCCCTTCGCGCGGAAGCGGTCTCCGATCAGCAGGCGGACGCCGTCGATCGCCTCGTCTAGCGCCACCGGGCCGATCGAGCCTGCGCCGCGCCGGGCATAGCGCCTCAACCCAGCGGTGATGGTGCCGATCCGGCTGGTGAGATCGACGATCGACTGGAGGTTGGTCGCCGCACGCGCGGGTTCTCCGCGGTCGAGGAAGGCAGCGGCGTTGTCGGCGAAGGTGCGGATCGCGGCGACCGGCTGATTGATCTCGTGCGCGACGCTGGCGGTGATCGTGCCGATCGAGCCGACGCGGTTGGCATGCGCCAGTTCCTCGCGCGCCTGGCGGAAACGCTGGTCGGACGCCTCGCGCTGCTCCACCTCGATCTGGAGACGGTCGGCGGTCGCGCGGAGTTCGGCGGTGCGGCGCGCGACCTCTGCTTCGAGTTCTGCGCGCGCGCCAACGTTGCGCTTGCGCCGCTCGTACAGCCACCACGCGCCGAGCATCGTCGCGATCGTCAGCATTGCGGCGATCGCGGTGGCCCAGCGCGTGCGTGCGGCGGCGGTGCGCAAGGCAGCGTCGAGCGGCTCCATATGCACCAGCCGCCAGCCGGAGATCGGTACCGGCAACGACACCGTGATCGCAGGCGATCCTTCGGGTAGCCGTGAAACCCCGTCGGCTAGCGTGAGTGGGGCGGGGGCCAGTGGCGATGACCCGAACTGGCGCGTCTCGACCAGCTCGGCGCGACGCGAAGGCGAGAGTGGGCGGGTGGTCCTAAATTCGAGCTTCGGATCGCTGGAGATCAGGATGACGCCGTCGGGATCGGTGACGAAGGTCGCCATCCGGTCCTGGATCCACGCGCGCGCGATCTTCTCGAACTCGACCTTGACCACGACCACGCCGAGCGGTCGACCGGCGCGGTCGATCCGCCGTGACAGGTACAGGCCGGGTCGCCCGCTGACGCTGCCGAGTGCGAAGAACTCGGTCGCGCCCGACGCCATCGCCTTGGTGAAATATTCGCGGAACCGATAGTCGTGGCCGAGGAAGCTGTCGGGCCGGGCGGCGTTCGACGCGGCGATCGTCATACCCTGCGTGTCGAGTGCGTAGATCACGGGGGCGCCGGTGCGCTCCGCCAGCATCGCCAACTTTTCGTTGAGCGCACGGTCGACTCGTCCTGATGCGAGCGCGGCGCGCATCGCGGGATATTCGCCGAGCATGACTGGGAGCAGGCGATAGGTCTGCAACTCGGCTTCGAGCAGGCGGAGGTTGCTGCGGGTCTGCTGTACCGCGCGCATCCGCACGCTCGCGGTCACGTCCGCCACCGCGCGCGGGCCATAGATCGAGGCGACTCCGGCGACGATCACACCGAGTGCTGCAAACGCCAGCAGCACCGCCAGCGCGGTCATGAAAAGAGGGGATCGGAGCCGCGCCATTTGTGCGGATTATCACACACGAACGGGGTTCGTCATCACTCAAAAACGGCATTTCCCGCACATCTGAAAAGTCGGTATGCCGACAAAGCACGCAAAACCAACGTTTTATACCGAATGCGACCTAGTCTTGTAGTCCCCGGTCCGGCCCGGCATTACCGTCGCCATAACGTCCCGTGGCAGTGGACGAGAGTTTCAGGAGGCGATGTTGACCCTACCCACCCAGACATATGGTGTCGCGGAAACGCCCGCGCGCAAGCGCTGGAGCGGCCAGCTCTATATCCAGGTGCTGATCGCGATCGCGCTCGGCGCGGCGCTCGGGCATTTCTATCCGACGTACGGCGCGGCACTGAAGCCGCTCGGCGATGCGTTCATCAAGCTGGTGAAGATGATCATCGCCCCGGTGATCTTCCTCACGCTCGTCACCGGTATCGCGGGCATGAAGGAGCTCGGCTCGGTCGGCCGCGTTGCGGGCAAGGCGTTCGCGTATTTCCTGTTCTTCTCGACGCTGGCGCTGATCGTCGGTCTGATCGTCGCCAACGTCGTCCAGCCGGGCGCGGGGATGAACATCGACGCCGCCACGCTCGATACCAAAGGCATCGCCGACTACACCGTGAAGGCGCACGAGACGACGATCACCGGGTTCCTGATGAGCATCATCCCGGACACGATGGTCAGCGCGTTCACCGAGGGCAACATCCTCCAGATCCTGCTCGTCGCGATCCTGTTTGGCATCTCGCTGAGCCTGGTCGGCGAGCCTGCCAAGCCGGTGCTGAACTTCCTCGAGCGCCTCAGCCTGATCGTCTTCAAGCTGGTCGGCATCCTGATGCGCGCAGCCCCGCTCGGCGCATTCGGCGCGATCGCGTTCACGATCGGCAAATACGGGATCGGTAGCCTCGCCAATCTGGGCGCGCTGGTCGCGACCTTCTACCTCACCGCGGCGCTGTTCGTGGTGGTCATCCTCGGCACCGTCGCGCGGCTCACCGGTTTCTCGATCTTCAAGCTGATCAAGTATCTGAAGGCAGAGCTGCTGCTGGTGCTCGGGACGTCGTCGTCCGAAGCAGCCCTGCCGAACCTGATCCAGAAGATGGAAGCGGCAGGCTGCGAGAAGTCGGTGGTCGGGCTGGTCGTGCCGACCGGCTATTCGTTCAATCTCGACGGCACCAACATTTACATGACGTTGGCGGCGCTGTTCATCGCGCAGGCGACCAACACGCACCTGACCCTCGGTCAGGAACTGTTGCTGCTGGTCGTCGCGATGATCTCTTCGAAGGGTGCGGCGGGCGTTACCGGCGCGGGCTTCATCACCTTGGCTGCGACGTTGTCGATCGTGCCGACCGTGCCGATCGCGGGCATGGCGCTGATCCTCGGTGTCGATCGCTTCATGAGCGAGTGCCGCAGCCTTACCAACTTCATCGGCAACGCGGTCGCGACGATCGTCGTCGCCCGCTGGGAGGGCGCACTCGACCGCGACAAGCTGAACGCGGCGCTGTCGGGCAAGCTCCCCGAGTTCGTGCCGGCGGCAATCCCCGCCGCTGCCACCGCCCATTGATGCCGGCGGGGACGGCCAGCCCGTCCCCGCCCGCCCGTTCCCGCCAGCCAGTACCGGAACTTGCTTATGACCTCGATGACGATGCGCCGCTTGCGGCACGCGGCTGGCCTTGCCACGTCCGCGCTCTCGATCTTCGCGTTCGCGAATGTCGCCACCGCACAGGCCGAGGCGCCGCCTTCGCGCCAGGCCAATGTCGGCGCCAAGGACGTGTCGAGCACCGCCGAAGCCTCGCCGATCGCGGAGAGCTATCCCAACGCCGCGATCGGCGACGGGACGACGTCGGGTGGCTATAACCAGTCGCGCTGGGCTGAGGATTGGTCGAAGCTGCGCGACCCGAAGAAGCGCAAGGACATCGTCGACCAGCTGAAGTTCATCTCTATTGCCGGCGATGGCGACGTCTATTTGACACTGTCGGGCGAGGCGCGGTTGCGCGTCAACCAGACCACCAACCCTAATCTCCGCGACTCGGAAGCGCAGCGGCAGGACATTCTTCGCCTGTTCGGTGGTGCCGATCTGCATGTCGGCGAGCATCTCCGGTTCTATGGCGAGCTCGCGCATGGCACGCTGGAAGGGGAGAATCTCGGCACTGCGCTACCAAACCTGCGCAACAAGCTCGCGGTGCAGCAGGCGTTCGTCGATCTGACCGGGACGGTGGCCGATGTCGACGTCGGCGTGCGCTATGGTCGCCAGACGTTCGCCGATGGCCCGAACCTGATGGTGGTGCCGCGCGACAACAACACGTTGTTCTTCGGTTTCAACGGCTTCCGGGCCTGGGCGCGCGCTGCCGGCGTCCGCGCCGACGTGTTCGACTTCAAGCCGACCGCCTATGGCAATGGTGGTACTCAGGACGACAACGCCGAGAGCGCGCGGCGCTTCTCGGGTATCTCGACCGGGATCGTCGTGCCCGAAACGCTGTTCGGCGGGTCGAAGCTGTACGTCGATCCGTTCCTCTGGCGGCTGCGCAATCGCACGGCAGTATGGGGCACCGACACCGCGCGCGAAGTCCGCAATTTCTACGGCCTGCATGTCTGGGGTGACGCCGGGCCGGTCAATCTCGACTGGACGATCAATTACCAGGGCGGCAGTTACGACAACCGCTCGATCAAGGCGTGGCTGATCCTGTTGGCGCAGACCTACAAGATTGGCGACGGCAAGTCCGCGCCGCGCGTCGGTTTCCACGCCGATTATGCGAGCGGTGGCGGCGCATACGGGAAGGGCACGCTGCGCAACTCGCTCGCGCCGTTCGGCAACAACATCTATTACAGCTACCAGCTGTTCGCGACGCCGACCAACCTGATCGCGCTCGCGCCGAACGTGACGTTCACGCCGTTCGGCAAGCTGCGCATGACCGCGGAATATCAGCTGTCCTGGCGCGATACGACGAGCGATGCGGTGTACCGCGCGAACGGCTCGGCGTTTGCGGGCACGCAGAATTTCGGGGGCAAGAAGATCGCCGACACGATCCGGTTCCAGGCGGTGTACCCGTTCACCTCGCGGCTGTCGTTCACCGGGCGGTACGAGCATCTGATCGCCGGGCCGGCGCTGACCAATGCCGGGTATAAGAACTCCGACTTCCTTGCCGGCTGGATCAGCTACCGGTTCTGACGCCCTATCGATCCTCCCCTCTGAGGGGAGGTGGCAGCCCGCAGGGCTGACGGAGGGGTGGCGCGCCATCGAGAGCGTGACACCCCTCTGTCTGGGGAGCGCCAGCCACCTCCCCTGCCAGGGGAGGATCAAGGTGTGGCGATACCGCCCAGATTAACCTGCGTCGCACCACGCAACAAATTCGGTTATCCAGACCATACCGGTCCTTCAATTCCTCGATCGACTGTGGCACATGGACTCCAACATCAGGAGCACATGGCCATGGATCTCAGCTTCACGCCCGAGGAAGAAGCCTTCCGCGAGGAAGTCCGCAGCTTCTTCCGCGACAAACTGCCCGCCCGCCTTTCGACGCTGGTTCGCGAGGGCAAGCGGCTGCGGAAGTCGGACATGGAGGAGTGGCACGCCATCCTCAACGAGCGCGGCTGGCTGGCGAACCACTGGCCCGAGGAGTGGGGCGGCCCCGGCTGGAGCGTGATCCAGCGCTTCATCTTCGACAATGAGTCCGCGCTCGCGCACGCGCCCCGCGTCGTGCCGTTCGGCGTCAACATGCTCGGCCCGGTGCTGATCAAATACGGCTCGGAAGAGCAGAAGAAGCAGTGGCTGCCGCGGATTCTCGATGGCTCCGACTGGTGGTGCCAGGGGTATTCCGAGCCCGGTGCCGGCTCCGATCTTGCGGGCCTCAAGACCACCGCGGTCAGGAAGGGCGACGTCTATGTCGTCAACGGCCAGAAGACCTGGACGACGCTCGGCCAGCATGCCGACATGATATTCTGCCTCGTCCGCACCGACGCGACCGCGAAGAAGCAGGAGGGCATCTCGTTCCTGCTGATCGACATGAAGTCGCCCGGCATCGAGGTCCGTCCGATCACGCTGATCGACGGCGAGCAGGAAGTGAACGAGGTGTTCTTCACCGATGTCGAGGTGCCGGTGGCGAACCTCGTGGGCGAGGAGAACATGGGCTGGACCTACGCCAAGTACCTGCTGACCTACGAGCGGACCAACATCGCCGGCGTCGGCTTCTCGATCGCGTCGTTCGAGCGGCTGAAGGAAGTCGCGCAGATGCAGAAGAAGGGCGGCCGCTCGCTGGCGGATGACCCGCTGTTCGCGGCGAGGATGGCGCGGGTCGAGATCGATCTGGCGAACATGCAGACGACCAATCTCCGCGTGCTCGCGGCCGTGGCAGGCGGTGGTGCACCCGGTGCCGAGAGTTCGATGCTCAAGATCAAGGGCACCGAGATCCGCCAGGAGATCACCTCGCTGACCCGGCGTGCCTATGGCTCGTACGCGGCGCCCTACATACCCGAAGCTCTGGAGGCCGGCTGGAACGGCGAGGATGTCGGCCCGGAGGACGCGGCGATGGCGGCGCCGAGCTATTTCAACAATCGGAAACTGTCGATCTTCGGCGGGTCGAACGAGATCCAGAAGAACATTATCTCCAAAGCCATCCTGGGTCTGTGATACCATGAACTTCGAACACACCGACGACCGCCGCATGCTCGCCGACACGCTCGTGCGGGCGTTGCGCGACGGTTATCCGATCGAGACGCGCAACGCGGGCGCGTATGGCGAGGCGGGGTATGATCCGGCGGTATGGCAGCAGTTGAACGAACTCGGCATCGTCTCGGCGCTGTTCGATGAGGCGGCGGGCGGCTTCGGCGGCAGTGGGTTCGACATCATGGTGGTGTTCGAAGCACTCGGTCGCGCGCTGGTGGTCGAGCCGTTCCTCGGTGCGCTGATGGCGGGGCGTGCGCTGGCGAAGGCTGGCGGGCATGATGAAACGCTCGCCGCGATCGTGTCCGGCGAGACGATCGCCGCGTTTGCACATGACGACGGGGCTACGCCTGTGACTGCGACGAAGAGCGGCGACGGCTGGGCGCTCAGCGGGACGAAGGCGGTCGTTCCGCAGGCAGGCGCGGCGTCGGTGTTCGTGGTGACGGTCGAGCAGGACGGTGATCCGCTGGTGTTGCTCGTGCCCGCGGACACGGCGGGCGTTTCGGTACGGAGCTACAACGTTGTCGAGGGCGGTGGCGCCGGCGACGTGACGTTCGAGAACGTGGCGCTCGGCGCGGACGCGCGCGTAGGAGGGGAAGGACAGGGGCAGGCGATCGTCGATGCGGCGGTCGGGGCAGGGCTGCTCGCGCTATCCGCCGAGGCGGTCGGCGCGATGGAGTTCGTCAAGGAAGCCACGCTTGGCTACCTCCGCGACCGGAAGCAGTTCGGCGTGCCGATCGGCAAGTTCCAGGCGCTCCAGCACCGCATGGCGACGGTGTTGCTTGAGATCGAGCAGGCGCATTCCGCGGTGATCAATGCGGCATCGGCGTTCGACGGCGACGATGCCAAGGCGCGTGAACGTGCTCTGTCAGCGGCAAAATACACGATCGGTCGGACTGGTGCGCTGGTCGCGGAGGAGTCGATCCAGCTGCACGGCGGCATCGGCATGACGTGGGAATACGCGGTGTCGCATTACGCCAAGCGCTTGGTGATGATCGACCACCAGCTCGGTGACGAGGACTATCACTTGCAACGCTACATTGCGCTAGGCTGACTATTTTTCGTCATCCTGACGAAAGTCAGGACCCAGGGTCGCGGGCGTTATCGTCGGTGGCTCTGGATCCTGACTTTCGTCAGGATGACGGGCGGCTAGTGGGCTCTACCGCCCGCGCTTCCCGATCATCGGCCGCAGCCGCACGCCGAGGCAGATCACCGTCGGCCACAGCAGCGTGTTGAGGATATCCAGCGAGGTATCCTCCCACCGCCACGACCCGAACGTCATGCGGTCCATAATCTCATTGAACGCCTCGCCCGCGACGACCACCCACCACGGAATGAACGTACCGAACGACCGCCGCGTGATCAGCCGCGCGATCATCAGCAGCGCCATCCCGGCATGGATGTGCAGGATCGTATCGGGCAGCCCGGTGCCGTCGCCGATCCAGTTGATCATCTTGTGGTAGAAGGTCGGGATCACGCTGTTACTCCGGGCGAACTGCCGCGGGGGCTATACGGCGCTCAATTCCGAGCGGCAATCGCAGGCGTCGTGCCCAACATCAGCGGCTTCAACTCGCCGATGGTCGCGTCCAGCCAGGCGATGAACCGATCGATCCGTGCGATCCGACGGACGTCGCGGTGGACGACGAGCCAGAACGACCGCGCGATGTCCACCGCTTCGGGCAGCACGCGTACCAGTCCCGGCATCCGGTCGCCGATGAAGCAAGGCAATATCCCGCAGCCCGCCCCCGCAGCGATCAGCTCGGCCTGCGCGACGATGCTCGAACTGCGGATCGAGGCGTCGAGGCGGCCGTCGATTTCCGCCAGATAGCGGAGTTCGGGGGCATAGATCATGTCCGGAACGTACCCGATCAGCCGGTGCCGCATCAGATCCGCGGTCGTCGCGATCGGCCCCGTCCGCGCGAGATGATCGGGATGCGCGTACAGTCCGAGGTGATAGTTGGTCAGCTTGCGCGCCACCAGCGGGCCGCTCTTGGGCCGCGCAAGCATCACCGCGATGTCGGCCTCTCTCCGCGAGGGGTTGAGGAAGCCGGTCGACGCGATCAGGTCGACGGCGATCCGCGGATGCTGGTTGGTGAACGACGCGAGGCGCGGCGCAAGAATGCGGCTGCCGAACCCTTCCGAGACGCTCAACCGGATCGGGCCGGCGAGTACCCCTGCATCATTGCCGACGACTTCCTGGATGCCGAGCGCGGACGCCTCCATCGTCTCGGCGTGTTCCAATAGCGCCGAGCCGCGTTCCGTCAGCGCGTAACCCGCGACGGTCTGTTCGAACAACGTCGTCTGGAGTCGCCGCTCTAGCCGTTGCAGCCGTCGCGAAACCGTCGTCGCGTCCTGCCCGAGCAGTTTTGCGGCCGGTCCGAGCCTGTGCGCGCGCGCCAGAGCGAGGAAATATCGGACGTCGTCCCAATCCATGAACGCCTCACCCTATGCTGCATATTCGCAGAGCGATTCTGCAAACAGCCCCACTTGGCTGCGAAAGCCTTATGGCCGACGGTGCGGATAACTAGAAGAGGATGCCCATGCGGACGATCGAGAATTTCGTGAGCGGTGCGGCCAGCACGGCCGAGCGCTTCGGCGACGTGTTCGACCCGAATTCGGGCGAGGTGCAGGCGCGGGTACGGCTGTCGGGCGCGACCGATCTGGACCGCGCCGTCGCCGCCGCGCAGAAGGCACAGCCGGGCTGGGCCGCGACTAACCCTCAACGGCGTGCTCGCGTGATGTTCGAGTTCAAGCGGCTCGTCGAGGCGAACATGGAGGAGCTCGCGCGCCTGCTGTCGTCCGAGCACGGCAAGGTGATCGCGGATTCGAAGGGCGACATCCAGCGCGGGCTCGAGGTCATCGAGTTCTGTTGCGGCATCCCGCACATCCTCAAGGGTGAATACACGCAGGGTGCCGGGCCGGGGATCGACGTGTACTCGATGCGCCAGCCATTAGGCATTGGCGCGGGCATCACGCCGTTCAACTTCCCGGCGATGATCCCGCTGTGGATGTCGGGCGTCGCGATCGCCACGGGCAACGCGTTCATCCTCAAGCCCAGCGAGCGCGATCCGTCGGTGCCGGTGCGGCTCGGCGAATTGTTCGTCGAGGCGGGGCTGCCCGAGGGGATCTTCCAGGTCGTCCACGGCGACAAGGAAATGGTCGATGCGATCCTCGATCATCCGGCGATCTCGGCGGTCAGCTTCGTCGGCTCGTCCGACATCGCGCATTACGTGTACCGTCGCGGCGTCGAGGCGGGCAAGCGCGTCCAGGCGATGGGTGGCGCGAAGAACCACGGGATCGTCATGCCCGACGCGGACCTCGACCAGGTCGTCGCCGACCTGTCGGGCGCGGCGTTCGGGAGCGCCGGCGAGCGCTGCATGGCGCTGCCGGTGGTGGTGCCGGTCGGCGAGAAGACCGCCATCGCGCTGCGCGAGAAGCTGATCCCGGCGATCGCGGCTTTGCGGGTCGGCGTGTCGACCGACAACGACGCGCACTACGGCCCGGTCGTGAACGCGGCGCATCGTACCCGGATCGAGAACTGGATTCAGACCGGCGTCGATGAGGGCGCGGAACTGGTCGTCGACGGGCGCGGGTTTGCGTTGCAGGGGCACGAGAAGGGCTTCTTCATCGGGCCGTCGCTGTTCGATCACGTGACGACCGAGATGTCGGCGTACAAGGAGGAGATCTTCGGGCCGGTGCTCCAGATCGTCCGCGCCGCCGATTTCGAGGAGGCGGTGCGCCTGCCGAGCGAGCATCAATACGGCAACGGCGTCGCGATCTTCACGCGCAACGGTCACGCGGCGCGCGAGTTCGCGGCGCGGGTGAACGTCGGGATGGTGGGCATCAACGTGCCGATCCCGGTGCCGGTCGCGTATCATACGTTCGGCGGGTGGAAGCGCTCGGCGTTCGGCGATACCAACCAGCACGGCATGGAGGGCGTGAAGTTCTGGACCAAGGTCAAGACGATCACGCAGCGCTGGCCGGATGGGTCTGCATTGCCGGCGATGGCCGAGGATGGCGGTCCGGCGCGCAACAACGACGCGTTCGTCATCCCGACGATGGGGTGAGTGGTTTGCCATCCCCGGATCCCGTCATCCTGGACTTGATCCAGGATCCAGAGTTACGGAGCGCGACGCTTTTGACTCTGGATCCTGACTTTCGTCAGGATGACGGGAGGGGATCGAAACCCCAGTCTTCGGCCAGATCGCGCCACGTAGGATTGTCGGTCTCGATAAGCTCGATCTTCCACGAGCGCTTCCAGACCTTGAGCTGCTTCTCGCGCGTGATCGCCCCCTCCATCGTGTCGGCCATTGCGAACCACACCAGCCGGTTAACCGCGTATCGCTTAGTAAACCCAGCGAACGCGCTCTCACGATGCTGAACGATCCGTGCCATCAGGTCGGAGGTTACGCCGATGTACAGCGTTCCGTTACGCCAGCTCGCCATGATATAGACCGCGGGTTGTCTAGCCATATCATTCCCCCCACCCCGTCATCCTGACGAAAGTCAGTATCCAGAGCCACGAGCATCAGCATTCGCCGCTCTGGATACTGGGTCAAGCCCAGTATGACGGACGCAGTATGACGATTCAGGAAAGTCCGATGACCAACCAGTTCGACCTCACCGACGACCAGCGCGAGATCCAGGAGCTGGCACGCCGTTTCACCGCCGACCGCATCACCCCGCATGCGGCCGAGTGGGACGAGAAGCACATCTTCCCGCGCGAGACGATCAAGGCGGCGGCCGAACTCGGCTTCGCGGCGATCTACGTCAGCGAGGAAAGCGGCGGGATCGCGCTTGGGCGGTTGGAAGCCGCGCTGATCATGGAGGCGATGTCGTACGGGTGCCCTTCGACGTCCGCGTTCATCAGCATTCATAACATGGCGGCGTGGATGATCGACCGGTTCGGGTCGGCCGCGGTGAAGGACAAGTATCTCCCCGATCTGGTGACGATGGACCGGCTCGCGAGCTATTGCCTGACCGAGCCGGGCTCGGGCTCCGACGCGGCTGCGCTCAAGACGCGCGCCGTGCGTGATGGCGACGACTGGATCGTGACGGGATCGAAGCAGTTCATCTCGGGTGCTGGCGAGAACGAGGTGTATGTCACCATGGTCCGCACCGGCGAGGACGGGCCTAAGGGCATCTCCTGCCTGGTGATCGAGAAGGACATGCCGGGCGTGTCGTTCGGCGCGAACGAGAAGAAGCTGGGCTGGCATTCGCAACCGACGCGGCAGGTGATCTTCGACGGTGTCCGCGTACCGGCCGCGAACATGGTCGGCGGCGAGGGCGAGGGCTTTCGGATCGCGATGATGGGGCTCGATGGCGGGCGGTTGAATATCGGCGCGTGCTCGCTCGGCGGCGCGCAGCGGTGTCTCGACGAGGCGATCGCTTATACCAAGGACCGGAAACAGTTCGGCAAGGCGATCGCCGATTTCCAGAACACGCAGTTCATGCTGGCGGACATGGCGACCGAGTTGGAGGCGGCGCGGGCGCTGCTCTACATCGCGGCGGCGAAGGTGACGGCGAACGCGCCCGACAAGACCAAGTTCGCGGCGATGGCGAAGCGGCTGGCGACGGATACCGGCTCGTCGGTGGTCGACCGCGCGTTGCAGCTGCATGGCGGCTACGGGTATCTGCAGGACTATCCGATCGAGCGCTTCTGGCGCGACCTGCGCGTGCATTCGATCCTCGAGGGCACGAACCAGGTGATGCGGATGATCGTCGGTCGCGAACTGACCCGACAGTGAGTCCGCGCAGCTTCAAGTCTTTCTTCTGCTCCGCGCCTCTGCGCCTCTGCGCGAAAAAGTTTCTTGTTCGCGCAGAGGCGCAGAGGCGCGGAGATGATGTTCGGGAGGTGAACGCGTGACCGATGATCTGATCGTCGAGAGTAAAGGGCCTGTCGGCCGGATTCGGTTGAACCGCCCGAAGGCGCTGCACGCGTTGAACCTAGCGATGTGCGAAGGCGTGCTGGAGGCGCTGGAAGCGTGGCGTGGCGACGCGGCGGTCGAGGCGATCGTCGTCGATCATGCCGAGGGGCGCGGGTTCTGTGCTGGCGGGGATATCCGCATGCTCGCCGCGTCGGGCGCGACCGATGGCGTCGAGGCGCGGGTGTTTTTTCACGCCGAGTATCGGATGAACCACCGGCTGTTCACCTATGCCAAGCCAATCGTCGCGTTCATGGACGGGATCACCATGGGCGGCGGCGTCGGGCTAGCGCTGCCGTGCCGGTTCCGGGTTGCGACCGATAACACCAAGTTTGCGATGCCGGAAACGGGGATCGGGCTGTTCCCGGACGTTGGCGGCGGCTGGTATCTGTCGCGGCTGCCGGGGCGGATCGGGCAGTATCTCGCGCTGACCGGGCACCGGCTCGATGGTGCAGAGTGTCTCGCGCTCGGGTTGGCGACGCATTTTCTCGCGAGCGATACGCTCGATACCGCTAAGGCACGGATCGCGGAGACGCCGCAGGATATCGCGGGCGTGTTGGACGCATTGGCCACGTCGGCACCCGACGCGAAGATCTTGGCGCGCAAGGATGACATCGACCGGCTGTTCGCGTCAGACGTGCTGGAGGAGATCTATGCCGCGCTCGACGCCGATGGTGGGGAGTGGGCGACTCAGACTCTCGCGACGCTGAAGACCAAGTCGCCGCAGACGATGAAGGTGTCGCTCCGGCTGCTCCACGAGGGCGCGGGGATGGCGAGTTTCGCGGACGAGATGCGGCAGGAATATGCGGTTGGCGCGCATGTCGTGCAGCGGCATGACTTCATTGAGGGCGTGCGCGCGGTAATCGTCGACAAGGATAACGCGCCGCGCTGGGATCCGGCGACGCCCGAGGCTGTGACCGATCACGTGATCGACCAGATCTTCGCGCCGTTGCCGGAGCATGAGGCGTGGACGCCGGGCTGAGTAGAAAGAACACACGTCACCCCAGCGAAAGCTGGGGTCTCATCATTATCGAGAGACCCAGCTTCCGCTGGGGTGACGGGATAGGAGAGATTGAATGGCCGACTACGAAACGATCCTGGTCGAGCAGCGCGGTGGCGTCACGCTTGTCACGTTGAACCGGCCCCAGGCGCTCAACGCGCTCAATTCGCAGGTGCTCGCCGACCTGATCGCCGCGTTTGCCGCGTTCGATGCGGACGCGTCGCAGGGGTGTGCTGTGCTGACCGGTTCCGCCAAGGCGTTCGCGGCCGGGGCGGACATCAAGGAGATGCAGTCGCAGGGCTTCGCCGACATGTATGCGAGCAACTTCTTCGCCGGCTGGGAGAATTTCACGCGGACGCGCAAACCCGTGATCGCGGCGGTGGCGGGCTATGCGCTCGGTGGCGGGTGCGAGCTGGCGATGATGTGCGACTTCATCCTCGCTGCCGATACCGCCAAGTTCGGCCAGCCCGAGATCAAGCTCGCCGTGTCGCCGGGGATGGGCGGATCGCAGCGCCTCACACGTGCGGTCGGCAAGGCGAAAGCGATGGAGATGTGCCTCACCGGGCGGATGATGGACGCCGCCGAAGCCGAGCGCGCTGGCCTCGTGTCGCGGATCGTGCTGGCGGACGATCTGGTCGAGGAGGCGGTGAAGACGGCGACCACGATCGCGGCGATGGCGCCGCTGGCGGTGCTGGCGAACAAGGAAATGGTCAACGCGGCGTTCGAGACGGGGCTCGCGATGGGCGTCCAGTTCGAGCGGCGGCTGTTCCACGGGCTGTTCGGGACGGCGGACCAGAGCGAAGGCATGGCCGCGTTCGTCGAGAAGCGCGCCGGGACCTGGACGGGGAAGTGACCCGACAAACGTCCGTATCAACCCCGTCACCCCAGCGAAGGCTGGGGTCTCCCCGTTGGCGGTCGAAACGCTAGCCCCATAAAGATCCCAGCTTTTGCTGGGATGACGATCGTTAAAGAGGATAAGCAATGGCACGGATCGGTTTCATCGGGCTCGGCAACATGGGCGGCGGGATGGCGGCGAACCTCGCAAAGAAGGGCCACGACGTTCGCGCGTTCGACCTGAGCGCCGACGCGCTGGACAAGGCGAAGGCCGCTGGCTGCCTGCCGGTCGCGTCCGCTGCCGAAGCCGCCGATGGCGCCGAGGCGATCGTGACGATGCTCCCCGCCGGCAAGCATGTCGCCGAAGTCTACGACACGCTGTTCGGCGTCGCCCCTCCGTCCGCGATCCTGATCGACTGCTCGACGATCGACGTCGCCACCGCCAAGCAGGTCGCCGCCGCCGCGCAGGCCAAGGGCCTCGCCGCGGTCGACGCGCCGGTGTCGGGCGGGATCGGGGCTGCCAATGCGGGCACGCTCACCTTCATGGTCGGCGGCTCGGCCGAGGCGTTCGACCGGGCGCGCGCCATCCTCGCCGATATGGGCAAGGCCGTCATCCACGCCGGCGCGAACGGCGCGGGGCAGGCGGCGAAGATCTGCAACAACATGATCCTCGGGGCGACGATGATCGCGACCTGCGAGGCGTTCGTGCTGGCGGAAAAGCTCGGGCTCGACGCACAGGCCTTCTACGATATCGCCAGCGTGTCCTCGGGCCAGAGCTGGTCGATGACCACCTATGCGCCATTGCCGGGTATCGGCCCCGATACCCCCGCCGATCACGACTATCAGGGCGGTTTCGCGACCGCGCTGATGCTCAAGGACCTGCGGCTCGCGATGGCCGCTGCGCAGGATGTCGGCGCGGATACGCCGATGGGCGCGAAGGCCGCCGAGCGCTACGAGGCGTTCGCCGAGGCCGGGCAGGGTAGCCTCGACTTCTCGGCGATTATCCGCACGCTTTGAGCCCTAAAGGAAGCGGATCAGCATCAGCAGCAGGCCAAGGATCGATACCATCCAGCACAGGCTGCGGACATATTTGATGCCGAACAGATACAGCGGGATATAGGCGATCCGCGCGCCGAACCAGAGCCATGCGCCGATCGCACCGAGCCCGCCGGTGCGATCGGTCACCGCCAGCCCCAGCGCGAGCGCGACGAACACGGGGTAGGTTTCCTGGAAGTTCTTGAGCGCGCGTTCGGCGCGGCCCGCCATCTCGCCGAGCGGCTTCTGCTCGCCGTCGCGCGGCCCCGCGTTCCAGTCGAGCCCGCGGTCGCGCGTGGCGGTTTGCCCCTGGATCATGACGTACGCGAACAACAGGACCGTCGACCAGCCGAGCAGCAGTAATTCAGTGGGCAAATGCGTCATGATCGATCTCCGCTAAGGTAGCGGGTGTCGAACGCCGCTATCGCGCCGATGTTGCGACCGTGATCGGCGGATTGGCAAGCGATTGGCGGGCGTCGTGCGCGCGGTGGAACGCGCGGTCGGCATCGTCGATCGCCCCGAGCAGCGCGCCGAAGCAAGGCACTTCGTCGATCGGATAGACGCGTGACAGATCGTGGCCGAGCGCGAAGACGTCGCGCTGCGTGAGGAGCCCGATCGCGACGATACGGTCTTGGTCGGACATGTTAGGCTCCCGTGATGCAATGTATGTTAACGCACTCAACGAGTTAACGGTACCGTCATAAGTGCGAAACGGGGCCAGTGGAGCCTCAACCGAGGCCGAGCCGCTCGCGGGCGTGCCATCGCGCCATCATCAGCACCGAAACCACCGCCAGACCGGTCGCAAGTCCGGTCCATATCCCCACCCCGCCCCAGCCGCGCCCGAATGCGAGCCATGCGCCGACACCGATGCCGATCCCCCAATAGCCAATCGCCGCGAAGATCATCGGCACCGTCGTATCGCCGAGCCCGCGCAACATCCCCGCGCCGATCACCTGCGCGCCGTCGACCACCTGGAACACCGCGGCCACCGCGAGCAGCGAGATCGCCAGCGCGACGACCGGCGCGTTCGCAGGCGCATCGACGTCGAGGATGATGCCGATCAGGAGTTGCGGCGCGAGGATCAGCAACGCGGCGGTGAGCACCATGAAGCCTTCGCCGATCGCGAACGCCGCCCAGCCTGCACGGCCGATCCCCGCGCGGTCGCCGCGTCCGGTCGCGAGACCGACGCGGATCGTGGCGGCTTGCGCGATGCCGAGCGGGACCATGAAGGTGACGCTGGCGATCTGGATCGCGATCGCGTGCGCGGCGAGCGGCACGGTCCCGAGCAGGCCCATCAGGAAGACCGCGGCGATGAACACGGTCGATTCGAACCCGAGCGTGATCGCGATCGGCAGGCCGAGCGTCCACACCGCACGGTATCGCGGCCAGTCGGCGCGCCAGAACCGGCCGAGCAGGCGATAGCGGCGGAACGGCTTTGCGTAGACGATCACGGCGGCCATCGCGACGAAGCTGAGGCCGTTGGCGATGCTGCTCGCGGTGCCGGATCCAAGCAGGCCGAGCGCGGGCAGGCCGGCATGACCGAAGATCAGCAGCCAGTTGAGCCCGGCGTTGACGATTAGCAGCCCGACCATCACCACCAGCGACCAGGCCGGTTTTTCGAGCGCGGCGACGAACGCGCGCAGCACGAGGAAGGCGAGGCTCGGCAGCATCCCCCACATCACTGCGCGGACGAACCTCGCCGCCTCGTGTGCAAGCTTCGGATCCTGGTCGAGCAGGTGGACGAGGATCGTTTCGGCGTTCCACAGCACGATCCACGACGGGATACAGAGCGTGGCGGCGACCCATATGGTCTGGCGCACGGTCCGCCGGATATCGCGCACCGCATGCGGCCGCGCACCCCGCTCGCGCGCGATCATCGGGACCGCGGCAGTGGTGAGGCCCATGCCGAAGACGAGAAAGACGAGGTAGAGGTTCAGCCCAAGCGTCGCCGCCGCCAGCGTATCGGGCCCGAGCCGCCCCAGCATCGCCACGTCGGTCGCACCGACCAGCGCCTGCGCGAGATTGGTCGCCACCAGCGGCCAGGCGAGCTTCAGCGTGGCGGCGAATTCTGTGCGCCAGGGGCGGGGCGGGGGCGAGGTCATGTAGCGGCTTTACCCGGGTTGGGCGGCAAGTCGATCATCGTATGGGGACGCTGCGTCGCTGCCGGAGCAACCAATCCTCCCCCGCAAGGGGGAGGATCGATGCGGCGATCCGGCTTGTGACGGGTGACGGGGACGATCGAGTAACCGCGTGACTTAAAAAGACGCGTGTTACGCCAATTCCGTCATCCCAGCGAAAGCTGGGATATCATCGTCGTGGCGATTGTCATCTGCCCCGTGGGATACCCCAGCTTCCGCTGGGGTGACGGATATTTTGAGGCGACGGCTATGCAGCGGTTAAAGCTTTGCAGGGGGTGACCGGTGGCAAATCCTGACCTCGAAGAAACGGCGTTGTCGACCGTATCGGTGCTCTCAGCCGGAACGCTACCGCATCAACCCGGCGGCGCGGAGGGCGTTCTCGATCGTAGCTTGGATACCGGCAGGGGGCTCCGGCCGAGGCTTCGCCGCGGGCTTCGACCAGACCGGGATCGCCATCTTCGCGACGCGTTCGATCGGCACTGACTTTGCCGCAGTCTCCGCCTTCGCCGCCGCAACCAGCCCCCAAGATTTCGCAATCACCGCCGTGCTCGAAATCCCGACATCGAGCATGAACGGCCCCGCGGCCCCCAGACGCTCGCCGCGCAACGGATCGATCGGCGTGCCGTGACCCATGCCCGGCACGGTCCAGTCCTCGACCACGTCGCGCGCCTGCGCGTCCGACCAGATCCGGTGGACGGCGGTGCCGACGCGTTCCGTGCGTACCGCGTTCGCATCGACGCCGTGGATACCGCGCCATTGCCGCGCGATCGTGTCCGCATTCGCGACGCTGACCGTCGCGTCCGCGCCGCCGTGCCAGATCGCCAGCGTCGGCCACGCCCCGTCATGGCCGCGCGCGCCGCTGCGAACCTTGTCGATCAAAGCCGTATCGCTCGTATCGCCATGCCCGCGCATCCGGTCGAGCGCCTGCGACACGCCGGTCGCGGTGCCGTAGGCCAGCCCGCCGATCGCCGCCCCGCCCGCGAACAAATCGGGTCGCGTGGCGAGCATCGCAACCGTCATCGCGCCGCCCGCCGACAGCCCGGTAACGTACACGCGGCTGCGATCGAGGCCGTGGCGTGCGATCATCGTCTCGGTCATCTGCGCGATCGATTCGGCTTCACCGCCTGCTTGCGCGGTGTCTTCGGAGGCGAACCAGTTGAAGCAGAGATTGGGATTGTTCGCGCGCGTCTGTTCGGGAAACAGCAGCGCGAAGCCGGCGCGATCCGCAAGCTGCGACCAACCCGACCCATGATCATAGCCCGCCGCGGTCTGCGTGCAGCCGTGCAGGACGACGACCAACGGCGCGTCCGCAGGAAGGTCGGCAGGCACATAGGCGTACCCGAGCAAGGCCCCCGGATTGGTCCCGAACTCGATCAACGGCGTCAGGCGGCTGGGCGCCGTAGTGCGCGGCGTAGGGGCCCCGGCGCGGGCCATGCGAGCGATGGTGTCGGCGATGTTTCTCACGTGAATCGAGCCTTTCGTCGCAAGGCGTACTCGGCCGCGATCTTATCTCAACGTGGGACGTACATCATTTGTTGCTGCACCGCAGCAAAAACGTCAGGAGTCTTGCCCCAGCACGTCGCACGCCTCGCCGATCGCCGCGTAGATCCGATCGAGATCGGCATCGTCGATGCAATAGGGCGGCATGACGTAGACGGTGTTGCCGAGCGGCCGGAGCAGCAGGTCGCGCGCGCCGAAGAAGGCGAGCAGACGCGGACCTATCTGCGAAAGATAGCCGTCTTCGCCGCGCAGCTCGACCGCGGTGATGGTGCCGATCTGGCGCGCATTGGCGATGCGAGGATGCTCGGCAAGTGCCTCCAGTCGCGAGGTTTGGCGTGCGGCGAGATCGGCGATCCGCTCGCGCACGGGTTCCTCGCGCCAGATCGTGAGATTGGCATTGGCGGCGGCGCAGGCGATCGGGTTGGCGGTGTAACTCGACGAGTGGAAGAACATCCGCGCGCGGTCGGTGCCGTAATGCGCCTGGTAGATCGCCTCGGTCGCCATCGTCACCGCGAGCGGGATCGCGCCGCCGGTCAGCCCCTTCGACAGGCACAGGATGTCGGGCACCACGCCGGCCTGTTCGCAGGCGAGCAAGGTGCCGGTGCGGCCCCAGCCGGTCATCACCTCGTCGGCGATGAACAGCACGTCGTGCGCAGCGCAGATCCGCCGCATCTCGGCGAGGATGTAAGCTGGATAGATGTGCATCCCGCCCGCGCCGAGCAGCAGCGGCTCGACGATGAACGCGGCCGGGTGCGCGGCGCAAGCCTTCTCGAGCGCATCAAGTGTTGCTTGTTCGAGCCCGGCGGCGGGGAAGGGGATCGTGCCGACGTCGAACAACAGCGGTTCGTACGCCCTGTTGAACACGCCGCGCGCGCCGACCGACATCGCGCCGATCGTGTCGCCGTGATAGCCATGCTCCATCACGAGGATACGGTGGCGATCCTCGCCGCGATCGAGCCAATAGCCGAGCGCCATCTTCAGCGCGCACTCGACGCTGGTCGAGCCGGAGTCCGAGAAGAACACGCGGGTCAATTCGGGCGGCATGATCGCGGTCAGTCCGCGCGCGAGGTCCTCGGCAGGCTGGTGCGTCCAGCCGGCGAAGATGATCTGGTCGAGCTTGCCCGCCTGCTCCGCGATCGCCGCCATGATCTTCGGGTTGGCATGGCCATGCGTGGTCACCCACCAGGACGAGATCGCATCGACGATCCGCCGGCCATCCGAGGTGTAGAGTGCGGCGCCCTCGGCATGCGTGACGAGCGGGATCGGCTCGCGCAGGCCGTGCTGCGTGAACGGATGCCAGACGGGGGAGTCACTCACCGGAACGCCTCCAGGTCGAAATTCGCGGCGAACGCCGCGGCCAGCGTCGCGGCGTTCAACGGATCGAGGCGGGGCAGGCGGCCGAGCCTCCGGACCTTGCCGAGTGCGGCGATCGTCGCCTCGCTATCCTCGACCGCGTCGCCAACGAACGCAATGCCGAGGATGGGTACGCCGCGGCTCCGCAACGCCTCGATCGAGAGCAGGCTGTGGTTGATCGTGCCGAGCCCCGTGCGCGCGACGAGCACCACCGGCTTGCCCCAGCGCGCGAACAGGTCGGCGAAGATCAGGTCGCGCGTCACCGGGACCATCACGCCGCCCGCGCCCTCGACCACCAGCGGGGCATCGACTTCGGGCAGCGCGAGCCGGTCGGGATCGATCGTCACACCATCGATCTCGGCGGCGAGATGTGGCGAGCACGGCGTGGTCAGCCGGTAGGCTTCGGGCAGGACGTGGTCTGCGGGAACGCCCAAGGTAACGACCGAAGCCGCATCGCTGCCATCCGCGAGCCCAGCCTGCACCGGCTTCCAATAGCGCGCGCCGAGCGCTGCGGTCAGGCCCGCGGCGAACACGGTCTTGCCGATATCGGTGTCCGTTCCGGTAACCACGATCGTCATTGCAGCGCCTTTCCCATTACCATTCCCAAAGCCGCGCTATCTGCCGCGGTGGCGTTCAAGGTCAACGATATCCGCAACCGCGACGTCCCGTCGGGCACGGTCGGCGGCCGAATGCCGCGCACGTCGAACCCCGCCGCCTGGATCGCGCTCGCGACACGCATCGTCCGTGCCGCATCGCCGAGTACCAGTGGCAGGATCTGCGACCCGGTCGCCGCCACACCGTGCGGCGCCAGCATTCGCTCCGCCGTCGCGATCAGGCCCCACAGCTGGTCCCGCCGCGCGGGTTCGTCGGCCATGATCCGCAACGCCTCGCCGACCGCCAGCGCCATCAGTGGTGACGGTGCGGTCGAGAAGATGAACCCGCGGCCGCGATTGACGATGAATTCGCGCATCACCGCCGGCCCGCACAACAGCGCGCCCTCGCAGCCGAGCGCCTTGCCGCAGGTTCGCAGCGTTATGACGTTCGCGCGCCCGTCGAGTCCCTCGGCAAGGCCGCGGCCATCGGTGCCGAACACGCCGGTCGCATGCGCTTCGTCGATCAGCAGGATGGCGTCATGGCGGTCCGCGACCTGCGCGAGATCGGCGAGCGGCGCGCGGTCGCCGTCCATGCTGTAGAGGCTCTCGACCGCGATCCATACGCGGCCCGTGCCACCCGTCGCACGCCATGCGGTAATCGCATCTTCGAACGCATCGGCATCATTGTGCGCCGCGCTAACGCAGGTCGCCCGTGTGAGACGCATGCCTTCATGCGCACTGGCATGGATCAGTGCGTCGTGGACGATCAAGTCGCCGCGCTGGGGCAATGTCGCGAACAGGATCGTGTTGGCGATGTAGCCGCTGGCGAAGAACAGCGCCGCCTCGGTCCCGAAAAACCGCGCGGCCTCCGCTTCCAGCGTTTCATGCTCGGGCGCGTTGCCGCGCAAAAGCCGCGAGCCGCCCGAGCCGACCGGTACGCCCCTCGACAAGGCTTCGATCATCGCGGCGCGCAGGCGGTCCGACCCGGCGAGCCCAAGATAGTCGTTCGAGGCGAAGTCGATGCCGGTGCGCGGGCGGAGCGATCGATATCGGTCGGCGGCGGCCAGCTTGGCGAGGTCTCGGTCCTGGTCGGCGAAGATCATCGCGCCGCCCTAAACCCAACGCGGCGGGAAGACGATAGCGGGTCCATGATGAGCCCCAATCGGTTGCCCCCTCCGTCACCCCAGCGAAAGCTGGGGTATCTCTATTGTCGCGCGGGAGACCCGAACCAGGAGACCCCAGCTTTCGCTGGGGTGACGAACGGGTGTGCGCGGCCTAGCGTATGCTACGCCCAGTTTCAGCGACGCCAACCGGTACGGCGCTACTCCGCCTTCAACGCCGCCATAAACCCGCGCGCCCGCGCGCCGACATCCGCTGCCGTCATCCCCGGCGCATACAGCGCCGAGCCCAGACCGAAGCCGGCGGCCCCCGCCTTGCGCCACTCGGCCATGATCTCCGGCACGACTCCGCCGACCGGCAGAACGCGCGTATCCTTGGGGAGGACGGCGCGCATCGCCTTCAGCACGGCGGGGCTCGCGGCCTCGGCGGGGAAGAGTTTCAGTGCCGCAGCACCTGCCTCCAGCGCCGCGAATGCCTCGGTCGGCGTCGCGATGCCGGGGAGCGCGACATAGCCGCGCTCCGCCGCCGCCGCGATCACCCGCACATTCGCGTTGGGCGCGATGATCAGCGTGCCGCCGGCCGCGCCGACTGCCTCCACATCCTCGACACGCAACACCGTGCCCGCCCCGACGACCGCGCGGCCCTTCAGCGTGCGCGCAAGGCGGGCAATGCTGTCGAGCGGCTGAGGCGAGTTCATCGGCACTTCGAGGATCGTGAACCCCGCCTCGACCAGCGCCTCGCCGATCGCCTCGACCTCCTCCGGCTTCACGCCGCGCAGGATCGCGATCAGCGGGCACTTCGCAAAGGCGTCGTCGAAAGCTTGGCGGTGCGTGGTCATGCTGCAAGATCCTGGATGCGGGTGATGCCGGCGACGAACGCGGCCTGACTGTCGATATGGTGCGAGGTGCCGCCCAGCGCATCGATCGCGCTGGCATAGAGTGCGCCGAGGGCCGGGTCGGCAAGGATGTGCACCGTCGTGCCGCGCTCGATCCGCGCGGCGGTATCCGCCCCGATCAGCAGACCGCTCGCGAACGACGCGGCATGCGCGTCGTCGGCGATCCCGAGCACGCCGCGCGCGCGGATCGCGAATAGGCTGGCGGCGAGATCGCGTTTCGCGCCCTCCGTGACGCCGTCGCGGAACGCTGCACCGGGTTCGACCGGATGGCCGAGCTGGCTGGCGAGGATGCCGTGCGTCCGCAACAGCGCGAAGAGTTCGCCGGTCATCGCGGTGGTGAAGCGGGTGATCGCGCCCGCTTCGATCGTCGCCCATTTGCAGTGCGTGCCGGGCTGGCACAGCAGTGCGTCGGCGGGCACCAGCCCGGCAGCGACCGCGCCGAGCAACTGCACCTCTTCGCCGCGCATCACGTCGGCATGCAACCCGTCGCGGTAGGACAGCCCCGGTACGATCGCGGTCCGGTCGTCGATCCGGTGGAGCCCTGCGGCAATCTCGGCGAGCCCGGCGGGCGCTGCGACATACGGTACGCTACGCCAGCCAATGGTTGATCCGACCATCCCCGCGAGGAGCATCGGCAGGTCGCCAAGCCGGTCGCGGATGCCCATGACCTCGGCCGCATAGTCCGCAGGCGCGACCGTCGCTGCGCCACGATCGTCGCGTTCCGAGGCAATGACGAGCCCCGCCTCGATCCGGAACGCGCGGCGGTTCGAGGTGCCCCAGTCGACCGCGATGAAAGACGTCATGTTCGCCACCTCACTCCCGTCGCGATGCAACGGTATTGATCGCCGGAATTATACGACAAATCTTCGATGTCCAGCACCGACCGCGTCGAGCACCCCGACAGCGACACGCATCGGCAGCATCCACCGGCAAACGCACTGATCGAGGATAGCGTCGTAGGAACACGCGTCGATGCGTCTCGTTCAGTTCGGACCAGCGAGAGGAATGCGTGTGCTTCAAACCAGCCGTCAGGCCGAGACCGAAACCGGCATCATACCGGCCGCGCCCCTTGCAGCGCCCCCTGCGGCGATCGCGGCGGCAATCGCCGATCGGCTCGCACAGGGTGATCTTGTCTACGTCGCGCTGGATGATCAGCGCGCGACCGATATTGCGGCGATCGCCACGGCGCTGGTGCCCGACGCGGTGGTCGTCCAGTTGCCGTCGAGCGATGCCTTACCCGGTGACGACGCGCCCGCCTCGCCGGCCAATGTCGGATTGCGCGTGGCGGCCTTGCGTCGTGTGCGCGCGGCGACCTTGGGCGATACCGGACCGATCCTGCTGGTGACTACCGCTGAGGCGACCGCCGTGCGCTACCCTGAGCCGGCGATGTTCGACGCCGCCCCGCCGCGGCTCGCGGTAGGCGATGCGATCGACGTCGAGGCGTTCGCGGCGACCGCAGCGGAGATCGGTTACATCGTCGACGATCGGATCGACGAGCCGGGCGAGATCGCGGTGCGCGGCAACGTCATCGACATTTTCCCCGCCGATCGTGCGACCCCCATCCGTATCGAATTTGCCGAGGGCCGGATCACCGCGTTGCGCGAATATGATCCCGTCTCGCAATTGGGATCGGCCGATATCGCCTGTATCGAGGTTGGCCGCGCGACCGAGCCCGTGGTCGAGAAGGGGGTCGCCCTCCTCGCGCATCTCCCCGACGCGGCGATCGCGTGCGACCCCGGCGTCGATCGCCGGCGCGCGCGGTTTATGGATCTTGCCGCCGATGGCCTGCCGCGTCGCAAAGCCAGTGCCGATCTGGTTGCGACCTGGTCATGGGACGCGGCGGTCGCCAAGCGTGACATGGTCGCGATCGATCCGGGCGACGCGCCGTCGCCCCGTTTCGTCGAGCACCGCGATCCCGCCCGCGCGTTTGCCAAGCTTGCGCGCGACGTGCTTGCCGATTCGCGCTTCGTGCTGGTCGGCTCGCCGCGCGACCTGCGGTTCCTCCAGCCGCGGCTCGAGCATCGTACCAAGATCGCGTTCACGGCGATCGAGCGATGGTCCGACATCGCCGCGGCCAAGCCCGGCACCGCGATGCTGCTGGTCGCGCCGATCGACCGTGGTTTCGTGGCGCCCGGCGTTACCGTCATCGCGGGCGCCGACCTACTCGGCGGCCGCGCCCGCGGCGACGAGATCGGTGCAAGCGGCCTTGGCGCGCTGGCCGGCCTGTCGAGCGAACTGCGGTGCGGCGACGTCGTCGTCCACGAGGAGTTCGGTATCGGCATCGTCCGCGGGCTTGAGGCGCTGCCCGATGCGGGCGGCGACGCGATCGTGCTGGGCTATGCGAAGGACGGTCGCCGCCTCGTGCCAGTGGCGGAAGCCGACCGGATCTGGCGCTATGGCGCGGATGCCGACGCGGTGACGCTCGACGCGCTGGACGGTTCGTCGTGGCAGAAGCGACGTGGCGCGATCGATGCGGCGATCGCCGAAAGCGCGCGTGATCTTGCGGCGATCGCGGCGGAGCGCGCGGCGCGCACCACTGACCCGATCGTCCCCGACCGCGCGGCCTATGAACGCTTCGCCGCCGGCTTCGCGTTCACCGAGACCCCGGATCAGGCACGCGCGATCACGACCACGCTGGCGGATCTGGCCAGCGGCAAGCCGATGGACCGGCTGGTGATCGGCGATGTTGGTTACGGCAAGACCGAGATCGCCTTGCGCGCGGCGGCGGCGGTTGCCTTGTCGGGCCGACAGGTCGCGATCGCCGCGCCGACGACCGTGCTCGTGCGGCAGCATATCGAGACCTTCGCGCGGCGCTTCGAAGGGACCGGCATCACCGTTGCCGGGCTGTCCCGCCTGTCGAGCACGACGGAAAAGACGCGTGTGAAGGCGGGGCTCGCGGATGGTTCTATCGGCGTCGTCATCGGCACCGGGGCGATCGCCGGCAAGGGAGTCGCCTATAAGGATCTCGCGTTGGTCGTGATCGACGAGGAGCAGCGGTTCGGGGCGGCCGACAAGACCAAGCTGCATACGCTCGGGGCCGGTCACGTGCTGACGCTCAGCGCGACGCCGATCCCGCGGACGCTGCAATCGGCGATGATCGGGCTTCAGGGCATGTCGGTGATCGCCACCCCGCCCGCGCGCCGCCAGCCGATCCGCACCGCGGTCGCCAGCTTCGACGATGCCACCGTCCGCGCTGCGCTTCGGCGCGAACGCGCGCGCGGCGGGCAGAGCTTCGTCGTGGTGCCGCGGATCGACGACATGGCGCCGCTCGCCGCAAAGCTGGCCAAGCTGGTGCCCGAACTCGGGCTCGTCCAGGCGCATGGCAAGATGCCTGCGGCCGAGATCGATGAGGCAATGGTCGGCTTTGCGGCCGGCGACGGCGATGTGCTGCTCGCCACCAATATCATCGAGGCGGGGCTCGACGTGCCGCGCGCCAACACGATGATCGTCCATCACGCCGACCGGTTCGGCCTGTCACAGCTCCATCAGTTGCGTGGCCGGGTCGGGCGCGGCGGGCGACGGGGGCAGGTGATGCTGTTGACCGACGGCGATGCGACGATCGCCGAGGCGACGCTGAAGCGGCTGCGGACGTTGCAGGCGTTCGACCGGCTCGGCGCAGGCTTCGCGATCAGCGCACGCGATCTCGATCTGCGCGGTGCGGGCGACCTCGTCGGCGAGGCACAGGCGGGGCATATGAAGCTGATCGGGATCGACCTGTACCAGCATCTGTTTGGCCGTGCGTTGCGGCTGGCGCGGGGGGAGGCGGTCGACGACTGGGTACCCGACCTGCACCTCGGGGTTGGCGGCAGCCTGCCCGACACCTGGATACCCGAGGAGGAGGTGCGCCTGTCGCTCTACGGGCGGTTGGCACGGCTGGAGGACGTCGCGGCGCTCGACCAGTTCGAAGCGGAGCTGGAGGATCGCTTCGGGGTGGTACCCGATTCGGCGCGTCGGCTGCTGTTGCTGGCGCGGATACGGTTGCGCGCCTGTGTTGCGGGTATCCGGCGGATCGACGCCGGTCCTGCCGCGATCGCGTTCACCCCGAACGACCGTCGCGCCGACGCGCCGCTTGAGGATCTGGTCGAGAAGAACGGCCGCTGGATCGCGCAACGGGCGGTGGCGGATCCGGTCGAGCGTGCCGCGCAGGTCGAGGCGTTGCTCGATGCGTTGACCGACTGATCGGCCTGCCAGTTGGAATCAGGCGAGGCCTATTCGGCCGCCGCGGCAAGCGGTGTCGAAAGGGCCTCGTCGGCAAGCCCGGCAAGCATCGCGCCCACCATATCCACCACCCGCGCGAAACCGGCACCCGGTGCATGCAGTTTGCGATCGAGATAGATTGTGCGGTCGAGCTCGAGCTGGATCGCGTGGATGCCCAGGTCGGGGCGGGCGTGGCGTTCGAGGATGTGCCCGCCCGCATAGGGCGTGTTGCGCGCGACCGAAAAGCCATGCGCGGTGCAGACCGTTTCGGCGCGGTCGACGAAGCGCGGCGCAGCGGCATGGCCGAACCGGTCGCCGAGCACGATCCGCGTCCCACCAGGGCCGAGCGGGGGCATCGAATGCACGTCGAGCAGCACCGCCACCCCGAACCGCGCATACGCTGCCTGCAACGCCGCCGCGATCGCCGCGTGATAGGGCCGGTGGTCGTCGACGATCCGCGCGGTCACTTCGGCATCGGTGAAGCGGCGCGCCCACAGGTCGCCGGCGCCCGAGACGCGGCGCGGCACCAAGCCAAGGCCGCTGCGCAATTTGGCGGACTGCTGCGCGGGCGGGATCGATCGCGCGCCTTCGTCGAGTTGGGCGTCGCGTTCGTCCTCACCGCGGTTGAGATCGATCCAGGCACGTGCGCGACGCTGGATGATCATCGCCTGATCCGTCCGCGCGCTCCGTGCCACCGCATCGACCAGCCGGTCCTCGAGCGGGAGCAGCGCCGCCAGCGGTACGCGCAACGCGGTCTTGAGCGAGAGCGGATAGTCGCGTCCGGCATGGGGTACGGAGATCACGACCGGGCTGGTCGGCGGCGCGGTATCCTGGTGTTCGAAAGGGGGCAAGCGCTCGAAGGGGGGCGATGACATGGCGAGCACGCTAGGGCGACGCGTCGGAACGGGCAATCGATCTGGAAATGTTAACCACTTTGCGCGTAGGGAAAGCGCGTCAATGTACGCGTGAAAACAGGACTTTAGATCGATGTTGCGAATTCTGCTGGCCGAGGACGATCAGGTCATGCGCGAATATCTGACGCGGGCGCTCGAGCGCTCTGGGTATGCCGTCACCGCCGTGGACCGCGGGACCGCGGCGATTCCGCTGCTCGAGACCGAGACGTTCGACCTGCTGCTCACCGATATCGTGATGCCCGAGATGGACGGGATCGAACTGGCGCAGAAGGCCGGCGAGATGTGCAAGGACCTGCGCGTGATGTTCATCACCGGTTTTGCGGCGGTCACCCTGAAGGCCGGGCGGGCGATGCCGCAGGCCCGCGTCCTGTCGAAGCCGTTCCACCTGCGCGACCTCGTCGCCGAGGTCGATCGGCTGTTCGAGATGGATAATGTCACCGGCATGCATTGAGCGCTTGCACCCCGCGATAAGCGCGGCTAGTGGAGCCCTCCGGCGGGCGTGTAGCTCAGTGGTAGAGCACTGTGTTGACATCGCAGGGGTCGCAAGTTCAATCCTTGCCACGCCCACCATAGAAAGCCCCGCTAACCTCTGGGTTAGCGGGGCTTTTTGCTGTCCGGGCGTTTCCGACCTTCCGGTATCGTGAAAAGCTGTCATGCGGCACGGATGATCCGCTTCTCGATTTCCGCCACCGCTATCCTGTCATCCAGCGCCCTGCTGTTGCCTGGCGCCGTGCTTGCGCAGTCCGACGTGCCGCCGCGCGCCGCCGACAGTCCGGCCGAGATCGTCGTGACCGGGCGCGGATTGGCCGACGCACCCGGCGACCGCGCCTATTCGATCGTCACGATCGGGCGCGACCGGATCCAGGCGAATGCGAGCAACCGGCTGGAGAGCGTGCTGGCCGACGTCGCCGGGTTGCAGCAGTTTCGTCGTTCGGATTCGCGCAGTGCCAACCCGACCAGCCAGGGGATTTCGCTGCGCGGGATTGGCGGCAACGCCTCCAGTCGCGCGCTGCTGATCTTCGACGGCGTGCCGCAGGCGGATCCGTTCGGCGGCTGGGTCGCATTCCCGGCCTATGCGACGGGGCGGCTAGGGCGCATCCGCGTGACGCGCGGCGGTGGCAGCGGCTATCAGGGACCGGGCGCGCTGGCCGGGACGGTCGAACTGGAGAGCGCGACGCCTGACGACCTGACACCGTTCCAGGGCAGCGTCGCCTATGGCAGCCGCGATTCGGTCGATGCGCAAGGGTCGGCGGCGCTGGTGCGCGGGTCGGGGTTTGCGACCGTGTCGGGCGCGTACGCGCGCGGTGACGGCTTTACGCCGACCGTCGCGGAGAGCCGCGGGATCGTCGATCGGGCCGCGCCATACGAGCAGGCGTCGGGCGCGTTGCGGACCGTCGTCGGGATCGGCGCGAAAACCGAATTGCAGATGAATGCGAGCGCGTTCACCGATCGGCGCGACCGGGGGAGCGACTTCACCGCGAATAAGAGCGAGGGGGCCGATGCGAGCATCCGGCTGATCGGGCGGGGCGCGTGGGGCTATTCGGCGCTGGCGTATCTGCAGACGCGCGCGTTCGCGAGCAGCTTCAACAGCATCACTGCCGCGCGCACGACCGCGATCCAGTCGCTGAACCAGTACAATACGCCGGCGACAGGGCTTGGCGGGCGGATCGAGATCGCACCGCCGCTGGGCGAGAGCATCACGCTCAGGCTGGGCGCGGATATCCGCGACGTGAGCGGCAAGACGCAGGAGCTCTATACGTTCGTCAACGCGGCGCCGACGCGGCGGCGGGAAGCTGGCGGGAGTACGACGACGACCGGCGTGTTCGCCGATGGAAGCCTCGTCGCGGGCTACCTCACGTTCAGCCTAGGTGGGCGGGTCGATTGGTGGTCGATCGATGGCGGCTATCTGACGGAACGGCCGCTCGCGACCGGCGCGGCGCTGACCGACCTGCGCTACGCGAACCGCGACGGCAGCGAGACTACCGGGCGGGCAGGCGTCGCGTATCAGCCTATCGAGGCGGTCACGCTGCGGGCCGCCGGCTATCGCGGATGGCGACTGCCGACGCTCAACGAACTGTACCGCCCGTTCCGGGTCGGCAACGACGCGACCGCGGCGAACGCGTTGCTGTCGCCGGAGCGACTGACCGGGGTCGAGGGTGGCGTCACGCTGACGCCGGCACCGGGCGTGAGCATCGCCGCGACCTATTTCTACAACCGGCTGAAGAACGCGATTGCCAACGTCACGACGACCAACCCGCCGCAGGTGCTGCCCGGGGTCGCCACCTACCGCGTCCGCCAGAACCTCGATGGGATCCGCGCGCATGGCTTCGAACTGGATGCGTCGTATCGACCGGGTCCGCTGGGCGTGCAAGCATCGTGGTCGCACACGAACTCGAAGGTCGAGGGTTCGGGGATCACCGCCGCTCTGGACGGCTTGCGACCAGCGCAGACCCCGCGCGACCAAGTGTCGGGGACGGTCGACTGGCGGCACGATGCTGCGGCGCTGTCGCTGACCGTGCGGCATGTCGGCCGACAGTTCGACGACGACCAGAATACGCGGGTGCTTAGGGCCGCGACGACACTGGATGCCTATGCCGCGCTGCCGATCCTGCGCTCGCTGGTTGCCGAGTTTCGGGCGGAGAATTTCCTCAACGAGCGCGTCGAGGCAGGGATCAGCGGCGCCAACATCGTCGAGCGCGCCACGCCGCGGACAATCTGGGTGGGGCTGCGCTACGGCGGGCGTTGATATTCGATCCGTCGCTTGCCAAGAGAAACGAAGACAGCATGTTTCCCCGCGAAGGCGGGGACCCAGTCTGGGCTCCCGCCTTCGCGGGAGAACAATTTCGGGGAACGTCACTATTTGGTACTAGTCACCACCCCGGCGAAGGCCGGGGCCCAATTGGAAAGGTGGAAATAACGGGGCACTGCGCTCGGTTATCGCCGTTCCCCACTTGGGCCCCGGCCTTCGCCGGGGTGGTGCGATAGACCATGAGTCTACTGAACCACGCCCCGGGTGGGGAGCATGAGTAGGCGCTGCGTTGACCCGTGTCTGGCGTGCGACTAATGCCACTCCCGTGAAGGGTTCCCGGCGACGGGATCAAAAGGGAAGTCGGTGCGCGGGAATCCGCAAGACCGGCGCTGTACCCGCAACTGTGACCGGATAGCGGCCACCCCGAATATGCCACTGGGTTTCGACCTGGGAAGGCGGGGTGGGCGCGATGACCCGGAAGCCAGGAGACCTGCCTTTCACGGTCGATCCACTGCGCGGGCGGGTGTCCGGCGCGGACGAGTGCTCCGGTCCAGCCGGGTTTCCTCGAGCGAGAGACGTCTGGCCGCCCCGCGAATGGTCGCAGGCGGTTCTGCTTAGGACGTACCCATGACGAAATTCTTCCTTCTGCTCGGCGCCGCGGCGATCGCAGCGCCCGCTTATGCCCAGACCATCCCCGATCCCGACGCGCCCGAAGTCGTCGTCACCGCAACCCGCGCCGCGCAACCGCTGAGCGAGATCGGCCAGGCCGTCACCGTCATCGACCGCGCCGAGATCGAGCGCCGCCAGACCGTTATCGTCTCCGATCTGCTCGCGACCACGCCGGGCGTGACGGTAACGCGCAATGGCACCATCGGCGCGCTGACCAGCGTCCGTATCCGCGGCGCCGAGGCGGACCAGACGCTCGTCGTGATCGACGGCGTCCGCGTCAACGATCCCTCGTCGACCGGCGGCGGCTTCAACTTCGGCAATCTCCTGTCGAGCTCGGTCGAGCGGATCGAGGTGTTGCGCGGCCCGAACTCGGTGCCATGGGGCAGCCAGGCAATCGGCGGCGTCGTCAACATCATCACCGCCGCGCCAACCGAAGGCGTCCAAGCGCGCGCCAACGCCGAATATGGCTATGCCGACAGCGTGTTCGCCAGCGCGGGCGTGTCGGGCAAGACCGGTCCGGTATCAGGCTCGCTGACCGGCGGCTATCTGCGCACCGACGGCATCTCGTCCGCCGCCAGCGGCACCGAGCGCGACGGCTATCGCCAATATGGCGCGACCGGGCGCGTGGGCGTCGAGTTCGCGCCGGGCATCGGCCTCGACCTGCGCGGCTATTTCGCCGACAGCCGCGTCGAGATCGACGGCTTCCCAGCGCCCGATTACGTGCTAGCCGACACGCCCGAATATTCGAAGACGCGCGAGGCTTACGGCTATGCCGGGCTGCACGCGAACTTCGCCGATGGCCGGTTCAACAACCGCGTCGCGTTCACGATCGCCGACATCAACCGCGACAATTACGACCCGAGCTTCGGCAGCGATCCGACCTTCATCGGCCGCGGCCGCAGCGAACGCTACGAATACCAAGGCGACTTCCGCCCGCTCGACCAGGTCCGCGTGGTCGCCGGCTTCGAGCGCGAGAACAGCCGCTTCAACGACGGCTTCACCTTCGCGGATACCGGCATCACCAGCGTTTACGGCCAGCTGATCGTCAAGCCGCTCGATATCCTCACCATCACCGGCGGCGTCCGCAACGACGATCACGACGATTTTGGCAGCCACACCACATTCGGCGCGAACGCGGCGCTGGCGTTGCGCACCGGCACGACGATCCGCGCAAGCTATGGCGAAGGCTTCAAGGCACCGACCCTGTACCAGCTCTTCTCCGACTACGGGAATCGCGGCCTCGATCCGGAGACCGCGCGCAACTTCGACGTCGGGGTCGAGCAGGCGTTCCTCGACAACCGGGTCCGCGCAAGCGTGACCTATTTCAACCGCCGTACGCGCAACCAGATCGACTTCCGCGATTGCAGCCCGGCGGAGCAGGTGACCGCCGGTTCGATCTGCGTCGGCCGCCCGTTCGGCGTCTATGACAACATCGCCCGCGCCGAGGCGGACGGCGTCGAGTTCACCTTGGCGCTGCGCCCGGTCGACGCGCTGACGCTGACCGCGAACTACAGCTATATCGACACCGAGAACCGCTCGATCGGCAGCGATTTCGGCAACGATCTCGCGCGCCGTCCCAAGCAGACCGCGAGCGTCGACGCCGATTACCGGTTCGCGTTCGGGCTGTCGGTCGGCGGCACCGTGACGATGGTCGGCGACAGCTTCGACGACGCCGCCAACACCGTACGGCTCGACGGCTATGCGCTGGCGGGTGTCCGCGCGGAAATGCCGATCACCGACCAGATCGCGCTGTACGGCCGCGTCGATAACCTCACCGACTCGCGGTACGAGACGATCGCGGGCTACGGCAATTACGGTCGCGCGGCGTATGGCGGCGTGCGGTTGCGGCTGAAGTGAGGCGCGGGGCGATCCTCCTCGCGCTCCTGCTCGGGGGCTGCGCATCGCCGCCGAGCGGGGGCGGGGGGATCGTCTCGACCAATCCGTGCGTGGATTCGGTGCTGGTCCGCATCCTGCCGCCTTCACGGATCGCCGCGATCAGCCATTATTCGCAAGATCCGTCCGCGACATCGATCCCGCTCGCCGTCGCGCGCCGGTTTCGCGGCATCGCCGGGACCGCCGAGGAGGTGATCGCGCTCCACCCCGATCTCGTCATCGCCAGCACGTATACGCCGCCGGCGACCCAAGCGGCCTACGCGCGGGCCGGGCTGAAGACGCTGCTGCTCGGCATCCCGGACTCGATCGCGGAGAGCCAGGCACAGGTGAAGCAGATCGCCGACGCGGTCGGTGCGCCCGCGGGTGGCGCGCGGATCAATGCCGATATCGATCGCGCGGTGGCGCGCTGGAGTCGCAAGGATGGGCCCAAGGATGACATGCCGCCCAGCGCTCTGCTCTATATCAGCGGCGATCTCGCAACCGGGGGGAGCACGTTGCTGAACGAGATGATGACCCGTGTCGGCTTCCGCAACGCCGCCGCGAGCTACGGCCTGACGCATACCGGCACGCTGTCCGCGGAGACGATCGTGACGCAACCGCCGGCCATCGTGATCGCCCCCGAACGCGCCAGCCGCGGCACCGCGCTGCGCCGCCGCCTGCTGCCGCGTACGCCGCAAGCCGTCTTCCCCCGCGTCCTGATCAACTGCGGCGGCCCGACCATTCCACCGGCGCTGGAACGCCTCGCGGCGATACGGGCGGCGCTGTAATGCGACACCCATACCAAAACCACCCCGGCGAAGGCCGGGGCCCAATTGGAATGGCGGAAATAATGGAGCGCTGCACGCCGTCACGATCGTCCCCCAATTGGGCCCCGGCCTTCGCCGGGGTGGCGGCAGTCGCCGGTATGCTTGCGGTGGACCTGTGATGACCCGCACGCCCAAACTCATCACCCTTGGCCTGCTGGTTGTCCTCCTGTTCGGCCTGTCGCTCGGCTGCGGGAAAGTCTGGGTGCCGCTCGACGCCTGGTTCTCGAGCGACCCGCGCTGGTGGATCATCCTCGAACTCCGCCTGCCACGCGCGGTACTCGGCCTCGTGCTCGGTGCCACGCTCGGGCTGTCGGGCGCGGTCCTGCAAGGCTATCTCCGCAACCCGCTCGCCGACCCCGCCGTCGTCGGCATATCGTCGGTCGCAGCACTCGGCGCAGTCGCCGCGATCATCTTCGGGGCCGGTTCGGGACCTGCCATCTTCGCCGCTGCAATGCTCGGCGCGGGCGGTGCGGTCGCGCTCCTCGCCGCGCTGACATGGCGATCGCCGAGCGCGATCACCTTCATCCTCGCCGGCACCGTGCTCGCCAGCCTCGCCGGCGCGCTGACCGCGTTCCTGATCTCGATCGCGCCCAACCCCTATGCGGTCGCCGAGGTGATCGACTGGATCATGGGCGCGCTGACCGATCGAGGCTGGGACGATATAAAGCTCGCGCTGCCGCCGATGCTGCTCGGCGGCGTCCTGCTGATGCTCACCGGCCGTTCGCTCGATGCATTGTCGCTAGGCGAGGCGGCGGCGCGATCGCTCGGGATACGGATGGGCCGCATCCGGTGGCTGGTCGTGCTCGGCACCGGGCTCGTTGTCGGTGCAGGCGTCGCGGTGACCGGCGTGATCGGCTTCGTCGGCCTCGTCGTGCCGCATCTGCTGCGCCCGATCTTCGGCCACCGCCCGAGCGCCCTACTGCTCCCCTCAGCGCTCGGTGGAGCCGCGCTCGTGCTCGCCGCCGACAGCCTCGTCCGCCTCGCCCCCGGCGCAGGCGAAGTCCGGCTCGGCGTCGCAATGGCGATGATCGGCGCGCCGTTCTTCCTCGGGTTGCTGGTCAAGGAACGAGGCCGGGCATGGATCTGATCGTCGACGCACTGCGCGTGAAGCTCGGCAAGCGCACCGTCCTCCACGACGTCTCCGCGCATCTCCGCCCCGGCCGAGTCACCGCGATCCTCGGCCCCAACGGCGCCGGAAAGAGCACGCTCGTCAAGGCCGCCGCCGCGCTCGTCGGTGGCAGCGCGGGCAGCGTCCGACTCGACACGCAGGACGTCGCGACGATGGACCCGCGCGCCCGCGCCCGCGCGATCGGCTACCTCCCGCAGGATGCGACGGTGCACTGGAACATCGTCGCACGCGATGTCGTCTCGCTCGGCCGCCTGCCGCACCTCGGCGCGCATGCCGCCCCATCGCCCGACGACCACGCCGCCGTCGATCGTGCGATGCACGATACCGAGACCGCGCACCTCGCCGATCGCCCGGTCGGCGAACTCTCCGGCGGTGAGCGCGCCCGCGTCCTGCTCGCGCGCGTCCTAGCAGGCGAACCGCGCTGGTTGCTCGCCGACGAACCGCTCGCCAGCCTCGACCCCTCGCACCAGATCGACCTGCTCGCCCGCCTGCGCGCCTACGCGGGCGGCGGGGCAGGGGTCGCGATCGTTCTCCACGACCTCGTCCAGGCGCAGCGCGCTGCGGACGACGCGCTGCTGATCGCCGACGGTCGCATCGTCGCGTTCGGTCCGGTCGCCGAGGTGATGACCGCGGACACGCTCGCCCAGGTGTTCGGCGTCCGCGTCGCGCCGCTCGACGATGGCGGCCGCCGCCTGCTGGTCCCGGTCGGGCGTGTCGAGATCGGCTAGCCAAGCGACACGCCCGGTGGATCGGGGCCAAGTCGGGGCCGGCGGGGTGAAAGATCATCGACGCGCGGAGCCCGGTTCACTATCCCGCGCCGGGTGATCGACATTCCCGCCCCCCTCCGCCTGCGCCTCGACGGCGACGCACTCGTCCAGAACTGGCGTACGCTCGACCGCATGAGCGGCACCGCGGCATGCGGCGCGGCGGTGAAGGCAAACGGCTACGGCCTCGGCGCGATCGAGGTCGCCCGCCGCCTCGCCAACGCCGGCTGCCGCGATTTCTTCGTCTCCAACTGGCAGGAAGCCGCCGAACTCGCGCCGCTGGGCCTGACCGTGTCCGTCCTCCACGGCGTTCGCGAAGACGACATGCCCGCCGCCGCAGCCGGTTTCGCCCGCCCGGTCCTCAACACCCCCACCCAGGTCGCCCGCTGGAAAGCCGTGGGGGCAGGCCCGTGCGACGTCATGGTCGACACCGGCATGAACCGCCTCGGCATCTCGACAGACGACATCGCCGGCGGCTTGCTCGACGGTGTCGAAATCGAAACGCTGATGAGCCACCTCGCCTGCGCCGACGAAGACTCGCCGATGAACGCGGCCCAGCGCGATCGGTTCGCCGCGTTGGCCGGCGCGACGTCGGCGAAGCGCACAAGTCTCGCCAACTCGGCCGGCATCGCACTCGACGGCTATGCGTTCGATCTCACGCGACCGGGGCTAGCCCTTTACGGCGGTGTTCCCCGGCCCGAACTGAGCACGATCCGGCAGGTCGTCCGCCCCGAAGCGCAGATCCTGCAACGCCGCCGCGTGCGCGCTGGCGACAGCGTCGGCTACAATGCGCGCTGGACGGCCGAGAACGACACCGAGGTCGCGGTCCTCAACCTCGGCTATGCGGACGGCTATCGACGGCATTTCACCAATGTCGGTGCGGCGTTGGCGTTGGGCCGGGTGTTGCCCGTCCTCGGCAGGGTCTCGATGGACCTGGTCGCGATCGACGTCGATGCGGCCCGTGAGTTGGAGGAGGGCGACTGGGTCACGCTGGACTACGCCCTGCCGACGAGTGCTGCGGCCTCGGGCCTCTCGCAATATGAGTTGCTGACCGGCCTCGGCCAGCGGTTCGACCGGGTGTGGTCGGTTAGCTGATCGTAAAAGGTTACCCGACCATCGGGGCCAACGCGTCCCGATGTGTCGCAGAGTAGGCGATCAGCCGCCTTGCAGCCGCCAGCTCACCGCATCCATCGCCTCGACCTGAAACGAAAAAGGACCGGGAATGCCCCGGTCCTTTCTCGTTTTCATCGCTGGTCCGGAGGGATCAGAACTTGGCCTGGAACCCTGCGTAGAACTTGCGACCCAGCGGTTCGAAGATCGCGGTGCCGGCACCGATACCCGTCGAGCCGAGCGGCGGCAGGCGATCCGTCAAATTGTCGATACCGAAGTAGAAGTTGGTATCGCGCGTGACGTTCAGGCCCAGCTTGATGTCCATGTAGAAGACATCGGGATAGTAGGGGATGTCGAAATCATCGAGGTTCTGCGCCACGCGGCCCTGGAAGGACTGGCGGTTCTCAATCGCGCCAACCGACTGCTTGGTGATGTAGCGCATCTGCAGGTTGCCGAAGAGCGTCCCGAAGTCTGCCCCCAGGTTCCAGTTGACCTGATCCTTCGGCGAACCGATCTCACCAACCGTCGTGTCGGCAAAGCCGGGCTGCGTCGGATCGGTGAACGAGCTGTTCGTGAACACGTGCGTGTAGACGATGTGGCTGTTGAAGCGGACATCACCAAAGGTGTGCGAGTAGTTCAGATCGACGTCGATGCCGCGGACCTGCAGCTTGGCGTAGTTCAACAGCGTCTGCTGAAGGCTGCCCTCGACAATACGATACTGCTCCTCGCCAACCGCGCCGGTCTGGCCAGCGCCCACGCGGGTGAAAAGCGAGCAGAACTGGTTTGCCGTCGTCGGCGAGTCATAGCAGCTGTTGATGATCCCCTGTGCCGATGGCGCGGTGATCACGTTGTTGACCTTGATGTTGTAGTAATCGACCGACAGCGTCAGCCCGGGGGTCACCTTCGGCTGGAACACCACGCCGTACGTGTAGGAGTCCGACTTTTCAACGTTGAGGTCGGGATTGCCGCCGCTCAGGATCTCGAGCGTCTGCGCGTAGACGTAATCATAGGTGGTCGGGATGCCAGCCGCCGCGCAATTTGCCGCACGGAACTGCGTACCGCCGGCCAGGTTGCGGGCCGAGCAGGGATCGCTGACGCTGGCGAAGTTCTGCGACTGCGGCGAGTACAGCTCCGACAGGTTCGGCGCACGCACCGACCGCGAATAATTGGCCCGCAGACGGATCCCGTCGATCGGCGCGTAAGTGACGTTGCCGCTATAGGCGTACACCGTGCCGGCCGATCCCTTATAGTCGGAGACGCGGCCCGATCCACTGAGCGTCAGCTCGCGGATCAGCGGAAGATCCTTCAGCAGCGGGATCTGGATCTCGCCAAACGCTTCCTTCACCTCGAACGAGGTCGGATCGAGCTTACCGATCGCGTTGTAGAAGGTGTAGCCGGCCGAAACCAACGGATCCTGCTCGTAGAACACCGTCTCACGACGATATTCACCACCCAGTGAGAAGCCGATGTCGCCACCCGGCAGCGTGAACAGCTGGCTCAGGTCACCCGACACGAAGCCGTTGATGTCGAGCTGCGTGATCTTGCCGCTCGAAGTGGTATCTTGCAGCACGTAGTTCTTCGCGGCCTGCGAGATGTTGCCGGTACCGAACGGGTTCAACGGCTGGCATGCGGCAATATCCGCGGCCTGAACCGCGGCGTTACCCGCGAGATCGCCACCGAACGATGCATCGGCGCGAGCCTGTCCAACGCCCGCCAGTTGCGAACCGCAGACGATCTGGCCGGTGGCCGGATTGGTGACCGCATCCAGCGCCAGCACCATGCGCTGGACGTTCAGATTGCCGAGAACCTTGGTGCGCTCGCGGAACTCGCCGTAGTTCCCCGACAGCTCGTAATGCCAATCGCTGTTGAAGTTGCCGCGGATGCCGCCGACCAGACGGTAGGTTTCACGACGTGCCTGCTCGGTGCGGACGCCAAGATCGGTCAGGTTCTTGCGCAGGATGAAACGGTAGGAACCATTGTTGATCGCCGCGATGTTGGCTGCGGTCAGCGGTGCATTGGTCGTAGGATTGATGCCACTGGCCAGGATCTGTGCGGCGATCGTGTTGCGCGCGTCCGTCGACAGATAGGGGTTGTCCAGGCGCGGACGCTCATACAGCAGATCGAGCGTACCACCGGTAAAGAATGCGGGGCCGGAGCTTCCCTGACCAACCGAGTCGGTCCGCGAATACTTTGCTTCGATGAACGGAACGAAGGCGTCCGAAACTTCGAAATGACCGATCAGGTTTGCCGAATAGCGATCAAGCTGCGGCAGGATCTGAACGAGCTGACCTTCACGACGCGTGTCGCCGTTGCCGCCGAGATAGTTGCCGGCTGGAACCGCGCTGGCGCGGAACGGGTTGGTGGCCGACCCGGTACCTGCCGTGGCGGCGAGCCCGACGCGCGTGCCCGTCTCCTGGGCCAATGCCCCTGACGACTGGAACAGATAGTTGCAGGAGAACGGCCGCCCGGCGTTGTTGAAGACCGCGCTTGGTGCGTTGTCACGTCCGCAGGCACCCGTTGGGCTCGCAAAAGCGACGAGGCCACCGGCCGATAGAGTGGCCGACCGGATATCGTTGAAAAATACCGAGTCGGGGATGCCGTCATAGTTCAGTTTCGTCTGACCGGCCGCAACGCCTGCGGTGTCCGAATCGGTCGCGATGAAACCGTTTACTTGGCGAAGATAATCGCGCTGCGAGGCGTACAGCGAATTCTGACGCGAATATTCGAGATCGACGGCGAGGTTGCCGCGGCCGTCGGCGAAGTTCTTGCCGGCGAGGACGCTGCCGAAATACGAGCCGGCGTCACCGCGCTCGCTGATCGCGCCCTGGCTGCGGATCTGCAGACCTTCGTAATTGTCCTTCAGGATGAAGTTGACGACGCCGGCCAGCGCGTCCGAACCATAAACGCCGGAGTTGCCGCCGGTCGTGATATCGACACGCTGGATCAGGTCGGTCGGAATGGTGTTGGTATCGACCGACACCGCGTTGTTCAGGACGTCCGAGCCGACATGGCGGCGGCCGTTGACCAGAACGAGCGTGCGCTGCGTGCCCAGCCCGCGCAGATCGAGCAGGTTAAGACCTGCGGTGCCGAGAAAGCGGGTCGAGTTCGCTTGGCTGAAGGTGCTCTGAAGCTGTGGCAGATCGTTCAACACGTCGCCGATCGACGTCTTGGCGGTCGAGGTGAGTTCGGCCACGCTGACGCTGGTCACGGGGACTGCGGACTGACCGTTGGGGCTTGCGATACGCGAGCCGGTGACCAGGATTTCCTCGCCGGCCTGCGGCGAAGCCTCCGTCGGGGCCTGCGTCGGGCTGGCCTGCTGCGTATCTGCAGGCAGGGTCTGATCGGTGGCGGACTGTGCGTGCGCTACGTTCGGCAGACCCGCAAAGGCACCGACAAGCGCCGTCGCGCTCAGAAAGCGTGAGAACTTCATAAAAACCCCCGTTTATCGGCGTTTACGCCTTATTTGATAACCAACGGTGATCGCATCATTGGAGTGAATCAACCGGTTTGTTGCGCCAAGATGAACGAGACGTAATTTCAGGTCCAAATTGTATCTTATTTGCAACAAACCGACAGCATGACTGGATTATCCTATCGTTCCAGACACATTGCGATCCCCATGCCGCCGCCGATGCACAGCGTCGCGAGGCCCTTCTTCGCGTCTCGCTTCTGCATCTCGTAGATCAGCGTCGTCAGGACGCGCGCGCCGCTGGCACCGATCGGGTGGCCGATCGCGATCGCGCCGCCGTTCACGTTGACCTTCGACGCGTCCCAGCCGAGTTCCTTGCCGACCGACAGCGCCTGCGCGGCAAACGCCTCGTTGGCTTCGATCAGGTCGAGGTCGGCTAGCGTCCAGCCGGCTTTCTCCAAAGCGCGTCGAGTGGCGGGGACGGGGCCGATGCCCATCACCGACGGATCGACGCCGGCCGAGGCCCAGCTCCTGATCGTCGCGAGGATGGTCGAGCCGCGGCGTTCGGCTTCATCGCGGCGCATCATCACGAGCGCAGCCGCGCCGTCGTTGAGGCCGCTCGCATTGGCGGCGGTGACGGTACCGTCCTTCTTGAACGCGGGTTTTACGCCCGAGACGCTCTCGATGGTCGCGCCGGCGCGGATGTATTCGTCGTCTGCAACGACCGTGTCGCCCTTGCGGCCCTTGATCGTGACGGGTGCGATCTCGTCCTTGAAGCGGCCCGATCCGCGCGCCGCCTCGGCCTTGTTCTGCGAGGCGACCGAGAACGCGTCCTGCTCGCCGCGCGTGACCTGGTATTGCTCGGCGAGGTTTTCGGCAGTGATGCCCATGTGATAGCCGTTGAAGACGTCGGTCAGGCCGTCGCTGACCATCGTGTCGACAAGGGCAAGGTTGCCCATCTTCTGCCCGCCGCGGATCGACTGCGCGTGCGCGGAGAGCGACATCGATTCCTGGCCGCCCGCGACGACGATGGTCGCGTCGCCGGTCTGGATCGCCTGTGCCGCGAGCGCGACCGCGCGCAGGCCCGAGCCACAGACCTGGTTGACGCCCCAGGCGGGGATTTCCTTCGGCACGCCCGCCGCCATCGACGCCTGGCGCGCGGGGTTCTGGCCTTGGGCCGCGGTGAGGACCTGGCCGAGGATCACTTCGGAAACGTCCTCGCCGGCGACGCCTGCCTGTTCGAGCGCGGCCTCGATCGCGATGCGGCCGAGTTCGTGCGCTGGCGTGGTGGCGAAGGCCCCCAAGAAGCTGCCGACGGGCGTGCGCTTGGCAGCGGTGATGACGACGTCGGTGGGGAGATCGGTCATGTCAGGATCCTCTATGGTTGGACCCCATGTAGGTCACCCGAGCGCGGCGATCCAGTTGGCGAGCGGCTCCCAGAGGCGCGCGCGGGCGCTGCGGCCGACGATCATGCCGACATGACCTGCGCCGAGATCGCGGCGGTCGGCGAGCCCGATCGCGGTGGCGGCGGGCACGATACGGTCGCTCAGCGACACGAACTCGACGGTCGGGCAGGCCAGCGTGAGCGGATCGACCGAGGTGCCTGCGATGACCCAGCCGCCCTTGCCGGGGAGGTCGTCGGCGATGCAGTCCTCGAACAGCGACGCGGCGGCGGCGTAGGGGAGGGGGGCACCCGCGTTCGCCCAATCCTCGAGTCGCACGAACGCGCGCGCCGCGTCGCTGTCGGGAGCGAGGTCCGCGAACGCTTCGTATTTGGCGATCGTACGGGCCGGGTCGAGCTGCCAGAAGCCCGCTTGCAGGACTTCCATCGGGAGCACGCCGAGCATCGCGGCCGCGGGTTTTACCGTGGCCCAGGTTGCGGCGAGTGTGGGGCGGCCTTCGCCGTAGCCCGCGAAATGCCACGGCGCAGCGATCGTCGCGACTCCGGCTACTGGCGTGATCGCAGCGGCACCAAGTGCGAGCGTGCCGCCGAGGCAATAGCCGACCAGTACCGGCGGTTTGGGCAGCGCCCGGAGCAACGGGACCAGCAAGCGCTCGACATGCGCCGCCAGATCGAGATCGCGGTCGTCGCTGCCGGGTGATCCCCAGTCGACCAGCCAGACACGAAATCCCTGCGCGGCAATCCATCGCACCAGCGAAGTCGCGGGCGAATGGTCGAGGATGTCGGGCGGATTTATCAGCGACGGGACGAACACGACGGGGCGCCCGCTGCCACCGTAATCGCGCAACGAAACTCGACCTGCGCGGTGAATTGCGGGCATCGGATCGGGCCGCTGCTCTCGTGGTGCGGCCTGATAGGCGCGCAATCCGGCTAGCGCGCGGGCCATCCGTTCGGGCGATGCTGCGGTCTCGCTGCGCAGCACATTAAGGAACAAGGGTAAGGGCCTCGGACCTTGTTGCGGTGCGTCATCAAAGACTGTAGCCTCCGTTTCAAACATAAGACGGGGGATCCATGAAGAAGCAACCGGCTGCCGACGGAATCGTCATCATCAAGAAATACGCCAACAGGCGGCTCTATAACACCGAGTCCTCATCCTACATCACACTCGATCATCTCGCGACGATGACCCGCGAGGGCCGCGACTTCAAGGTGGTCGATGCCAAGACCGACGAGGACATCACGCACAACGTCCTCACCCAGATCATCATGGAGGAGGAGAGCCGCGGCGAGACGATGATGCCGGTGAACTTCCTGCGCCAGCTGATCTCGATGTACGGCGACTCGATGCAGACGATGGTGCCGGGGTATCTGGAGGCGTCGATGGACAGCTTCCGTCGCAACCACGATCAGTTCAAGTCCGCGGTCGAGGGTGCATTCGCCAACTCGCCGTTCGCCGATATCGCCAAGCGCAACCTTGCGATGTTCGACGTCGCCGCGCAGGCGATGACGCCGGCCGCGACGACGCCGGCCCCAGCCGCCAGCAAGGACGACGAGATTGCAGCATTGCGCAGCGAACTCGCCAAGTTGCAGGAAAAGGTCGAGAAGCTCGGCTGAACGATGAGCGCGGTGTTGTGGAGCGCGAGTGGCGGGCTCGCCGCATTAGCCATCGCCGCCGGGTTCGGCGAACGACGCCGGCGACGGCGGCACGATCCGGACTCGGTCGGCTGGGTCGACTGGCCGACCGTCCAGATGCTCGCGCTGATCGCCCTCGCGGTCACGATCGGGCTCGCGTTCAAGTCCTGACCGCTCAGCGGTTCAGGCGATACACCGTGTGCGGCAAGGCGCCGACCTTCACGACGCCCACCAACCGATAGCGGTCGGCGATTGCCGCCGCCACGCGTGCCCGGGTTGCGGGGTTGGTATCGGCTTTATCCGCACGGACGACGATCACGCCGGGATTGGCGGCGAGCAGGCGCGCGGTCTCGGTGGCCGGATCGATGCCCAGACCATGCGCCTCGGTCATCCGGCTGAGATGGCTGCGGAAAATGTACGGCGTCGGCAAGCAAGACTGCGTCAGGTAATAGAGGATCGGTTCGCTGCCGAACGTGAACAGGCAGCCCGGGGGATGCTGTCCGACCATGTGGACGAGTGCGGCGACCTGTCGGGCCGTGCCGCGACGGGCGACGCGTATCCCGCCGAGGACCGCCGCCGCGACCACGCCGAACAGCAGCACCGCGATCAGCGATCTGCGGCGTGCACGTGTCGAAACGCGAGCCAGACCGGTGCCTGCGGCGACGGCAAGCGGAAGCGCGACGGGTAGCAGGTACAGCAGCTCGAAGTTGCGCATGATGATGACGGCAAGACCCGCCGCCACGAGCCAGCCCATCGCGAACGGTGCCGATCGCCGACCGTGCCACGCCGGCACGACCAGCGGACAGCTCAACGCAAGCGCGCCTGCCAGTTTCAGCAGGCTGGAGCCGAAACCGTCATCGTTCTGCTGGCCGAAGATCGACAGGAAGTTCGCGAACACGAACGCATCGTTGTGGCCCGCCAGCGCATAGACCGCCCACGCGATCGCAGTCGGGAATAGCGCCGCGGCGACCCAGAACGCAGCGTTGCGGATCAGGCGCGCGATCGAGCGATCGGTTGCATGGGACTGTTTGAGCAGGACCAGACCGAAGAATATCCCCTCGAACATCGCGGTATATTTGATCTGCATCGCCAGGCCGATCAGCAGCATGGCGCCGACCCCGCGCGAACCGACGCGACGATCGTCGGCATCGCGGCCGAGCACCAGCAACGCGGCGCCGGCCATGAGCGCGTTGCCCCAGATCGCGGATTGCCCCCCTGCGCCGTCGAAGATCATCACCCAAACGAGGTAGATCAGGCCGGCGCCGAGCTCTGCCGTGGATGCCGTCGTAGACGATCGTGTGGCCGATCCGGGGGCGGTAAGTCGGTGCACGATGCGACCGACCAGGAAGGCCGTCCCCGCCGCAACGAGCGTCGCGGCAAGCTGATACATCACGATGCCGTTACCGCCGACGCTGCGGATGCCGGCGAAGATCAGGAACAGCCCGACCGGTTTGCGATCGAAGATATCGACGAACGGCCACGCCCCGTGGAGCAGGCGATCGCCGACCAGCAGGTAGAATTGCTCGTCGCTATGGATCACCGGATTGCCGAATAACGGGCTGCGGAGGGCGAAGGCGATGAGGAGCAGGACAAAAGCCTGCCCCGATCGGTGACGCAGGCTAAACATGGGCAGTCCTAATAAAAATGCGTCAGTTCGAGCCGTCGCACAGTGCCGTCGCACAGTCCGAGCGTGACGATCCGGCCGGGCGCACCTGCCGACCATGCTGCGATCGGGCTGGTCGCATAGTCCGCGGCGATCGGCACGCCGTCGATGCTGCAGATCAGGTCGCCGTCCTTCCAGCCCGCCGCGGCCGCGGGGCCGCCGCGCATGACATGGAGAACTTTCAGCCGGTCCTTCTCGATGCCGATGAGCAAGCCGCTGGTCGATCGCGGCGGTGGCAGGTCGGCTTTGGGACCGCGGCTGAATACCATCCGCCGTGCGCCGGGGTCGAGCAGCACGCGGTAGTTCTGGAGAAATCCCGAGCCGATCCGGCCTGCGGTGCCGATCGCCTGCGAGAAGCCGCCCGCGGGCTCGATCCGGACTTCGGCCTCGCGCGCGACCATCTCGCCGACGCGAATCTCGGGAACGATCGCGAGGCCGCTGACCGCCGGGCCGGCGAGCCCGAACGAGATCGCGCTGGTCGTGCGCAACGCCGTCAGGTTCGCCGCCTGCCATCCCGCGGCCGTAACGGTGACCGACGAGCCGTCGCCGGTGTCGACCACGATCGGCGCGAGGCGTCTGCCCCCCAGCGTGATCGTGCTTTCGTAGACGCTGCGCTCGGTCGAAACGCGGAGCGGCGCGGTTTCGCCCTTGAACGGCAGGCGCCCTGAGCGGAGCAGGCGAAAGCGCTTGGCGGCATAATCGATGTCGAGCGCGTGGCCGGCGAGCATGTCTGCGCCGACCAGCAGGTCGACGGCTGACATGCTGCCGGTGGCGATCGCGGGCAGGTCGGCGACCGTCACGCCGCCGCCGATACGCGCAAGACCGCCGAGCGCGATCGTACGCGTCGGCATCCAGCCGAGCGCAACCGATCCGCCGATCGCGGTCGCGCTGCCGCCGGCCACCAGCTTGGCGGTGTCGAGCGCGGGGGAGGCCTTGGCGAGCAAGCTGTAGCTGACGCCGGTGTCGAGGATCGCGGTGACGTCGCGTCCGTCAAGCTGCATCGTGAAGCGGATCTGGTTGCCCGGGGTAAGGTCGAACGGAATCCAGCGCGCCTCGGCATCGGTCGCGAGCCGATAGACGCCGCGATCTCGCGCGGCCGGGGAGATGGCAGGCGCCGTCGCCGATTTCGAGGGCTCGCGCGCCGAGACGAAGAGGACCGCGATCAGCGGGACGAGGGCTAGCAGGGCGCGACGCATGTAGGGGCGTCCCTAACGGGTCGGTCGCTGCGCACAAGCGTGGGCAGGGCGTGCCCGTAGAAGAAGCTGCCTACCCCCTCGCTGCAAGGACGTGGCTCGTGGCTAGTGACGAGGGATGGTCCGCGCTTCCATGTTCTCCCGCGAAGGCGGGAGTCCAGTCTGGGTCCCCGCCTTCGCGGGGAAACAATCTTCTCTCGTTCTGAGCGCAAAAGTCGATCGATGATCCTCCCCCGCCAGGGGGAGGTGGCTGGCCCTTGCCAGTCGGAGGGGGCGGAAAGGACTCCCGTCTGTTGCCCGTCCTCCCCCTCCGTCACCTTCGGCGACACCTCCCCCTGGCGGGGGAGGATCATTGGGGTTGCACCGTTATGTGAGGACGGCAGAAGGTAGGTCGAGGCTGTCGAAACCAACCGGCAAACTCAGACAACTATCCAGCCCGGGGACGATGCGCAGCGCATAGAAAACACACCACCCCGGCGGAGGCCGGGGCCCAGTTGGGAGACGTCGCCAACTGCGGACTGCGCTTCGTTATTACCACCTTGCCGACTGGGCCCCGGCCTTCGCCGGGGTGGTATTGGGAGGCTAAGGGCGCCAAAAAAACGCCTTACAGGCACGCCTCGAGATACGCCTGATCGAACCCGAATTGCTTGGCCTTCTCCAGCGTATACGGCCGCAACCCCATCGAGCGGTATTCCCCCAGGATCTTCCCGTCCGCCGACTCGTCCATGTATTCGAACTTGAACAGCTCCTGCGTGACGATCACCGGGCCCTCCATGCCGATCACCTCGGTGATGTTGGTCACCCGTCGCGAGCCGTCGCGCAGGCGCTTCACCTGGATGATCAGCTCGACCGAGTCGGCGATCTGCCGCGAGATGGCTTCCTTCGGCACCTTGATGTCCGACATCATCACCATGTTCTCCATACGCGCGAGCGCCTCGCGCGGGGAGTTGGCGTGGAGCGTGCACATCGAGCCATCGTGACCGGTGTTCATCGCCGCGAGCATGTCGAAACACTCGGAGCCACGAATTTCGCCCAGGATGATCCGGTCAGGCCGCATACGCAGCGCGTTCTTGACGAGATCGCGGATCGAGATCTCGCCCTGACCCTCCAGATTGGCCGGCCGCGTTTCGAGCGGCAGCCAGTGCGGCTGTTGCAGGCGAAGTTCGGCGGCGTCCTCGATCGTCAGCACGCGCTCGCCGGGGTCGATCATCTTCGACAACGCGTTGAGCATCGTCGTCTTGCCCGAACCGGTACCGCCGGAGATCACCACGTTGAAGCGCGACGCCCCTGCGATCTTCAGCGCGGTCGCCATCTTCGGCGACATCGATCCGAACCCCGCCATCATGTCGAGCGTGATCGGCTTGGCGGAGAATTTACGAATCGAGATCGCGGTACCGCGAAGCGACAGCGGCGGCACGATCACGTTGACGCGCGAGCCATCCTTCAGGCGCGCATCGGCGAGCGGCGAAGTCTGGTCGACGCGACGGCCGACCGAGTTCACGATCCGCTGCGCGATCTGGAACAAATGCTCCTCGTCGCGGAACTGAATCGGCGCGAGTTCGAGCTTGCCCTTGCGCTCGACATAGGTCTGCTCCGGCCCGTTCACCATGATGTCGGTGATGTTCGGATCCGCCAGCAGCTCCTCCAACGGCCCGAGCCCGAGCAGCTCGTCGACCAGCACCTTTTCCAACGCGAACTGTTCGCGGCGGTTGAGCGTCAGCTTCAGTTCGGCGAGCACTTCGCCGATGATCGGGCGGAATTCCTCGGCGAGTTCGTCCTTGCCGAGCGTCGCCGCCGCCTCAGGATCGACGCGTTCGAGCAGGCGCGGGAGCACCTGTTCCTTGATCTTGTGGATCGACTGCTCGAAACCCTCGACGCGGCTGTTGCCCGCTTCGCCGCTCGCGTTCTGGCGGTCCGACAGGCGCTGCATCGCGTCCATCTGCGTGCCGGGCATCGTGCCGGGGCCGAAGCCGTCGGATTCGCCGGGCATCGGCAGCGATTCGATCGGCGGGAATTGCGACCCGCCCTCGGGCTCGGATCGCGGCGCGGGGCCGCCGCCTTGCATAGACCCGCCCTGCATGGGACGGGCGACGCCGAATGCGGGCCGGGCCGCTTGCCCCCCGCTCATGCCATTACGACGCCCGAATGCACTCATGCCCAAATCCCCGGATAAGTGCAGACAGGGTTAAGCGCGAAGGCTTGATAATTCGCTAACCAAACCGGAATGGTGCCGGAGTGGTGGGTGTCGTCGGATCGGCTGCAGGGTTGATCGCGGTCGAGAACTCCCCGAAGGCTGGGGAATGATCCGCCTGCTGCTCCTTCTCGCGCTGACTTTCGGGTTGGCGAGCTCCGCGTCTGCCGACGACATCGCCGCCACCGGGCGCGGCGTGGTGCGCGTCGTGACGATCGCGGTGGTCGACGATCAGGTGGTCGGCTTCGGTCACGGCAGCGGCTTCGCGATCGCGCCCAACCGCATCGTCACCAATGCGCACGTTGTCGATCTCGCCGAGCGCTATCCCGACAATGTCGTCGTCGGGATCGTCCCTACGGAGGGCACCAAGTCGTACCAGGGCAAGGTGATCGCGTATGATTCGCAGCGCGACCTGGCGCTGATCGAGTTCACCGGCGCGCGCCTGCCGCCAAGCGCGCTCTATACCGGGCCGATGAGTGAGGGCGACGCGGTGGTGTCGCTCGGCTTCCCGGGGAACGTCGATCTGGCGACCGCGCGGTCGGCGGCGGATTACATCCGGCCGATGACGCCGGTGCGGTCGGAGGGCGTGCTTTCGGGCCGCCGGGTGCTGAGCAGCGTCGAAGTCTTGCTCCATACGGCCAGCATCGCGCGGGGTAATTCGGGCGGGCCGTTGCTCGATCGCTGCGGGCGAATAATCGGCGTGAACTCGGCGATCACGCGCGGCGAAGAGGGCGATTCGACATTCGGCTTCGCGATTGCGGATACCGAGCTGGCGGGCTTCCTGCACGACGCGAAACAGCCCTACGCGTCGATCGGCACGGGCTGCACCTCGATCGAGGATCGGTTGCGGCAGGATAGCGACGCGGACGCGCGCGCCACCGCCGATGCGGCGTCGGCCAAGCGCGATGCCGCGACGCAGGATGCGATGGCACGCGAGGTTGCGCTGGAGAAGGCGCGGACCGAGGCGTCGCGCAGCCGCGAGAACGTGATGGCGATCGCCGGGCTGCTGCTGGTGGCTGGCGCGCTCGTGATCGGAAGCGCGGGGCTGCTCGAATCGCGGGGCCAGCGGCGGCAGGCGGTCTGGGCGCTCGGCGTTGGCGGGCTGAGCGTGCTGGTCGCGATCGTCGTGTTCGTGTTGCGGCCCTCGGGTGAGGTCGACGTACCGCTGTCCGCATTGCCCAAGACACGGATCTCGACGCCCGATGCGGCGCTCGGCAAGCTGATGTGCACGCTGATCCCCGAGCGCAGCCGCATCACGATCTCGTCCAGCGACGACGTGCCGATCGACTGGGGCGCGAAGGGCTGCGTCAACGGCAAGACGCAATATGTCGAGGCGAACGGGCGATGGGACCGCGTGCTCGTGCCCGACGCCGAGCAGACCGTGTCCGTCCTGTCGTTCGATCCGGCGACGCGGGTGTATTCCAACACGCGCTATCTGCTGTCGGCGGCGGGGATGACCGCGGCATGGACTGCGCGTGGTGTCGTGCCTAACGTGTGCAACATGGACGATGCGGCGCTGGGTCGGCTTGCGGGCCAGCAGGCTGCGGTGCGGGCGGTATTGCCGCCGTTGCCGAACGAGAAGCTCGTCTATTCCTGCAAGTCGGCGCGCTGAGCTTCGGAGGCTAGGAGAGCACGCTTGCGGTCCAACCCATAGGCATAGCCGCCAAGCGCGCCGCCGATCCGCTGCGCACGGTGGCAAGGGATGACGATCGAGACGGGGTTTTGCCCGCACGCGGTGCCCGCGGCGCGGACCGCGGCGGGGCGGCCGGCGAGGGCGGCGAGTTCGCTGTAGGTGCGGGTTTCGCCGATCGGGATGGTGCGTAGGGCTTGCCAGATCGCTTCCTGGAAGGCGGTGCCGCGGACGTCCAGCGGGAGGTCTTGGTCGCGCTCGGGGGATTCGACGGCGGCTACGACCTGTGCGGCTAGATCGGCGAGCGCGGCATCGCCGGGTTCGATCTTGGCGTTGGGGAAGCGGCGGTGGAGTTCATCGGCATCTTCATCGAACGACACGCGGCACAGGCCCTTGTCAGTGGCTGCGACGAACAGCGCGCCGAGGCTCGTGTCGGCGACCGTCCACCGGATCGTCACGCCTTCGCCGCCGTGGGCCCAGGCGCTGGGCGCCATGCCGAGCCGCTTGGCGTCGGCTTCGTAGAAGCGGCTAGGGGCGGAATAGCCGGCGTCGTAGATCGCTTCGGTCACGGTCGAATCCTCCGATAAGGCGTCGCGCGCCCGCCCTGTGCGCAAAGCGCGGGCGTAGGCCGCTGGGGTGACGCCGGTGGCGCGCTTAAACAGGCGGTGGAAATGATGGGGGGCGTAGCCGACGCTGGCGGCGACCTGGTCGAGCGATAGCCTGTCCTCGGCGGCTCCGAGCAGCGCGACGGCGGCGGCGACGGCGGTCCGGTCGCGGCCGACTTCGTCCGGGGTGCAGCGCAGGCATGCGCGGAAGCCAGCGGCGCGGGCGCTCGGCGGATCGGGGTGGAAGGTGACGTTCTCGCGCTTTGGGTGACGCGCGGGGCAGCTTGGCTTGCAGTAGATGCCGGTGGTCTTCACGCCGACGATGAACCGGCCGTCCCACGCGCGGTCGCGGGCTTCGAACGCGGTCCAGGCGGTGTCGTCGTCGAGGCGAGGGGCGGTGCTCATCGCGTCATTATAGGCGCTGGTTGCCCGCGCGCATCCCGTGGCTTGCGGTCAAAGCGGAGCCAATCGCCAACCCGGCCGTTCTCTTGGACATACCCCATAACGAAAGATGTCTCATGGCCTCCGACACGCCCGTCTGGTTCATTTCCGGCTGCTCGACCGGTTTCGGTCGCGAACTCGCCAAGCTCGTGCTTGCGCGCGGTTGGCGTGCGGTGGTTACCGCGCGGGATGCGGATCGGGTCGCCGATCTGGCGGAGGGGGCCGAGGATCGTGCGCTGGCGGTGTCGCTCGACGTGACCGATCAGGCGCAGATCGACGATGCAGTGGCGCAGGCCAAGGCTAAGTTCGGGCGGATCGATGTGCTCGTGAACAATGCGGGCTACGGCTATCAGGCGTCGGTCGAGGAGGGCGAGGAGTCCGAAATTCGTGCGCAGTTCGATGCGAACGTGTTCGGGTTGTTTGCGCTGACTCGCGCGGTGCTGCCGGTGATGCGCGCGCAGAAGAGCGGGCATGTAATCAACATCACGTCGGTCGCGGGCCAGGTCGGGTTCCCGGGGTCAGGCTATTATGCCGCGTCGAAGCATGCGGTCGAGGGCTGGTCCGACGCGTTGCTCGCCGAGGTGAAGCCGCTCGGGATCAACGTGACGTGCGTTGAGCCGGGACCGTTCCGGACGGATTGGGCCGGGCGTTCGCTGAAGCAGACGCCGGTGAAGATTGCGGACTATGCGAACACGGCGGGCAAGCGGCTTGATGGGACGCGTGAGGTTAGCGGGACTCAGGCCGGCGATCCGAGGCGGGCCGGCGAGGCGATGATCGCGCTGACCGAGGACGCGAACCCGCCGCGGCACTTGGTGCTGGGGGCTTGGGGGTATGATGCGGTGACCAAGAAGCTGGCGGAGCGGTTGGAGGAGATCGAGGCGCATAAGGCGGACAGCCTTGGGGCGGACTATCCAGCGGAGTAATCTGGAAGGCGCGACAGAGAGTTGTTTCCCCGCGAAGGCGGGGATCCAGACTGGGCTCCCGCCTTCGCGGGAGAACAAGGAAGTAAGGGGTGGCCTTCGCGTCTGAAGTGCCGGCCTGCGCCGAGGCCTTCGACTGTCCTTTAGCCCCTCTACCAGAGCCACCACCCCGGCGAAGGCCGGGGTCCAATTGAGGGACGTTGCTAACGGAGCGCATCCCTCAATTATTGCCACCTTTCCAATTGGGCCCCGGCCTTCGCCGGGGTGGTGCCAAAGGGAATGAAGTGGCTCAGCCGCCGTTAGCGCGGAACAGGTCTAGCGTGCGTTGTTTGGCCAAGTCCGCGCTCGGCTCGTGGTAATCCTTCCGGCGGTCCGAATTGAACCCGTGGCCCGCCTCGTAGACGTACACCGTCGCGTTCGGCCAATCCTTCGCGATCACCTGCTCGACGCCCTCCATCGGGATACCGTGGTCGTGGCGACCGAAGTGCAGGATCACCGGAACCTTCGGCTCCTCGTCCGCCGCGGCGGGGATCATGCTGCCGTAATAGCCGCTCGCCGCCGCGACGCCGGTCAGCTTGGTCGAGGCGAACCATGCGACCGAGCCGCCATAGCAATAGCCGACCACGAACACCGGCCCGGCGGGGGCGAGCGTGTCGATGCAGGTCTGGACGTCCTTCAACGACAGGTCGAACGGGTGGAGCTGCCGCGCGAGTTCGACGCCGCGCGCGAGGCCGTCGCCCGAATAGTCCGCCTCGAAGCCGGGATGCTCGCGGTCGAACAGGGCGGGGGCGAGGACCTCGTAGCCATCGGCGGCGTACTCGTTGCAGAGGTCGCGGATGTGGTCGGTGACGCCGAAGATCTCCTGCACCAGCACGAGGCCACCGCGACGCTCGCCGGTCGGCTGTGCGTGATAGACCGCGACGGTCGCGCCGTCGGACATCGTCATCGTTTCCATCGTGCCGGTCATTCTGTTTCCCTATCCGTCATGCCGGACTGGTTCCGGCATCCACCGTGCCGCATCGGCAACAAGCCGTAGGGTTAGCGGAGCGGTGGACCCCGGAACAAGGCTCTCTTGAGCGAAGCCGAAAGACCCGGGGTGACGGAGAGTGAATGACAAAACAGTCACAAACCCGTCCCCCCGACCCTCCCGCCGGGTTGCCAATCCGACAACCCGATGCTAACCGCGCCGCGTCCCAGGAGAGGTGCTTTCGCGCCCTCTCGTCCTTTGGGTCGGTTATTCGTTGCAGGCGAGGATAGAGGTTCCGTGGAGACATCCGGCGGTATTCAAGCGAGCTTAGGCGGGCGTTACGCGCTGGCCCTGTTCGAACTCGCGCGTGACGCGAAGACGATCGACGCGGTCGAGTCGAGCCTGGCGAACGTGCGTGACGCACTCGCGCAGTCGGAGGACTTTCGCACGCTGACGTCCAGCCCGATGGTCTCGCGTGGCGCCGCCGTGAAGGCAGTCTCCGCGGTCGCCGACGAGCTCGGTGTCGATGCGACCACCAAGAGCTTCCTCGGCGTGCTCGCCGAGAACCACCGGCTTGGCGCACTGCCGAAGATCATCAAGGCATTCCGGACACTTGCCGCGCAGCATCGCGGTGAAATTGCCGCCGAGGTGACGTCCGCGCATCCGCTGACCGACGAGCAGGTGATCGAGCTGAAGCATCAGCTCCGCCAGCGCGTCGGTCGTGAAGTTTCCGTCGACCTCAGCGTCGACCCATCGTTGCTGGGTGGACTCGTCGTCCGCGTCGGCAGCCAGATGATCGATTCGTCGATCAAGACGCGTCTCAACACTCTCGCGCACGCGATGAAGGGCTAAGCTAATGGATATCCGCGCCGCAGAAATCTCGAAGATCATCAAGGATCAGATCGCCAATTTCGGCACCGAGGCTCAGGTCAGCGAGACCGGCCAGGTGCTGAGCGTCGGCGACGGCATCGCGCGCATCTTCGGCCTCGACAACGTCCAGGCCGGCGAGATGGTCGAATTCTCGAACGGCGTGCAGGGCATGGCGCTCAACCTCGAGGCCGATAACGTCGGCGTCGTGATCTTCGGGAGCGATTCCGAGATCAAGGAAGGCGACATCGTCAAGCGCACCGGCACGATCGTCGACGTGCCGATCGGCAAGGAGCTGCTCGGCCGCGTGGTCGATGGCCTCGGCAACCCGATCGACGGCAAGGGCCCGATCCACACCACCGAGCGCAGCCGCGTCGAAGTGAAGGCACCGGGCATCATCCCGCGCCAGTCGGTCAGCGAGCCGGTCCAGACCGGGCTCAAGGCGATCGACGCACTCGTTCCTGTCGGCCGTGGCCAGCGCGAGCTGATCATCGGCGATCGCCAGACCGGCAAGTCCGCCGTCGCGATCGACGCGTTCATCAACCAGAAGATCGCCAACGCCGGCGACGACGAGTCGAAGAAGCTGTATTGCGTCTATGTCGCGATCGGCCAGAAGCGCTCGACCGTCGCACAGCTGGTCAAGACGCTCGAAGAGAACGGCGCGATGGAATACACCATCGTCATCGCCGCGACCGCGTCGGACCCCGCACCGCTCCAGTATCTCGCACCGTACACCGGCGTCGCGATGGGCGAGTATTTCCGCGATCGCGGCATGCACGCGCTGATCTGCTACGACGATCTGTCGAAGCAGGCCGTCGCGTATCGCCAGATGTCGCTGCTGCTGCGTCGTCCTCCGGGCCGTGAGGCGTATCCGGGCGATGTGTTCTATCTCCATAGCCGCCTGCTCGAGCGTGCGGCGAAGATGTCCGACGCGAATGGCGGCGGCTCGCTGACCGCGCTGCCGATCATCGAGACGCAGGCGGGCGACGTTTCGGCGTACATCCCGACCAACGTGATCTCGATCACCGACGGCCAGATCTTCCTCGAGACCGATCTGTTCTTCTCGGGCGTGCGTCCGGCGATCAACGTCGGCCTGTCGGTGAGCCGCGTCGGTTCGGCCGCTCAGACCAAGGCGATGAAGAAGGTGTCGGGCTCGATCAAGCTCGAGCTGGCGCAGTACCGCGAGATGGCGGCATTCGCGCAGTTCGGGTCGGATCTCGATGCGTCGACGCAGAAGCTGCTCAACCGCGGCGCGCGCCTGACCGAGCTCCTCAAGCAGGCGCAGTTCTCGCCGCTGCCGTTCGAGGAGCAGACCGTGTCGATCTTCGCCGGCACCAGCGGCTATCTCGACAAGGTGCCGGTCGCCGACGTGACCCGCTACGAGCAGGCGCTGCTGGCCGACATGCGTGCGAACCATGCCGACGTGCTGAAGCTGATCCGCGATACCCGTGACCTGGGTAACGAGGCGAAGGACAAGCTGAAGGCAGCGCTCGAAGCGTTCGCGAAGACTTTCGCCTGATTAGCTCCCTCTCCCCTGCGGGGAGAGGGCTGGGGTGAGGGGTTGTACCGGGCGTTGCGCTTTGCAACTGCCCCTCACCCCGACCCTCTCCCCGACGGGGAGAGGGAGCAGAGCGTGTAATCCGACCCTCCTCTGTGAGGAGCGAGGGAGCAGGAAGAGAAGATGGCATCACTTAAGGCCCTCAAGATCCGCATCGGCTCGGTGAAGTCGACGCAGAAGATCACCAAGGCGATGAAGATGGTCGCCGCTGCGAAGCTGCGCCGTGCGCAGGACGCGGCAGTTGCCGGGCGTCCGTATGCCGAGCGCCTCGAAGCGGTGATGGCGAGCCTCGCGGGGCGCGTCGGCATCGCGCCGGGCGCGTCGCCGCTGCTCGCGGGCACCGGCAAGGATCAGGTCCACCTGATTGTCATCGCGACGTCGGAGCGCGGCCTCGCGGGCGCGTTCAACACCAACATCGTCCGGGCGGCACGCCGCAAGGCCGAGGAACTGATCGCGGCCGGCAAGACGGTGAAGTTCTACGTCGCCGGCAAGAAGGGGCGCGTGATCAAGCGCTTCTTCCCGAACGACATCCTCGCCGATCACGAGATGGGCCAGATCAAGCGGCTCGCGTTCAGCCATGCGCAGGAAATCTCCGAAGACCTGATCAAGCGCTTCGGCGAAGGTCAGTTCGACGTCGCGCATCTGTTCTACGCGAAGTTCGTCTCGGCGCTGGTGCAGGTCCCGACCGGCATCCAGATCATTCCGATCCCGCTGTCGACGATCCCCGGTGCAGAAGCCAAGCCCAACGCTCCGGCGGAGGCTGTCGTCGAGTACGAGCCCGACGAGGAAGCGATCCTCGCGGATCTCCTGCCGCGCAACGTCGCGATCCAGATTTTCCGTGCGCTGCTCGAAAACGCAGCGTCGGAGCAGGGTTCGCGCATGAACGCGATGGACAACGCCACGCGCAATGCCGGCGACATGATCACGCGCCTCTCGATCCAGTATAACCGTACCCGCCAAGCCGCGATCACGACCGAGCTGGTCGAAATCATCTCGGGCGCCGAAGCGCTCAAGTAAGTCCAAGGAAGCAGACAATGGCAACCGCCCCAGAGACCCTCGGAACCACGCTCGCCCCCAAGGCCACCAACAACACCGGCCGCATCTCGCAGGTCATCGGTGCGGTCGTCGACGTGCATTTCCCCGACAATTTGCCCGCCATTCTGTCGGCGCTCGAAACCGACAATAACGGCAACCGGCTCGTCCTCGAAGTCGCGCAGCATCTCGGCGAGAACACCGTTCGCACGATCGCGATGGACGCCACCGAGGGTCTGACCCGCGGCCAGACCGTCACCGACACTGGCTCGCAGATCCGCGTGCCGGTCGGCCCGAAGACGCTCGGCCGCATCCTCAACGTCATCGGCGAGCCGATCGACGAGCGCGGGCCCGTCGGCGCAGAGACGACCGCCCCGATCCATGCGTCGGCACCGCTGTTCGTCGACCAGTCGACCGAGAGCGCGATCCTGGTCACCGGCATCAAGGTCATCGACCTGCTTGCACCGTACGCAAAGGGCGGCAAGATCGGCCTGTTCGGGGGCGCAGGCGTCGGCAAGACCGTGCTGATCCAGGAGCTGATCAACAACATCGCCAAGGGCCATGGCGGCACCTCGGTGTTCGCAGGCGTCGGCGAGCGTACCCGCGAGGGTAACGATCTGTACCACGAGTTCCTCGACGCGGGCGTCATCGCCAAGGATGCCGACGGCAATCCGCAGTCGGAGGGCTCGAAGGTCGCGCTGGTGTTCGGCCAGATGAACGAGCCGCCAGGCGCGCGCGCTCGCGTCGCGCTGTCGGGCCTGACGATCGCCGAGTATTTCCGCGACGTCGAAGGCCAGGACGTGCTGTTCTTCGTCGACAACATCTTCCGCTTCACGCAGGCGGGTGCAGAGGTTTCGGCACTGCTCGGCCGTATTCCTTCGGCGGTGGGCTATCAGCCGACGCTGTCGACCGACATGGGCGCGCTGCAGGAGCGCATCACGTCGACCAACAAGGGGTCGATCACCTCGGTGCAGGCCGTGTACGTTCCCGCCGACGATCTTACCGATCCGGCGCCGGCGACGTCGTTCGCGCATCTCGATGCGACGACCAACCTCAACCGTGCGATCTCGGAGCTGGGCATTTACCCGGCGGTCGATCCGCTCGATTCGACCTCGCGTCTGCTCGAGCCACGCGTCGTCGGGCAGGAGCATTACGATACGGCTCGCGCCGTTCAGTCGACGCTGCAGAAGTACAAGTCGCTGCAGGATATCATCGCGATTCTCGGCATGGACGAGCTGAGCGAAGAGGATAAGCTCACCGTCCAGCGTGCGCGGAAGATCCAGAAGTTCCTAAGCCAGCCGTTCCACGTCGCCGAAGTCTTCACCGGCATCAGCGGCAAGTTCGTCCAGCTCGAGGATACCGTCCGCTCGTTCAAGGCAGTGGTCGAGGGCGAGTATGATCACCTCCCCGAGGCCGCGTTCTACATGGTCGGCGGCATCGACGAAGCCGTCGCCAAGGCCGAGAAGATGGCTGCGGAAGCGTAAGACTATCTAGCTCCCTCTCCCCTCCGGGGAGAGGGCTGGGGTGAGGGGCCGCCACGAGCGCCTTCGCCCGGTACTGCCCCTCACCCCGACCCTCTCCCCGCAGGGGAGAGGGAGAAGGCGAACAAGATGCTGCATTTCGAACTCGTCACGCCAGAAAAGCTCGTCCGCTCGGAGGAGGTCTACATGGTCGTCGTCCCCGGCACCGAAGGCGATTTCGGCGTCCTCGAAGGCCACGCGCCGTTCATGTCGACGGTCCGCGACGGCGGCGTGCAGATCTTCCGCACGCAGAACGGCACGCCGGAGGTCATCGCGATCAAGGGCGGTTTCGCCGAGGTCAACGCCAAGGGCCTGACCGTCCTCGCCGAACACGCCGAGTAAGCTCTCTAACTGACCTAAGCTTGTTTCCCCGCGAAGGCGGGGACCCAGACTGGGCACCCGCCTTCGCGGGTGAACAAACTTCCTCGATTTGAGACGGCGAGCGCGCCCCTCAAACCGTCATCCCATCGAAAGCTGGGATCTCCCCGTTCCGGGTCGCAGCGCCCGCCCCGATGGTATCCCAGCTTCCGCAGGGATGACGGTCGTGAGAGGGGACGCGCCCCAAAGAAATATGCGGGCAGACGTCTATCGGCTTGCGAGCTTGCGCCGGCCAGCCGCGCCCCGCCAGTCCGTCATCCCAGCGAAAGCTGGGATCTCCCCGTTCCGGGTCGCAGCGCCCGCCCCGATGATATCCCAGCTTCCGCTGGGATGACGGTCGTGGAAGGGGGCGCGCTCCAAAGAAACATGCGGGCAGACGTCTATCGGCTTGCGAGCTTGCGCCGGCCAGCCGCGCCCCGCCAGTCCGTCATCCCAGCGAAAGCTGGGATCTCCCCGTTCCGGGTCGCAGCACCCGCTCCGATGATATCCCAGCGTTCGCTGGGATGACGGTCGTGGAAGGGGGCGCGCTCCAAAGAAACATGCGGGCAGACGTCTATCGGCTTGCGAGCTTGCGCCGGCCAGCCGCGCCCCGCCAGTCCGTCATCCCAGCGAAAGCTGGGATCTCCCCGTTCCGGGTCGCAGCACCCGCCACGATGATATCCCAGCTTCCGCTGGGATGACGGGTGGGGCGCCGCTACAGGAAATTATACGGGTCGACGTCTACCGTCACGCGAACCTTCGACGGCCAGTCCAGCTTCCCCAGCCATTCCCGGATCACATCCTGCACATCCAGCGCCCGCCGCGCATGGACCAGCAACCGATACCGGTGCCGCCCCCGCAACATCGCCAACGGCGCCGGCGCAGGGCCATAGACGTTCATGCCCTCGACCTCAGGCGCACTCCGCCCCACCAGCTTGGCCGTATCGTGCGCACACCCCTGGTCCTCCGACGACACCACGATCGCGGCGTAACGCCCGAACGGCGGCGCCCCCGCATCCTTCCGCGCATCCGTCTCCGCCGCATAGAACGCATCCGCATCGCCGGTGATCAGCGCCTGCATCACCTGCGCCCCCGGACTATGCGTCTGGATGAACACGTGCCCGGGCTTCTCGCCACGCCCCGCACGTCCCGACACCTGCCGGATCTGCTGGAACGTGCGTTCCGCTGCACGCAGGTCGCCGCCATCGAGTCCGAGATCCGCATCGACCACGCCGACCAGGGTGAGGTTCGGAAAATGATACCCCTTCGTCACCAGCTGCGTGCCGACGACGATGTCGATATCGCCCGCCTCCATCCGCCCGACGAACTCCGCCGCCTTGGCCGGCGACCAGATCGTGTCCGACGTGACCACCGCGGTTTTCGCCTCCGGAAACAGCGCCGTCACCTCGTCCGCGATTCGCTCGACGCCGGGCCCGCACGCGACCAGCGTATCCTCGCCCTTGCATTCCGGACACACCCGCGGCGTCGGCTCCGCATGCCCGCAGTGATGGCACGCCAGCCGCCGCGTCAGTCGATGCTCGACCATCCACGCCGTACAGTTCGGGCACTGGAACCGGTGCCCGCAGGTCCGGCACAACGTCAGCGGCGCATAGCCCCGCCGGTTGAGGAACAGCAGCGACTGCTCCCGCCGCTCCAGCGTCGCCTGCATAGCCTTCACAAGCCGCGGGGCCAGCCAGCGACCACGCTCGGGCGGTTCCTTGATCAGGTCGATCGGCTCGATCGTCGGCATCTCCGCCGCGCCGAACCGCCCCGGTAGCTTCAGCTCCGCATATCGCCCGGTCACGACCTGTTGCCGCGTCTCGATCGCCGGCGTGGCGGAGGCGAGTATCACCGGGCACCCCTCGAACTTGCCGCGCATCACCGCCACGTCGCGCGCGTGATAATGCACGCCCTCCTCCTGCTTGAAGCTGGTCTCGTGCGCCTCGTCGACGACGATCAGTCCAAGATCGCGGTACGGCAGGAACAGCGCCGAGCGCGCACCGACCGTCACCAGCGCCTCGCCACTCGCGATCGCCCGCCACGCGCGGCGGCGTTGGGTCGAGCGCAGCCCCGAGTGCCAAGCGATCGGCTCGCACCCGAACCGGTCGTGAAAGCGCTTGAGGAACGGCTCGGTCAGCGCGATCTCGGGCAGCAGCACCAAGGTCTGCCGACCATCGCGAATCGCCTGCGCCACCGCCTCGAAATACACCTCGGTCTTGCCCGAGCCCGTGACCCCGTCGAGCAGCGTCGGGTGGAACGCGTGTTCCGCCACCCCCGCTACCAGAGCATCCGCCGCCGCGCGCTGGTCGTCGGACAGGACCGGCTCGTGATGCGACGGATCGGGCGCGGGGTAGGGGGCGTCGATACTCACCTCGACCGCCTCGATCGCACCGACCTTCACCAGCCCGCGAATGACGGCGTCGCTCACCTCCGCCAGCGTCGCCAGTTCGCGGATCAGCCCTTGCCGATCGCCGATCCGTTCGAGCGCCTGCTCCCGCTGCGGCGTCAGACGCGGCGGCACCACTCCCGTAGAACGATATTCGATAGCCGTCCGCGCGCCCTCCAGCGCCGAGGTCGAGGCGAGCGTCATCCGCAACACCGACGCCGCCGGCGCGAGATAATAATCCGCGGTCCACTCGACCAGCCGCCGCAGCGGCGCCCCCAAGGGCGGCACGTCGGCGACCGCGAGCAGGTTGCGCAACCGGTTGTCGCCGACCTCGGCATCCGACGGCATCCGCTCCGCCTCCCACACCACGCCGAGCAGTTGCCGGGGCCCGAGCGGCGCGACGACGATCGAGCCCGGCCCGACGTCCATGCCGGCAGGCACGCGGTAGTCGAGCGGCCCGAGGGCGGCGTTGAGGATCAGGACACGGGCGCGGGACGACATCGTCTCGGTATATGGGGGCAGATCGACTCCGCGTGAACCGCCTACGCGACCTGTGCGTCAGACCCGGCCTGGACGGCGGCGCCGAGAGCTAGGCCGCGGTCTTTCGATCGGAGCGTCGGCGCTCGCCGACCCGTTCGCGTTTCGCCTGATACAGGATCGTATCGGCGCGGTGGACGAAATCGCGGATCGTGTGACAGTCGTGATCGAGCATCGCGATCCCGACCGTGCCGGCACTGACCATCGCCAGTCCGCCCATCGCGATCGGAAAGCGCAGCGCCTCCTCGAGTCGTCGGCGGACGTGGCTCATCGATGTGGCCAGCACCGGATCGTCGACGATCACCGCAAACTCGTCGCCGCCGAGCCGTGCGGCAAAGCTGCCCTTGAGCCACGGCGCTTCGAGCACGCGTCCGACTCCGCGCAACACGTCGTCGCCCGCGGTATGGCCGAGCGTATCGTTGATCGCCTTGAACCCATCGAGATCGACCAGCGCCAGCAATAGCGGCGTGCCTTGTTCGTGCGCGCGGAGCATCGCGCTGTCCAGCGCACGATCGAACGCAGCCCGGTTGGCGATTCCCGTCAGCGAATCGGTGTCCGCCGTGCGGCGCAGCGTCACTTCGAGCGCGTGGCGTTCGGTCACGTCCTGGAACACGCCGACCAGCGCGGCGGGCGTGTCGCCGTCGCCCTCGCATTCGCCCATCACGCGGACCCGGCGCAGTTCGCCCTGCGCGGTGGTGAAATCGACCTCGATATCGAGCGGTGCCCCGGTCTCGACCGCGCGCGCCAACCCGGCGCTGATCTCCGCGCGCGCATGCGGGGGATAGAAGTCCATTGCCGTCGCCATCGTCGGCCGCTCGGACATCGGCAAGCCATAGATATGATAGACCCCGTCAGACCATTCGATATCGTCGTTGGCGAAATTGACGCGCCACGATCCGAACGCCGCCATCCGCTCCGCTTGGCGAAAGATCCGGTCCTGCCGGGCCAGCGCGGCGGCCTGCCGGTCGGCGATGGTCGCGATCGTTATCGCCTGATGCGCGGCGGCGCGCGCCGCGATCGTCGTCTCGGCCAGCGTCGCAAGATGTTGCAACGCGCGCCGTCCGGCGTCGCTGAGGCTGCGCGGGGCGGTATCGATGATGCACAGCGCGCCGATCGCGTGACGCTCGCCGGTGTCGTCAATCGCGTGGATCGGCGCCCCCGCATAAAAGCGCAGGCCGTTGTCGGGAACGACCATCGGGTTCGATTCGAATCGCGGGTCTAGCGTCATGTCGTCGATGACCATCGGACCGCTGCCCCGGATCGTGTGCGCACACATGCCGACGTCGCGCGCGATCTCGCCCCGCGCGCCGGTGTTCGATGCCTTGATCCAGAGCCGATCGGAGTCGACCAGCGTCAACATCGCGGTCGGGCAATTGAGCATCTCTGCGGCCAGCGCCACCAGCGCATCGAAATCGCGCTCGGGTTCGCTATCCAGCAGCGCGAGCGCGTGCAGCGCGGCTAACCGCCGTGTCTCGTCCGCGAACATGTCGGCCGGGGGCAGTGCTGAAGACATGATGTTTCTAATAAAGCGAGGGCGTTAATTTTCTTTGCCGGTTCCAGCGGATACTGTCCACCGCATGACCATCGCCATCCCCCCGTCTACAGTCTTGCTGCCGCGCGATGGGTCGACATCCGATGATGTTGATTTTTACAATAAGCCGCCATCAATGCTCTGGAGCGACCATTTGGCCCGCGATCGGCGCCGATCGGTCCATACGGTGCGCGCCTACCAGGCGACCGCGGAGCGCTTGACCGCGTTCCTGCAGGCGCATTGGGGCGAGCGCATCGACCGCGCCGACCTCGCTCGGGTCACCGCGTCCGATCTCCGCGCCTATCTCGCCGACCGCCGCGAACACGGGCTCGGCAACGCGTCCGCCGCGCGCGAATTGTCGGCGGTGCGCGGGTTCCTCGCTTGGGCGAACGACCGCGCCGAGCAACCGCGCATGCGGGGGCCTCGCGTCAAGACCGGCGTGCCGCGGCCGATCTCGCCGGCCGAAGCCGTCGCGCTGGCCGAGGAGGTGGCGGACGATGCGACCGAGCCGTGGATCGGCGCGCGGGACTGGGCGGTGCTGATGCTGCTGTACGGGGCAGGGCTGCGGATCGGCGAGGCGCTGACGTTGCGCGGCGATATCCTCCCGCTCGGCGAGACGATCCGGGTGACGGGTAAGCGCGCCAAGACCCGCATCGTACCGCTGTTGCCGCAGGTGCGTGCGGCGATCGAAGCCTATATCGCGCAGACGCCGTGGCCGGTCTCGCGCGACGAACCGCTGTTCCGCGGCGCGAAAGGGGGTCCGCTGTCCCCGGTCGTGATCCGTCGCGCGGTACAGGCGGCGCGGACCAGGCTGGGGCTGGGCGATCGGACGACGCCGCACGCGCTACGCCATAGCTTCGCGACCCACCTATTGGGTCGGGGGGCAGACCTGCGCGCGCTCCAGGAGCTGCTCGGGCATGCGAGCCTCAGTTCGACGCAGGTCTATACGCAGGTCGATGCCGGACACCTGATGGACGTCTACCGCAACGCGCACCCCAGGGCCTGATTACCCCTTCGGCTTCCACGTCACGACGCGCCAGCCATAGCCGAGGATGATCACGACGAACGTCGCCACCGCGACCGGCCCGACATAGCGGTCGAGCTCCTCGAAATGCGAGCCGAGCAGGATGCCGGCATAGGCGAGCACGGTGTTCCAGATCGCACTGCCAGCCGCGGTCCAGATCACGAACTGCCAGATCGGCATCCGCGTCATGCCCGCGGGCAGCGAGATGACGGTGCGGAAGGTTGGCATGAACCGGAAAACGAAGATAACCCACCCGCCGCGCTTCATGAAGAACCGGTGGATTGTCTCGACGTCCGACCATTCCATCGTCAGCCAGCGCCCGTTGCGCTCGATGAACGGGCGGAAGCGCTCGTAGCCGATGTTGCGGCCGATATAATACCAGAAGTAATTGCCGACCACCGACCCCGCGGTGCCCCAGGCGATCAGCGGAACGACGGTCATGTCGCCGCGCGCGACCGCCATGCCGCCGAGCCCCATGATGACTTCGGACGGGACCGGCGGAACGATATTCTCGAGCGCCATTAACAGGAAGATACCGAAATATCCGCCCCAGGCGATCAGATCGAGGATGAATGCGGTCATGGGTATGAGATACTGCCGGGACGCTGGATGGGTTCCGCGAGGCGTTCCACCATTGCACCACCCCGGCGAAGGCCGGGGCCCAATTGGGGGACGGTTACGACGGAGGGCGGCGCTCCGTTACTGCGACCTTTCCAATTGGGCCCCGGCCTTCGCCGGGGTGATGTTCGGCGACTATCGCGCCGCGACCTTCGCCTCGATCGCATCCCAGATCATGCCGGCGACATCGGTCCCATCGAACTTCTCGATCGCCACGATCCCCGTCGGCGACGTCACGTTGATCTCCGTCAGCCAGGTGCCCCCGATCACATCGATCCCGACGAACAACAGCCCGCGCTTCTTCAACTCCGGCCCGAGCACCGCGCAGATCTCGCGCTCCTTGTCGGTCAGTTCCGACTTCTCCGCCGACCCGCCGACCGCGAGGTTCGAGCGGATCTCGCCTTCGCCCGGCAGCCGGTTGATCGCACCCGCCACTTCGCCGTCGATCAGCACGATCCGCTTGTCGCCCTTCGCCACGTCGGGGAGGAACGCCTGCACCATGTGCGGCTCGCGCCACGTCATATTGAAGACCTCCATCAGCGCCGACAGGTTTGCGCCGTCCGACTCGACCTTGAAGATCGCCTTGCCGCCATTGCCGTGCAGCGGCTTGATGACGATCGCGCCGTGCTCGGCGAGGAATTTCCGCGCCTCGTCGAGCGAGCGCGTGACGAGCGTCGGCGGCATGAACTGCGGATAGTCGAGCACGAACACCTTCTCGGGCGCGTTCCGGACCTGCGCCGGATCGTTCACGACGAGCGTCTTGGCGGCGATTCGCTCGAGCAGGTGAGTCGCGGTGATGTAGCCGAGGTCGAACGGAGGATCCTGGCGCATCAGCACGACGTCCGCCTCGTCGCCGAGATCGAGGTTCACGGGCTCGCCGACGCTGAAATGATCGCCGACGACGCGCTGCACGGTGACCGGATGCGCCTTCGCCCAGACACGGCCGTCGCGGTAGTTCAAATCTTCGGCCGAATAATGGAAGAGCGTATGGCCACGATCCTGCGCGGACAACATCAGCGCGAAGGTCGAATCGCCGGCGATGTTAATGCTGTCGAGCGGGTCCATCTGGACGGCGACGGTGAGGCTCATTCTCGCATTCCTTCCATGCACCCCGCTTTGGCCGTTACCCCAGCGGACGCGGGGGTCTCCCAGTTACGGAGAGACCCCAGCGTCCGCTGGGGTGACGGGTTGGGATGGTTCGGATCGGGACTTAGGAAGGCGGGCGGGATTTGTCACCTACGCTCGCCTGATCGCCTCAGCCTATCCCGCCTCCGATCCACGCATTCTCGATATGCCGCGGCCGCGTACCCGGTGCGAGCAGGATGACGTCGACGCGGATATCGTCGCCCGGCCCGGCATAGCGCGGCATCAGATACTCCGCCGCCGCCGCCACGCGCGCGAGCCGCCGCTCGTCGATCGCGAAGTCGAGTTCGGCAGCGGTCGCGCGGGTCTTGACCTCAACGAACGCGATCAGGTTACCTTTGCGCGCGACGAGATCGACCTCGCCGGCGGGCGTCCGCACGCGGCGATCCAGGATGCTCCAGCCCTTCAGCCGTAGCCACCACCCCGCCAATCGCTCGCCCCGACGACCGGCGGCTTCCGCAACTTGTCGGTCCTGCGTGTTCCCCTTCCGCTTGCGGGAGGGGTTAGGGGAGGGGAAGGGCGGCACGTCCGTGGCATGCCCTCCCCCGACCCCTCCCGCAAGCGGGAGGGGAGATCAGCCCTCTGCCTTCAATTCCAGCGCCCGCGCATAGAGCGCCTTCCGGTCGAGCCCGAGCTTCTTCGCCACCTCACTCGCCGCCTGCCCGGTCGACAGTCGCGTCAGCGCCTCGACCAGCGCCGCGTCACCATCCTCCGCGCTCGCCGGCGGCGCTTCACCCGGCGGTGCGACGACGATCACGATTTCCCCGCGCGGCGGCGCGTCCGCATAGCGCTCGGCCAAAGTCGACAGCGTCCCCGTCACCGCCTCCTCGAACTTCTTGCTGATCTCGCGAGTCACCGCCGCCTCGCGGTCGCCGAGCCCCTCCAACAGCGCCGCCAGACACGCCCCCAACCGCGGCCCCGACTCGTACATCACGAGGGTCGCGCGGATCGTCGCCACCTCCGCGATAGCCTCCGCCCGCGCGTGCAGCTTCGACGGCAGGAACCCCACGAACAGGAACCGGTCGGTCGGCAGGCCCGCCAGCGTCAGCGCGGCGACGGCAGCACAAGGGCCGGGAATCGTCACCACCAGGTGCCCCGCCGCGCGCGCATCGCGCACCAGCTTGAAGCCCGGGTCGGAAATCAGCGGCGTCCCCGCATCCGACACCAGCGCCACCGCCTGCGTCGCCATCCGCGCGATCAACGCCGGGCGCACACCCTCCGCGCTGTGGTCGTGATACGGCACCATCGGCGTTTTCGTGCCGATATGGCGGAGCAGACCGGCGGTCACGCGGCTGTCCTCGACCGCGATCACGTCGGCGCGGCGGAGGATGTCGGCGGCGCGCGGCGACAGATCGCCAAGATTGCCGATCGGGGTCGCGACGATGTAGAGGCCGGGATCGAGAAGAGATTCAAGGTTCATGGGGATGGTCATGGCAGACGCGACGACGATAGGGCAACCGGGACGGCACCGCGCATTCGGCCGGTGGGTGGCACTCGGTGCGGCGTGCTTGCTTGGCGCATGTCAGACGATCGTCCCGCGCGGACCGGTCGAGCCGTCGCAGCAGCGCCCGACCACGCGTCCCGTCGATCGTCCTGAGATTGGCGTCGAGACCGGCATCCCGCGCGATGCCGAGCGCAACCGCGTCGCGCTGCTCGTACCGCTGTCGGGCAGCAACGCCGGCGTCGGCACCTCGATTGCCAACGCGACGATGCTCGCGCTGCTCGACACGCAGAACCAGCGCGTCCGGATCACCAACTACGACACCGCGACCGGTGCCGCCGCCGCCGCGCAGCGCGCGATCGCGGAAGGTGCGCAACTGATCCTCGGCCCGTTGCTCGCCGACGACGTCCGCGCGGTCGCACCGATCGCGCGCGCCGCGAACATCCCGGTGCTCAGCTTCTCCAACGATCTCGGCGTGGCGGGCAACGGCGCGTACCTGATGGGCTATGTCCCGACCCAGTCGATCGCGCGCGTCGTCGATTTCGCCCGGACACGCGGCGTCAGCAATTTCGCCGGCCTCGTCCCCAACGGCCTGTACGGCGAGCGCGCCTCGACCGCGTTCCTCCGCGCGGTCGAAGGCGCCGGTGGCCAGGTCGTCTCGCTCCAGACCTACGCGCGCGGTCCCGGCGGCATTTCGGGCGCGGTCACGCGGTTGGCCGCAAAGGCCCCTTATGACGCGGTGTTGATTGCCGACGGAGGCGCCACCGCAGCCTCGGCGGCAGCGATGGTCAAGCGCGGCGGTGCGTCGACGCGCATCCTCGGCACCGAACTCTGGAATTCCGACACCAGCATCGCCGCCAAGCCCGCACTGTCCGGCGCCTGGTATGCCAGCGTCTCGGACACGCTCTACCGCCAATACGCCGCCAAATACCGCGCACGCTTCGGCGCCGGGCCCTACCGCCTGTCGAGCCTCGGCTATGATTCGGTGCTGCTGACGGTCCGCATCGCGCGCGATTGGAAGCCCGGCACCCCGTTCCCGGTCAACCGCCTGCGCGACGGCGACGGCTTTGCCGGCATCGACGGCGCGTTCCGCTTCGGCCGCGACAACGTCGCCGAGCGCGCGCTGGAAGTGAAGGAAATCCGCGGTGGCACGACCACCGTGGTCTCGCCCGCGCCGACCGGCTTCGGGAAATAACTTTCGGGTTCTGAGGCTGCAGCAGCGCCAGATTGGCTTCTGCAGCCCGGGCCAGATTGGCTTCGGCAGCCCGGACCGGGTCGGCGGTTATCCCGATCGGACATGCAAAGCGTGTTTCCCCGCGAAGGCGGGGACCCAGTCTGGGCTCCCGCCTTCGCGGGAGAACAAGGCAGCGGAAGTTGCTAGGTCCGCGGCTTCAAACCGGACGGCGGTCTATCCTAGAGGTGCTTCATTCCCGCCCGCGGGATGATGCACCATCCTGATCAGCTCCCCTTACGGCCGATCTTCTCGACCCGCGCGACGACCTCTTCGCGCACGGCCTCGGGCACGAACTTGGCGATATTCCCGCCGTACAACGCGATCTCCTTGACCAGCCGGCTCGCGATCGGCTGCAACGCGACATCGGCCATCAGGAACACCGTCTCGACGCGTGGATTGATCTGCTGGTTCATCCCCGCCATCTGATACTCGTATTCGAAATCGGCGACCGCACGCAGGCCACGGACGATCACCTTCGCCCCTTGCCGCTCGGCAAAGTCCATCAGCAGCGAATCGAATTCGACCACCTCGATGTCGCCGCCGATCCCCGCGACTTCGCGGCGCACCGTCGCCATCCGTTCCTCGATCGTGAACATCGGCGACTTCGACGGGTTGGTCGTCACCCCAATCACCAGCCGGTCGACCAGCTTCGCGCCGCGTCGGATGATGTCCATATGGCCCAACGTGACCGGATCGAACGTGCCTGGATAGACACCAATGCGTGCGGTCATGTTGAACTCCCGGTTATACGCTTAGCGGTCGCGTTCGAGCACGAAGCGCGCGATGTCGCGCAACAGATCGGCTTCCTTGCCATAGCTATGCAGGTGCGCGATCGCCTGGTCGACCAGCATCCGCGCCTGTTCGCGCGCGCGCTCGGGCCCGAGCAGCGACAGGAACGTCTCCTTGCCCGCGACCTCGTCCTTGCGCAGCGACTTGCCGACGACCGCCTCGTCGCCCTCGGCATCGAGCAGGTCGTCGGCGATCTGAAACGCAAGCCCCAGGTCATGCGCATAGCCGCGAAGACCGACCCGGCCCTCCGGCGGCAAGCGCCCGAGGATCGCGCCGGCCTCGACCGACGCCGAGATCAGCGCCCCCGTCTTCATCTGTTGCAACCGCGTGACGGTATTCAGGTCGAAGCGCGTGCTCTCCGCCTCGATATCCATCTTCTGCCCGCCCGCCATGCCGTTCGGGCCAGCGGCGCGTGCCAGGTCCATCACCAGTTCGATCCGCACGAACGGATCGGGATGCGTCGCCGGATCGGCCAAAATCTCGAACGCCAGCGCATGCAGGCAGTCGCCCGCCAGGATTGCGGTCGCCTCGTCGAACACCTTGTGGACGGTCGGCTTGCCGCGCCGCATGTCGTCATCGTCCATCGACGGCAGGTCGTCATGGATCAGCGAATAGACGTGGATCGCCTCCAAAGCGGTCGCCGCCCGTGCCGAACATTCGGGCGCGACGTCGAACAGATTGGCGGTCGCGAACACGAGCAGCGGGCGCAACCGCTTGCCGCCACCGATCGCGGCATGCCGCATCGCACGGTACAGGTCTCCGCGCGGATCGTCGGGGATCGCCAGCAACTGGTCGAACTGCCGGTCGATCTCGGCCGCGACGTCGGCGAGGGCGGCATCCAGCGTGACGGGCATCTGGCTCACTGCGTCAGCCCGCCGCGAACGGGCGGACGCCCGCGGGCTTGCCGTCGCCGTCGAGCCGGATCGCCTCGATCCGCGCCTGCGCCGCATCGAGCCGGTCGGCGCAACGCTGGCGCAGCTTGTTGCCGCGCTCGTACAGCTCGATCGCCTGCTGGAGCGGCGTATCGCCACTTTCCAGCTTCCCGACGATAAGCTCGAGTTCCTTCAGTGCATCCTCGAACGCGAGGTCTTCGATCGGCGTGTCCATGTCCGTCGCTATGGCGCAGGCACGCGATGGGGGTCAAGGACGTGGCGGCGGGGTTCAGACGGGTTCGGACGCGTTCAGCGCAGTCGGCTGACCGTCCAGGTATAAAGTACCGAGACGCCGACCAGCCCGAAATCGACCGCCGCCTGCATCCGGTGCGGCGCGGGATCGCGCGCATCATGCGTGACCAGTTGCACATCGACGGTCGGGTGCCGCACGGCGATCGCGGTGAGCGCGATCAGCCCCGCTATCGCCAGTGTTGCCTTACGATTTCGCATCCTGTGTCCCCCCGGCCATGGTTGCGATCATGTCGCACTTCGTGATCCCCGACAAGTCGAGCGGTGATCAGGCGGCGATGCACAACGACGGCGCCTCGCGCGCGCGGTCGCGGCCCGCCGCCTTCGCCGCGAACAGCGCGCGGTCGGCGCAATTGTAGAGCAGCTTCCAGTCGGTCTCGTCGAGCAACGGTCCGGTGCACGCGCCGATGCTCGCGGTCACGGCGATGTCGAACGGCATGCGCTGGCTGCGCAACCGGTCGAGCACGGAATCGGGCGCGACGGCATTCGCCGCATCGACCAGGATCGCGAACTCCTCGCCGCCGATCCGCGCGACCAGTGCGTCCGCCGGCACCGCGTTGCGCAGCGCGCGCGCAACCACGCGCAGCACCTCGTCGCCGCCGTCATGGCCGATCTTCTCGTTAACGCGCTTGAAATGATCGACATCGGCGATCAGCAGCATCTGGTCGCCCGTTCGGCCGATCGCACGCGTCAGGAACGCGCGGCGGTTGAGCAATCCGGTCAACGGCTCGGTATCCGCCAGCAGCCGCGCGGCGATCTCCTGTTCGCGCGCGGTATCGCGCTCGACGCTGAGCAGCCGGATCCGGTAGGCGATCGCGAGGCTCGACAGCATCGATTCGAGCGCCATCGACAGGATCGTCGAATTGTCGAGCCACAGGCTCCAGTCGAGGAGTGCGAAGGCGTTGGCGACGCGCAGCCCGGCCACTGCGATCGGCACGCTCCACGCCAGCGCGAACAGCCACAGGAAACTGCTCCGCACGCGCCACGCACGGAACAGGACGGCGGGGATCAGCACCAGCAGCGCGAGATACGCACAGGCCAGGATCGTATCGAGCATATGGAAATGCCACGGTGCGCACGTCGCCCACAGGGCGCCGGCAGCCAGCAGCCCGGCGATCACCCAGTTGCTCGCGGGCCGCAGCCAGCCGGCGAACACCGCGCGCTCGAAGAAGGTGCGCGCGAACAGCAGCGCCGACGCCGCCGATCCGGCCAGGAACAGCGCGTTCAGCCGCTGGCGATCATTGTTGTCGAGGCCCTGGAACAGCTGGCCCAGCGCCCCCGACGAGGTCAGCGCATAGGCAAGCAGGCACAGCACGAGCAGGCAATAGGCGGGCTGGAACGCCTGCCGAAGCGCGCCCCACAATGCGAGATTGTAGACGATGAGCGCGATCGCCATCCCGCCGAACGCGCCATACAGCGCGGCGAGCAGGATCTCGGTGGTATCGCGCTGTTCGTGATCGGCGATCGCCGGGCCGAGGATCAGCCCGCGCAGGTTCGCCGCGCCCTCGACATGCCACAGCAGCCGGACCGGCGCGGCATCGTGATGCGGGATCGGCTGGACGATCACCGCGCCAAGCCCGAGCAACCGCCCCGCGGTGCGCGAGGTGAAGCCGGTCTGGCGGATCGACCCATCGGCGTACTGTACGTACAGCGTGACCCGGTTTACCCAGGTGCTGCCGATCCGCACGGTATGATCGTCGCCGCTGATCGCGGGCAGGCGCTGCGACAGGATCCAAAAGTCGCCGCCGCCGAACCGCGTCTGCGATGTCGTGCAGTCGAAACCGGCCGGTTTGGCGAACAGCGCGGCAGGCGTCTGGCCGGTAAGGGCAGGGCGGACGCAGACCGAAAGCGGCGTGCCCGTGACCGCGACGGCAGGCGCGGCAAGGGCAAGACCGAAGCCCAGCGCGAGCGCGCCGATCATCCATCGCAACCATGCCAAGCGTTCCATGCCGCGACGCTAGCGCCGCTTCCCCAATTATCGGTAAACGCACGCAGATTCCTCGCGACGCATCGATCCTCCCCCGCCCGGGGGGAGGTGGCGGGCACTTGCCAGACGGAGGGGGAGGGAAAGACGACGTCCGTCGCGAAGTCCTCCCCGCCCTTGTCCTTCCCGCCACCTCGTAACGTGGATGCGTATCCCATCCGCCCATCAGCCCCACCCCGGCGAAGGCCGGGGCCCAGTCGGAAAGGTCTCAGTAACGACGCGCTGTCCGCAGTTATCACCGTTTCCCACCTGGGCCCCGGCCTCCGCCGGGGAGGGGCCTGTGGCGGTTAGGGGGGCTTGTGTTGCTGGGGGAAGCTTGGGGTTAGGGTAAATGGATCGAAGCATTCAGGCGCAGCACCTGCCCCTTGTTCTCCCGCGAAGGCGGGAGCCCAGTCTGGGTCCCCGCCTTCGCGGGGAAACAAACTTCTCTCGTTGTGAGCGTTCCGAACCAAAATCCGGACGGTCGACCCGGTCCACCCATGCAACGCGCCCGAACAAAAAAAGCCCGCCGCCGGATCGCTCCGACGGCAGGCCCTTTAAACCACATCAAAACCCGAGATCACTCGGTCTCGACGGTCTCCACCTTGCCCTTCTTCTTGGGCTTCTTCGGTGCCGCCGGCTCGATCGCGAACGACAGCGCGCCGTCCTTCATCTTCACCGTCACCTCGCCGCCGTGCACCAGCTTGCCAAACAACAGTTCCTCGGCGAGCGGCTGCTTGATCTTCTCCTGGATCAGGCGGCCCATCGGCCGTGCGCCGTACAGCTTGTCATAGCCCTTGGTCGTGAGCCATGCCTTCGACTCGTCGTCGAGGACGATGTGCACGCCGCGATCCGCCAGCTGGAGTTCGAGCTGGAGGATGAACTTGTCCACCACCCGCGCCACCACTTCGGTCGGCAGGTACCCGAACGGCACCACCGCATCGAGACGGTTGCGGAATTCGGGCGTGAACATCTTCGTCACGGCCACCTCGTCCTCGCCCTCGCGCGACAAATTGCCGAAGCCGACCGTCTCGCGCGCCATGTCGCTGGCACCCGCATTGGTCGTCATGATCAGGATGACGTTGCGGAAATCGACCGACTTGCCATGCTGGTCGGTCAGCCGCCCGTTATCCATCACCTGCAACAGGATGTTGAACAGGTCCGGATGCGCCTTCTCGATCTCGTCGAGCAACAGGACGCAGTGCGGGTTCTGGTCGATCGCATCGGTCAGCAGACCACCCTGGTCGAACCCGACATAGCCCGGGGGCGCACCGATCAGGCGACTGACCGAATGCCGCTCCATATATTCGGACATGTCGAACCGCTGGAGCGGAATGCCGAGGATCGTCGACAGCTGCTTGGCAACTTCGGTCTTGCCGACACCCGTAGGCCCGGTGAACAGATAGTTGCCGATCGGCTTCTCCGGCTCGCGCAGACCCGCCCGCGCCAGCTTGATCGCCGAGCTGAGCTTCTCGATCGCCGCATTCTGCCCGAACACCACGCGCTTCAGGTCCGTCTCGAGCGTGGCCAGCGCCAACTTGTCGTCGGTCGAGACCGACTTCGGCGGTATGCGCGCCATCGTCGCGATGACCTGCTCGATCTCCTTCGGCGTGATCGTCTTCTTGCGCTTGTTCGGCGCCACCAGCATCTGCATCGCGCCGACTTCGTCGATCACGTCGATCGCCTTGTCCGGCAGTTTCCGATCGTTGATGTACCGCGCTGACAGCTCGACCGCCGACTTGATCGCATCGGGGGTGTACTTGACGTTGTGGTGATCCTCGAACGCCGAGCGCAGGCCGGCGAGGATCTTGATGGTATCCTCGATCGTCGGCTCGTTCACGTCGATCTTCTGGAAGCGTCGCAGCAGAGCGCGGTCCTTCTCGAAGTGATTGCGGAACTCCTTGTACGTCGTCGAGCCGATGCACCGGATCGTGCCGCCCGACAAAGCCGGCTTGAGCAGGTTCGAAGCATCCATCGCGCCGCCGCTCGTCGCACCCGCACCGATCACGGTGTGAATCTCGTCGATGAACAGCACCGCATCCGGCAGCTTCTCGAGTTCGTTGACGACCGCCTTCAGGCGCTCCTCGAAGTCGCCACGATACCGCGTTCCGGCCAGCAACGCGCCCATGTCGAGCGAGTAGATCACGGCAGGCAACAGCACGTCGGGCACGTCGCCCTCGACGATCTTGCGCGCCAGGCCTTCCGCGATCGCGGTCTTGCCGACGCCGGGATCACCGACATACAGCGGGTTGTTCTTCGATCGGCGGCACAGGATCTGGATCGTGCGATCCACCTCCGGCCCGCGCCCGATCAGGGGATCGACCTTGCCGTTCTTGGCCTTCTCGTTGAGGTCAACCGTGAATTGCTTGAGCGCGCTTTCCGTCTTGCCCTTCTCCTGTCCCTTGGCCGGCTTCTCGTCGTCCGCACCCTTTGGCGTGGATGCTTCGGTCGCCTGCTGCCCGCCCTTGCCGACGCCGTGGCTGATGAAGCTGACCGCATCGAGGCGGCTCATGTCCTGCTGCTGCAGGAAATAGACGGCATAGCTCTCGCGCTCGCTGAACAAGGCGACGAGCACGTTCGCACCGGTCACTTCGTCGCGGCCTGAGGACTGGACGTGCAGGATTGCGCGCTGGACGACGCGCTGGAACCCGCTGGTGGGCGAGGGATCGGTCGCTGCATCGACCTTCAGCGCATCGAGTTCGCTGTCGAGGTAGTGCGCAACGGTGTTCTTCAGTTCGCCGATCTCGACGTTGCACGCGGTCATAACCTTCGACGCATGTTCGTCGTCGATCAGCGCGAGCAGCAGATGCTCCAGCGTCGCATATTCGTGGCGCCGGGACGATGCCGCCTCGAGCGCCTTGTGCAGCGTGGTCTCGAGGGCGGGTGCAAATGATGGCATTTACAATACTCCTGTCGGGCCGCGAGTCCGCGAGCCCTTTGCCACTATGTCGGAATTGATATTGGTCGCATCAAGCACTTGAACCCGGCCCCGTCCGTTCCTGCACTGTCCGAAAACATCCAGCGGAGAGGCGGGGAGGGCGATCACCGCCTGAAAAGGTCGTCGGCACTGGCCCGGTGGCTGACCGCGCGGTCCTTCTTGACCTGGCATCTGGCGATCTCGCCCTGCAGCACGGTGATCCGCGCATCGAGTTCGGCGACCGACAACGGATCGAGGTCCTGCCGCACCAGTGCGTCAAGCAGATCGTCGGGACGGGAGGGGGCGTCTTCCAGGTCCATCGTGGATGCAACGTTGACCCGCACCAGAGTGATGTCAATAAGGCCGGCACATCAAAAGGGACGTGACGAGCAGATGACCGCGACACCCGACACCATTTCGAGTAACTTAGGTTTACCTGACGTCATGAAGGCGATCGATCCCGAACAGCCGGGCGGTCCCGAGGTGCTGGTGCTCGTCGACCGTCCCGTGCCGCAGCCGGGGCCGGGCGAAGTCCTGGTCAAGGTCGCCGCGGCGGGGGTCAATCGCCCCGAAGTCATGCAGCGCCAGGGCAAATACCCGCCCCCGCCTGGTGCGCCGTCGATCCTCGGCATGGAAATCTCCGGCACGATCGTCGCGGTCGGCGAAGACGTCGGCGACGAACAGATCGGCCAGTCGGTCTGCGCGCTGATCTCCGGCGGTGCCTATGCGGAATACGCGGTCGCGCCGTTCGGCCAGTGCCTGCCCGTCCCCGAAGCCCTCACAATGATCGAGGCCGCGGCGATGCCCGAGACGCTCTTCACCGTCTGGACCAATTTGTTCGAGCGTGCCTACGCCACCGAGGGCGATACCGTCCTCGTCCACGGCGGCACCAGCGGCATCGGCACGATGGCGATCGCCCTATGCAACGTGTTCGGGATCGACATCATCGTCACCGCCGGCTCCAAGGCCAAGTGCGAAGCCGCGCTCAGCCTCGGCGCGACCCACGCGATCGACTACAAGACGGAAGATTTCGTCGAGCGCGTCAAGCAGATCACCGGCGGCAAGGGCGTCGCCGCGGTGCTCGACATGGTCGGTGGCGACTACGTCCCCCGCAACCTGAAATGCCTCGCCGAAGACGGCCGCCACGTCTCGATCGCGGTCATGGGCGGCGCGACGGCCACCGTACCCTTGTTCGAGATCATGCGCCGCCGCCTCACGCTGACCGGCTCGACGCTCCGCCCGCGGGACACGGCGTTCAAGTCGCTGGTCGCGGACGAACTCGCGCGCACGGTGTGGCCGCACGTCGAAGCGGGCAAACTGAAACCAGTCATCGACCGCACCTTCGCCTTCGCCGACGCGCCGGCCGCGCATACCCGGATGGAAGCGGGCGACCATGTCGGGAAGATCGTCCTGACGATGGGGTAAGGGGCCACTAGCCCTCGCCACCGGTTGGAGCACGATAGCCAGTCGCATCAGTCAGTCGCATCGGCGAGGGGTGTAGCCACTAGTCGCGACGGTGATGGAGCAGTACACCCGCCCCACTCCCGTCGCGTCGGTGATCGAGCAGGACACCCGCCCCACTCCCGTCGCGTCGGTGATCGAGCAGAACACCCGCCCCACTCCCGTCGCGGCGGTGATGGAGGAGGACACCCGCCCCAATCCCGTCGCGGCGGTGATGGAGGAGGACACCCGCCCCACTCCCGTCGCGGCAGTGATGGAGGAGGACACCCGCCCCAAACCCGTCACCCCAGCGAAAGCTGGGGTATCCCAGTTTGACGGCTAACGGTCACCCCAAGCACACCACCACCCCGGCGAAGGCCGGGGCCCAGGTGGAAAGGTCGCAGTAACGACGCGCACCGCGTCGTTACTCAGCGCTCCCAACTGGGCCCCGGCCTTCGCCGGGGTGGGGTTCGTTAGGCGGGGTAGGGCATGCGAAGCGCGCTGGAGCGTTTGACGCGCCAACCCAAAGCAACCTTTTTCTCCCGCGAAGGCGGGAGCCCAGTCTGGATCCCCGCCTTCGCGGCGACACAAGCTACCTTCGCAAACCAAACGGCCCAATCCTCCCCCGCCAGGGGGAGGTGGCTGGCGCTTGCCAGACGGAGGGGGCGGGAAGGGTAACTACCGTTCCGTGTCCTCCCCCTCCGTCGCCTTACGGCGTCACCGCCCCCTGGCGGGGGAGGATTGCGAGGCTAAGTCACTCCCGCGCCTACCTCAGTTGCTATCCGAACTGTCATCCCCACCGCTCGTTGCCAGCAAAACGCCGACCACCAGCGCCGCCAGAATACCGATGCTGACGTACGTCGCAGTCGGCCCCTCGGCGAGTTTGCCCTTGCCCGACGTCGCCGTCCCCGTACGCGCGACCGACAGCGACCTCGCCGGATTGGCCGCCGACGCCATCGTCGGCGCAACCATCATCGCCGCGCCCGCAGCCGTCACCGCGACATTCTTGAAACGAAACTTCATGATATTTTCTCCCTGTAAGACCTTGCCATAGGTTCAGCTTCGCCCCGATTCGTCAACGCGTTTGCGCGCAGTTGCAGCAACGTTTTCACGCTGACTTCTAACAGTCACCAGAGTGCGACTGCCCTGTCACAATACTCGGCTAGATCATCGCCAAGGGATAGACTTGCGGGGGTAAGGCCATGAACGCCGTGACGACGTTTTCGCCATCTAGCATCATCGGCGCCGACATCACCGATATCGCCGATTTCATCCACTCACGCCCTGCCGTCCCCGAGCCGATCGTCGAGCGTCGCCAATACCGCACGATCTGGATCTCCGACGTCCACCTCGGCACGCGCGGCTGCAATGCCGGGATGCTCAACGACTTCCTCGACCACGTCGACAGCGAGACGATGTACCTTGTCGGCGACATGATCGACGGCTGGCGGCTCAAGAAGAAATTCTACTGGCCCGCCGCGCACAACGACGTCCTCTGGCGCCTGCTCAAGCGCGCCAAGCGCGGTACGCGGGTGGTCTACATCCCCGGCAACCATGACGAGGTGTTCCGCCAATATTCGGGGCTCGATCTGGGCGGCATCTCGATCCGTCGCAACGCGATCCACGAGACCGCCGATGGTCGCCGCCTGCTCGTCCTCCACGGCGACGAGTTCGACGCGATCACGCTCGCGCACCGCTGGGTCGCGCATATCGGCGACGCCGCCTACACGATGCTGATGGGCCTCAACCGCTGGGTCAACGCCGCGCGGCGCCGGATGGGCATGCCCTATTGGTCGCTGTCGAAGCACGCCAAGGCCAAGGTCAAGAACGCGGTCGCCTTCATTTCGCACTTCGAGGAAGTCGTCGCGCACGCGGCCGGCGTCCGCGGCGTCGAAGGCGTCGTCTGCGGCCACATCCACACCGCCGAAATGCGCGAGATCGCCGGCATCGCCTATTACAATGACGGCGACTGGGTCGAAGGCTGCACGGCCTTGGTCGAGCATTTCGACGGTCGCATGGAACTCCTCCACTGGGGCGACGAAATCGCCGCCCGCGAGAAGGACAAGGTCGTCACCCTAGCCGCCTGACCTAAACCCTCTCCCCGACGGGGAGAGGGCAAGCCGCGTCAGCGGCGCGGGTGAGGGCAAGTCCGCAACGCCAGTTGAAGCATGCCTCACCCTCCCACTTGGCTGCGCCAAGCGGGCCCCTCCCCCTCCCCGACGGGAGAGGGCAAGCAGGAGAAAACACGATGCGTATCGCGATCGTCACCGACGCCTGGAGCCCGCAAGTCAACGGCGTCGTCCGCACCCTCCAGGCGGTCCGCAAGGAACTCGAATCGATCGGCCACCAGGTCCTGATCGTCTCCCCCGAACAGTTCGCCTCGATGCCATGTCCGACCTATCCCGAGATCCGCCTAGCCTTTGCGCGGTCCGGCGCAGTCGGTCGCCTGCTGGCAAGCTTCGGCGCCGACGCGATCCACCTCGCCACCGAAGGTCCGGTCTGCCTCGCCGCGCGCACCTGGTGCATGGCTCGCGCGCTCCCGTTCACCACCGCCTACCACACCCAGTTTCCCGACTATATCGCCGCGCGCACCGGCGCGAACCCCGACTGGATCTGGCGCTATATCCGCTGGTTCCACCGCCCAGCACAGTCGATCCTCGTCTCGACGCCCTCGGTCGCCAGGACGCTGTCGGACCAGGGCCTGCACCAGGTCCGCGAATGGGGCAGGGGCGTAGACTTCGCGCAGTTCGGCCTCGACGGCGCCCGCGACCCCGAGCTGACAGCGCTGCCCGGGCCGATCCAGCTCTATGTCGGCAGGGTCGCGGTCGAGAAGAACATCGAGGCGTTCCTGTCCTCCGCGCATCCCGGTACGAAGGTCGTGGTCGGTGACGGCCCCGCCCGCGCCACGCTCGCGCGCCGCTTCCCGGACGCGGTCTTTCTCGGCCAGCGCTCCGGCCTCGACCTCGCCGCAGCCTACCGCACCGCCGACGTCCTCGTCTTCCCGAGCCGCACCGACACGTTCGGCCTCGTCATGATCGAAGCCTTGGCATGCGGCACACCGGTCGCGGCGTACCCGGTCACCGGGCCGATCGACGTCCTCGACGACCGCGTCGGCGCGATGCACGAAGACCTAGACACCGCGATCGTCACCGCGCTCACCCGCGACAGCGTCACCTGCGCTGCGTATGCCGCCCGCTACAGCTGGCCCGCCAGCGCGCGCCAGTTCCTCCACGCGCTCGTCCCCCTCGAAGGAAAGCTCATGGCCGCCTGAGCTTGCCCGAATCTTGTTTGCTTGCCTGTTGCCCCCACGCGCACTAAGTCTCTCTCATGTCAGGCCGCTCCGAAAGGGGCGGCCCTTTCTATTTTTACGGAGTTTCCGCCGTGGCCCAGCCGCTCATGCCCCACGCGACCGCCGCCTGGATGGTCGACAATACCGCGCTCAGCTTCGAGCAGATCGCGGACTTCTGCGGCCTGCACATCCTCGAGATCCAGGCGATCGCCGACGACACCACCTCGACCAAGCTGACCGGTCGCGATCCCGTGCGCGCGCATGAGGTTACGCAGGAAGAGATCGACAAGGGTGCCGCCGATCCCGATTACCAGCTCAAGATGATCAAGGGCCCCGAGCAGGTCCGCCGCACCAAGGGTCCGCGCTACACGCCGGTCTCGAAGCGCCAGGACAAGCCCGACGGCATCTCGTGGATCATCCGCAACCACCCCGAGATCACCGACGGCGCGATCTCGCTGCTGATCGGCACGACGCGCACGACGATCGCCGCGATCCGGGACCGCAGCCACTGGAACATCGCTAACATCACCCCGAAGGACCCGGTCACGCTCGGCCTGACCTCGCAGCGTGAACTTGACGCTGCAGTGGCGAAGGCGGCGAAGGCAGCCGGCATGGAAGCCCCCACCGATACCCGCCTCGAAGGCGACCGCGAGGTGCTCCTCCAGCAGCTCCGCGCCGAGCGCACCCAGGCGGCCGCGGACGCCCAGTTCGTGGCAGACGGCGGCGTCCTCCCCGTCAAGCCGCTCTTCGACGACCCCTTCAAGCGCTGATCGCACGTCCCCTCCCGCAAGCGGGAGGGGGCAGGGGTGGGGCGCACGCTCCCCCCGATCGTCATCCTGACGAAAGTCAGGACCCAGAGCCAAAAACGTCACCCTACATTATCCTGGATCCTGACTTTCGTCAGGATGACGGGGTGCAGTTCGTCACGCCCGCCAACACTATCTCCCGCCACATCCAGTTGCTAACCGCAACGGATGGCAACCGCACCCGACACCGATTTCGCGCCGACCAGCCACAAGGGACTGACCTACCCCTTCGGTGGCGCAGAGCCCGAAGCGGGTGACGTCTTCGAGGTCGCCCCCGGCATAGACTGGGTCCGCCTCAAGATTCCCGGCCCGCTGAAACACGTAAATTGCTGGCTTCTCGCCGACACCGACGGCGACGCGCTGATCGACACCGGCATGAACACCGCGGACGCTCGCGACGCCTGGAAAGCCATCTTCAACGGCCCCAAAGCCAACACCCGCATCACCAAGATGATCGGCACCCACTTCCACCCGGACCATATCGGCCTCGCCGGCTGGATGTGCGACCACCACGCCGCCCCCCTCATCATGACCCGCGCCGAGTGGCTGACCGCGCGCATGCTAGCCGCCGACGCCCGCGACTCGGTCCCGCACGAGATGCTCGCCTTCTGGCGCGGCGCAGGCTGGGGGCCAGACCAGATTGACCACGCCACCGCCAAGGGCTGGGCCGGCTTCCGAAAGATCATCACCCCGCTCCCGCTCAGCTACACGCGGATCGAAGACGGCGACACGCTCACCATCGGCACGCGCGACTGGCGGATCGTCACCGGCTCCGGCCACTGCCCCGAACACGCCTGCCTGTACGACGAAGCCGGCGGCATCCTCATCGCCGGCGACCAGGTCCTCCCGCGCATCAGCCCCAACGTCTCGCTCGGCGTCACCGAACCGAACGCCGACCCGCTGGGCGAATGGTTCGCCTCGATCGCCAAGCTCAAGACGCTGCCCGCCGACCTGCTCGTCCTCCCAGGCCACGGCGACCCGTTCACCGGCCTCCACACCCGCCTCGACGCGATGGACCGCGAACATCGCGAGCGGCTCAACGAACTCGCCGTCTTCCTCGCCGAACCCCGCCGCGCGGTCGACTGTTTCGGACGCCTGTTCCGCCGCGCGATCGGGCAGGACGTGCTCGGCATGGCGACCGGCGAGGCACTCGCGCATCTCCGCCGCCTCGAAGTCGAAGGCCGAGCGACCCGCGACACGGAAGATGGCGTATGGTGGTGGCGCGCGGCCTGAGTTAGCATGCGGCCAAATTCAAGAGGATAGCCCCATGTGCGACGAGCATACCGCAGACGATAACGAGGCGTATCTGGCCGGCGTCTCGCGCCGCCAGTTCGGCGTGATGACCGGCGCGATGGGCCTGACGATGCTGCTGCCCGCCCCCGCGAACGCCGCCGTCATCAAGGGCCGCGACGTCGCGATCACCACGCCCGACGGCAAGGCCGACGCCTATTTCGTCGCGCCCGCCACCGGCAAGCACCCCGGCGTGCTGATCTGGCCCGACATCATGGGCCTCCGCCCCGCCTTCCGCCAGATGGCCGACCGCCTCGCGCAATCCGGCTACGCGGTGCTCGTCGTCAACCAGTTCTACCGCTCGACCAAGGCGCCGTTCCTGAAGCCCGGCGAATCCTACGACCAGCCTGAAGTCAAAAGCCGCATCGCCCCATTCCGCGAAGCGCTCACATCCGAAGGCACGGTCCGCGACGCGCGTGCCTTTACCGCCTTCATCGACGCGCAGCCGCAGGTCGACCGCAAGCGTGGGCTGGCCACCACCGGCTATTGCATGGGCGGCCCGATGGTGATGCGCACCGCCGCAGCCGTCCCCAACCGGATCCGCGCCGGCGCGACCTTCCACGGCGGCGGCTTCGTCACCGACACCCCCGACAGCCCGCATTTGCTGATCCCGCAGATGAAGGGCCGATACCTGATCGCGATCGCCGCCAACGACGACGCCCGCTCGCCGACCGAAAAGGACACGCTCCGCACCGCCTTCGCCGCCGCCAAACTCCCCGCCGAGATCGAGGTCTACGCCGGCACGATGCACGGCTGGTGCCCGCCCGACTCGAAGGTCTACAACGCAGCCCAGGCGGACAAGGCCTGGGCCCGCATGCTCGCGCTGTTCGACAAGGCGCTGGTGTAGGAGGTCCGCCGCTAACGGCGTCATCCTGACGAAAGTCAGGATCCAGAGCCAAGACGGGTGAGCGTCGCGGCTCTGGATCCTGTGTCGAGCCCAGGATGACGGGCGTAGGGCGCGGGGTCGCCACGTCCGCAGGGTAATCCTTGACCGCACCTACTGCCCATGAGACCATCGTTCACGATCCGTTCTCAAGGAGAGTCGCATGACGTTGACCCTGTACACCAACCCGATGTCGCGAGGCCGGATCGCGCGGTGGATGCTCGAAGAGGTCGACGCCGAGTATGAGACCGTCGTCCTCGACTACGACACGACGATGAAGGCCGAGCCGTATCTGTCGATCAACCCGATGGCCAAGGTCCCGGCGATCGTCCACAACCACAAGACCGTCACCGAATGCGCCGCGATCTGCGCGTATCTCGCCGACGCGTTCCCTGACGCCGACCTCGCCCCCCGAGACGAGGAACGCGCCGACTATTACCGCTGGCTGTTCTACGCCGCCGGCCCGGTCGAAGCCGCGACCGGCAACCGCGCGCTCGGCGTCGTGCCCGATGCCGCGCAGCAACGGATGATCGGCTATGGCAGCTTCGATCGCGTGATCGACGTGCTCGAACAGGCCGTGGCAGCGCACCCGTACATCGCCGGCGACCGCTTCACCGCCGCCGACGTCTATGTCGGATCGCAGGTCATCTGGGGCATGCAGTTCGGCTGGCTACCGAAGCGCGAAGCGTTCGCGGAGTATGCCGCGCGCCTGATCGAACGCCCGGCGTACCTGCGCGCCGCAGCACTGGACGACGCCCTGATCGCGGTCGCCGCGTAAGGGCGGGCGAGCGCGTGACCAGCCAACCAAACCCGTCATCCTGACGAAAGTCAGGACCCAGGATACCAGGAGTTAACGCCCGTGGCTCTGGGTCCTGACGTTCGTCAGGATGACGGTGGGGGATGGGCCCGCACAGAGCGTGACGAGATCGGCTTGCTGGCAGGACTGCCTACGGCCGCAGCTCAATGGTGCGCACCGGATCGACATTACACGGGCAGGGGGCGTCGGACTCGCACTGGCTAGAAAGAGGGTCGGATCACGAACACGACTGGCACAATGGCCCCACAAACCTTGCCCTCACCCTTCCCACGGCCAAGTGGCCGCGATCCCCTTCCCTCTCCCATCGGGAGAGGGAGAGACGCGAATGCGGCGATAGGTGAGGGCACGCGCCGGCCGTCATCCTGACGAAAGTCAGGACCCAGGATACCAGGGGTTAACCTCCATGGCTCTGGGTCCTGACTTTCGTCAGGATGACGGCGAGGGTTGGAGCGAACGGAGCGGCATGAATCGGTTTCATAGAGAGCCGGTTCATGCCGCGACCAAATGGCGGACGACGGATCTCAGACTTTACAAGCAAGAGACGCGCGCTGGACCGCTTCGCAAGGGCGAGGAGAGTGTCGAACGAGCATCGACCGCCAGCGAAAGCTCGCACGGTAAAGCCGCCTCGGACCGGTTCCCTCTCCCATCGGGGAGAGGGAGAGACGCCGAAGGCGGCGATAGGTGAGGGCAAGCCAAACAGGGCGAGTAGCGGAGCGGACGAGCCCCATCGCCCGCCTCAGACTAGCGAAATGCCCAATACCGAAACGCCCTCAAAAACTCCCGATCAGGCCGCCCACTTCGCCAGCCAGTCGGCGAGCGCCTGCGGACCCATCGACCGCGCATCCGCCAGCTCGGTCTCATGCCCGGCGTTCAGCAACCGGTTGCTCCGCGGATCGACCACCAGCACCGCCGGCACGCCCTTGAGCCGCCCCTTGATCCCGTACCCCGCGGCGATCTGACTGTTCTTGTCGAAGCGGCCGATGTCGACCGTCACCACCACGAACTTGCTGTCGACGAAGCGCTTCATCTCCGGCAGGTCGATCGTCCCCGCGAGCAGACGGCAGTCGAGGCACCAGTTACCGCCGAGATCGATCAGCAACCGCTTGTGTGTCTTCAGCGCGCGCGCCCGCGCCGCCGCAACCTGCGCATTGGCGTTCGCCGACTCGTTATACGGCAGCGGCAAGGGCTGTGGCAGCTTGTCGAAGCTCGTCGTGTTCACGTGCGGCGCCACGACTTTCGCGCGGGGCGCAGCGGGGGCGGCCACGGCAGTCGCGAGCAAGGCAAGCGCGGCGATACGGCGCATCGACATCATTCATATCCTCCGATCACGGCATTCAGGAAGCTCGGGAATGGTCCGTTCCAGCCATCCGCCGGCGTATCGGCGAGCGGTTGGCGGCGACCACCGGTTGGATCCGCAGGAATGCGCTCCGTCCGTGGCGGCTCGACCTTTGCCGCTTCCGAACGAACAGGTTGCGAGCGAGGAGGTTCCGACCGCACCGGCTCCGTCCGCACCGGCTCCGTCCGCACCGGCTCCGTCCGCATCGTCTCCGTCCGCGCAGGTGCCGCGCGAACCGGTTCAACATACGCCGGTTCGACCTGCACCGGCTCGACCCGTGCCGGCTCCGCAACGCGCGGCTTCACCGCGGGCACGGGCTCGTCGATCGGCGTACGCTCCCAGCGAGGACGCTTGGCCGCCGCAACCGGCTCGGCCGCAGCCAGCACCTCGGCGACGATCGCCGGGGCCACCGTATCCGCCCGTGGCACCCGCCGCGTACGGGGCCGATCCGACTCCTTGGCAGCCGCCGCCGCAACCGGCACCGGCGTAAACGTCTCGGACCGCGCGCCGCGACGCGGCCGTGCGCGCCGCGCCGTGCCATCGTCTTCGGTCGCAGCAGCAACCGGCGCCGACTTCGGCTCGGCACCCTTCAGCCGCTCGATCGTCTGCCCGGTCAGCTTCTCGATATTGATGATATTCTCCGCATCGTCGGGTGCGACGAACGTGTACGCCGTCCCCGTCGCCCCGGCGCGACCCGTGCGACCGATCCGGTGGACATAGTCGTCCGGATGCCACGGTGCGTCATAGTTGAACACCGTCGACACGCCCTTGATGTCGAGCCCGCGCGCCGCAACGTCGGAGGCAACGAGGATCGTCACCGCGCCGGTCTTGAACAGCTCGAGTTCGGCCAGCCGCTGCGGCTGTTCCATGTCGCCGTGGATCTCGCCCGACTTGTAGCCCGCCTGCTTCAGCACCTTGTTGAGGTCGCGCACCGTCGTCTTGCGGTTGCAGAAGATGATCGCGTTGGTCACCTCTTCCTGCGCGAGAATGCGGCGCAGCGTGTCGCGCTTGGCGGTCTGGCTCGGCACCGGCACCAGATACTGCTTGATGTTGAGGTTGGTCGATGCCGGGCGCGATACCTCGATCGTCTTGGGATTGGTCAGGAACTTGTCCGCCAGCTTCTTGATCGGCGGCGGCATCGTCGCCGAGAACAGCAGCGTCTGGCGCTGTTTCGGCAGCTTGGTGCAGATTTCCTCGATGTCGGGGATGAAGCCCATGTCGAGCATCCGGTCCGCCTCGTCGATCACCAGCATCGAACAGCCGTTGAGCATGATCTTGCCGCGCCCGAACAGGTCCATCAGCCGGCCCGGCGTGGCGATCAGGACGTCGACGCCCTTCTCCAGCGCGGCGAGCTGGTCGCCCATCGACACGCCACCGATCAGCAGCGCCATCGAGAGGTTCGAATTGACGCCGTATTTCTCGAAATTCTCGGCCACCTGCGCGGCGAGTTCGCGCGTCGGCTCGAGGATCAGCGAGCGCGGCATCCGCGCGCGACTGCGGCCATGCGCGAGGATGTCGATCATCGGCAGCACGAACGACGCGGTCTTGCCGGTGCCCGTCTGGGCGATACCGATGATGTCACGCATCATCAGCACCGACGGGATCGCGCCGGCCTGGATCGGGGTCGGCTCGGTATAGCCGGAGTCGGTGACTGCCTTCAGCAGTTCGTCGGAGAGGCCGAGATCGGCAAAACTCATGCAAATGTCCGGTAAATAGAGGGTGAAATGCACTGCCCTCAAGCGTTCCGGCGCTCGCCGATTTGGCGACAAATGTCAAGGAAACGCGGTGAATGGAGGGTGGGAAGGGGCGGCGGGCGGGTAAACGTCAATTACCTGCTGCATTCGCATAGCTTGAACGCGGTGCGTATGCGTGAATTCACCAGACGCACCTCCCCGGCGAAGGCCGGGGTCCAGTTGGAAAGGTCGCAGTAACCAACGGTAGCGCAGAGTTGGCAACGTCACCCGACTGGACCCCGGCCTTCGGCGGGGAGGTGGTTGTAGGGTGCGGGCATTCGTCGAACCGAAACAGGATTTTCGAACAGGCAGTGTACGCGTTCCGAAGCGACCGACCTACTTCTTCTTCGCCCGCAAGCTCTTGAACCCTTCGATCTCGCAGCGTGAACCCGATCGCATGCGGATCGCGTCACGGCCCTTGCAGATCATCCCGTCCGCGCCCGGCCGCAGATAGAACCCCGAATAATAATCGAGCGGCTTGCAGTCGCCATCGAGCCGCGCGCGCAGCCGCGTCGTATCGTCCATCACGAGGTCGACCGCGCCGTCCTTGTTGAGCATCGCACCAGCAATTTCATCGACCGCGATGCATTTTGGACCCTTATGCTCCTTCCATTCGCGCGGCGGCGCGTAGGTTCGCGCGGGGGCTCGGCTCATCCGGGGCACACGGATGATGATGCGTTCGTGGATCGAGACCTGCGCGACCTGCGTGCCGTCCAGTTCGAATCCCGAAGACAGGCCGGACGACGGTACATCGCGCAATGCCACAGCAAAGGGGCCCGCGAGCGCGAGCAGGGTGGCGGGTATCGCGGGGTGAATCATGGTGTCTGGATCATGCTGACGTAATCGTTAGGGCCTATCGTTGAACGCGCGATGAATTTTGTCTAGCGCTTCGTCCGTGCCCCAAATTCAGAAAGCAACCCTGACGCCTTCGCAAGCCGCGATGTTGCAAGCGCTAGCACCACAGCTCGATGCGAAAGCGGTCGTCACCGACCCCGCCGACATCGACCCTTGGCTGCACGACTGGCGCGGCCGGTTCCACGGCGACGCGCCCGCGCTGCTGGCGCCGACCTCGACCGCGGAGGTCGCGCTGATCGTCAAGGCCGCCGCCGAGCACCGCGTCCCGCTCGTCGCCCAAGGCGGCAACACCTCGATGGTCGGCGGCGCGACCGCCCCCGCCGACGGCAGCGCGCTGATCCTGTCGCTCCGCCGCCTCAACCGCATCCGCAGCCTCGACACCGACGCCGGGCTCGCCATCGCCGAAGCCGGCGTCATCCTCGCCGACCTCGACGGTGCCGCGCAAGGCCAGGGGTGGCGCTTCCCGCTGACGCTCGGCGCGCGCGGCACGGCGACGATCGGCGGGCTCGTCTCGACCAACGCCGGCGGGACGCAGGTGCTCAAGTTCGGCACGATGCGCGGTCTCGTCGCAGGCGTCGAAGCGGTGCTCGCCGACGGGACGATCCACGACGGCCTGTCCGCGTTGAAGAAAGACAATCGCGGCTACGACCTCGACCAACTCTTCATCGGCGCGGAGGGGACGCTCGCGATCGTCACCGCCGCCACGCTCCGCCTCGTCCCCGCAATTGCAGCCCGCGGCACAGCCTGGGTCGGCATCGCGTCACCCCACGCCGCGCTGAAACTCCTGCGGACGATGCAGGCGAGGACCGACGCGATCGAAAGCTTCGAGATCCTCCCCACCGAGTCGCTCGATGCCGCCATCGCGCACCTCCCGAACGCCCGCGCGCCGCTCGCCGGCCGCCACCCCTGGCACCTCCTCATCGAGGCAACCTCGGCCACTACCGAAGGCCAATCCCCCAGCGCACTCCTCGAACGCCTACTCGCCAAGGCGCTCGAAGACGGCGCGATCGAAGACGCGACGATCGCCACCAGCGAAGCCCAGTCGGACGCCTTCTGGCTCCTCCGCGACTCGCTCTCCGCCGCCGAACGCGCGCTCGGCCCCGCGACGCAGCACGACATCTCCATCCCCGTCGAGACGATGCCGCGCTTCATGATCGAGGCGGCGGCGGCGTGCGACGCGCGCTTCCCCGGCACGCATGCGAGCGGCTTCGGCCATCTCGGCGACGGCAACGTCCACTTCCACGTCCGCGCCGCCCCCGGCACCGACCCCGCGCATTGGTATGCCGGGGACGCGCCGGTCGTCACCCGCTTCGTCGGCGATCTCGTGACCGCGGCCGGCGGCTCGATCTCAGCGGAGCACGGCATCGGCCAGATGAAGCGCGACGAACTCGCCCGCCTCTCGTCGCCCGCGCGGATGACGGCATTGCGGGCGATCAAGGCCGCGATGGATCCGCTCAACATCCTCAACCCCGGCAAGCTCGTCTAGCTCAGGCCACGACCGCGTCTCACCCCGGCGATTCCGCACCACACTTGCACCAACCCGCCCCGCACCATAGAGCCTCGCCCCAATCGGTGGCACCAGTCACCGGCATCTGAACGACCGATCCGGAGAGTAACATGGCCAGCACCGCCCAGCTTCCGCTTTTCTACAACGGCCTCGAGCCGCTCTCGAGCGACACGCACGCGAACTACAAGGTCCGCCCACAGGACAGCGCGCCGTTCCTGGTCGGCCAGCACGCCATCCCGATCACCGTCGACGAATTCCCGCTGGTCCAGCGCCACATGCCGATCGTCTTCTCGACCGGTGACGACGCCATCCCGCTCGCGCTGATGGGCCTGAACGAGGGCGTCAACGTGTTCGTCGGCGACGACGGCAAGCTGACCGAGACCACGTTCTACGTGCCCGCCTATGTCCGTCGCTACCCGTACATGCTCGCGCGTCTGCACCCCGATGCGCAGGAGCTGTCGCTCTGCTTCGATCCGACCTCGCCGACGCTCGGTGAGTTCGAGGACGGCGATGCACTGTTCGAGAACGGCCAGCCGACCGAGCTGACCAAGAACATCCTCGGCTTCAACGAGTCGTTCGAACAGGCCGGCGCACGCACGCAGAACTTCATGAACGAGCTGCGCGAGCTCGAGCTGCTGATGGACGGCGAAGTCACGATCCAGCCCGACGGCGCCGAGCAGCCGTTCGTCTATCGCGGCTTCCAGATGATCAACGAGGAAAAGCTGATCGACCTGCGCGGCGATGCGCTGCGCAAGATGAGCAAGTCGGGCATGCTCCCGCTGCTCTACGCGCACCTGTTCTCGCTGTCGCTGATGCGTGATATCTTCGCGCGCCAGGCACAGCTCGGCCAGACCCCGCAGCCGCAGATGGCCGCGCCGCAGTTCAACGTCTGAAGGACACGTACATGGCGGCAGCGCGGGATAGTTCGGAACGCTACTCGCCGGAGCGGCATTCCTCGGAACGCTATTCGAGGGTGGCGATCTGGCTTCACTGGACGATCGCGCTGCTCGTCATTCTCAACCTCGCGGTCGGGCTGTTGCACGATTCGGTGCCGGCCCTCCGCGCGTGGATGGGGGCGCACAAGGCGCTCGGGATGGCCGTCCTCGTCCTGAGCGTCGCGCGGCTCGCATGGCGTCTCGCCAACCGCCCGCCGCCGCTGCCCGCGCTGATGCCGGCCTGGGAAAAGGGGCTCGCGCACGCCGCGCATGCGCTGCTCTACGGCATGATGATCGGCATGCCGCTGACCGGGTGGCTGATGGTGTCGGGCTCGGCGAAACGCGGTCCGTTCAACTGGTTCGGCCTGTTCGACATTCCGTATCTGCCGGTATCGACGGCAACCGGGCATTTCGGCCACGAGGCGCATGAGATCCTCGGCTGGATGATGCTCGCGCTGGTCGTCGCGCACAGCGCGGCTGCACTGCGCCATCACCTGCTGCTGCGTGACGAGATCCTGGCGCGAATGGCACCGGCGTTCGCCCGCAAGAAAAACGCGCTCTGAAAAAAATTCGGTGTGCGCCGCAACAAGGGTTGAACCAAATCGGGGCTCACCCATTTAGATCCTGTACGGCATCGTGTCCCCCCCTTTCGCGGCGCCGTACGGTACGCTTCTAGCGTACCTCCTCCCTGAACCTAGGCCACTCCGTGCGTCATGCACGGGGTGGTTTTTTTTGGCCTGCGGATGCGGGGTAGGGACTGCGGCTGCGTTCCAGCCGACACTCCGGCGTTAACGAGTACAGCCGCGCTCAAAACCGATCCTCCCCCGCCAGGGGGAGGTGGCACCGAAGGTGACGGAGGGGGAGGATGGGCAACCGACGTGCCGTCTACCGCCCCCTCCGTCAGGCTGCGCCTGCCACTCCCCCTAGCGGGGGAGGATTTGAAAACTGCGCTGTGTCGCGGGACAACCAAGGCAAGCCGAGGCAGTGGCTCAGGCGTCGGGCTCCGGCTGTCCAAGCCGCTGTTCGGTCAGGATCTGCCATCCCGCCAGGAACAGCGCCGCGACCACGGGGCCGACGACGATCCCGCTCAATCCGCAGATCTCGATTCCGCCCAGCGTCGTGACCAGCACGACATAATCCGGAATTCCGGTGTCGCGACCGACCAGGATCGGCCGCAGGATATTGTCCGCAAGCCCGATCACCACGACCCCCGACACGATCACCGCGACACCCTGCCAGATCGCACCCGTCGCCAGCAGATACACCGCAACCGGCACCCACACGATCGCCGGCCCCAAGGCGGGCAGCAACGAGGTGAGCGCCATCAGCAGGCCCCACAACAGCGCCGCCGGCACGCCGACCAGCCAGAAGGTCAAGGCGCCCAGGCCACCCTGGACGAGCCCGACGATGACCGATCCCTTGATCGTGGCGCGCACCACCGCGACGAACTTGCCGACCAGCCGCTCGGTCACCGACCGCTCCAGTGGCAACGCGCGACAGATCGCCGGCCCGACGCGGTCGCCGTCGCGCAGCAGGAAGAACGTCACGTACAGCGCGATGCCGAACGCCAGCAGGAATGCGAATGCATTGCGGCCGATCGACAGCGCCTGTCCGGCGATCGTCCGGACGCTGTTGCCGAGTGCGCCGGAAATACGCGATTGCAGCCGTTCGAAGCTGTCGATCCCGGACTTGTCGACGAGCTGCTGGAGCCGCTGCGGCAAGGCATCGTGGATCTGCTGGAAATACGCGGCAAAATTGATCTGGCCGCTCTGCATGCTCGTATAGACCGAGGATGCCTGGTCGATCATCAGGCTCGCGATGATCAGCGTCGGGACGACCACCGCGACGAAGATGATCAGCATCGCCAGCGAGGCGGCGAGGTTGCGCCGCTCGGGCCAGCGCTTGAGCAGCTTTTGATACAGCGGCTGGAACAGGATCGCCGCCAGCGCGCTCCATAGCAGCGCGGCCGCGAAGGCGGATACCACCACGCCCAAGGCTATGGTGATGATCGTCAAGAAGAGGAGAAATCCCCCGTTCTCGATCCGGCCCCTGTTCGTCATGTCGCCCACCCTGTTTCGCCAGTCCGGTCGACATGTCCCGGCCGCCGTCTCGCATCACTTATATAGAAAATCCCCCCGGGCGTGCCGGGGGGATCAGTATCAGCGGAGCTTCTCGCTGCCGTTGACGAGGGCCGCCTTCTCGCTGGCCGGCATCGCCTGCGCGTTCACGTCGGCGTCGTCGATCGCGTCGGCCTGCTGGTCGCCGCTCTCGCGCACGGCCTTGGCCTGGTCCTCGAGGTTGTCGGCCTTGGCTTCCAGCGCGTCGGCACGGTTGTCCGCTGCGCCTTCGACCTGGCTGCCCAGCTTGTCGTCGCCCTTGCCGCCGCAGGCTGCGAGCGGAACGGTGAGAGCGGCCATCATAAGCGCTACGGTCAGTTTCTTCATGATCGGATATCCTGTTGGTGTTGTGTCGACGCAAACCGTCACGGTGACGTAACGGTTCCCAACGCAGCGATCCTTCTGAAACAGTGTGATCTTTTTGCACTAAGCCTCAGCGCAGCGCAGTCCCCCGCTGGAACCAGAAGCGTCCCTCGACCAGATACACGATCACCAGCGCACCTAGGCCGATCCCGAGATAGCCGATCGCGAGCGGGAAGGTGGATCCGTCATACGCCTGGCCGATCAACGATCCGACCACCACCGCGCCGAGACTGGTGATAAATCCCTGCACCGACGATGCGGTCCCGGCGATATGCCCGACCGGCTCCATCGCCATCGCGCCGAAGTTCGATCCGCACAGGCCGATGCACGTCATACTCAGCGCCTGGATCGCGATGAAACTCCACAGCGTCTCTAGGCCACTGGCGATGACCGCGAGATGGACCAGCGACAACGCGATCAGCGCGAACACCCCGGCCTGCGAGATCAGCCGCGTGCCCAGTCGCTCGACCAGCCGACTATTGGCGAACGACGCACAACCCATCGCGAACGCGCAGACCGCGAACAGCATCGTGAACCGATCGCCCGCACCGAACTGCTCACCGAAGATCTGCTGTGCCAGCGACACGAAGGCGATGATTCCGCCGAACGTCAGCGACGCGGCGGTCGCATAGCCGATCGAATAGCGATTGGTGAGCGTCAGGCGATAGGCGTTGCGCAGCGACGTCAGCGAGATTGCCGTCCGTCGCTCGATCGCCAGCGTCTCGGACAACCGCATCGCCGCCCATGCCAGGACGAATGCGGCGAACGCTGCCAGCGCGTAGAAGATGAACCGCCACGGTCCGAACGCGAGCAGGATTTGTCCCAGGCTGGGTGCGAGGATCGGCACCAGGAAGAAGATCATCTGCGCGATCGACAGCGTCTTGGCCATCTGCCGCCCGGAAAAGCGATCGCGGACGATTGCGACGGCGAGCACGCGAGTCGAGGCCGACATCAGTCCTTGCAGGATCCGCGCACAGATCAGCGCGGTGAAGGTCGCCGAACTCGCTGCGAAGATGCTCGCGCCGACGAAACCGATCAGAGTCGCGAGCAGGATCGGGCGGCGGCCATAGCGATCGGCGAGCGGCCCGTAGACCAGCTGGCCGATCCCGAAACCGAACATGTATGCGGTGATGATCCACTGCCGCGAATTGGCAGTCGCGGCATGAAGCTCGGCCCCGATCGCCGGCAGCGCGGGCAGCATCAGGTCGACCCCGAGCGCGTTCACCGCCATCATCGCGGCGATGAACGCGACGAATTCGCGACGACCAAAGGTAAATTGGGTAAGCGGCTGCGTCATATCCCCGCGCCTACTGGTTAATGTTGCACCGCGCCATAATCGATCGCACCACCTCGGAATCCTCCCCCGCCAGGGGGAGGTGGCAGGCAAAGCCTGACGGAGGGGGAGGACACGAAACACAATTTGGCGCACGCCTCCCCCTCCGTCTGGCAAGCGCCAGCCACCTCCCCCTGGCGGGGGAGGATCATATGATTTGAAATTGGCTCACGCGCGTTATCCCGCGACCGGCGTGTCGCTCCGCTCCACCGCAACGATATCGACGTGATAGCTCTTCCACCCCCGCGTCGCCGCGGCCTCGACTGCGAGATTCTTGGTCTTCTTCGCCTCGCCGAGCGACTTGCTGTGTCCCCAGAACACCTCGGTCTTGCCGTTGGCGAGCACCGCGACGATCCGCCAGTAATGGGTTAGGTCGAGCGCGGTGGGCCCGATCGTCTTGACATAGCCGTCGGGCAGGACTGCCGTGAGGTAGAATTTACGCTTGGCCATCGCGACCTGCTACAAGCGCGACGGCCCGAACGCATCCGTGAAAAATGCCGTTCCCGTATCGGCCATGACGTGCGGCGACCGGATTTGGCAAACGGCGCAGGGATCGAATTGGCGCGTGCAGCGCTCCTCCTGAGACTCCTTCCGAAGGGCCGATAATGACGACACCCGACGCTGCTCCCACCAGTCTTCCTGCAACGGCCAGTCCCAACACGGCGGCTTCTGCAACGACCCCGGCAACGACTGGCGCCGACTCGCATGGGATCGACTTCAAGGCAGCGGCCGACGTGTTCACCAAGCTCGATGTCGAACTCATGCCCGATCCGTCGCGGACCGTGATCCGCCCGTTCAGCTTCGCCTATCCCGCCGCGTTCGACGATGGGCGGCCGTCGCGCGTCCATGCCGTCATCGATCGTGTCCGTGCGCTCGATCCGGCGATGCGGACGCGAATGCGCGCGCTGCTCGCGGCACCGATGCGCGAGCGGCACCGCAATGCCGATCGCGTCTTCCTGCGCCGCTTTGCGGAGATCCGCGACGAGATCGGCGCGGGTGATTTCGACGATGACGAGCAGTGGCTGATCGGCGCCTATTTCAGCCAGGAATACGCGTTCGAATCGGCGGCGTTGTTCAATCCGAGCATGGTCCGGTTGCCCGACGACGCGCTCGACGGGCGTCCGACCGAACCGGGCGCGGTGCGGTTTCTGCTGTCGCTGCGCGGGATCGGCGAGGGGCATATCTCGTCGGTGACGTTCCGGACCGGCGAATGGGGGCCGGGCGATCGTCTCGTGCTCGATCCGCCGAGCGCGAACGGGGTGCCGCCGCAGATCGAGCGGACCGAGGCGGATTGGGTGCGGCTGCTGTGCGAGGATAGCCAGGACGTCTCCGAGACGGTGATCTTCCCGGTCCTGCCCAGCCAGCACCAGGGGATCGAGGATCTCCGCATGGTCACCTTCACCGACCATGACGATGTGCAGAGCATCATCGGCACCTATACCGCGTTCGATGGCAAGACCGCGCGGCAGGAGATGTTGCGCGGGATCGATATTCGGACGTTCGAGATGCGGCCGCTGGCGGGCTCGATGACCGGCTATAAGGGGATGGCGTTGTTCCCGCGGCGTATCGACGGGCAGTTCGTGATGCTCGGGCGGCAGGACAGCGAGAATATCTGGCTGCTCCGCTCGGACGATCTCTACACCTGGGACAGCGGCACGCCGATCATGGCGCCGAAATATCCGTGGGAATTCGTCCAGCTCGGCAATTGCGGGTCGCCGATCGAGATCGACGAGGGCTGGTTGGTCTTCACGCACGGCGTCGGCATGGTCCGCGGCTATTGCATCGGTGCGTGCCTGCTCGACAAGGCGGACCCGTCCAAGGTGCTCGCGCGGACGCCGTCGCCATTGCTGTTCCCGTCGGCCGAACAGCGCGGCGGCTATGTCCCCAACGTCACCTACAGCTGTGGTGGGCTGCTCCAGGATCGCCGGGTGCTGCTGCCCTACGCGATCGGCGACGAATACAGCGCCTTCGCGGTCGCCGAGGTCGACGACATCCTAGCCGCCATGGTCCCCGCCTGACGGTTCCCTTGCGGCTCAGCCAAGCGCCCCAAACAATTTGCGTATGATTCCTGTATCAACCGAAAAATCCCGCCGATCCACCGGGCGGGCGTCGGTGGAGACGGTCGGGCCGACGGCAGCGAGATAATCCAGTTGGCGGTGGTGTGCGAGATTGGCGAACAAGGTCGCATCGCCCTCCCGCCCTTCTGGAGCAAGTTCGATCAAAACGCTGCCGGGACGCATGAAGACCGCATTGGCGAGCCCGGCGCCCAGTGGCCCGGCAATGGCGTCCGCACCGGAAAACAGCTTAACTTGATCGTGAAAGGCAAGATGTTGCGGCTCGACGGTTTCGAACCCGTGCTCGGCGGCGATCTCCATGATCTCGGCTTCATTGATCAGTTTGCGCGACCCGGCACCGGCGCGGGTAATAAAGAACCGGCGTCCCGATTGTGCCGCTGGCGCATGCCGCTCGCGTATTTCATCCGCCATGGCGAATGCGTGGGCGCAAAACGTATGGATGTTGCTCAGCCCGCGCGCCGGCATCAGCAACCGGGCGCATCGTGTGATGCCGTCCTCCTGCGTCGCGCACCTGTCGATCGGTTGCAGCGCCGTCAGCATGTCGGCCATCCACGGGCGTAGCGGTGGCAGCCAGACTGTCGTGTCCGCCGCCAACCCCTCACGCTGTGCCAACCACAGCCGCGGCATCGCCTCGAGCAACCAGTGGAAGTAGTTCAGGTTGGTTTGGATGCCCACGACCAGATGTGTTCCCGGTAGCTCGGGCCCGCCGACAAGGTCGATCGAGAAAAGACGATCCGGGTGCTCGTGAAATCCGTAGCGGGCAAGCGATCCGAAGGCGCGGAAGCTGTCGCTGAGGATGCGATGATCCTGATCCGCAACCAGAAACCCTTCGGTGAGGATAGCACCATGCGGTAGCGCAACGACGAACGAAGGCGCCAATCGCGTAGTCGCGCCCGGCCCCGAACGGACGTCGTGTTCGCGCGCTACGTCGGCGACGCGCGGATCGATCGCGAAGAATACGGGGGGCTGGCGTATCACTGGTGCGCTACCAGGCAGCGTGACGCGCGTGGCTTGACCTACGGCAGTCGACAGATCATCCGTTGTGGGAATGCCATCGCGGTGGAACAGGTGATACATCGTATCAGGTACAAACTGAGAGTCGGTGATCGTCGGTTCCTTGCAGGAAACGTTGTGACGTACCTGTGTCTATGATCGCCGTCCAATCCCAGCCGGCGAACTGTTTCGTCATCCTGCGCTTCCCTCGATCTGGAGGTCGGTGAATACGCATCGGTTCTTCGCTACTTGTGCGTACAATGCCCCATAGCGGTCTGCCATCGCCGAGGTGTCATAGTGACGGCCGACCGTGTCCTGCCAGTGGACGGTAGCCATCCGGGCCGCATGGATGGCATCGGGAAGCGCCGCCAGATGAGCGAGCCATTGTGCCAGATCGGCAGCTGGAATGCCGACGTGGTGCAGCCACCCGGCGCCGGACTCCTTGATCCTGTCGCCCACTGCGCCAATGTCGAAGCCGACCACAGGCAGTCCTGCTGCCCAGAGCTCGGTCAGTGTGTGACAATAGGTCTCTGCCCATATCGAGAAAATAGCCCCGAGGTGTGGCGCAATCTCGGCCACCCGGGCGGCGAACGCATCGCGCTGGTACCGCCCATGCAGGACCAGTCCAGGGCGCGCAGTCATGTGACCCGAATCGCCTAGGACGTGAAATTCAAACGTGCGCCCGCCGTCGATCTCCGCCACGGCTTCTATGAGGATGGACCCTTTCGCGGCGGAAAGGTTGCCGGGTACGAGAATCTTGAGCGGCATGCCCGGTTGCCACGGCGCCGCGATGCCGAAATCCGTAAAGGTGCGCCCATGAGGAATGACCTCAAACGGTCGGCTAGCGAGATCGGGCAAGGCATCGAGAATAATCTCCCGCGCGGTCGGGCTTGTCGTGACGTACGCATCACAGTGGCGAAGCGCCTCGTTCATCATCGCGCGCCAGCGATGGATGAACTGATGCTTCAGGTTCGGAAACGCATCGGCCGGCCATAATTCGGGACGACACCGACCCGGCCCGGGCGTGCAGCGGCCACCGCAAAACACCATGTCCTGATCCAGCAGTTTCACCGTCGGGCACAGCGTATAAAAATCGTGAAACGAGAAGACTGTCGCGATCCCCAGTCGGCGGCACGTTTGGGGGAGGGTGGTGCTGTGCCACGCCATGTGTCGAATATGCACAAGATCGATCGCGTGCCGGGTGAGCATGTCGGCGACGATCAGGTCGTATTCGCTCGAGCGGTGGACCAGCGGATCGATGCCGCGGTGCAGGTCTGCGGTCTCGACCGGCACCAGCGCGCCCTCGTGCAGCCGCGACAGCTCGAGCTGGACCGTATCGCAGCGTAGCAGCCACGGTTCGAACCGGTCGTCGATCGCGGCCATCAGGTCCTGGTTGGTCTGCGGCGTGCCCCCCGACTGCGTGGCGATCACATACAGGATGCGTGGTCGCGGCGCGGCCACGACGTCGGCCACCGCACGCCGGATCCGCCAGCGCATCGCCAGCATGTCTCGACCGCGCGAGAACACGCCGATCCGTGCCTTGTATTCGGGATAGCGTTCGTCGACCACCAGCCGCCCCGCCGCATACAGCGCCGTCTTGGTCGTGCCGAAGCTTGCCGACCCCTCATGATGGACGAACGTGCGGTCGTCGACGACGTTGCGCAGCCCGGCATGATCGGCGCGCATCGAAAAATCGTTCTCCTCGCCATAGCCGCGGGGAAACGCCGTGGCATCGAGCACCCCGATCCGGTCGAGCGCGTCGCGGCGGATGAACAGGCAAAACCCGTGTCCGGTCGGCACCTCCGGTCGCAGCGTCATCGCCGATTGCCGGACCAGCCGTGCCATGTCGTCGAAGGAGAAGCCGGCGGGGACCGGATTGGCGGTGCCGGGCTCCGGCACCGAGAAGGCGCCTGCATTGTCCGACACCGCCGTCGCGGTCGCGACCGACCGGCCGCTATAGGCCGCAAGGCGCAGACCCTGGAGCCACCCGACGGTCACCTGCGTATCCGAATTGAGCAGGACCACATCGTCGGTGCCGGCAAGCCCGATCGCGCGGTTGACGGTACGCGTGAACCCCAGATTCTCGGTATTGCGGTGCACCTCGACGTTACGCAGCGTGGCCGCGGTTTCCAGGATTTCGGCAATCGCCGGATCGGTGCTGCAATCGTCGATCAGGATCAGCCGGCAGGGTATGTCGGTGCTGCGGCAAAGCGCGGCGATGCATGCGGCGGTATCGTTGGCGGCATTGTAGATCGGGACGATGATCGTCACGCCGCGCTCGTCGAAATCGGGCAGGATGTCGAGGATCACCGACGGCAGGAGCGTACGCCGCTCCGGAACGGGCATATCGATCGCGCCGCGGATCGCCACGACGTCATCCAGCGCATGGACGGCAACACGCGCGCTGGTCGCGCCGGTCATGCTGATCGACGGCATCTCGAAGCGAAACCCGCCTCCCGCCGCGACGATGCCCTTGGCGACGAGATCGGCGCGGTACCGGTCGGCGACTCCGGTCGCATAGCGGATGCCATCGATCCGCATTTCCACGCGAAGCGTCCCGTCCGAGCGGTTGGCATCGGCTGCCCAGCCCCGTGCCTCGCTCAGCGTGACGCGTTCGAGTTTGCCGTGGACCAGTTGCGTACGGACGAGGGTCGCCGCGCCGACGATGTGCGTGCCGGCCCGCAACAGGATCATGTCCGGGCCCAAGGCCGTGGCGGACGAAGGTGTCGCGCGCGCGCGCAACGCCTGCAGCGACACGCGGAACCCGTAGTTCGGAGCGCTGCCCGGCACGATCTGCATCAGATCGGGGCGGTCGATTGCCGGGTCGATAGACGCGGTCAGGTTGCCATCGAACTGGAGCGTCACTGGCAGGCCTACTGCGACGATCCAGCCTCCCACATCGTCGCTGCCCGCCACCTCGATGTGACCGAGCGGCGCCATGAGACGCACCGCGTCCGCCGCAATTTTGAGCGGCTTGCCAGTGATCGTCGCCGTCACATGCGTCCCGTCGGCGATCGGAACCGGCAGGCAAACGCGAAATGCACGCGCACCGATCGCGGCCAGATCCTCGCGATACGCTGTTTCCGTGATCTGGACGACGCGCTGTGCGATGCCGTCGAACGAGAGAGTCAACGGGCCGGATCGCAGCGCCTCGTCGTTGGCCCAACCCTGCACGACCACGCGATCCGCCAGGCATTCCAACGCTTCGATATAGCCTGCGGTCATTGGTCTTCGCTGCTCCGTTCGCTCGCTTGGTATCCGGAGCCGACAGGACACGGTCGTTCCTGTCGTTGTTCGCTCCGGCCTCGTTCTCGTCCGTGCGTCAGCGGTTACTGGGTCAGGCTGCGAGCTAGCGCGAGCGGCGTGAAGAGCTGACCGATGATCTGCGTCATCTTGCCCGGTGCATTGGCTGCGGCGCTGGAGACGTAGATCACGTCCTTGTCCTGCATCTCGACCCGCTGCGACAGAAAATAGCTGTCGGCGCGGATCATGTTGAGGCGGTAGACGATCGGCTTGGGCTCGGCACCGAGCGAGGTGTCGTACCGGAACAGATAGACCGCGGCCGGGTCTGCGGTCCGCTCGCTCGGGCCTCCGATCCGTGCCATCGCTTCGGCCAGCGAGAGCGAACTTGCGCCGAACGCGACCTGCGAGACCTTCTCGGTTGCACCGAACACCAGGAATGTCCGTGGCCGGTTAAACAATTCGATCCGGTCGCCTGGCAACAACGCGATATTCTGATCGCCCGACGCGTTGATTTCGCTCAGTCGTGTTTCTGCAGAGCGCGCGCTGCGGGTAACGCGCACGATCATGTCGTTGGGCTGGTTGGTCGTGCCGCCGGCGCGCGCGATCGCATCGAGCAGCCGTTCGCGCGGCAAGCCCAGTTCGAACCGGCCGGGCGTGCGTATGTCCCCCGAAACATAGAATACGTTGAAGGCGTTGGTTTTGACCGCCACGACGACCTGAGGGCGTTGCGACAAGCCGATCATGCCCTGTTCGATCGTCCGCTCGACCTGACCAGGCGTCTTGCCGACAACCGACACGCGACCGACATACGGTAACTGCACGTTGCCGGACGAGTCCACGCGAACGGTAAGATCGGTGCCCGATGCCGATGGTGTGAAACTGCTTTGGGCGGCGGCGCCGTTGCCACGCGTGAACAGAGTCACGCCAACTTCGAAAATGCCGATCGACAGCGTGTCGCCGGGGCCCAGCGTGTCGGTACGGCCGACTTCGTCCAGCGTCGCGAGCGGCGTGGTGGTGGCGCCGTGGATGGCAAGACGCGCGGTGGTCGCCGCGTCGATATCGACGATCTGGAATCCCGTTTGGTTGTCCTTGGTTTCCGCGCGGCGGATTTGTGCGGAGGTCGGCCCAGCGGCAGGTAGGGTCGAGCACCCCCCAATTGCGCCAAGTCCCACAGATATAAGGATGATCCTGGTCGACTGGCTGATGTATCGTCGACGCCGTTTGTAAATTTCAAATGTCGTCATCGATAAGTCTTTCAATAGACTGGCCGAAGATATCTAACTATCGGCCTATGTTTACCGATGTACCGTTAAATGAGACCAATGATGAAAACAATCAAATCAACGTGGCGATGAGGGAAAGCTTTGTAGTCTATGGTGCACGTCGGCAGCTTCCTGAATCGTGTCATAGAGCGTGACGACGCCGCCAAATACCACCGCGCCACGGTCGCAATATCGAAATAATGCGTGGGTATCGTGTGAGACCATGACTAGGGTTCCACGGTCACGACGTGCGGTAAGTGCCTCTTCCGACTTGATTCTGAAACGTTCGTCTCCAGCGCCCGTAATTTCATCGACGATGTAGCAATCAAAGTCTATGGCGAGGGAGACGCCGAACGCAAGACGTGCGGACATGCCTGCCGAATAGGTATTGACAGGTTCATGAATATAGGAACCGAGTTGCGCAAAATCCTGAACATAGTCGAGCAGTTCTTGCGGATCCCGGCCATAGATCCGGGCAATGAAGCGGGCATTGTCAGCGCCTGTAAGACCGGGTTGGAACGCACTAGCATAGCCGATCGGCCAGGATGTCGTCATGGTGCGTTTGATGATGCCAGACGTTGGCGGCTCGACCCCCGAAATCATCCGCATCAGAGTCGACTTTCCGACGCCATTTGCGCCACATACACCAATACTATCGCCGCGTTTTATAATCATGTTGACGTCGTTCAGAACCGGGTTCTGAAAGCCGCGACCATGATATTTCTTGTAGACGTTCTCGAAGGCGATCATCGCGTCGAATGCTCCGCATGGAAGGGATGACATCTGGGGCTGTACTCGACCAAGCCCTCCATAAGAAGGTGAAGATCGCCGTCGACGCGCGATTGGCAGGAACTGGCGGTACGGGGGTTGCGACTTATCGTCGGGCGGTGCTCGCCGCGCTCGCCGCGGCGGGCCGTACCACGCTGGCCTTGCGCGATGACTCCATCGGCCGCTTCGGTGCGCCGAGCACGCGGCGGGCGGCGGCATCGCGATGGCTCTCGGCATGGTCTTCGCGACCCCGCAGCGTTTCTGCACGACCCATTGCGGCCGGGCGGGCACCGGTACGCGCAACGTCGGACGGCGAGACCGCGGGCTTGTGGCGGCGCGACATCTTCAGGCTCGCGCAGGTCCATTTCGCGCGGCACGGTACGCTGTTGCGGCTCACCCCGCCGGAGCCGGTCGGCATCATGCATTGGACCTATCCGATCCCTGCCCTCGTCGAGGGCTGGATCAACGTCCACACCGTGCACGACGTGATCCCGTTGCGCCGGCCCGATCTGTCCGCCGTCGCTGCGGAGCGATTGCGCGCGTGCCTGATGGCGATCGCCGCGCAGACCGACCGGATCGTTACGGTATCCGCCTGGGCGCGCCAGACCTTCCTAGAAATGCTGCCGATTCCGTCGGAATTGATCAGCGATTGCGGCGGCGGGTTGGTCGGGCTCGCCGGAACGCAGGAGGCGGGCACGCCGGGTTCCGGCGACACGCCTAGCGCTCGTCTCGGGCGTAGCGGCGGCGTCTTGCCATATGATCTGCGCCCAGACGGCTATCTATTCTTTTGCGGAACGATCGAGCCGCGCAAGAACCTCGCCCGGCTCGCGGTCGCGTGGCGGGCCAGCGGCTGCGGCGTGCCGCTGGTGATGGCGGGGCCCATTGGTAGCGATGGCGCTGATGGCGATGCGTTGCGCTGCGAGCTTGAACGCGCCGGCGTGCTGGTCCTGCCGTACCAGGACAGGTCGGTGTTGATCGACCTGATCCGCAACGCGCGGGCGCTCGTCTGCGTGTCGCTGGAGGAGGGGTTCGGCTTGCCGGTTGCGGAAGCGATGGCGCTCGGAACGCCGGTCCTCACCTCCAACGGTGGCGCGCTGGCGGAGATTGCAGGCGGCGCCTGCTTGCTGGTCGATCCGGTCGATGCACAGGCGATCGCCGAAGGGCTCCGGCGGATCGTCGCCGACGATGTTCTGTGTGCCGCGTTGACGAGGCGCGGGTTGGCGCGAGCGGAGGTTTTCAAGCCGCTGGCGTTCGGCCGGCGACTGACGCCGCTGTACGACCGGCTGATCGACGCGCGGATCGCCGAAGGCGTGTGGCCTGAATTGGAGACCGCGGGTGAACGCTGACGTGCGGATCGCGATCGACGGGTTCAACCTCGCCTTGCCGCATGGCACCGGGGTCGCGACCTATGGCCAGGCTCTTGGCGACGCGATCACGTCATTGGGCGCGCGCCTGAACGGCGTATTCGGGATACCCGTCGGGATCCACCCGGAGCTGCGCGAGATCCTGTTCTACGAGGCGCTCGGGCGGGGAATTCCGCAAGGCCCCGGGCTCGCGGCGGTGCGGGCGGTGCGGGAGTGGTTCGGCCAGTATCGGCGGACGCAGATGTTCGACGTTCCGATGCGGGGATTGATCGTCCAGGGCGCGATCGCACGGCGACTGCCGCGGTTCGAGCGGATCATGAGTTCCGCCCGGCTGTTCGAGCGTGCCGATCGTTATTTTGCGCGGACCGGACGGTTCCTGCCGATCCGGGTCTCCGATCCGCCGCACATCATGCACTGGACCTACCCCGTGCCGATCCGGATGCAGGGGACGAGCAACGTCTATACGCTGCATGATCTGGTGCCGCTCAAGCTGCCCTATGCGACGCTCGACCGAAAGCGGCTCTATTACCGGATGACCGAGACGATCGTGCGCGAGGCGGACCATGTCTGCACCGTGTCGGAGTCGAGTCGTGACGATGTGATCGCGCAGTTCGGTATTGCCGGGGACCGCATCACCAACACCTATCAATGCGTCTCGACCGCGCAGACACGGCAGGGCCATGTCGGCGACGTCACCGCGTTGTTCGGGCTGAAGCCGCGTGGCTATTTCCTGTATTATGGCGCGATCGAACCCAAGAAGAATGTCGGTCGGCTGATCGAGGCCTATCTCGGCAGCCAGGTAAAGACACCCCTCGTCCTGGTCGGCGCGGGCGCGTGGCAGGCTGACGAGGACCTTCGCCTGCTCGCGACCGGAGCGGCCGGATCGCACAATGCCTTTGGCAGGCGTGTCGCGAGCCAGGTCATCCGGTTGCAATATCTGCCGCGCGCGCTGTTGCTGCAGCTGATCGAGAACGCCAAGGGGGTGATCTTCCCGTCATTGTATGAGGGGTTCGGGCTTCCCGTCCTCGAAGCGATGCAGCTTGGCACCCCGGTCATAACGTCGGATCGGAGTTCGTTGCCGGAGGTCGCGGGGCAGGCGGCGTTGATGGTGGACCCGTACGACGTCGGCGCGCTGACCGCCGCCATCCTCGCGCTCGATACCGACGACGCGCTGGCGGACCGGCTCGTGGCGGCCGGCACCGAGCAGGCGCAGCGGTTCACGCAGGATCGATACCGCGCGCGACTCGGGGCGATGTACGACACGATCTTGGCGAAGGCCCCACGGACCGGTCGCCATATGCCGAAGGGGTGGGAGTAGATGGCGACCCGTATCCAACCGCGCGGCACGCTGCGTCGGGGCCTCAAGGTCCAGGGAAACGTGATCGGTGCGCTGATCATGCGCGAATTGCATACGCGCTATGGCCGCGACAATATCGGCTATGTCTGGCTCATTCTCGAGCCGATGATGCTGGCGACGATGATCGCCTTGCTGCATCAGCAGACCGGCGGGCATTTCGGCAGCGACATCAAGCCAGTGCCGTTCGCGCTGATCGGCTATTGCATCTTCATCATGTTCCGCAGCATCTTCGGGCGTGCCGAGGGCGCGCTGGAGGCCAATCTCCCGCTTCTGTATCACAAGACGGTAACGATCTTCGACGTCCTGCTCGCGCGCGCGCTGCTCGAAGCCGCGGGCTGTATCCTGTCGTTCATGATCTTGATGGGGCTGGCGGTGGCGACCGGCCTGTCGGATCTTCCCGCACGCCCTCTTTACGTATGCCTGGGCGTAGCGTGCATGTTCTTTCTGGCCTTTGGTCTTTCGCTCATCGTCTGCGCTTTTACGTTCGAAAACAGAGCGATGGGACGATTGGTCCATCCGATTGCGTACATCATGCTGCCATTGTCCGGTGTCTTCATCATGATGCAATGGGTGCCGGCAAAGTTCAGGCCGTTCTTTTCGGTCATTCCGATGTCGCATATTTTCGAAATGTTGCGATACGGATGGTTCATCAGCGCGGTGCCGTACTTTATCGACGCATGGTATCTCGCTGGCTGGATATTTGGATCGACCTTGATCGGTCTGCTGGCGATTGCTGCCGTCAAACGCAAGATACATATGCCGTGACGATCCGTGACGGCGCTATACTCGGCCTTTACTGGCGGTCCACCCTCGGAGAATATCATGGTGCACGGTTTCATGTCCCCGGCGACCGCCGCACCGGCGGCGCTGCCGAGCCTCGGGGAGCGATGGCGTCAGGCCCGCACGCAATATGGCTGGTTCTTCGTCGTGGTGCTGCTGCCGTGTCTGGCCGCCGCGCTCTATCTCTACGGCTTTGCCGCGGACCAGTATGAGTCCGAGGCGCATTATCTGGTGCGCGCGCAGGGCGCGCCGGCATCGAGCGGATCCAGCATCGAGAAGCTGCTCGGCGCGAGCGGTAGCGGCGGCGGTGGCGGTGGCCAGGGCGAGGCCAACAGCGTCGCGGACTTCCTGCTGTCGCACGACGCGGTCGATGCCCTGAGCAAGCAGAGCGCGCTGATCGCCCGGTTCCGCCGCCCCGAGGCCGACGGACTGAGCCGATTGCCCACCGCCGATCCGACCCCCGAGGCGCTGCTCAAATATTATCGCAAACAGGTCGACGTCCATTTCGACACCGACACCGGCATCACGACGCTGAAGGTCCGCGCGTTCCGGCCGGTCGATGCCTATGTCATCGCCCGCAAGCTGCTCGGATTGGGCGAAGGCCAGGTCAACACGATGAACGTCCGGTCCTATGCCGATGCGGTCAAACTGTCGCACCAGCAACTCGCCGAATCCGAAGCCGCACTGTCCCAGGTGCAAGCGCGGATGACCGATTTTCGGCAGGACAGCAGGGACGTGAACCCGCAGGGGACCGCCGAAGCGCAGATCGGCCTGGTATCGAAACTCCAAGCCGAACTGTCCGCCGCCCGGTCGCAGCTGGCGACGACGGTCAGCCTGATCGGCACGCGCAACCCGCAATATGCCGCCCTGTCGCAGCAAGTGCGGTCGTTGCAGTCCCAGGTCGCGGCACAGTCCGCCAAGCTTGCGGGCGGCGGCAATGCGATCGCTGCCGGGCTGGGCGATTACGAGCGTCTCCGCATGCAGCAGGGGTTCCTGTCGAAACGCTACGACGCGGCCTCCGCGGCTTTCGAAGCGGCACGCCAGCAGGCGGTGCGCCAGCAACTCTACATCGTCCGGATCGTCGACGCGAACATGCCGGTCCGCTCCGAATATCCCAAGCGCGCGCTGTCGCTGCTCACGCTCTTCATCGCGTTGATGGTGGTGTATGGCCTTGGCTGGCTGGTCGCCGCCGGTGTTCGGGAACATGCGAGCTAGGCGCGGCGGCATGTCGTCACGCAGCATGACGAGCGAGCGCAGGACCAGCGTCCTGCCGCTGTTGCGCGCACCGCCCTTTCCCTGGGTGGCGCCGGTGGCGATCACCGTGGCGGGCGGCACTCCACCCAGTCTTGCGGAGGCGCGTCTTGCGCTGGACGCATTGCGTATGGCGCGCGTCGGCGGCGCGTTCTGGGACGGCGAGAACGATCCCTGGACGCAGGTTGCGGATGGTCGCGCGGTGTACGCGGATCCCAACGACGACCTGGCGATCGTCGCTTGGCTGTCGGATGTGACCGTGCATGACGCGGGCGGGGCGATTCTCGATCCCGCGCGGATCGAACATGCCTGTCTGGAGCGGCTGACCGCGTTTGCGTGTCACGATCCGTTCGAGGATCGCCCCGCGACGCTGACCGAGACGATCGCACGGCTGGCGGGGTGGCGCAGGACGCTCGACGCCAACCGGAAAATCGGCGTGATGACCGGCATGGCGCGATGGAAGCGCACCACGATCGGTAGGTTCCTGTGGGACGGGCGACGGAGCCCGGATGCCGCCTCCGCGAAAAAGGCGCTAGCCTCGGCGCGTCGATCGGGGCGGGCGATCGCCGGCTGGGCGTCGCGGATGCCGCCCGATTACGCGCGCGACGTGCAAGCAGCAGGACTCGCGCTACAGATCGTCGAGGACGGTTTCGTGCGATCGAGCGGCCTTGGCGCCGATGGCCGCGTGCCGAGTTCAGTGACGATCGATACGTGCGGCGTCTATTACGACCCTGCACAGCCAAGCGATCTGGAGACCCTGTTGCAGACGCACGCGTTTTCCGATGTGCTGATCGATCGGGCACGACGCCTGCGCGGCATGATCTGCGACTCTCATATCGGCAAATACGGAATCGATGCGGGGGCGTTCGCACCGCTGCCCGATCGACGGTGCGTACTCGCGATTGGGCAGGTCGAGGATGATCGCTCGGTGCTGTGCGGCGGCGGCGGGGTGACCTCGAACGTCGAATTCCTGGCCCGCGTACGGCGTTGCGAGCCCGACGCGTTCATTGTCTATCGACCGCATCCCGATGTCGTCGCCGGCCACCGAAAAGGTCATGTGTCGCCGTCGGCCGCCGCCGAATGGGTCGATCGGATCGATCAGGACAGTGCATTGCTGTCGCTCGTCGAACGGGTCGATGCCGTCCATGTGCTGACATCCTTGACCGGGTTCGAGGCGCTGATGCGTGGACGCCCCGTGACGGTACACGGCCGCCCCTTTTTCGCCGGCTGGGGGCTTACCGAAGACCTTGTCGAGCAACCCGACCGGCGTCGTCGGATGCTGACGATCGATCAGCTCGTTGCCGGCACGCTGATCCTGTACCCGCGGTATATCGATCCGGTCACCGGGCTATTCTGCGACGTCGAAACGCTCGTTGCCCGCATCGCGGCGGGGCAGGGGCGCTCCGATACCGCGTTCACCCTGATGCGCCAGATACTCGGACGAGTCCGGCGGCGGGGCATCGTACTCGCGACAGGTCTTCGATGACGCCAGCAACCGACGCCAAGCAGACGTTTCTCTTCCTGCAGGGACCACATGGTGGCTTTTTCGACCAGCTGGCGTCCGCGCTGGCCATGCAGGGGCATGCGGTACGCCGGATCAACCTGAATGGCGGCGATCGCGCCGACTGGAGCGGATTCTCGACCGATTATCGAAGCTCGCTGAAGGGCTGGCCGCTGTTCTTCGACGATTTTGTCGTCGATCATCTCGTCACCGACGTCATTCTCTTTGGCGATTGCAGGCCGCATCACGCCTCTGCGCACGGCATGGCCAAGCTGCGTGGCATTCGCGTCCACGTCTTCGAGGAAGGCTATATCCGCCCCGATTTCATGACGTTGCAAGAAGACGGCGTGAACGGGAACTCGAAATTGCCGCGTGATGGCGACTGGTATCGCGAACAGGCTGGCCGGCTGTCGGGGTTTCCTCCGGTGGAACCCGTCCCATCGAGCTTCGCACGACGGTTGCGCGAGACCAGCCGCTATACGATCTTCAGCGCGCTGACCCGGCCATTATATCCATTCTATCGGTCGCACCGCTCCGCCGCGATGTTGAGCGAGGCGCTTGGCTGGGCAGTGCATTTCGTCACCAAGCGCCGCGAGCGCAGGCGGTCCGCCGCGTTGATGACGGCGATCCGCGACACCCCGTATTTCGCGCTGCCGCTGCAATTGAATTCGGATTATCAGATCCGCGTCCATTCGCCGTTTCGCGACATGCGTGCGGCGCTGCGGTTCATCATCAAGAGCTTTGCACGGTCCGCCCCGGCGGGGGTCAACCTGATCGTCAAGCGACACCCGCTCGACGGCGGATTGTCGAGCTGGCGGCGGTTCGTCCGCCGCGAGGCACAGCGGTACAAGGTCGCCGATCGGGTTTTTTATATCGGTGACGGCGATATCTCCGATCTGGTTGCCAAGGCCCGCGCGGTCGTCACCGTCAACAGCACGGTCGGCACGCTGGCGCTGAACTCGGGCGTGCCGGTGGCAGTGCTCGGCGAGGCGATCTACGATATCGAAGGAATCGTACGGCGCGAACCGCTGGACACTTTCTGGGCCGATCCGCCGCCGGTCGATACGGCGCTGTATGATGCGTTCAAGCGCGTGCTGATCGATCGCTGCCTGATCCCCGGCGGCTATCTGAGCGACGCAGGGATCGCGATGCTCGTACGGCACGCCGAACGCCGCCTGACCCGCGAGCCGGTAGACACGGTGCACGCCGACCGGGGCGCGGGCGGTGGACCCAATATGCCCGACATGCATGACGGGGACGGTGTTTGAAGCCGTTTCGCGCGTTTGCGCCGATGTTGCTTACCCGGACTCTGGTGCCGCGTTGGCTTGGTGGGCGCGCCAGCGTGGACGCGGAAGTCGTGCTCGATCTGTCGCGGCTGCTGAGCCGATCCTATCATGTGACGCCGACCGGGATCGATCGCGTCGAGTTCGTCTATGCGCGCGAATTGCTCAACCGTATTCCGGACCGACTGGCGTTTGCGGCGGTGCATCCCGCGGGCGGCTATTATGGGCGATTGCCGGTCGGGGCGGTGCGGCAGTTCCTCAGCTTCACCGATGCGCGATGGCGGAACCCTGACGTGCTCGATCCGCATGCGGTGCGGGCTGCCGCCAACCGGCACCTTCTGGCCCTTCGGCCACGGCCGGTGCCGACCGATGACCGCCACCGCATCTATCTCCAGGCATCGCATCATCATCTCGAGGATATCGATTTGGTCGCGGCCATCCTGAAACGCGAACGCGCACGGCTGATCTCGCTGATCCACGACGTGATCCCGCTGACCCACCCGGAGTTCGCGCGGATCGACGGTCACGCGCGGCACCGCGACGTCATGCGGACGATCGACCGTCATGCCAGCGGGATCATCGGCAATTCGGCCGCGACGATCGATGCGGTTGGCCGGCATCTGACCGATGCGCGCAGCGAGCGTGTCGTCCGCGTCGCGCATCTCGGGACAGACCCGGTCGAGCTGCTCCCGTCCGCTCGCCCGGCAATCCTGTCATCGGTTCCGGACGGTCCGTATTTCGTGTGCGTCGCGACGATCGAGCCCCGCAAGAACCACCTGCTGCTGCTCAACGTCTGGCGCAGGCTGGCCGAGAAGCTCGGCACGGCGGCGCCGAAGCTTGTGCTGATCGGTCGGCGCGGGTGGGAAAATGAAAATGCGATCGACATGATCGAGCGCTGTGCCGCGGTGTCGGGCCATGTGATCGAGGCGTCGAACATGTCCGATCGCGAGATGCAGGCGGTCCTCGGCGGCGCGCAGGCCTTGCTGTTGCCCTCGTTTGCCGAGGGCTTCGGCATGCCGGTCAGCGAGGCGCTCGCCGCCGGGCTTCCGGTGATCTGCAGCGACATCGCCGCCTTGCGTGAGGTTGGCGGCGAGGCGCCCGACTATCTCGATCCGCTCGATGGTCTTGGGTGGCTGGAGTCGGTCATCGCCTATTCGCGACCGGAATCGCCGCGTCGTGCCGCGCAACTCGACCGGATGGCGCGGTGGCAGCCGGTGAGTTGGGGCCAGCACATCGACGTGGTCGAAGCGACGATCGACGCGGTCGTCGCGATGGCGTGATGACGCGGGCCTGATCGGCCGACGTTACCGCGCGTCAACGATCGCCGCGGCGGACGATGATCCCGAACGAGGTCGTGACATACTGACCGAGCGCGAGCTTCAGATGGTTGTCCGCCGAATAGGGGGGCACGTCGACATAGGCGTCCTGCTGCGTGTCGCCGAGATCATATTTGATCTGCGCGACGAAATGCCCGCGCGAGACGAGATCGACCGCGAGCCGTTCGAAATCGCGACGGCGGAACAGGACAGTACCGCCGCTATCGATCGTCGCATCATTTGAGGTGAGGTTGAGTTCGGTGGTGTGTACCGCGAGCCCGCCCGGATTGAGGCACTGGACCGCGTTGCGGACGAAATCGAGACCGGCCTCGATCGACCCGAGATGCTCGTACGCGCATGACGACCAGGTGAAGTCGAACCCGCGCAGGTCGGCGGGAATCGCGTTCATGTCGGCAACGCGGAACGCGACGTTGCGATCGAAGACGTCGTTTGGACAGATCTCGGGATAGCGAAGCTGGTCGAGGCCTTCGCTATGCTGGTTGGTCAGGGTCCAGTCGCGGCTGCGGACGTCGTCGGCGGCAAGATCGGTCGCCACGATCGAGCATCCGATCGCCGCCATCGCTGCGGGCAGGGGTTCGATGCCCACACCGAAGCCCAAACCGCGCGCCCCCGCCTTGAGCATCCCGTAACGCTCGAGCGTCTGCAGGATATAGACGAATTCCCACTGCTTGCGATGGCGGTGCTTCGCCAGCTTGAGACGTTCGAGCCACTGGTCATAGGCCGGCTCGTTGAACTGCGATGCGGTGCAGGTCTGCGATACCGGATCGGCCAGCGTCGCCTTGCCGTGTGCCAGCAACCGCGAGGCGCGACGGAACACGCGTTGGCCGAAGATCGACTTGCGCGCCGCCTCGACCTGCTGCTCGAAATGCGGTTGGCGGACGGCGGCGTCGAGCAGGATCGTGAACGACTGCGCGATGGCGTCGGTCTCGGTATAGAGATGCCCGAGCACCGCATATTGCATGCCGTCGACCGCATCGAAGGTGAGCCGCATGGTCCCGCCGGCCGCGACGATCTCCTTCACCGCGATCGGCCAGGTCTTGATCGTCTCCGCTGGGCGCGATCCGTCGAGCGGCAACGCGTTGACCCGAACGATCATCGAGCCAAGCGTTGCAGTCAGCCCGGTGAAGACGAGTGAGCAGCGGACCGTGCTGCTCTCCAGCGACACATAGCGGGTATGAAAGACATAGGCCGGGTCTTCGGAGGGTTCGGAACCGCCAAGTCCTTGAATTCGGCTCGATCGGGGTGGCCAAAAGTCGAATGGACCCATGTCGATTTCAAGTGCTGTGGCACTAGCCGGCGAGGATGACGCACTTTGCATTATGGGGTCGTAGCGATGAAGAATGTACGCGTCATCCGTTATAAGGAGATCCGCCCCAAAATTGTACGACTATACTTTGATCGGTTATAGCCTTCGCGCGGCTTGATCTTATAGTAGGGCGGTGAAGGCCCCGAAATAAGAGAGACCGATGAACAACTTATTTCGGACGGGCTTCGGCCGGTTGATGGGCACTGCGTCCAGAGCCGGGGCCGGATCCGCGGCGCGATCGCCGGCGCGGATCGCAGGCGACGCATCGCGCGACATCCGCGACTGGGCGGGGGCGATCGATGCCTATCGTCGTCACCTCGAGACCTTTCCCGGCGATTTCGCCATCCAGGTTCAACTCGGGCACGCGCTCAAGGAAGTGCGCGATTTCGGCGCGTCGATGGAGGCGTATCACGCCGCCTACAGGCTTGATTCGCGCGATTCGGACCTGCTCGTCAACATCGGCCATCTGCACAAGATGCGCGGGCAGCGGGCGGCCGCGTGTTTCGCCTACGTCGCGGGCTATGCGCTCGACGCCAATGTCGATGCAGCGACCGAGCTTGGCGATCCACAACTCGCCGCGGACATCGAGGCCGCACGCGACGCGTTTTCTACCGATCCGACCCGCGATCCGGTCGTCCTCGCGGTTGATGTCCCGGTGCCGGATGCCGCATCGAGGACGGACCACATCGTCGGGCACGGTGATGCAATCGAGACCTCGCCGCTGTTCGACGCGCACTGGTACCGACAGCGCTATGGGGTGGGCGCGGACCTGGATGCGGCACGGCATTATACGACCGTCGGCGCCGCCGAAGGCCATGAACCGCATCGGCTGTTCGACAGCCGCTTCTATCGCGCGCAGGTGACGGGCGACCTGCCGACGGGCGCGAACCCGCTCGATCATTTTCTCAAGGTCGGCGGCCCGAACGGGCTCGATCCGCATCCGCTGTTCGCCGGCGACTGGTACCGCGAACACCATCCCGCCGCGGCCCGGACGGGCGTCATACCGATCATCCACTACCTGACGCATGCCCCGCACGAGAGCGCTGGCCCGACGCCGTTGTTCGATGGGCTGCGCTACCGCGAAGCGACGCCCGACATGGCCGCGGCGGACGCGACGTTCGCGCATTATCTGGACTATGGCGACGCCGCGGGTGTGGCGCCGATCGCCGGGCTGCAAACCGGTCGAATCCTCGAAACCTTTGGCGGATCGCCGGTCGGCGGCGAAAGCGCGCTCGAACTCTACGTGCATTTCCTCGGCCGGAAGCAGGCCCTCGCCTGCGCGACCTTCGACCTGCTCGCGCCGTCGGACGTCGGCGTTCGCCCACCGCCGTTGCCCCTGGCGTCGATACGCCCTGCAGACGAACGGATCGCCGCCGCGAGCGAGGTGGTGCAACGGCTGCTCGGCGACACCGCCACCGGCGAAGGCAGGCCGTCCCCCGACCGGTACGCGCTGGCCAAGCTCGATCTGTTGCGTCGCGATCCCGACCAGTTCGATGCGGTGGTCCGCGATCTGCACGCCGCGACCGCCGCGACCGCAAGCGAGGTGGTGACGATGTTCGGCGTGTTGCCGCTGCACGATGTCGCGCGCGGCGTTGGCGATGCCGGCGGCGATGCCAGCGGCGATGACGGTAGCGATGGCTTTCCGGCCGGCGGGGTGCTCGACCGCTACCGGACCGGTCAGCGCGATCTCGCACGGCGGTTCCGGCTCGATCACGACCGTGTCGGAACCGTGACCGACGGGGTCACGATTTCGATCCTGCTGCCGATCTACCGCTCGCCGGTCGTGTATCTGGAGCGGGCGATCCTCTCCGTTCTCGCGCAGACCTATGCCAATTGGGAATTGTGCATCGTCGACGACTGTTCGCGCGAACCTGCGTTGACCGACATCGTCACGCGGTTCTGCGCGGCCGATGCGCGGATAAAATTTGCCACATCGCGGCGCAATGGCGGGATCGCGGAGGCGACCAATCGCGCACTCGATCTCGCCACCGGTGCATATGTCGCGTTGTTCGATCATGACGACATGCTGACCGTCGATGCGCTCGAAATCGTCGCGGCGCGGATCGATGCGTCACCCGACACCGACTGGCTCTACAGCGACGAGTGCAAGATCGGGATCGACGATCAGCCCGACGAACTGCTGACCAAGCCCGACTGGAGTCCGGCGCTGCTGCTGTCGGTGATGTATACCGGGCATCTGTCGGTCTATCGATCGACGCTCGTCCGATCGGTCGGCGGTTTTCGCAGCGCGTATGACTTCTCGCAGGACTATGATCTTGCGCTCCGCATTTCGGAGACCGCGCCGACCGTTCAGCACATCCGCGACGTCCTGTATGGCTGGCGGATGATCGAGGGGTCTGCTGCAAGCGGTGGCAAGCCCGAGGCGCGGCTGACCAACATCGCTGCAGTCCAGGCGGCAATGGATCGCCGCGGCTGGACCGGTCGTGCGGTCGCGTTGCCGGCATCGAATCGCCCGCGTGCGGACTATGCGACGTTCGATCAGCTCGTCTCGATCATCATCCCGTCGGACGACGCCGGGCATATCGTCCGGACGGTCATGTCGATCGTCGCATGGACCGCCTATCCCCGATACGAGATCGTGATCGTCACCAATTCGCGGACGGCGGCGCAGTGTCGCGAGTGGATGGACGGGCCGCGCATCCGTTTCGCGATCTTCGATGCGCCGTATAATTTCTCCGCAAAATGCAACGCCGGTGCCGCGGTCGCGCAGGGCGATTATGTCGTATTCCACAATGACGACGTGCTGGTCATCACGCCGGACTGGATCGAGGCGCTGTTGGAGCAGCTCGTCCGCCCTGGCGTCGGCGGCGTCAGCCCCAAGCTGCTCTACGAGAATGGCCGCATTCAATATGCCGGCATGGCGGTCGGATTGCGGCAACTGACGGGAACGACGTTCCACGCCTTTCCGCGCGATACGGCAGCGCATTTCAACCTGGCGCAATCGACGCGCGACGTCGGCCTATTGTGCGGCGCGTGCTTGGCGATGCCGACCGAGCTATTCTGGGACCTTGGCGGGTGGGATGCGCTGAACGTCGGCATCGCCCATTCCGACGTCGATCTCAGCCTGCGGCTTCGCGAGGCGGGATACCGGCTGGTCTATACGCCGCATGCCGAACTGATCCATATCGGCCATGCCTCGATCGGCGCCTCGATCGGCGTCGATGCCGATCTGCCCACGGGGTCGCGCTGGAAGAAGAGCAAAGTCGATATCTTCCTGCTCAAGCGCTTTCCGTCGTTGATCGCCGACGATCCGTATTTCCCGCCAACGATGAGCGGGATCAGCTACATCGACTCGCAGGAACCCTATCGGATCCACCCCGCCACACTGCGCTACGCTGGCGACGGGCCCGACATCCTCATCGTATCGCACGACCTGACGAACAGCGGCGCCCCACGCGTCGCTGCGGACATGGCGATCGCGCTGAAACGGTCGGGCGCATTCGTCGTCGTCACGTGCCCGACCGACGGACCGATGCGCGCCCGTCTTGCCGAGGCCGATATTCCCGTCATCATCGATGCGCTCGCGCTGACCGACCATGCGAGCTTCCGTGATTTCGCGCGCAATTTCGATACCGTGATCGTCAATACCGTCATCGGCTGGCGCGTCGTGAAACAGCTCGATTCGGAGACCGAAGTGCGCTGGTACATTCACGAATCCGGGCTGATCGACGAGATGGTGCGCGACACCGACGGGTTCCGCGCCGTGCTGGGATCGGCGTGTAACATCCTCGCGGTCAGTACGCGGACCGCGGCGGCGCTGCGCCGGCATGGCGTGTCCTCGCGCTTGCTCGAGACCGGGATAGCCGATCCAAAGGATTTGTATCCCGTACCGGCGCGGTGGGACGTCGTCCGGATCGGCGTGTTCGGATCGTTCGAACCACGCAAAGGCCAGGATATCGCCGCGCAGGCCTTTGCGATGCTCCAGCCCGGCACGCGCGCAAACGCCACGCTCGATTTCTTTGGCCGCGATCACGATCCCGATTTCCAGGAGAAGGTCCGGCGCACGTGGCACCGACAGGACGGTATCCATTTTCACGGTGAAAAGGGGCATCCGGACTATTGGTATTGCCTGGCCGACATCGACATCGTGCTGGTCCCGTCGCGTGACGATCCGCTACCGCTGGTGGCGTCCGACGCACTGGCGCTGGGCAAGACGATCGTGTGCAGCGACAGTACCGGGACGTCGGATTATATCGAGCACGAGGTGTCGGGCTTCGTCTATCCGACCGCGCGCGCGGCCGACCTGTCCGCGCTGCTGACCCGGCTGATCGAGGATCGCACATTGCGCGAATCGGTGCGGGGGCCGGCGCGCGCGGTCTATGAGGCGATGTTCACGATGGAGGCGTTCACCGAACGGCTATCGGACCGACTCGCGCCTGTTGCCGTCGGCGTTTCGTGATCGCATCCGATGACGCGGTCGCTGCGCTGATCGCACGCGCGGATTCCGCGCGCGATCGCCGCGACTGGCTGGCAGCAGCGGATGCGTATCGCGCCGTGGTGCGCGTCCAGCCGCGCAACGCCGGACTATGGGTCCAATTGGGTCATGCACTGAAGGAATCGGGTGGCATCCAGGCCGCGGGCGACGCGTATCGCCGTGCGTTGTCGATCGACCGGTTCAGCGCCGACACGCATCTGCAGCTCGGTCATCTGCTCAAGATGCAGGATGACCGTGCCGGGGCGGTCGCGGCATATGCGCAGGCACTGCGCCTCGATCCGACGCTGGACTCCGCGCTGGGCGAACTCGTCCATCTCGGCGCTCGCGATCTGATCCCCGCGGCGACCATCGATCGTCAGGCGATGTGGCGCCGGCTCGATGCGGTGGCGGAGGCGCTGGCGGACGCGAACGAGGCGTTGCGGGCCTGGATCGGAACATCGGCCTATCCGATGGCCGCGTATGACCGGTTCCGATCCGACGTCGCGATACGGCCACCGCCGCCGCTCTCGGCGGTGGCCGACGACGGGAGCGAGCCGATCACACTCGCGATCGATTGTCGGGCGGCGACGGCGTCGTCGGTGCGCGTGACACTGACCGCGTTGCTCGACCAGTCGGATCCGTCCTGGGTAGCACGACTGGTGGATGCGTCCGGAATCGCCGACCATCCGGTCGCCAGCATGACGATCACCGATCCACGGATCGGGTTCGACGACGATGGTGGTTATGCGTCGCGACCAGGGCTGTTGGTCAGCATTGATGCGGGCGTCATTCTGCACCCCCATGCGCTGGCCTGGCTGCGCTATGCTGCGGCACGGTCGAGCGCGGCCGCGGTCACATGCGATCACGATCATGTCAGACGCCATTGGGCGCGCGGTCAGCGTCATGTCGATCCGATACTCTACGGTGTCGACGATTGGTCGTTGCGCGCAGCGGCACCGCCCCGTCTCGTCGCGGCGCGGAACGATATGCTCCGAATGCCCCGCGACCGCGACACGCTATCGGGGGCTGGCTTACGGGCCGCGATGATCGATGCCGCGCGAGCGGCTGCATCGCCGGTCGCGCATGTTCCGCGGATCCTCGCATCGCTGTACGACGACGGAGTGGAGAGACCGGCCGCGACGGAGCTACGCGGGGCGGCATCACCGATCGATGCCACGGCACCTCAGATGGCAGCGCGGCGATCGCGCATCGCCATCGTCATGCCCACCCGCGATGAAGCGGCGATGCTGACCGAGGCGATCGATAGTCTCCTCGCGGTGGCCGACATGCCCGACCGGATCAGCGTGATCATCGTCGACAACCGGAGCCGGGAGCCCGCGACGCACGCATTGCTCGACGACTACGCCACGCGATCCGGTCATGCGGTCGTCGTCATGGACGAGCCGTTCAACTGGTCGCGCGCCAACATGCTCGGGATGGCCACCGCGCGGGCGGCGGACTGCGACCTTTTGCTGTTCGCGAACAACGACGTCGTGATGCTGACGCAAGGGTGGGACAGCGAACTCGACCGGCTGTTGTCCGATCCGGCGGCGGGCATCGTCGGCGCGCGTCTTCTGTATCCCGACATGACCGTCCAGCACGCCGGCATCGTGCTCGGTGCGGGCGAAGGCCTGCCGCTGCACGAGGGGCGTCATGCCGCGTTCGACGATCCAGGACCCGGCGGGCGCTATGTGACGCAGCATGATGCGGCGGCGGTGACCGGCGCTTTTCTTGCGATGCGACGCGACGTGCTGACGGAAATCGGTGGGTTCGACTGCGCGCGGTTGCCGATCGCCTATAACGACATCGACATCTGCCTGCGCGCGCGCGCGGCGGGGTATCGGGTGCGCTATTGCCCGCAGATCGAGCTGATCCACCATGAGTCGAAGACCCGCGGCCGGACCCGGACCGAGGACGAGGTGGCGTGGGACGATGCCGAACTCGGCGATCTCCATGCCGTCTGGGGCGAGGCGCTGACGCTCGATCCGGGGATCAACCCGCAATGGGCGCTTGGTGGCGCTCCGTTCGATGGCTTGCGCGAGCCGGGATTGAGCGAGATCCTCGCGTTCATCGACCGGTCCGCACGCGCCGATCCCTGGCGCGTGACAAGGGCCGAGGCGTGACACGGCGCGACCGGTGGGACCGAAACGCGCGGCGGGCCGTTACACTGGCGTAATGGCCAAACCGGATTCCACCCCACCGCAGGACGACGTCGACGACCTCAAGGCCGCCGATGCGCAGGATCTGCACCGCGCGGTCCGCGAGGAGGGGCAGGACGAGCTCGACCGGCCAGTCTCGTCGCTGTTCTTTTCCGGCCTCGCGGCGGGCATGGCGATCGCGAGCTCGCTGATCGCCGAGGGCGCGCTCCACGCGGCGCTGCCCGATACGCCGTGGCGGTCGATCGTCGTGTCGCTCGGCTATCCGATCGGCTTCCTCATGGTCATCCTCGGGCGAATGCAGTTGTTTACCGAGAGCACGATCACCGCGATGTTGCCGCTGGTGACGCGGCCGTCTGGCTGGGCGTTGCGACGCACGCTACGGCTCTGGACGATCGTGCTCGGTGCCAATCTGCTCGGTACGGCGCTAGCGGGCGGGATGATCGCGGCGGGCCTGCTCGGCGGCGGCGAACTGCGGACCGCGATGATCGAGGTCTCGGTTGCGATCACCGAGCTGTCGGCCGGGGCGACGTTCGTCAACGCGATCCCCGCCGGGTTCATGATCGCGATCCTCGCCTGGTCGCTGCCTAATGCGCGCGAACAGTCGTTCCTGGTGATCCTGGCGGTTACCTATGTCGTCGCGATCGGCGGGTTCAGCCATTCGATCGTCGGCTCGGTGGAGGCGTGGCTGCTGCTGTTCGCGGGCAAGACCGGCGTCGTGCAGACGCTGTTCGAGCTGATGCTGCCGGCAATCCTCGGCAACCTGTTGGGCGGTGCGGGGTTGTTCGCGCTGTTGGCGCATGCGCAGGTGCGCGGTGAGATGAACGGGCGGGACGAAAGCTGATGGGTGAGATCGAACGTGCCGCGAAGACGGTCGAGGCGGCGGATCGCGGCGTCACGCTGAAGGCCGCCGAGCAGCGCGACCGGCCTGCGGTCAAGGCGGTTGGGATCCTGGCCGAGATCGGCGACCAGCCACAGCTTGTCGCAACCTCGATCGGCACCGCGGTGATCGGCCTGATCGCCCGCCGCCCCGACATGATCCGTGGCGGCGTCCGGATGCTCGCGGCGCATGCGGCGGCGACCTTCGTCAAATCCGCGATCAAGAGTTCGGTCGATCGCACCCGCCCCGAAAAGGCGATCGAGGACGGCAAGGCGAAGTTCGAACCGGGCGACAGCGACGATCACGACCAGACCTCGTTCCCGTCGGGCCACACCGCGGGTGCGGTCGCGGTTGCGCGCGCGGTATCGCGCGATATCGATGGGGCAGGGGCGCCCGCCGCGATCATCACCGGAATGGTCGCCGCCGCGCAACCGATCAACGGCAAGCACTATCTGTCCGACCTCGTCGTCGGTGCTGCGGTCGGCTGGATCGCGGAGGCGCTCGTCAGCGCGGTATTCGACCGCGTCGCGCCGGTCGTAGAGGGTCAGGTCGTCACCACTACCAAACCCGCCTGAGCCTCTTAGCCGACACGCATGCGGGCGCGCATCATCGCGGCAATCTCGTCGTCGGTGGCGACGTGATCCTCGATCACGCAGCGTAGATCGAGTCCGGAAAACCCGTGATCCGACGGCACCGCGGCCTGCGCGACGACCAAGCCATCGCGTGCCTCGATCCGTGGTGCGCCGCCGGCTTTCACATAGGGGTGCGGCGCGTGATAGGCGTATGCGCCGGTGCTGGCGACGACGCGGCCCTGTGGATCGACGATGCTGACCACCGCGCCCGAGCTCGATTTGCGGATCACGTCCATGATCGTCGCGGTCTGCCCCTCGAAATCATATTCGAGATAGCACACGCCGATCGTCGCGCCGTCGAAGCGGACCGGCGCGACATAGACCAGCACCTTGCGGCGATCCGACCAGGGGTTTTCCCAGACATCGTCGGTCGACCATTCCTGTGATAGATCGGCTACCAGCGCGCGTTCGAACTGCGAATAGCCCCTGAAATTGACGCCGCGGACCGAGGCATTGTCATGCGCGCAGACCGCCACTTGGCCCGTCGCGTCGACCACGAACGCGTTGAGGAAATAGGGCGAGCAGCGGAGTAGCGCACGCAGCCGTTCGAGCGCCTTGGCCTCGACCTTGGGGGAATCGGAGCGGAACAGGATCGCCTCGCCGATCGAATGATCCGAGGCGAGCATGCGGATGTCGATCGAGCGATCGTACAGCGTGCGGCACAGCGTGTCGGCGATCGACTGCGCGAGTTCGACCAGCCGCCCGCCCTCGACGTCGCGGACCAGTTGCTCGGCGATCGCCGCGCCCTGTTGCAGGCGCCCGAGAATCTGCTCGCGGAATGAGGCGGATGAGGTGCGCGCCTGATCAGCCAGCGCCTTCACTTCCTGCGCGACGACCGCGAACCCACGCCCGGCATCGCCCGACCGTGCGGCCTCGATCGTCGCGTTGAGGGCCAGCAGGTTGGTCCGCCCCGCGATCGCCTCCGACTGCCGCGCATGCGCCGACACCTCCTCGCCCAGCGAAGCAACTAATGATCGTATGCGGCGGGGCATAAGCAGTATCCGAAGAAGCGAGGCGCCTCCGTTAGCCGGAAATGGTTAATCCAAGATAGTCGCGAAACGGCTATAATTTGATAAAAGGCATTGATTACGTAGGGGAATATCGTCCGTTGCGCGGTGAAGAGGACAGCGCCGCGCCGGCGGTCGATGACGCTGAACAGCAAAAAGCCCCGCCCGATCGCTCGAGCGAGGCTTTATAGATCCTGTAATCCTTCCCTATGCGGGGAAGGACCGTGATGGTCAGGCGACGGCGGCCTTCAGCGCGTCGACCAGATCGGTCTTTTCCCAGGTGAACATGTCACCCTCGGGCTCGCGACCGAAGTGACCATACGCCGCGGTCTTCTTGTAGATCGGCGCGTTGAGCTTGAGGTGCTCGCGGATGCCCTTCGGCGTCAGGCGAACGAGCTTTGGCAGGACCGCCTCGAGCTTGGCCTCTTCGACGGTGCCGGTGCCATGCGTATCGACATACACCGACAGCGGCTCGGCAATCCCGATCGCATAGCTGAGCTGGATGGTGCAGCGACGCGCGAGACCCGCGGCAACGACGTTCTTCGCCAGATAGCGCGCGACATACGCAGCCGAACGATCGACCTTCGTCGGATCCTTGCCCGAGAACGCACCGCCGCCATGCGGCGCCGCGCCGCCGTACGTGTCGACGATGATCTTACGCCCGGTCACGCCGGCGTCGCCGTCAGGGCCACCGATCTCGAACTGGCCGGTCGGGTTGATGTAGATCGCGGTGTCGTCGGTGATGAAGCCGTCGGGCAGCACGTCCTTGAACACGCCCATGACATAGTCGCGCAGCACGGCGTACTTGGCGGGATCGGCGTTGTCGCCCTTCTCGCAATAGCCCGGTGCATGCTGCGTCGAGACGACGAGGGCGGTCGCGCCGACCGGCACTTCGTTCTCGTACGACAGCGTGACCTGGCTCTTGGCGTCGGGCTCGAGGAACGGCGCGGCGCCCGAGTGACGGTCTTCGGCCATCTTGGCGAGGATCTTGTGGCTGTAATACAGCGTGGCAGGCATCAAGCCGGGGGTCTCGTCGGTCGCGTAGCCGAACATGATGCCCTGGTCGCCGGCGCCCTCGTCCTTGTTACCGCTCTCGTCGACGCCCATCGCGATGTGCGCGGACTGGCCATGGAGGTTGTTCTCGAAGCGGAACGTCTCCCAGTGGAAGCCCGACTGCGCGTAGCCGATTTCCTTGACGGTGTTGCGCACCGCAGCCTCGATCTCTTCCAGGACGCCGTCGGCCCACTGGTCGTTCTCGTAGATGCCCTTGCCGCGGATTTCACCGGCGAGGACGACGAGCTGCGTGGTCGTCAGCGTCTCGCAGGCGATGCGTGCCTGCGGGTCCTTGGCGAGGAACAGGTCGACGATCGTGTCGCTGATCTGGTCGGCGACCTTGTCGGGATGGCCTTCGGAGACCGATTCGGAAGTGAAGAGGAAAGACTTGCGCATGCGGGCCTCTTTGCCATGCTCTGAAGCGAGCGTCATATAAGGAAAGCTTTATATGACCCTAGCGCTGGCGACGGCGCAGGGCAACCGCGGTGACGAGCATGAGTATGGCGACGATTGCCGCCATCGCGTTGCCGACGCGCGAGAACAGCGTGGGGGGCAGGGCGGACGGCATCGGCTGCTCGATCGCACCGGCGGTCTCGTGCGGGACGGTCGCGACGAGCCTCCCATCGGCGGCGATGATCGCGGAAATGCCGGTCGGGGTGGCGCGAAGGATCGGCAGCCCTTCCTCGATCGCGCGCATCCGGGCTTGGGCGAGATGCTGCGGTGGGCCCCATTTGCCGAACCACGCATCGTTTGAAGGATTGAACAGGATACGGGGGCGGTGCGCGCGATCAACGACCTCGCCCGAGAAGATGATCTCGTAACAGATCTGCATCCCGATCGAGCCGAAGCCGGGCAGCGTCAGGTTCGCGGGGCCCTTGCCGGAGGTAAAGTCGATATCGCCGGGCACGAGCCGCGCGAGGCCTAGCGGCTTCAGCAGCCACGGCATTGGGAGATACTCGCCATAGGGCACGAGGTGCGCCTTGTCGTACCGCCCCCGCAGCCGCGCCTGTGCGTCGAGCGCAAACACCGAATTCGCCGCGCCGGAAATCTGGTCCTTGGCGTCGAACTCAAGCGCGGTGCCGCCGATCAGCAGGATGTCCTCGGGCCCCAGCAGCCGCGCCATCCGGCGGCGGAGGTAGAGCGGGCTCGACCAGCCATAGGCGTAGAACGGGTAGCCATCCTCGACGTAGTCACGGACGACGCCCTCGGGCCAGACGACGAGACGCGGGGTGGCGCCACCCTGGCCGGACAGCTTTTCGAGCGCGGAGAGCACGCGCTCGCCATCGGTCTCGCTGCGGTCTTCCTGGCCGATATCCGGCTGGACGACACGGACCAGAGGCGTGCCAGGCGCTGGCGGCGGGGCATTGGTCCACAGCGCGGATAATCCGGCAAGACCCAACGCGGGGATCGCGACCGCCGGCAGGGTCCAACGGCGTGAGGCCAGCATCAGCAGCGCACCCGCTGCGACTATCGTGACTCCCGACAAGGCGTAGGTGCCGACCCAAGCCGATAGCCGCGCGACGCCGATCGCAGGCAGCCAGACGACGCTCAGCGGATCCCAGGCATAGCCCGTGAACAGTGTCGCGCGCAGCCACTCGGTCGCGATCCACGCTGCGCCGAAGACCAGCACGAACGTCGCATCTGGGGTGCCGGGCCGTCGTGCGGTCCGCCAAGCGATCCCGCCTGCCAGCATCGGGAACACCGCCAGATACAGCGCCAGCCCGACCGCCGCGAAATAGCCGAGCACCGGCGGCATCGCGTCCTGGAAGTCGAACGCATGCTGGAACCAGTTGTTGTTGACGGTGAAATGCCCGACCCCGAACACCCATCCGCGCCAGAGTGCGCGACGCAGGGTGGGGGCGTCGTGGACGAGCTTCATCCACAGCGCGAACGCGACGAGCGTCAGCGGCCACAGGTCGAGCGGGGCGAACCCAGTCGCGGCGAGCGCGCCGAGGACGAGGCAGGCGAGGGCGGGGTAGCGGTTCACGCTGGCGCTATGGCGTGGCGGAGGGGGTGGGGCAATGTTTTCGGTTTGGTGGGGTGGGGCATGAAGAGCAGCTCCCCGCCACCTAGCACCACCCCGGCGAAGGCCGGGGCCCAATTGGAAAGGCCGCATTAACGAAGCGCGGTTCCCCGTTAGCTACGTCCCCCAATTGGGCCCCGGCGTTCGCCGGGGTGGAGTAATGAGGGGGAAGGACACCCGCACCAAATCTTGTTCTCCCGCGAAGGCGGGAGCCCAGACTGGACTCCCGCCTTCGCGGGAGAACAAGGACGGGCGGGCACACATCCGTGGAAATCCCACGCAATCCCCCGGGTCGACGAACCGGATCCCCCGCCCTATCCTCCCGGCATGACCCTACGCCCGTTCCACCTCGCCTTCCCGGTCCACGACCTAGCCGCCGCCCGCACCTTCTACGGCGCAACGCTCGGCTGCCCCGAAGGCCGCTCCAGCGATCACTGGATCGATTTCGACCTGTTCGGCCATCAGATCGTCGCGCATCTCGACCCTTCGGCCAAACCCGTCGCGGTCGCCAATGCGGTCGACGGCCACGCCGTCCCGGTGCCCCATTTCGGCGTAGTCCTGACGATGGAAGACTGGACCACGCTGTCTGAACGCGTCACCGCCGCCGGCGTCCAGTTCGGGATCGCGCCCTACATCCGCTTCAAGGGCCAGCCCGGCGAGCAGGCGACGATGTTCTTTTACGACCCGTCGGGCAACGCACTTGAGTTCAAGGCGTTCGCCAACGACGACATGATTTTCGCGACCTAAGGCCAATACTCAATTCAAGGATCAACCCATGGCCACTCCAGTTACCGTCGACATCCCCCACCAGCTCGGCAAGGCCGCAGTCCGCGCGCGGCTCGATGGCGGGATCGACAAGATCAGCGCGAGCATCCCCGGCGGCTCGGTGACCGACCACCGCTGGGAGGGCGACACGCTGCATTTCACCGTCAAGGCGATGGGCCAGACGATCGCCAGCGCGGTCACGGTCTACGAAACCAACGTCCATGCGGTCGTCGACCTGCCCGGCATCCTCGGGCTCTTCGCCAGCAAGATTCAGGAATATATCGGCAAGGAAGCGCCCAAGCTCCTGCGCTGATCTAAGGCTGGCATCTCAGGCGCCGAGATCAGGCCGGCGCGCGCCGATACAGATCGAACGCCGCCTTGGCGCCGACGATGGCCCGCTCGACCCAGGCGTCGTCGGCGGGCTCGTCGTCAATCGCGGCAAGCAAGGCGCGCCATTCGCCGGACAGATGCTTCGAACCGAGATACGCCGACGGCATCCCCTCGGGCACCGACCGCGACAACATTATGCCGCCGAGCCGTGAGCCCTCGACCACGTACATCGCACCCCAGCCGGCCGCCTCGCTCGGCATCACATCGAACGCCATTGGTGTGGGCATATCTTCGCCCAGCGCGGCGAGATCCTCGGCCAGCGCCGTCTCCCTCGACCGGACCGCACCCAGTCCCGGGATCGCGGCAAGCCAAGCCTCGACCGCCGGCAATGCTTTGGCGTGCGCGATCAGGAACGCGCGGTAATCGTCCGCATCGCTCAGGTCATAGCGTCCAAACCCGGCATCAACCGCGTCGTGATCGCTCGCCGTCGCTGCCCGGAGTCGAGCGACGGTCGAAAGCGTCTCGGTCAACAGCAGCGCCCTCCGCCCTTGCTGCCGTACCGCGCCTCCTGCCGATCACGGAAGAACGCGCGCTCGTCCATCGGCGCATGATCCGGATGGCGCTCCGCCATGTGCTGGCGATAGGCGGCGTAGGACGGCACGCCGACCATCAGCAGCGCGGTCTCGCGCGCCTTTGCGTAAAGCGCGCGGATCATTCCGCGGCCACCAGTTGCGGCGGAACTTCGGTGACGGTCGGGCGGTCGATCTTCAGCGCGGCAAGGCACGTACGGATGCCGAAGACCACGATCGACAGCACGACCGCCAGGAACAGCGCGCACAACCCGGCGTCGATCCGGTCGTTGAGCACGATCCGCTGCATCTCCGCCATCGTCTTGGCCGGCGCCAGAAGCTCACCGCGCGCCGCCGCATCCGCAAACTTCGAGGCATGCGCGAGGAAGCCGACCTTCGGATCGCTCGCGAACAGCTTCATCAGCCCAGCGGTGATCGTGCACAGGCACAGCCACGCAGCGGGGAGGATCGTCACCCACGCGTAGCGCTGGCGCTTCATCCGGAACAGCACGACCGTGGCGAGCACCAGCGCGACCGCCGCCAGCATCTGGTTCGAGATCCCGAACAGCGGCCACAACGTGTTCACGCCGCCCAATGGATCGGTGACGCCCTGATACAGGAAGAAGCCCCAGGCAACGACGCAGAGCGCGGTCGCGATCAGCCCCGGCACGATCGCCGAGGCATTGCGGAACGACGGCACCGCGAGCCCGATCAGGTCCTGCAGCATGAACCGCCCGGCACGCGTCCCCGCATCGACCGCGGTGAGGATGAACAGCGCCTCGAACAGGATCGCGAAGTGATACCAGAACGCCTTCATTGCCTGCCCGCCGACGAGGTGGCTGAAGATTTCCGACATCGCCACCGCCAGCGTAGGCGCGCCGCCCGTGCGGCTGACGATCGTGGTCTCGCCGACGTCCTTCGCGGTCTGCGCCAGGAGCTCGGGCGTGATCGGGAAGCCCATCGCGGTCACTGCGGTCGCGGCGGAGGCGAAGTCGGTGCCGACCACCGCCGCCGGGCTGTTCATCGCGAAATAGACGCCGGGATCGAGGATCGACGCGCCGACCAGCGCCATGATCGCGACGAAGCTCTCCATCAGCATCGCGCCGTAGCCGATGAACTGCGCGTCGCCTTCGCTGGCAATCAGCTTAGGCGTGGTGCCGCTGGCGATCAGCGCGTGGAAACCCGACACCGCGCCGCACGCGATGGTAATGAACAGGAACGGGAAGAGCCCGCCCGACCAGACCGGGCCGCTGCCATCGATGAAGGGGGTGAGCGCGGGCATCTTGAGCGGCGGCGCGACGACCGCGATACCGATCGCCAGCGCGACGATCGCGCCGATCTTGAGGAACGTCGAGAGGTAATCGCGCGGCGCGAGCAACAGCCACACTGGCAGGACGGAGGCGACCGCGCCATAGCCGACCATCAGCACGCACAGCTGCACCGGGGTCAGCGTGAACAACGGCGCGAGCGCCGGCGAAGCGGCGACGGTGCCGCCATAGACGATCGCGGCGAGCAGCCCGATGACGCCGAGAACGGAGACTTCGCCGACCTTTCCGGGTCGGATCCAGCGCGTGTAGATGCCCATCAGGAAGGCGAGCGGGATCGTCGCGGCGACGGTGAACAGCCCCCACGGGCTGCCCGCGAGCGCGCGGACGACGATCAGCGCGAGCACGGCGAGGATGATGACCATGATCGCGAACGCGCCGATCAGCGCGATCACGCCGGGAATCGCGCCCATCTCCATGCGGATCAACTCGCCGAGCGACCGCCCGTCGCGGCGCATCGAGATGAACAGGATCATGAAATCCTGCACCGCACCCGCGAGCACGACGCCGGCGAGGATCCAGAGCGTGCCGGGGAGATAGCCCATCTGCGCGGCGAGCACTGGCCCGACGAGGGGCCCGGCGCCGGCGATCGCGGCGAAATGGTGGCCGAACAGGACGTTGCGGTCGGTCGCAACGTAATCGAGCCCGTCGGCGCGGCGCAGCGCCGGGGTTTGCCGCGACGGATCGAGCTGCATGACGTGCCGCGCGATGTAGCGCGCATAGAACCGGTACGCGATCAGCTGGACCGAGACGGCGGCGGTGACGATCCACAACGCGTTGACATGCTCGCCGCGCTCGAATGCGACGACCGCGAGCGCGCAGGCTCCGAGCAGGGCGAGTGCGCCCCAACCGATCTTCTCGCGTAATGTCATGTGCGCGCCTCCCGTGCGGTCCTTACCGGCGACATCGCGTATTCGGGAGGCGAGCGCTAGCCTAGATTAGTTCGCACACCAGCCTCATAGCTCCACCCTGGCGGAGGCCGGGGCCACCGTTCCGCACACCGCGCGGACCGCGAGCCCGGCATGACCGGGAAGGGGTGGCGTTCGATGGTGTTCCAGCTTGAATGTAGTGCGGGTGCGAGAAAGACACGACCTACACCAAGGCCGTTCCATTGCGGACGCGAGGCTCAGCTGAATACCGCAGTGCTTGGTACCCTGGCCCCCCGCCTTCGCGAGGGGCCAATCGGGGCGGGGTCCACTTTCCCCATCAAAGGGCTGCATCTGCATGGCAGCGACCGGCAAGCCGCGCGCGCCGCCAGTTCAAGCCCCCGCTCAAACCTGTGAGTGATGTCCCTTCAGCTCGTCCCCGACGATCCGCACCACGTGCAGCACATTCGTCGACCCAGGCGTCCGGAACGGCACGCCCGCAAGCACGATCACGCGGTCGCCAGCCTTGGCCATCCCATGCCGCAACGCCATCCGCTTCGACTTCGCCACCATGTCCTCGAACGACTCGACGTCGCGCGTGTGCACCGCATGCGTGCCCCACAGCAGCCCGAGCCGCCGCGCAGTCTCCTGGCTCGGCGTCAGCACCAGCAGCGGCACCGAAGGCCGCTCGCGCGCGATCCGGCGGGCGGTCGAGCCCGACGTCGTGAAGCAGATGATCGCCACCGCCGACACCGTCGCCGCGATGTTCTTCGCCGCCTCGGCCAGCGCGTCCGCGGTCGTCGGATCGGGCTTCATCACCGTGAAGTGCATGCGGTCACCATGCTCGGGATCGGCCTCGACCGAGACGCCGATCGCATCCATCATCGCCACCGATTCGACCGGCCACGCGCCCGCCGCGCTCTCGGCCGACAGCATGATCGCGTCAGCGCCGTCATACACCGCGGTCGCGACGTCGGACACTTCCGCCCGCGTCGGCGACGGCGAGGTGATCATCGATTCGAGCATCTGCGTCGCCACGACGACCGGGCGGCCCATCCGGCGCGAAACCTCGACGATGCGCTTTTGCAACGGCGGGACCTGCTGCGGCGGCAGTTCGACGCCAAGATCGCCACGTGCGACCATCACGCCATCACACGCCTCGACGATCTCCTCGAGCCGCTCGATCGCCGCCGGCTTCTCGATCTTCGCCATCAGCGCCGCCTTGCCGCCGATCAGTTTCCGCGCTTCCCACAGATCATCCGGGCGCTGGACGAACGACAGCGCAATCCAGTCGACGCCCTGGTCGACCGCGAAGTCGAGATCGCTGCGGTCCTTTTCGGTCAGCGCGGCCATCGGCAGCACGACGTCGGGGACGTTCAGCCCCTTGCTGTTCGACAGTGCACCGCCGACTTCAACGCGGGTCGTGATCTGACGCGGGCTGTGCGACACGACGCGCAACACGAGCTTGCCGTCGTCGAGCAGCAGGCGCGCGCCCGGCTCGATCGCCGCAAAGATCTCGTCGTGCGGCAGTTCGACGCGCGTCGCATCGCCCGGCGTCGGGTCGCGATCGAGCACGAAGGTCGCGCCGGTTTCGAGCACGGTCCGTCCGCCGTCGAACTTGCCGACGCGCAGCTTTGGCCCTTGGAGATCGGCGAGGATCGTCGAAGGGCGACCATATTCCTTCTCCAGCGTGCGAATCGCCTGGATCACGGCGATCTTCGACTGCTGGTCGCCGTGGCTCATGTTGATGCGGAAGGCGTCGGCGCCGGTGCGGAACAGCGTTGCGATCATCTCTGGCGTGCTGCTGGCAGGGCCGAGCGTCGCGAGAATGCGGACTTTCCGCGAACGGGGGGCGATGGCCATGGTCATGCGGTGCGTCTTCCTCGGCGTTTCCTGGGGGAGGTCTTTGCCGCGACGGGCCTTAAACCCTATCTCCGTACGATCAACCACGGAGCATACGAATGAATCCCGATCGCCTCGATACTTTGGACGATGCCGTAGCGGCGAAAGCCTTTCGCCGCCTGATCCGCCACCTTCGCCACCGCGAGGACGCGCAGAATGTCGATCTGATGGGGCTCGCCGGTTTCTGCCGGAACTGCCTGTCGGACTGGGTCGAGGAAGCGGGCGGCCTGTCGAAGGACGAAGCGCGCGAGACGGTGTACGGAATGCCCTATGCGGAATGGAAGGCGCACCATCAGGGCGATGCGACTCCCGAGCAGCTCGAACGGATGAAGGCGAGCGTCGCGAAGAACGCGCCGTTCGATTCAGGCGATTGAGCCAAGCACGGTAAACGCCTAGACGCCGTCTCGCACCAGCAGCGGCATGATTCACGACGTCGTGAGACGGCGGTCACCGGTGCGGGCTTGTATCTCGATTGGCTTTAGGCCGGCGCGCGGCGCTGGCGAGTGGGGAATTTTCGATGTCTGACGAACGGCAACACGGCATGGGCGGCGGCGCGGTCGCAGCGGACGAACTGCGCCTGCTGATCGAGCGCGCCGAGCGTCTCGAAGAAGAGAAGAAGGGTATCTCGGACGACATCAAGGACGTGATGGCCGAAGCCAAGGGCCGTGGTTACGACCCCAAGGCGATCCGGAAAATCCTGTCGATCCGGAAGAAGAAGAAGGAAGAATATCAGGAGGAGGAAGCGATCCTCGAAGTGTATCTCCAGGCGTTGGGGATGATCTGAGGATCGTCTGATTGAGCCGTCATCCCAGCGAAAGCTGGGATATTCCGCGGCGAGGAGCGTTTCCAAACTACGCAGCGCCGGTTGTTTGACCGGCCGCGTTCCTCCTCGCCGCAGGAGATCCCAGCTTTCGCTGGGATGACGGTTTATGGGTTGAGTGACCGCTTCAATGAAGCTGGTCGTAAAGGTCCGCCCACTCAGGATTGATCGTCGCGATCAATTCGTCCTTCCACGACCGTTTCCAAGCCTTCAGCATCTTCTCCCGAGCGATCGCGTCCTGGATCGTTCCATGCTGCTCGGCGAACACCAGAATCTTCAAACCATACCGCCGGCAATAGGCCGACCCGGTATCGATCCGATGTTGGTGAACGCGCGAAGCCAGATACGCGGTGACGCCGATGTACAGCATGCCAAACGGCTTGTTCGTCATCATGTAGACCCAGCCGCCCAGCGCCATGTGCCCCCCCAACCGTCATCCCAGCGAAAGCTGGGATCTTCTGCGGCGAGGAGGAACGCGCCCCGTCAAATATCCCGTACCGAGTGGGACGGGCGCACTCCTCGCCGCGGAATATCCCAGCTTTCGCTGGGATGACGGAGGAGTCAAATCTTAGGCTGCCTCCGCCGGCAACGTCGTCCACCCGAGCCCCGGGATCGTGATCGAGCGCTTGCCCGCAAGGTCAGTCCGGCACACGATCAACTCCCGGCTCTCGATATAGCCGATCAGACGCTTCACTCGGCCTAGCGAACTCGTGCCGTACGTCGCTGCGATCCGCGCGTCCGACGGGCAGGGTTCGCCCTCGCGCGCAGCCCGCGCCACCAGCAGGAACGCGCCCAGCATGTCGTCCGGCAGGCCGCTCGCCACGTCCAGCGCCGCCGTCCAGGCTTCATCGGTCATGTCGAATATCCCCGCACGCGCGCAACTCAGACGCCGCACGAAACCCGGCAAATCGAGCGGCGGTTTCGCCAGCCCACCCATCCGGCACCGCACCTGGAAATCCTGGAACAGCACCGATGGCGGCCGCAACGTCGACTCCGGATCCTCGACGATCGCGCGGAAGACGTCGGCGTAGACCGCCTCGACCTCGTCGTCGGTCTTCTCAGGGGGCGGCGGTGCGGCGGTGCGCGGCTCGGGCGGGCGGGCGATGCCGTCGAGCAGTTCCTCCGCCGGCACGCGACGCGGGCGCGAATCGAACATCAGGCCGAGTTCGGGGGCGTCGACCACTGGCTCGGACAGCAAATCCTGCAAGTCCATCGGCGCAGCGCTCGGCAACGGCGTCAGCTTGGGGCTGCCGCTCCGCGCGGACGTCGCGACGTCGCCGATCTTCACCGTGATCGGCCGCCGCGATACCGCCGGCCCGAGCGCCATGAACGTGCCCCGCTGGAGATCGCGAATCGCCTCCGCCTGCCGCCGCTCCATCCCGAGCAGGTCGGCCGCGCGCGCCATGTCGATGTCGAGGAAGGTGCGACCCATCAGGAAGTTCGACGCTTCCGCCGCGACGTTCTTGGCAAGCTTCGCCAGCCGCTGCGTCGCGATCACCCCGGCGAGCCCGCGCTTGCGACCACGGCACATCAGGTTGGTCATCGCGGCCAGCGACGCACGGCGCACCTCTTCCGAGACTTCGCCGCCGGTCACCGGCGCGAACATCTGCGCTTCGTCGACCACCACCAGCACCGGATACCAATGCTCGCGCGGCGCATCGAACAGCGCGGACAGGAACGACGCGGCGCAACGCATCTGCCCCTCGACCTCCAGCCCTTCGAGGCTCAGCACCGCGGACGTCCGATGTTCGCGCAACCGCGTGGCGATGCGCGAAATCTCGCGTTCGCTATAGTCGCCCGCCTCGATCACGACATGGCCGTGCGGCCCGGCGAGCGTCACGAAATCGCCCTCCGGATCGATCACGATCTGCTGGACATGCCCCGCCGATCGCTCGAGCAGCCGGCGCAGCAGATGCGACTTTCCCGATCCCGAATTGCCCTGCACCAACAGGCGGGTGGCGAGTAGTTCCTCCAGGTCGACGCCGACGGCAGTACCATTGCCGTCGGTGCCCATATTCACGCTAACCGTCATGCCGCGCGTTTGGCAGGTGCGGGCGTGTGGGAGCAAGGAGTCTTTGCGGCTTGCGTCGCAAGCGGGGCTCTGCGCGCTGGCATAATCCGCATTCCGGGCTAGGCCTCAAAGGATGGCCACACACTCCCCGCTCGCCGATCTCTCGCAACGCCTCCTCGGCAAGGCGCCGGGCGAGCTCGACGACGAGGAGCGCCGCGTCCTTGCGGGGATCGAGGCGGGCACGGTCGTCAGCCGCGACGCCGGCGACGTCTCCGACGAACGCTCGAGCTATGGCGAGCGGCTGGCGGACAAGGTCGCGGCGGTTGGCGGGTCGTGGGGCTTCATCATCGTCTTCGCGGTCATCCTGTTCGGCTGGATGATCCTCAATTCGGACATCCTCGGCCATTTCGGGATGGCGTTCGATCCGTATCCCTACATCTTTCTCAACCTGATGCTGTCGACCGTGGCGGCGATCCAGGCGCCCGTCATCATGATGAGCCAGAACCGGCAATCGGCGAAGGATCGTCTCGCCGCGAGCCTCGATTACGAGACCAACCTGCGTGCCGAACTCGACATCCTGCGCGTGCATCACAAGATCGACCATCTGTTGCTGGACCGCCTCGACGCGATCGAGCGGAAAATCGACGGTCTGGCGAAATCCGCGCCTGACGCCTAAGAGCGGGGCCATCAGCTAAAGAGGCACCGATGGCAGGCCATTCCAAATACAAGAATATCATGTACCGCAAGGGCGCGCAGGACAAGAAGCGCTCGTCGGCGTTCAGCAAGCTCAGCCGCGAGATCACGGTCGCGGCCAAGATGGGGCTGCCCGATGTCGACATGAACCCGCGCCTGCGCGCGGCGGTCAACGCGGCCAAGGCGGCGTCGCTCCCGAAGGAGAACATCCAGCGCTCGATCGACAAGGCGAGCCGCGGCGATGCCGAGAATTACGAGGAGATCCGCTACGAGGGCTTCGGCCCCGGCGGCGTGTCGCTGATCATCGAGGCGCTGACCGACAACCGCAACCGCACCGCGACCAACGTACGCGTCGCGGTCGGCAAGAACGGCGGCAATCTGGGCGCGGGCGGTTCGGTCAGCCATGCGTTCGACCGCGTCGGGCTGATCTCGTATCCGGCGAGCGCGGGCGATGCCGACACGGTGTTCGAAGCGGCGCTCGAAGCGGGTGCCGAGGACGTCACGTCGAGCGAGGACGGCCATGAGGTCTGGACCGCGCAGGGCGACCTTCACGAGGTGGCCAAGGCTTTGGAAGCCAAGCTCGGCGAGGCGGAAGGCGCCAAGCTCGCCTGGCGCCCGCAGGTCATGGTTGCAGTCGGTGCGGACGATGCGGCGACGCTGTTCAAGCTGATCGACGCGCTCGACGACGACGACGACGTGCAGACCGTGTGGGGCAATTACGAAATCTCCGACGAGATCATGGAGTCGCTGGGTTGAGATGAAGACTGGTTCACGCGAAGGCGCAAAGGCGCGAAGAGCTTCGCGTGGGCTAGTGATCCGCGAAGGCGGAATGTCTGTTCGGTGGTCAAGATCACTGATGAGGGTGCCGCTGACGCGGCACACCTGTCGAGTATGCGACACCTTCGCGCCTTTGCGCCTTCGCGTGAATCAATCTTCATGATCATTCTAGGGCTAGACCCCGGTCTCGGCACCACAGGCTGGGGCGTCATTCGCGCCGACGGCAATCGCCTGAGCCATATTGCCAACGGCCAGATCAAGACCGATCCGTCGATGGCGCTCCCCCGCCGCCTGACCGCGCTGTACAATGCCCTGATCGACGTCATCCGTACCGAGCGCCCCGACGGCGCCGCGGTGGAGGAGGTGCTCGGCAACACCAACGCGCAGTCGACGCTGAAACTGGGCCAGGCCCGCGGCGTCGTATTGCTCGCCGCGGCGGGGGCCGGGCTCCATATCGGCGAATACCACCCCTCGACCGTCAAGAAGGGCGTCGTCGGCACCGGCGGCGCGGACAAGAAGCAGATCCAGGCGATGATGGCCGTCCTGCTGCCGGGCGCCAAGCTCGCGGGGCCCGACGCCGCGGATGCGCTCGCCGTGGCGATCACGCACGCGCATCATGTCGCCAGCGCGGCGGCACTATCGCGACGAACAGGCATGGGTGCCTGATCCCGACGGGAGAAATCCCGCTTCAAGCTTCCCCGGTTAAGGTCATCGATGCGCCGCCCGTCCAGACGGGCGGCGTTGCGTTATGGCGCGTCGGTGATGGCTGGCGGTATCGAGGTCGCTTCGATCCCCACGCTAAATAGCGATCTCGATCCTATTTCCCGCGGCGATCTCCAATACAATTATGGCTTCAAGCATTGTCTGGCAATATCCAGCGATCTTAATCGTTAAAGTCGGAATACCAGTTCCGGTAGGTCGCCAATTGTAAGAAATGCTTTCCCCGAAAGTTAAAGAGATCGGATTCGTTTGTATTGCTAATGCCGGGCAGGCGTGACCAAGTGGCATAAATCTGAGAAGATTTGCGGGGCATTTGATTCGCTAAACACGTACGTTGCGTCGTGTAGATACTCATTGCGAAAGAACGCCGTTTCCTATGACGTATAATCTTTTGCAGAATCCGACGTTTACGGATCATGATACTGCAGTATCGGCCCGTCGGAACATGGGGCAGTTCTGTCAGAACTGGTTCGTCGAATACGGCGCAGCTGCAGCCGGCGACACGGGGCCGGCAAAGGCCTCGCCGAAGTCGCAGGGGGTGAGGCTGCACATCCGCTCGGCGCTCAGCTGGGTCCGGCTATGGCAGCCGATCGAGTTGACGGGGGTCGAACGGGGGCGCCGCGCCGTGGTGCGGCTGCGGGCAAGCGCCGCCAGTGACGCCGAAGCCGGGCTCGATCTCGAATGGATCGCGCTGCTCAAGGCCAATGCGCAGGGCAAACGGATCTTTGCTAAGAAGCTTTCGACGCAGCAGCGTTCGATCGAGGGCGACGCCCGGGACTATGAGCTGGAGATGCCGCTGGGCGATCTCGTATCCGGCACCCCGTATTTCTTCGCCATGCAGTTTTCGAGCGGCCCCGGCACCGTGGAACTCGAATCGGTCGATTTTACCAGTCATGCGGCAACGGCCTCGGCAACGGCCTCGGCCTCTGCGGCATCGACGAAGCGATACACCGTTCTTCAGGCGGCCCCGTCGGAGGTCGCGCTCGCGGCCGGTCCGGCGCATCCTGTTGTGGCGCAGTCGGGTAAGGGCGGGACCCGCGCGGACGACGTGGCACCCCGGTCCGGTTCGGCGCGCAATGGTGCGGCGGCAATCGATCCGGCCAAGGCGAGCGGCGCACACGCGCGCGCAAAGCGCCCGTCCGGAGAGGTGGTCGGGTTGCGCGGCGACCGTCTGGTCGGCTGGGCCGAATTGCCCGAGGTCGATGCCGAAGTCCTGCTGTTCGTCGATGGCCGATTGGTCGGTTCGGCGATACCGGACGCGTCTGTCGATGCGCTGGCCGAGGACGTCGCCAAGGTCGCCACGCATGGTTTTGCCGTACCCCTGCCGACGTTGCTGCTCGATGGCGCCGATCACCAAGTCAGTCTGCGCGCGTCGACCGGCGAGCGGCTGGGTGCGGGGACCAAGCGCATGACGCTGGCCGGCGCGCGGGGAACGGGGGCCGCAGCGAAGTCGTCGATCGAGGCGAAATCGGCACTCGTGATCGACGCGTCGGATGCGGTGCCGGCGCACTCGCCGGTGGTCGGCGGTGATCCCGGCAAGATCGCTACCGCGGTCGCCGCCACGCGCCGCGTCGCGGTCGTGTCGTGGGATATGGCGCACAACCCGGTCGGGCGGGCGTTTCTGCTGGCGGACATGGCATCGCGCAACAGCGTCGTCGAACTCGTCGGGCCGATGTTCCCGATGTACGGCGCGACGATCTGGCCGCCGATCGCCGCCGCGACGATGACGATGCACGCCTATCCCGCGGGCAGCTTCGCCGAGTTCGTCGCCGGTGCGCGCGCGATCGCCGCGCGCGTCAAATGCGATGTCGTCCATGTCGGCAAGGCGCGTTTCTCGAGCCTGTTCATCGGCGCGATGATCAAGCAGGCCAATGCGTGCCCGATGATCGTCGACGTCGACGATCACGAACTCGGTTTCTTCCCCAATCGCGACCCCGCCAGCCTCGACGATCTGATCGCCGCGATCACCGAAGACCCGCGGATCCTCGACAAGCCTTATGGCGAGATCTTCACGCGATTTGCCGAAGGGCTGATCGCCGAATGCGATGGCGTGACCGTCTCCAACTACGCCTTGCAGGAACGGTTCGGCGGTATCGTCGTCCGCCATGGCCGCGACGAACGCGTGTTCGATCCCGCCTTGTACGATCGACAGAAGGTCCGTGCCGAATTCGGCTACACCGACGCGGATCGGGTGATCCTGTTCCTCGGGACGCCGCGACCGCACAAGGGCGTGTTCGAGATCGCCGACGCACTCGAAGAGCTCGCCGACGATACGCTTGCGCTGTGCGTGATCGGAACGGTCACCGACAAGCGCACGTCGAGCCGGTTCGCGAAATACAAGAAGGCGCGGATCGGGTTGCACGGCGATCAGCCCTGGGCACGGCTCGCGGAACTGGTGTCGATCGCCGATGCGGTGTTCCTGTTGCAGGACCCGACATCCGCGATATCCGGCTACCAGATCCCCGCCAAGCTGACCGATGCGATGGCGCTCGGCGTGCCGGTGTACGCGACGCCGGTGCCGCCGCTACGCGATCTGATTGCGGCGGGGGCGATCATCGCAGTGCACGATGCCGCGCAACTCAAGGACGAACTGCGCAAGATCAGCGCGCAGGGCATTGCGCCGGCGACCAAGCAGCGCGTCCGCGATCATTATCTGACCGAACTCAGCTATAGCGTGAATTCGGCGAGGCTGGACCTGGCGTTCGAGGCTGCACGGACGGTATCCAGGCCGGTGATACCGGCGTTCGACGCGCTGTTCGCGGCGGTCGAGCGGGTGTCGGGCGAGCCGCTGCCGCGCTTTGCCAAGGGGTGGGCCGGTCCGGCGATCTGGCAGAATCGCAAACCCGATGTCGTCTTCCTGTGGAAGCAGAACGATTCGGACATCTATGGTCGCCGGTCGGATATGATGGCGCGGTATCTGCTCAAATCGGGCGCGGTGAACCAGGTTCTCCATTTCGATTCGCCGATCAGCGCGACCGATCTCGACAAGCAGGCCAAGCACGGCGCGGAGGCGACCGCGCACCAGGGAAACCTGGTGTACGTCAACACCATCCGGCGCGTGCTGCGCCAGGCGGATACGACGAACCTGTTGCGACGGACGTTCCTGTTCCGCGCCGAGACGTCGCCGCAACGCTATCTCGGTACCGACCTGCCGCCGCGCGATGGGTATGAGGATTTCATCCGATCGGAGCTGCGCGCGGCCAATATCGGCGACTCGCCGGTGTTGTGGGTGTGCCCGGTGGTATTCGATTATACGATGGTCAAATCGGTCGTGAACCCAGGCTGTATCGTCGCCGACGTGATCGACGACCAGCGCCGATTCCCCAGCCGCGAACCGCATCGGACGCGTGTCCATGCTGCGTATGACGAGATCTTGCGCGATGCCGATCTCGTCCTCGCCAATTGCGAACCGGTACGCGAAGGGTTCGCGGCGATCCGCGAGGATATCCGCGTCATCCCGAACGGCGCGGAGATGTTCGATCTGTCGCATAGCTGGGCGGTGCCGGAGGATCTCGCGCATCTGCCCCGGCCGATCCTCGGCTATGTCGGCAATCTGCGCGACCGGGTCGATCTGGAGCTGATCGGCAAGGTCGCCGACGCATTCCCCGGCGGCAGCGTGGTGCTGATCGGGTCGGCGCATGATCGGCCCGACGTGCTCGCGCTCGGCGCGCGTCCGAACATCCATATCCTCGGGGTGAAACCCTATGAGGATGCGACGCGGTATATTCGCGCGTTCGACGTCGCGATGGTGCCGCACCTGCGCAACGAACTCAGCGAGAGCATGAACCCGCTGAAGCTCTACGTCTATTTCGCGCTGAACGTCCCGATCGTGACGACCGACGTCGCCAATATCGGCGACATCGGTCCCTATGCGACGATCGCCGCGGATCACGACTCGTTCCTCGCCGCGATCACGCGCGTGGTGGCCGGCAAGCAAAAGGCGCCAACGACGGTGCAGCGCAAGAAGGTATTGAGTTCGGTATCCTGGACGTCGCGGGTCGACGACGTCCTCGATGTCCTGGGCCTGGCACAGCGGCCGACGTGACGGGGGATCGATCATGACCGTGAGCTGCAATATCTGCAACGGGACGACGTTCGTCCCGGCGCAGAACAACCGGCTGAGCCGGTCGCGCAAACCGCCGCAATGCGGCACGTGCCGGTCGCTCGAACGGCACCGTATCGCCCGCGCGGTCATCGATAAATTGCAGCTGCGCGAGACGTTCGCGCATCTTCCGTTGCTGCTATGGGGCGAGCCGAGTGGCATTCCCAAGCCCTGGTTCAAATCCGTCGAGCTGTTCGGGATCGAGCATGCCGATGCAGGGCTGCCCGCGCGCCAGAGCAACAGCCTCGGGTTCATTGTTGCGGCGAATGTGCTCCACCGTGTCCCCGCGCACCGCAAGACGCTGGCCGAGCTGGTCCGCGTGATGACCGCCGACGGTTTGATGCTGTTGTCCTATCCGAACCCGACGACGCGCGAAAAGACCGAGGATTGGGGCAGGGCCGATGCCGCGCGTGGCGGCGCTTACCGCGTCCTGGGGCGCGATTTCGAAGCGGAGTTCGCACAGCTCGTTCCGGACGCGATCGTCCTGCGGATCGAGGAAGCGGACCCGGTCACCGGCGATGCGGACTGGCTGTACCTGTTGTCGAAGAGTCCGTTCTGGATGCGCAGGGCATTCAGTGCGGAAATCGATGCAAGAATCCTGGACTGAACGATGTTTCGGCGCAGTACAAAAGGACGGCCCCTACGATGAATTCCTATAACCTAGCCGGCAATACGTGGTGGCCACCGGGCCAGGACGCGGCCGACGAGTATATGCAGTATGCAACCGCGTTCGACCGCGATCGGTGCCTGCGCCAGTATGACGACGTCGTCGGCAGCGCGGCGGCGAGCTATGTCGGCAACAGCGCGGGCGGTCCGATCGCCGCCTTCCTGCGCAAGGCGATCGCCGCGAAGAGGCCCGCGTCGCTGATCCGGCTCGGCGACGCCGACGGCAACGTGTTGTTCTCGGGGCTCGATATCTACCCGCATTTGACCACGTATAATCTTACCAAGATATCGCGGATCTACTTCGGCTCGAATACCTTGATGGTCGAGCATAAGCAGTTCTTCCTCGACACGGTCATGGAGGGGATCGCGGAAGCCGATCTCATCGGTGGTCCCGAGCGCGGGACGATCGACAAGAGCTTTTCTACGGACCTCCCGGATCTCGACGTCCGCGGCATGTGCGGCATGCGCGGCGTGTATAATTATCTGGCGGGTGCCACCGATCTCGCCAAGCTGTCGGAGAAGATCTGGGCAAGCACCTGGTTCAGCCGGTCGTTGCTGCCGCATTATTTCAATATCCTGCATAAACAGCCGTATCTGGGCTTCGTCACTTGTTACCCGGATCTCGAGCGGGTGTTTCGCGAAAAGGCCGAAGTGGCGCGGACGGAGACGATCCTGGTGCCGATGCAGGCGTCGATCGCCAAGGTTCACAAGGATATCCGGCATTATCCCGACGCGTATCCGGACATCCTGGAACAGCTCCGGCCGCCGTTCGAGGGCGCGGTATACATCGTCGCGGCAGGCATCCTGTCGAAGGCCTATTGTACGGCGATCAAGCGTCGCGGCGGGATCGCCATTGATGTCGGCAGCGTCGCCGACGTCTGGATGGGCACCAAATCCAGGCCGGACATGCCCAAGGATATGGTCGCGAAATGGCAGCTCGTCGCCAACAGCCCCGTCCCATCCTGATCAAGAATATTGGAGTTCACCGTGGACGATTCATGCGCCAGAGATTTCGAACGAAAAAACGGTCATCTCGCGGATTTATTTCGCCGGCACCGTAACAAGACGATCAAGTATTTCATGAATCCGGGTAACGCCGGGGACTCGCTGATCGCTGCGGCGACCTATCAGCTGTTCGACCATTATAATATCGACGTCGAGATCCTGTCGTCGGTCGCCGAGGCGAAGGCCCTGCGGAACGAAACGGTCCTGTTGGCGGGCGGGGGCAATCTGGTCCCGCTCTACCACGGCATGTCGGCGCTGATCCGCGCGCTTCAGGCAGGCAATAACCGCATCATCGTGCTGCCGCACTCGGTCCGTGGGAACGAGGATTTGTTGCAGTCGCTGGCGCCCGCGACGACGATCTATTGCCGTGAGCTGCCGACCCACCAGCACGTCCTTGCGCATGCACCGTCGATCGAGGCGGAATTGTCGCACGATCTGGCGTTGTTCCTCGATACCGACAAGCTTTACGACGACATGGAGAGCGACGCGGAGATCCATGACCTGTTCCGCGAGATGCTGCTCGAACGCGCGAAGCTCACGCCCGAGGCGATCGACGGCAAGAAGATGTCGTGCATGCGGCACGGCGTCGAGAAGACGTTTATCCCGCGGGCACCCAATTTCGATATCTCGATCGTGTTCCAGATCGGGGTGAAACCGCGCGAAGCCAATCGAGGAGCGTGGATGCTGCTCGAATTCACCCGTCTCGCGTCCGAGATCACCACCAACCGGTTGCATGTCGGCGTGGCCTCCGCGCTGTCGGGAACCACGACGCAACTGCATGACAACAGCTACGGCAAGGTGTCGAGCATCTACACGCACAGCATGCAGAAGGATTTCCCCAATGTGAGTTTCAACGGGGAGATGATGGCGGACTATGTCTTTGCCTGAGGCCGGCGCCTTTGCTCGCGCGCGATGCGAGCGTCGGGTGAACCGCTTCGCAGCGGCGTGGCTCGAATGCCCGGCCCGATCATCCGCGGTCGAGCGCGGCCGTATAGGCCTTGGCCTATGGACCGCGATCGTCGTGCTGGCGGGGTGCCAGGCACCCGACCTCGCTGCGCAACCCGTAGCGGGCGAACCGCGCTGTTCGCAGGTCGGTGCCGACGCGCGGCGGGGTGGCGGGGCGATCGAACTCGACCGGGTATGGACCGGGGTGGGGACCGCGATCGGCGCGGCAGCCACCGCGCGTGGGCAGATCTTCGCGGCCTATTTCGAAGCCGACCGCTGGGCCACCGTCACGCGCTTCGATCCCTTGCGGCGCGTATCCTGTTCGATACGCCTGCCTTCCCGGTTCTCCGGGTGGGACGCGCACAACAGCCTCGCGGTCGCGATCGCCCCCGACGATACGGTGCACGTCGTCGGCAACATGCACGCGTCGCCGTTGTTCTATGCGCGCGGCACCGTCGGCGATGTCGGCAGCATCCGCCCGGCATCGATGATCGGCCGCGACGAACTGCGCGCGACCTATCCGCGGTTCCTGCATGACGGCAACGGCAACCTCGTCTTCATGTACCGCACCGGCGGCTCGGGAAACGGCAGCTGGTTGCTCAACAGGTGGCAGGACGGGCGATGGCAGCGGATCGGGTCGATCTTTGCCGATCGCGACCGAAAGGGTCCGGTCAGTGCGTATCCGAGCACTTTCAGGACCGGCGCGGACGGCTATGTCCATGTCGCGGTCGTATGGCGGCGGACGCCCGACGTCGCGTCGAATTTTGCGGTATCCTACGCACGAACCAAAAATTTCCAAACCTGGTTCACGGCGAACGGCCACCCGATTGCGGCGCCGCTGAGCCCCGATACGATGGATTTGGTCGAAAACGTCGGTGAGGATGCCGGGCTTGTCAACCGGCTCGATCTCGCGCTTGCAGCCGATGGCGCGCCGGTGATCCTGTATCCGCGCTATGCCGAGACGGATGGCAAGGTCCGCTATGGCGCCGCGAACGGCCCCGCGATCGTGGCGGCACGTCCGGGCCGGGGCGGGTGGCGCATCCGCGAGATCGCGACGTCGCGAACCCCGTCGATCGTTGAGGGGAAGGGCGCGTTGCCCAATCTGCCGGCGGTATGGATCCTCGATCAGCAGCCGAATTCCGCGCGGGTCCGCATTGCGTTTCCCGGTCGGGATCGACGACGTGTACAGCTCGACCTGCAGACGCTCGTGACGGTACCCGATGCAGGAGACGCCGGCAGTGCGAGGCCGAACGCCGTGGCCTCTCCCGCGTTTCCCAAAGGGATGGAGGATGTCTCGACGCGCCAGGCCATCGTCCTCGAAAACGGGGTCGATGGCCAGAAGGTCGGCACGCTCAGATGGTTTGCCCAGGTCGCGCATGGCGACAAGCCTCGATCCTGTTCGAGCACCGCACCCGTCGCCTGCGACCCACCCGCCGCGCCCTTGCTGTGGAGCGCCGGGAAGACCCCATAAAGTTAGGGCGGCAGACAGCCGGCGCCAATGTCGCATATCCGGCGCCGGCGCGTGTGCATGTACGCGTGACCGCAGGCTTCGACCTCGCTGTGAAAGATTACCATGACTGTCTCGAAGACTCGTCGCCGTGTCGCGATTTTGCCGAACCTGTCGATCCGGCAACTGGGCGACGCGGGCCGTATCCCGACCGCCGACGCTGCGACGCTGACCGAGGCGCTTGGCGGCAATTCGGGTAATGTCGCCTATGTCGACGGGCTGGTCGCGTCGTTGGCCGCCTCGCACATGATTACGTGGAGTACGCCCCCCGAAATCGTCCGCGCTCACGCTGATATTCTCGTTGTGGCGTGTGCCAACCAGCTTGGTGATCATGTCGATCTGTCGGGTTGGGCGGCACGTCTCGCGGCGTTCGGATTGCCCGTCCTGCTGGTTGGTCTTGGTGCGCAGGCGCCGGGTATTGGCGCGACTCTCGCGTTGAAGGACGGCACCCGCGCAGCGCTGGACGTCGTCGCGGCCGCCGCCGGCGCGGCACCCGCCATGCTCGTCCGCGGCGCGTATACGGCCGAGATCCTGGCTCGCAACGGCTATGCCTCGACGATCATCGGCTGTCCGTCGCTGTTCCTGTCGCCGACGAGAGACCTGGGCGGGCGGATCGCGGCACGGGTCGCCGCCGGGCTCGGGACGCGACCGGCGATCGCGGCCGGGCATCATCACCATGCCGACATGGCGCCCGAACACCGCCTGATCGTCGCAGCGGATCAGCACGACGGCTGCTATATCGTCCAGCACCCCGATACGATGATCGCGCTGGCCCGATCGGACCTTGCCGACACCCAAAGCGGCGATTTCGCGCTGCTCGCACAGCGGTTGCTGCCCGGTCTCGACGGTGCGCAGGTCCTGGAGTGGGGGCGTCGGCGTGCCTTCGTCTTTACCGACAGCCAGAGCTGGATGAGCTTTCTGCGGCGCTACGATTATGCGATCGGACCGCGGTTTCACGGCGTGGCGCTCGCCATCCAGGCCGAGCGACCGGGAGTCGTCCTGCATGTCGACAGTCGCACGCGCGAGATGGCCGAGACGATGGCAATACCGTCGCGCTCCTTCGATGACGATCCGGTATCCGACCTGCGCGAGGTCGTCGCGACCGCCTGGACCGCCGAAGCCGGGGCAGCGTTCGACTCGCGCCGCGCCGCGCTCGCGAAGACGTTCCGCACCGCGTTGCAGGCGCATGACATCGCCGTCAGCGCGCGGCTGTCGGCCTTGTGCGAATGACGCGGCGGCCCAGCGAACCCACCGGGCTGCTCGCGAGTTTCATCGCGCGCTGCAATGCCGCGCCGTCGACGGTGCAGTTCGTCCTCGCGCGCGTCGGCGGAAACGCGGTCGTGACGCACGCGATGCTGTGGGACGGAGGGCAGCGATACGCGCACCTCTATCGCCGCACCGGCGCGGCGCAAGGCACCGTCGTGTTGATCGCGCTTCAATCGTCACCTGACCTGCTCTATGCGTTCGTAGGTGCGATCCTGGCCGGCTGCGTTCCGGCGATGATGCCGTTGCCGTCGATCAAGCAGGATCCAGCGCGCTTCTGGGACAGCCACACCCGGTTGTTCCGGCATATCGGCGGCGGCATTCTCGTCACCGATACGATCAACGCCGCGACCTTCGGCGACGCGCTAGCAGCAGACCTGCTGGCGATCGTCACCACGGCGGACGCCGTGCCCGACGACGGCGATCCGATCGCGTGGGACTGGCATCCGGACGCGGTCTGTTGTCTGCAGCATAGTTCGGGCACGACCGGGCTGAAGAAGGGCGTGACGCTGACATCTCGCGCCGTCAGCCACCATATCGCCAGCTATGCGGCGGCGATCGGCCTGACCAGCGACGACGTGATCTGTTCGTGGCTGCCGCTGTATCACGACATGGGTTTAGTCACGACGTTGCTGATGCCGCTGCTGACGGGGGTGCGCGCGGTGATCGTCGATCCGTTCGATTGGTTGTCGAACCCGCTTTCGCTGTTCGATCTGGTCGCCAAACACGACGGCACGCTGGTCTGGCTGCCCAATTTTGCGTTCGACCACTTGGCGAATGCTGCCGTCGACAGCCGGCGGGTCGATCTTTCTCGGGTCCGTGCTTTCATCAATTGTTCTGAACCGTGCAAGCCGGCCAGCGTTGACCGATTCATTGCAGCATTCGGTCGGTGGGGCGTATCGGCCGTGCAGGTGCAAGCGTGTTACGCGATGGCGGAAACGGTGTTCGCCGTCGCGCAGACGCGACCGGGCGTACCGGCACGCCGATGCTCGGTCTCGGCCAATGGCTTGCGACGCCATCGGCTGGACGTCGTCGGAGACGATCGCATCAGTCTGTGCAGCGCTGGGCCGCCGATCGACGGCATCGAAGTCCGGATCGATGGGGCGGACGCGATCGGCGAAATCCTGGTGCGTGGCGATTTTGTCTTCACGGGCTATTACCGGCAGGACTCGTCGGCGAGCTTCAACGCCGGCTGGTTCGGGACCGGCGATCTCGGATTCCTCCACGAGGGTGAGGTGTACGTGCTTGGCCGCAAGACCGATCGGATCATCCTGCTCGGCAAGAATTTCTATGCGCACGAGATCGAGCAAGTGCTGAACGACGTCGTCGGCGTAAAGGCGGGGCGCGCGGTCGCGTTCGGGCTGTTCGCGGACGCGATCGGCAGTGAAACCTGCCATGTCGTAGTCGAGCGCGGCGGCGCCGTCGAAGATTGCGGGGCAATCGAAGATTCTGCGCTTCGCCAGGCGGTGAAGAGGCAACTCCTTGATTTGCTGGGCCTGGTTCCGAAGACGATCTCGATAGTCGCGCCGGGCTGGCTGATAAAGTCGACGTCGGGGAAGATCAGTCGTACCGAAAACATTGTAAAATACCTTGCGGGTCGACACACTGAGATATGAACCAGGACGATGTTGGCGCGCGAATATTTGCGATCGTCGCCAAGACCTTCGGCGTCGATGCGGCGGCGGTCGACGTGGCGACCACCACTGACGATGTCGATGGCTGGGATTCGCTGGCGCACGCCACGCTGTTGATCCGGATCGAGAAGCACTTCAACATCGATCTCGGACCGGAGGGCAGCGGCGCGCAGGATCTCGGCGCGTTGATCGCCCTGGTCCGGTGTCGGCGCGATGACGGACCGCGCGAAAGCCGGGCGGGCTCATGAGCATCGCCGGCGACACGCGCGCCCGGCGGGCGGCGGACGTCGTCCAGGGCGCGGACGGATATCTATTCCACCGCGACCATGAGGCGATCGACCAGATCACCGGCGCGCTGCCGCTCGGCCCTCGCGAGATCGCGGTGTGGCGCGACAGCATCGAGACGCGCGCGGCGTGGTGCAAGGCGAACGACATCGCGTTCCGGATGATGATCATTCCGGAAAAGCACGTCGTCTATGCCGACAAGCTGCCACCCGGTTTCGCGCTATCCGACAACCGCCCTGCAGTGCAGATCCTGGACAGTCTCGATCCCGAGACGCGCGCGCTGTGCTCCTATCCGTTGCAGCCGTTGATCGACGCGCGCGCCCTCCGCGAAACCTATCTGAAGACCGACACGCACTGGACCTTCTACGCGGGGTTCCTGGCGTATGACCTGCTGATGGATAGCCTCGCTGACTCGGTATCGCTGCCGATCCGGATCGCCGAGACCGATCTGAGCTTCGGCGACCGGACGCATATCGGCGATCTCGGCGTGCGGCTCGAACCCGAACAGGACGAAATCGCCACCATCGTCGATCACCGGATCGCGCGACCGTTCCAGCGGGTGTTCGAAAACAAGATTTTCGCGCGCGGCGCGGTGTCGATCTACGAGAGCAGCGATCGCGACCTGCCTCGCTGCGTGCTGTTCCGCGATTCGTTCGCAAACTACATCATCCCGCATCTGATCCCGACCTTTTCGCGATTGGTGGTGATGAGTTCGGACAGTCTCCAATATGACCTGCTGCGCTCCGAACGGCCTGATGTGGTGATCGTCACGATCATCGAGCGGTTCCTGGGCATGCTCGATGGTGACGGCAGGCGGCATCTGCCCGACGATCTGGCCGGACCGGGGCTCGCCGAACTGACGGGCACGAGCGCCGCCGACCTGAAGGCCTATACGGGGTTCGATCGGCTCCCGTAGGCGACCGCGAATTTTGAGAGGATGACGGGACGCACGCCATGTTCTACCGATCGCGGCAATGATCGTGCATCTTAAAGGACGGCTGGACTCGACCGGCATCGACCACGCCGTGATCGACGTCGGCGGCGTCGGCTATCTGGTCGGCGCTTCGGCGCGGACGCTGTCGGCTCTGGGGCCGATCGGCGAGGCGTGCACGGTGTTCACCGAATTGCTGGTCGGCGAGGATTTCCAGCGGCTTGTCGGATTTTCGAGCGCGGACGAGCGCGACTGGTTCCGGTTGCTGACCGGCGTGCAGGGGGTCGGCGCGCGCGTCGCGCTTGCGATCTTGTCGGCGCTGGAGCCGGTCGATCTCTCACGTGCGATCGCCAGTGGCGACAAGGCGATGGTCGCGCGGGCGAACGGCGTAGGGCCCAAGCTCGCGCAGCGGATCGTGATGGAATTGAAGGACAAAGTCGGCGGCATCGCGCTCGGGCTTGGACCGGCGGTGGTCAATGCCGCGCCGGGGGCGTCTGCGGATGCGGTGTCGGCGCTGCTCAACCTCGGCTTTCGGCCGAACGAAGCGAGTGTCGCGGTGGCGGCGGCGGACGAGGAACTGGGGCCGGGGGCTTCGCTCGATGCGCTCGTGCGGCTGGCGCTGAGGAAAGCGTCTAAGTCGTAGTTTCGGACCCGTTCGGTTGGTTCTTAAGCCTGGTCTCACCCCCCCCTTCCGTTCGTGCTGAGCAAAGTCGAAGCACCTTCTCTTGGGGCACACCCTTCGACTTCGCTCAGGGCGAACGGAAGGGGGGCTTTGTTTCCCAAAGTCCCAGTCTTAGAGTGCACTCGGCAGCGGTCGTCCGGCAAAATGCGCGTCGAGGTTCGCGATGACCAACGCCGCCATCGCAGCCCTGCCATCGACGGTCGCGCTGCCTTGATGGGGTGACAGGACGACCTGATCCATCGTCTTGAGCGCTTCTGGAACGGCAGGTTCGTCGGCGAACACGTCGAGCCCGGCGCCGGCGATCGTTCCGTCTTCGAGTGCCGCTACCAAAGCAGGTTGGTCGACCAGACTACCGCGAGCGATGTTGATGAGGATGCCGTCCTCGCCGAGCGCCGCGAGAACCTGGGCGTCCACGATATGCGACGTCGCATCGCCACCCGGTGCGGCGATGATCAGCACATCGCACGCCGCCGCGAGCGAGGCGATGTCGGCATGGAACACGCCTGCGAAATCCGGCTTGGCGGAGCGTGCGGTATAATGGAGTTCGGTCGCGAACGGCGCGGCGCGCCTGGCGATCGCCTTGCCGATCCGGCCCAGCCCGAAGATGCCGATCCGTCGCTCGCTGGCGCGTCGAGAAAGATCGATCTGCCACCCGCCGTCGCGCACCGCGCGGTCGTTCGCGACGATCCGCCGCTGCACCGCCAGCATCAGTCCGATCGCGAGGTCTGCGACATCGTCGGTCAGCACGTCCGGCGTCGTCGTCACCGCGATGCCGCGCGCCTTGGCCGCAGCAAGGTCGATCCCGTCGTACCCGACGCCGTGGATCGCGATGATCTCCAGCGCGGGCAGGCGATCGAGCAGCGCCGCATCGACCACGCTGCTCCCACCCCCGACGATCGCGCGCGTCGTCGCCGGCGGATCCTCGCGGTGCAGCGTGAAGCGCTCGGCAAGCGTTACCTCCAGCGCGGGCGAGACTCCGCCCAGCAGATACAGGTCGGGATGCGCAGTTTCGTCGGTCATGCCTACCCCATAGCCGCCTTGCCCCCTTCACCGCGAGCGCGCTATCGCGGGTGGGTGACCGATACAGACCGCATCCTGACCGCTGCCAAGCGTCCCGAAGACGTCGACGCCGCGCTGCGCCCCAAGACGCTCGACGAATTCGTCGGGCAGAAGGCCGCACGCGAGAACCTGCGCATCTTCATCCAGGCGGCGAAATCGCGCGGCGATGCGCTCGATCACGTGCTGTTCTTCGGTCCACCGGGGCTGGGCAAGACCACGCTCGCGCAGATTGTCGCGCGCGAGATGGGGGTCGGGTTTCGCGCCACCTCGGGGCCGGTGATCGCCAAGTCGGGCGATCTCGCCGCATTGCTAACCAATCTTGAGGACGGCGACGTGCTGTTCATCGACGAGATCCACCGGTTGCAGCCTGCGGTCGAGGAAGTGCTGTACCCGGCGATGGAGGACCGTGCGCTCGACCTGATGATCGGCGAAGGACCGTCCGCGCGCTCCGTCCGCATTGACCTGCCGCGGTTCACGCTGATCGGCGCGACGACGAGGCAGGGCTTGCTGACGACGCCGTTGAGGGACCGCTTCGGCATCCCGGTGCGGCTGCAATTCTATACGGTCGAGGAACTGGAGCGGGTCGTCACGCGCGCGGCGGGGCTGCTCGGGCTGGGGATCGCCAAGGACGGCGCGATGGAGATCGCGCGGCGTGCGCGGGGGACGCCGCGTATCGCCGGGCGGCTGCTCCGGCGCGTGCGCGATTTCGCCAATGTCGCGGGGCACGAGACGGTCGACGCGCGGGCGGCGGATGCGGCGCTCAACCGGCTGGAGGTCGATTCGCTCGGGCTCGATGCGATGGATCGGCGCTATCTGATGATGATCGCGGATATTTATCGCGGGGGACCGGTCGGGGTGGAGACGCTGGCGGCGGGGCTGAGCGAGCCGCGTGATACGATCGAGGAGGTGATCGAGCCATATCTGATTCAGTTGGGTCTGATCGCGCGGACCGCGCGCGGTCGGTTCCTGAATGCGGGGGGGTGGAAGCATCTGGGCCTTAACCCGCCGGCGGGAAGCCAGGACGGGCTGTTCGACGCGTAGGAGCGTCGACGGACCCTTGATCGCTTCCGCCTAAACTCGTCACCCCAGCGAAAGCTGGGGTCTCCCGATTGGATGGCGCCAGGGGGCGGCGAGTCCCACGGGGATATCCCAGCTTTCGCTGGGATGACGGATTGGGGGTAGGGGGTAGGGACTCCAGATTCCCGCAGCGCGGCTCCCTTGTAAGAAACCACACCCGGAGATCGATCGAACTTGGGTGCGACACTGCTTTTGTTGCGTGGCACCCAAGCGCTTCATCTGATAGCCAACCCGAATGCCCCTTTCGGCCGCCGCCTCCGCCCGCGAAATCCTCACCAGCCTTCACGACGTGATGGCCTCGCGCACGTCCGCGCAAGCCAAGCTCAACGCCGTCGTCGGCATCATCGCCACCGCGATCGACAGCGAAGTTTGCTCGATCTACCTGTTGCGCGAAGGTGTCCTCGAACTGTTCGCGACCCGCGGCCTCGACCAGGCCGCCGTCCACGTCACCAAGCTCGCGCTTGGCGAGGGCCTCGTCGGCACGATCGCCGAGGATGTCGAGGTGCTGAACCTCGACGAAGCCGCGAGCCACCCCGATTTCGCCTACAAGCCCGAGACCGGCGAGGACCGCTTCCACAGCTTCGCGGGCGTGCCGATCATCCGCCGCGAGCGCTCCGTGGGGGTCCTGGCCGTCCAGCACACCGATCGTCGCAAATATGCCGACGTAGAGATCGAGGCGTTGCAGACCGTCGCGATGGTGCTGTCCGAACTCATCGCCAATGCGGGGCTCATCGATACCACCGGCGGTGGCGCAGATCGGCCGCAGTCGACCGCGGCGATGCGGATTCCCGGCCAGAAACTCGTCGACGGCATGGCTGCGGGCTGCGCGGTCTATCACCAGCCGCGCATCCATATCGAGCACACCGTCGCCGAAGACACCGACGCCGAGCGCCACCGCGTCTATGCGGCGTTCGACAAGATGCGCGAAGGCATCGACCGGATGACGCGCGAGGCCGAGTTCGGCGTCGGCGGCGAGCATGTCGAGGTGCTCCAGACCTACAAGATGTTCGCCTATGACGAGGGCTGGGCGCGGCGCATCAACGAAGCGATCGACTCCGGCCTCACCGCCGAGGCGGCGATCGAGCGCGTCCAGCAACGCACCCGCCAGCGCATGCGCCAGATCGACGATCCATTGCTCGCCGACCGGATGCACGATCTGGAGGACCTGTCGAACCGGCTGCTCCGCATCGTCTCGGGCCAGATGGGCACCGCCGCGCAGATGGGCCTTCGCCAGGACACGATCCTGATCGCGCGCAATCTCGGCCCCGCCGAACTGCTCGAATACGACAAGCGGCGGCTGAAGGGCGTGATCTTGGAAGAGGGCTCGCTGACCGCGCACGTCACGATCGTCGCCCGCGCGATGGGCGTGCCCGTGCTCGGCCGCGTCCGCGACATCCGCCGACTGGTGGCGGAGGGCGACATGCTGTTGCTCGACAGCGCCGAGAGCAACGTCTTCGCGCGGCCCTCCGCGGCGATGGAGGAGGCGTTCGAGGCCCGCCTCGCGATGCGCCAGAAGCGCAAGGCGGCGTTCGCGGCGCTGCGCGACGTGCCGCCGATCACCAAGGACGGCCACCGCCTGACGTTGATGGTGAACGCCGGGCTCCGTGATGACGTGGCTGCGCTCGACGTGACCGGCGCAGACGGGATCGGCCTGTTTCGTACCGAATTCCAGTTCCTCGTCTCCGCCACGCTGCCGCAGCGCGAGCGCCAGCACCGGCTGTACCGCGAGGTGCTCGACGCGGCCGGCGATCGGCCAGTGATCTTCCGCACGGTCGACATCGGTGGCGACAAGGCGCTGCCGTATCTCAACAAGGAAGACGCCGACGAAGAGAACCCGGCGATGGGCTGGCGTGCGCTGCGCCTCGGCCTGGAGCGCGACGGGTTGATGAAGGTGCAGGCGCGCGCGCTGCTGGAAGCGGCGGCGGGGCGTACGCTCAACGTGATGTTCCCGATGGTCAGCGAGCCGTGGGAGTTCGACGAGGCGCGTGCGCTGTTCGAGGCGCAGCGTCATTGGCTGGAGGGCAGGGGGCGTAAGCTGCCGCTCGCGATCCGCTACGGCGCAATGCTCGAGGTGCCGGCGCTGGCCGAGATGCTCGACGTGCTGCTGCCGCGAATCGAGTTCCTGTCGATCGGTACCAACGATCTTACGCAGTTCCTGTTCGCCGCCGATCGCGCCAATCCCAAGCTCGCCGAGCGCTACGACTGGCTCAGCCCGTCGATCCTCCGCTTTATCGCGCGACTGGTGCCGCCGACGCGGGATGCGAAGGTCGATCTGGCTGTGTGCGGCGAGATGGGCGGGCGGCCGCTGGAGGCGATGGCGTTGATCGGGCTCGGGATCGAGCGATTGTCGATCACCCCCGCCGCGGTCGGTCCGATCAAGGCGATGACGCGCTCGCTCGATCGCGCCGCGCTGACCGCATACATGGCAGGGCTGCTGGCCAACCCGCCGCGCGACATGCGCGGCGCGCTGACCAACTGGGCGACCGAAAACGGCGTGGAAATCGTCTGATCGGCGGAAAGCTGCGGTTAAGACGCGCGGTGCGTTGACACGGCTTGGGGCCTCTGAAAGACGGGTGACATGGCGGGCAACGCCACGCGCCCGTGTTCGGAGACAAGAATGGACGAGGTCGAAACCGGCCAGAACGCAGCACCCGCTCAACCAGAGCGTGCTGGCGACATTCTCCGTAAAGCCCGCGAGGCGCAGGGCCTGACCGTTGCGGATATCGCGACGCGCACGCGTGTGCCGTTGCGTCATCTCGAGGCGATCGAGGCATCCGATTATTCCACGCTGCCGTCGTCGACCTATGCGGTCGGGTTCAGCCGCGCCTATGCGCGCGCGATGGGCATCGACGAGGTGCAGATCGCGAACGTCGTCCGCGGCGAGGTCGCGAAACTCGGTCGCAAGACGCCCGAATACGAACCGTATGAGATGACCGATCCGTCGCGCGTCCCCTCGCGCGGGCTGGCGATCGTCGCGCTGGGGCTCGCGATCGCGGTGCTGGTGCTGGTCGGGCTGTGGTACGGCACGGACATGTTCCGCGGAACGAGCACTTCGTCGACCGCGACGCCGGTTGCCGAAGTTGCACCGAACCCCGCCGCCCAGACCGCGCAACCGGTGCCGGCGCCCGCCACGCTGGCCAACGGGCAGGTCACGCTGACCGCCTCTGACGAGGTGTGGATGCGCGTCTACGATGCCGACAACAAGACGCTGTACCTCGGCACGATGAAGCCGGGTGAGAAGTTCGACGTGCCCAAGGATGCGAAGGACCCGATGATCAACATCGGGCGTGCGGACAAGCTGGCGGTGACTCTCAACGGCGCGGCCGCGCCGGCGCTCGGTACGGGCGAGCGCGCGATCAAGGACGTCCGGATCGGTGCACCGGCGATCGCCGCGCGGATCGCGGGCACGCCCGAGCCGCAGGCCACGCCGACCGCGTCTGCTCCGTCGTCTGCGAACGCCGAGCGGCCGCGCGCCAGCCGTCCGCGTACGCCGCGTCGTCCACTCAGCGAGACGCAGCGTGCCAATCTGGACGCCGCCGCCAATCCGCCACCCGCCGCTACGGCAACGCCGAATCCGTGAAAACCTGCGGGCATCGCCAGCGCCTTAAGGCTGGCGACAGGATGGGTAGTGCAGCTATACCCGGACGATTAACCAATCCACCGGGGGGTGTGGCCAATGCGTAAGTCTATTCTGATCGGCGTCTGCCTCGCGGCGCTGTTGCCCGCCGCCGTGCAAGCCCAAAATGTCGAGGGCCGCGTCGGCAAGCTCGAAAGCGAAATGCGCGCGGTGCAGCGGAAGGTCTTCCCCGGTGGCGCGGGCCAGATGCTCCAGCCCGAGGTGCGCGCGCCGCAAAGCGAGCAGGGCCCCGGACCCGGCTCGCCTGCGACAAGTGCGCTCGCCGACGTGAACCAGCGCGTCACGTCGCTGGAACAGCAGATGACCTCGCTCACCGAGCAGATCGAGCAGAACCAGAACCGCACCCGCCAGTTGCAGGACGCGTTCGACAATTACCGCCGTTCGAACGACGCGCGGATGAAGACGATCGAGACCGGTCCCACGCCGATCGCGGCGGGGGCAGGTGGCCCGATCGAGTCCGATGATCAGTCGAGCGACGGTCCTTCGCGCCCGACGACGCGCCCCGAGGCGGCGTCCAGGCCGACCACCCCGGCACCGACCAAGGTTTCGGTCGAGAAGCCGTCGACCGGCGATCCGGCGGAAGACGAGTATATGTACGGCTACCGCCTGTGGGCGGCCAAGCAATATCCGCAGGCCGAGGCGCAGCTGAAGAAGGTCGTTGCCGACTATCCGAAGAGCAAGCGTGCCAGCTATGCGCAGAACCTGCTCGGCCGGTCGTATCTGGACGAGGGCAAGCCAAGCCTCGCGTCGATGGCGTTCTATGACAATTACAAGAAGATGCCCGAGGGCGAGCGCGCGCCGGACAGCCTGCTGTATCTCGGCCAGGCACTGACCAAGCTCAACAAGCCGGCGGATGCGTGCAAGGTGTATGACGAGCTGAACGACGTCTACGGCGCCAAAATGGCGGCGGCGATGAAGGGGCAGGTTGCCGCCGGGCGCAGCGCGGCGAAGTGCAAGTAAGCAGGTCCATCGATGAATACCGGTCCCTCTGAAATCCTCCCCTGCAAGGGGAGGTGGCAGTCCGTCGGGCTGACGGAGGGGTATCGCGCCATCGAGAGCGGATCACCCCTCCGTCTGGCAAGCGCCAGCCAACTCCCCTTGCAGGGGAGGATCAGCATCCTCGCCACGGTCCCCACCGCATGACCGAAGAAGGACGCCGCTTCGCCGCCGACTTCGCGCGCCTTGCAAGCGACATCACCAACCCGCTGTTCGCCGTCTCCGGCGGCCCCGACAGCATGGCGATGCTCACCCTCGCGCACGAAGCTCTCCCTCCCGGCTTCACGGTCGCGAGCATCGATCACCGCCTCCGCGCCGAAGCGGTGGAGGAGTCCGCGATGGTCGCCGCGCATTGCGCAACGCTCGGCATTCTCCACGCGACGCTCGCCCCCAGCGAACCGATCACCGGCGCCAGCATCCAGGCGCAGGCCCGCACCACGCGCTACGCCCTTCTAACCGACCACGCCCGCGAGATCGGGGCAGGGGCGCTCGTCACTGGCCATCACGCCGACGACCAGGCCGAGACCTTCCTCATGCGCGCCGCTCGGGGGTCAGGGCTATCCGGTCTCGCCGGTGTCAGAGCCCGCACCGAAGTCCACGGCGTCACGGTCATCCGCCCCTTGCTCGACTGGCGCCGTGCCGAACTCCGCGCGATCGTCCGCCGTGCTGAAGTGCCTTTCTTCGACGATCCCTCGAACCACGACGACCGCCACGATCGCACCCGTTTTCGCCGGTTGCTCGGCGAGAACGAATGGCTCGGCACGCCCAACCTCGCGCGCGCCGCCGCCGCGCTCGCCGAGACCGACACCGACGTCCGCGCAATGGTCGACTGGATCTGGACCGAACGCGCCAAGGTTGGCGGCTGCGAAGTGAAGCTCGCGGTCGAGAAGCTGCCTCGCGAAATCCTCCGCCGCCTCGCGCGCCGGGCGATCGGCACGGTCCGCAAAGACGCCGGCATCGTCGCACCCGAATGGACCGAGGCGGCCAACATCGAGAAGCTGCTCGACTCGCTGATGGCCGGCAAACGCACCACGCAGGCCGGGATCATTGCCAGCGTCCGCGGCGACGTCTGGCGGTTCCGCGAAGCCCCACCGCGCAGAACCGCGTAACGTGCCGGTCCGTTCACACTGATCAACGCAAGTCGCGCGTTGTTCCATTGCCATTAACCTGCGCACGCTTATCTTGTGCGGTGAAAGGTATCGTGCACCCATGAGCGACAACGACAACCGCGGTCAGAAGCCCCAGGGCCCCGGAAACGGCGGCCCCGAAAATGGCGGCGGCAATCCTTGGATGAAGAGCCTGTTGATCTGGGTCGGCATCCTGCTCGCGCTGGCGCTGTTTGTGACCATGTTCGACGGCCGCACCGCGGCGTCGGGTGGCAACACGATTGCGTATTCGGCGTTCCTCGACAAGGTCGACGAGGGCACCGTCAAGGACGTCAACATCTCGCGCGATATCATCTCGGGGACACTGACCTCGGGCGAGAAGTTCAAGTCGTACCCCATCCCGGATTCGACGCTCGTGCCGAAGTTGCGCGAGAAGGGTGTCTCGATCAGCGCCAAGCCCGAAGAGGGCCCGTCGATGCTGGCGCTGCTGCTGTACCAGTCGCTGCCGTTCCTGCTGTTCCTCGGCATCGCGTTCTTCGTCCTGAAGCAGATGCAGAAGAACTCTGGTTCCGGCGCGATGGGCTTCGGCAAAAGCCGGGCTAAGATGCTGACGCAGAAGGAAGGCAAGGTCACCTTTCAGGATGTCGCCGGTATCGATGAGGCTCGCGAAGAGCTGGAAGAGATCGTCGAGTTCCTGAAGGATCCGACCAAGTTCGCTCGGCTCGGCGGCAAGATTCCCAAGGGCGCGCTGCTGGTCGGCTCGCCCGGTACCGGCAAGACGCTGCTTGCCCGCGCGATCGCGGGTGAAGCCGGCGTGCCGTTCTTCACCATCTCGGGTTCGGACTTCGTCGAGATGTTCGTCGGCGTCGGTGCGAGCCGCGTCCGCGACATGTTCGAGCAGGCGAAGAAGTCCGCACCGTGCATCGTCTTCATCGATGAAATCGATGCTGTGGGTCGTCATCGCGGCGCCGGTCTCGGCAACGGCAATGACGAGCGCGAGCAGACGCTGAACCAGCTGCTGGTCGAGATGGACGGCTTCGAGGCGAACGAAGGCATCATCATCATCGCCGCGACCAACCGTCCCGACGTGCTTGATCCTGCTCTGTTGCGTCCAGGCCGTTTCGACCGCCAGGTGACCGTGCCGCGGCCGGATATCGAGGGTCGTATCAAGATCCTCGAAGTGCACATGAAGAAGGTGCCGCTCGCACCCGACGTCGACGCCCGCGTCATCGCTCGCGGTACGCCCGGCTTCTCGGGTGCGGATCTCGCCAACCTCGTCAACGAAGCGGCGCTGCATGCGGCGCGCAAGGGCAAGCGCTTGGTGGCGATGGCCGAGTTCGAGGAGGCCAAGGACAAGGTCATGATGGGCGCAGAGCGTCGCAGCATGGTCATGACCGACGACGAGAAGCGGATGACCGCATATCACGAGGCCGGCCATGCCGTCGTCGCGATGCATGAGGCTGCGTCGGATCCGATCCACAAGGCGACGATCATTCCGCGCGGTCGTGCGCTGGGCATGGTGATGCGTCTGCCGGAGCGCGACTCGTACAGCTATCACCGCGACAAGATGTACGCGAACCTCGCAGTGTCGATGGGCGGCCGAGTCGCCGAGGAAGTCATCTTCGGCTACGACAAGGTTTCGAGCGGCGCCTCGGGCGACATCCAATACGCCACGGGTCTGGCACGCGACATGGTCACGCGTTGGGGCATGTCGGACAAGGTCGGCCCGCTCGAGTACGGCGAGCCCGAAGGCGAGTCGTTCCTCGGCTACTCATCGAGCCGTCCGTCGCGCATGTCGAACCAGACCGCGCAGTTGATCGACGACGAGATCAAGCGGATCGTCGAAGGTGGTCTCGACCGCGCCAAGCAGGTGTTGAGCGATCACGTCGACCAGCTCCACACCGTGGCCGGTGCGTTGCTCGAATTCGAGACGCTGACTGGCGACGAGATCAAGAAGCTGATCGCCGGCGAGGATCTCGATCGTCCGGATCCGGGTGCTAAGGCGTCGACCGTCCCGCGTGCGGGTACGTCGATCCCGAAGACGCGGCGTCCGTCTGGTCCGTTCGGTACGCCAACCCCTTTGGGGGCGTGATCCGGTTCACCGGGCAGTCACCTAAGTAGCTCTATGGGCGGTCTTTTCTCGGAAAGGCCGCCCATGTTGTATTCGCGTTCCAAGGCTGTAGTCACAGCGCTGCTGATGGTCGGCGTGGCGATGCCGGCGAGCGCGGCGATGACCGTCGGCACCTTCCTGGCGCGCGCCAACGCGCTGCGCGACCAGGGTCCGATGGCGCTGATGTCCCCCGACCTTCCTGCGCTGAAGGCCGAAGCCAAGGCCGCGACCAATCAACTCAAAGCAGACCGCGCCGCCCGGGCTGCGGCAGGCAAGCCACCGATCGCCTGCGTTCCGGAGGGCGAGTCGGTCGGCATCATGGACATGCTCGACGGCTTGAACGAACTCCCCGCTAGCTACCAGAAACGTCCCCTGAAAGATGGCTACGCGCGCGTCCTGGCGAACCTGTACCCCTGCCGCTGAGGCTCCTGCGGCCTGCTAGCTACCCACATACAGTCGTCACCCCAGCGACAGCTGGGGTCTCCCGGTTGGAGAGTGCGCGGCCGACACAATGATATCCCAGCTTTCGCTGGGATGACGGAAGGGGCGGGGATGCTGAGATGCAAACGTTATGGCCTCCCTAATCCGTCAGCCCATGCAGCAACAGCAGCACGATAAACGCCAGCAACGTCGTGAACGCGAACGTCAGCAGCGCCACCGTCCGCCACGCCGCCGACCGCTTCCGTAACTCATACGCACCGCGAAGCTGCGCGAACATATGCACTGGAGGCACGCATATCGCCGCCATCACGATCCAGCCCTCGGCCACCCCGATCACCCCCGCGACGATCAGCACGATCGTCAACAGCATCATGAACGCCAGCGAATAGGTCACGAAGATCGCGTGATCGTACAGGTGATGCTGCCGCCGCCACAGGAACAGGAGCGCCATGAACGGCACGGAGAGCGGAATGAGCCCCCAACTGTATTTGTAGGCGCTGGTCTGCAATTTGTAGAGCATCAGCCCTGGATTGCCGTTCGCCTTCGCAATGCCGTGATCGAGCCGTTCCCAACCGGTCTGGAAGTCGCCAAGATCGACGACCGTGCCGTAGGTGATGCCGTTCTGCATATCCGCCGCCACGCCGAGCGCGCGAACGGTAGTACGAAGCGCGCTTGCCTGCTGGTCGAGGGCCGCGATCGAGTCTCCCGAATAGGTCGCACCCGCCTTCACTGCTGCCGCCTTTTGCGCCTCGATCTTGTCGAGTGCCACGCGCGCCTTCGCCGCCTCGACCGCATAATCCGACGTCTTCCCGGAGTGTTTGTCCTGGAGGAAGTCCTTGGTCATTTCCCCGCCGACCGCACCGATCGTCGCGAACATCAGGAAGACGGTGAATAGGAACAGCGCGAGCGGCGACACGAACCGCGCCCGCTCGCCGTTGACGTAGCGCCGCGTCAGCATCCCCGGATGCAGGATTAACAGCGGCAAGGTCCGCCAGATCTTGCCTTCGAAGTGGAATACCCCGTGTGCGATCTCATGCCCGATACCGTCGAGCGAACGGTGGACGTGCGCCGATTGGCCGCAGGCGTGGCAATGCTCGCCCAGCAATCGGGTCCCGCAATTGAGACAAAGCGCGCCCTCCGGACCGTAGCCGGTATGCGCACCATGGGCGCCCCCCGCCCTCGGCTCGAACGCGCGCCCGACTAGGGCACCCGTGGCGATGTCCGCCGCTGCTCCGATATCTCCGGTCATGAATCCCCCTGTAATATCGGTAGCGTAACGAGTTCGCGGCGTTGGCGCGAGGGGCTTCGCATGCTACCGCGCGGACCATGGCCGATGCAGAAAATCCGACCGAAATGATCGCCGAAATGGGGCGCCGCGCGCGGTCTGCCGCGCTGGTGCTGGCGTCGATGCCGTCAGCGCGGAAGGCTGCGGCGCTGGCGTTGGCGGCGGAGTCTATCCGGGCAGCATCGGCGACGATCGTTGCGGCGAACGCGGAGGACATGACGCGTGCGGCGGACGCTGGTCTGTCCGGCGCACTGCTGGATCGGCTGCGGCTGGACGAGGCGCGCGTGGCGGCGATGGCGGACGGCGTGGCGGCGGTGGCGGCGCTCGCGGATCCCGTCGGGCAGTTGATCGACTCCAGCGACCGTCCCAACGGCCTGAAGCTCTCACGCGTCCGCGTACCGATCGGCGTCATCGGCATCATCTACGAGAGCCGCCCGAACGTCACCGCGGACGCTGCGGCGCTATGTGTAATGGCCGGCAACGCAGCGATCCTGCGCGGCGGGTCCGAGGCGGTGAAGAGCAACCGCGCGATCCATGCGGCTCTGGTCGAGGGCCTAAAAGCGGGAGGCATACCAGTCGAGGCGGTGCAACTCGTGCCGACCACCGATCGCGCGGCTGTCGGCGCAATGCTCAGGGCTGACGGGGTGATTGACCTTATCATCCCTCGCGGCGGCAAGAGCCTCGTCGCACGCGTCCAGGCCGAAGCACGCGTGCCCGTCCTCGCGCATCTCGACGGCATCAACCACGTCTATGTCGATGCCTCCGCGGACGCGGCAATGGCCAAGGCGGTGGTGGCGGATGCCAAGATGCGCCGCACCGGCGTTTGCGGCTCGATGGAAACCCTGCTGATCGACCGGGACTACGCGGATGCAGCCGCCTTGATCCAAAGTCTCTCATCAACGGGCTGCGAAGTCCGCGGCGACGCAAGTGCACGCGCGCTCGTCCCTGAGATCGCCGCCGCCGACGCAGCCGACTGGGACACCGAATATCTCGACGCGATCGCCTCGGTCGCGATCGTCGACGGCTTGGACGCGGCGGTCGCGCACATCGCCCGCCACGGCTCGCACCATACCGACGCGATCGTCGCCGAAGATGCCGGGATCGCCGAGCGTTTCCTGATCACCGTCGACAGCGCGATCGTCCTCTGGAACGCCTCTACCCAGTTCGCCGACGGCGGCGAGTTCGGCCTCGGCGCGGAGATCGGCATCGCCACCGGCCGCCTCCACGCCCGCGGCCCGGTCGCGCTCGAAGGCCTCACCACCTACAAATGGATCGGCCGCGGCACCGGCCAGGTGCGCGGTTGATTGTGATGCTCAAGGGGCATACCCTCCCGGCATGAAGACGTCCGAACCTCTGACCATCGACCTGGATGCGGAGACACTTGCATCGTTGCAGGCCGCCTCGGTTTGGCGTGGGATGTCGGTGACCGACTATGTGAAGTCGGTCGTAGAGACTGCAACGCGGAAGGACGGCGAACTCGCGGCCCTCGTCCAGGAGGGCCTCGACGATATCGATGCCGGACGCGTCTACACGCAGGAACAGGTCGAAGCCTGGTTCGAGGCGCGGCACCGCGACATAGCGGCCGAGTGACGCGTAGTATCTGGTCTGCCTCGGCACTTGCGGACCTGGGTGATATCGACCGCTATTTTCAGGACCGTTCACCGGACTTCGCGCGCAGGGTCGGCGCAAGCGCTATCGACGCTGCCCGGCTGTTGGCCGACAGTCCTTATCTTGGGCCGGCGTTCGCAGGCGAAATCCGGAAATGGTCCATTCGTGGCACGGAATACTTCATCCTCTATCGTCCCGTGCCGGACGGCGTCGATATCGTTCGCGTGATGCATTCGCGCCGCGACACGCCACACGAATCATGACCCACGTCGGCATCCTTGGCGGGTCGTTCAATCCCGCGCACCGCGGCCACCGCGGCATAACGCTGGCCGCAATCGACGCGCTCGCGCTCGACGAGGCGTGGTGGCTGGTATCGCCCGGCAACCCACTCAAGGACGCGGCCAACGACATGGCACCGCTCCCCGCACGTCTCGCCTCCGCGCACGCGATGGCCCGCCGTGCGCCGATCCGTGCGACCGATATCGAGGCGCGGCTCCACACCCGCTACACGCTCGACACGATCCGCAAGCTTAAGCGGCGCTACCCGAAAATCCGCTTCATCTGGCTGATGGGCGCGGACAATCTTGCCGACTTCCACCGCTGGAAGAACTGGCGCCAGATCGCCCGAGAGGTTCCGATTGCGGTAATCGCGCGTCCGGGATATGACGGTCGCGCCCTCGCGGCCCCCGCGATGGGTTGGCTGCGGCGCTTCCAACGGCGCACAGACCATGCGAAGAGCTGGACGACGTGGAGATTGCCGGCCCTCGTGCTGTTGCGCTTCCGACCCGACCCGACCTCCGCAACCGGCCTGCGCGCCAAAAATCCCGACTGGGTTCAGCATTTTGCTGGCTCAGTAGTCTTACCCAGGAGCTGACTTGGCCACTTCCCCTACTGCCCCTCGCGCGACCGACCCCGAAGAGGTTGAGGCGCTGCATCGCCTGATCCTCGCGTCGCTCGACGACGACCAGGCGGTCGAGACCATCTCGATCCCGCTCGCGGGCAAGACCAGCATCGCCGATTACATGGTGATCGCCAGCGGTCGTTCGACTCGCCAGGTCGCCTCGATGGCACAGAAGCTGGCCGAGCGGATCAAGGCCGAGTTCAAGCGTCCGGTGAAGATCGAGGGGCTCCCCACGGCTGACTGGGTGCTGATCGACGCGACCGACGTCATCGTCCACCTGTTCCGCCCGGAAGTCCGCAGCTTCTACAATCTGGAGCGGATGTGGGCATTTGGCGACGCACCGACGCCGCCACCAGTGCCGACCTTCACCGACGAAGACTAACCGACCCAGAAGCGGCCCCAGGTCCGATCATGCTGCTCCACATCGTCGCCCGTGGTCGGATCGGGCGCTCGCCCGAGGCCGACCTCGTCGACCGTTATCTGAAGCGGATCGTCTGGCCGACCAAGGTCAGCGAGCTCCCAGACACCGGCGGCAAGATCCCGCTGGTCGGCGAGCAGACCAAGCGCATCCTGCTCGACGAGAAGGGCGAGACGCTGTCGTCGACGCAGTTCGCGCGACACCTCGAGCGGTGGCGCGACGACGGCGTGCGCGAGGCGCGGTTCATGATCGGCGCCGCCGACGGCTTCGACGACGCGGCGCGCGACGAGGCCGACCTGCTGTTCTCGTTCGGCCGCGCGACCTGGCCGCATCTGCTCGCCCGCGCGATGCTCGCCGAGCAGCTCTTCCGCGCCACCAGCATCCTTGCCAATCACCCGTATCACCGCGAAGGGTGATGCATGAGGGCAGGGGGCGTCTTGGCGATCGCGGCGCTGTTCGCGGCGGCGGGCGTAACCGCACAGACTGACGCGCCCGAGCTGGCGACCGAGCAGCAACGCCTGGTTACGGCGAAACGCGACGCCGCGCTCGCCGCCGCCCGCGCCGCCAAGCTCGCCGCTGCGGCCACGCAGGAGCGCAACGCCGCCGACAAGGCGCGCCGGGAAGAGCAGGCGCTCGCTGCGCGCGTGACCGCCGCCGAAGCGAACCTAGCCACCGCCAGTGCGCGCGTAACGCTGGTCGAGCGCCTGCTGTCCGATCAACGCGCCAAGCTCGGTCGCGCGCAAGCCCCGGTCGCACGGTTGCTCGCCTCGCTGGAGTCGCTCGCCCGCCGCCCCACAATCGTCGCAGTCGCTCAGCCGGGATCGGTAGACGACCTCGTCCACGTTCGCGCCGTGCTCGGCAGCGCGCTCCCCGTGGTCCGCCAGCGTACCGAAGCGGTCCGTGTCGAGCTCGCCGAAACGCGTCGCCTGCAAGCCAGCGCCACGCTGGCCGCCAAAGCGCTCGCCGACGGCCGCGCGCGCCTGGAGAACGATCGCATCGCGCTGGCCACCTTGGAGGCGCGCCATCGCCAGCGCAGCCAGTCGCTCGGCCGCGGCGCGCTCAGCGAGTCCGATCGCGCGCTGGCGCTTGGCGAACGCGCGCGGGATCTGGTCGACGGTATGACCGCCACGACCAACGCCAAGGTGACCGCGGCCAGCCTGATCGCGCTCGCCGGTCCGATCCCCCGCCCGATCGCGCCCGGCACGACGCCCCCGGCGCCCCCGCGCGGCGTATACCGCACACCGGTAGCGGGCAGGCTCGTCACCGGCTTCGACGAGGTTTCGGACTCTGGCGTCCGATCGCGCGGGGTGACCTTTGCCGCCGCCCCCCGCGCGCGCGTCGTCGCGCCCGCCGCAGGGACGATCCGCTACGCGCGTCGTTTCCGCGATTACGGCGTCATCGTCATTATCGACCACGCTGACGGTTGGACGAGCCTCGTCACCGGGCTCGCTGCAACCGCGGCCAAACCCGGAGACCGCGTCGCGATGGGCGCGCCGCTTGGCATCGCGCCCGGCGAAGACCCGCGCATCACCGTCGAACTCCGCCGTCAAGGTCGCCCGGTCGATGTCGCCGCGTTGATAGGATCGCGCTGATTAGCTGATAGAACGGGCGGCCATGCTCCGATCCTACCCCGCCAGGGGGAGGTGGCTGGCGCTTGCCAGACGGAGGGGGAGGCAAGCGGCAACCGATGTTCCGTGTCCTCCCCCTCCGTCACCTTCGGCGCCACCTCCCCCTTGCGGGGGAGGATCGATGCAATAGGCGATCGTTAACGACCAAGCCCCCAGTCATCCCCCATTAACCCCCACGCGCCTTCACTCCGCGCGCGCGTTGCCGCCAGCGTTCGGCTACGCTACGCCGTCACGACCGTACGACACGTCTTTTCTCAGGTTGCAGGACCACCGATGCCTCGTCCTATACTGCGTACCCCGATCCTTACCGCAACGGCGATCGTCGGCGCGCTGACGCTGATCCCGCTTGCCACCTCGGCGATGGCCGCGGTCGACACCGACACGTACCGCGAGTTCGATCAGTTCCTCGACGTGTTCAACCGCGTGAAGGCGGAATATGTCGACAAGGTCGATGACAAGACGCTGATCAAGGGCGCGATCCAGGGCATGCTCGCCAGCCTCGATCCGCACTCCAGCTATGTCGATGCGCTCGACTATGAAAACCTCCGGATCATGACCGAAGGCAATTATGGCGGTCTCGGCCTGACGGTGCAGATGGAGGACGGCGCGATCAAGGTCGTCTCCCCGCAGGAAGACTCCCCCGCCGCCCGCGCGGGCGTCAAGTCCGGCGACTACATCACGCATATCGATGGCAAGCTGATCTACGGCGACTCGCTCGACGAGGCGGTCGGCAAGATGCGCGGCAAGCCCGGCAGCAAGATCACCTTGGGCCTCGTCCGCCCCGGTCGCGACAAGCCGCTCGACGTGACGATGATGCGCGAGATCATCGTCCAGAAGCCGGTGAAATGGGAAGTCCGCGGCGACGTCGGCTATATCAACATCAACACCTTCAGCGAGAACACCGGCGCCGACACGCGCGCGGCGATCATGGCGATCGACAAGTCGCTTGGCCACCGCCCGCTCGGATACGTGGTCGACCTCCGCGAAAACGGCGGCGGTCTCCTGACCCAGGCGATCGAAGTCAGCGACGCGTTCCTCGATCACGGCGAGATCGTCTCGCAGCGCGGCCGCGAGAAGACCGATATCGAGCGCTATTACGCCAAGCCCGGCGACGACGCGCATGGCCTGCCGGTCGTCGTCCTCACCGATCCCGGCACCGCCTCCGCGTCCGAGATCGTCGCCGGCGCGCTCCAGGATCACCACCGCGCGCTGATCATGGGCGAGCGCAGCTTCGGCAAGGGCTCGGTCCAGACGGTGTTGCAGCTCGGCCCCGAGACCGCACTCCGTTTGACCACCGCACGCTATTTCACGCCGTCCGGCCGCTCGGTGCAGGAAGGCGGGATCGAGCCCGACATCAAGGTGCCGCAGCTTACCGATCCCGACTACAAGTCGCGCCCGGTCTTCCGCGAGGCGGATCTCCGGAAACATCTGATCAACGAGGTGAAGGCCGACAACGCGGTGCTCGAGGAGGATACCAAGACCGACCCCCGTTTCTCGCAGACGCCCGAGCAGTTGAAGAAGCAGGGCATCGACGACTTCCAGCTCTATTACGCGCTGAAGACCGTCGCGCGTCTCGGCGGCCCGGTGCAGGTCGCCGCTGCCACCAAGCCGCGCCCGATCAAGCCCGATCCCACCGACGCGACCAAGGCGCCCACCAAGTGAGCGTACGTCGTGGACTTGGCATGACCAAGAACGAAGAGATCGCACGCGCCATCGCGCTGCTGCTGCCGGCATTCCTGCTGCTCGGCGCGCTCGGTTCGCAATATCTCGGCGGGCTGTATCCGTGCGAGATGTGTCATTGGCAGCGCTGGCCGCATTATTCCGCGGTGCTGATCGCCGGCGCGACGTTCTTCGTCCCCGGACGGTCGCTGCGCGCCTCGCTGGTGATCATCGCCGGGCTGCTGATCGGGCTTAGCGGGCTGATCGGCGTCGCGCATGCCGGCGTCGAATATCATTGGTGGAACGGCTTCACCGCCTGCACCACGACCGTCTCGATGGCCGGCACGACCGCTGCCGAGCGTCTCGCGGCGATCATGAACGCGCCGATGGTGCGCTGTGATTCGCCACAGTGGAAATTGTTCGGAATCTCGCTCGCCGGCTTCAACGCCATCTTTTCCCTCGCCGGTGCGTTCACCATATTCGCCCTCATGAGGAAGACGAGATGAGCTGGAAGCCAGGAGACGCCAAGCGGGCCACCGATTCGATGATCCGCGTCGACCAGGCCGGCGAATACGGCGCGATCCGCATTTACGCGGGCCAGTTGGCCGTGCTCGGCGACCGCCACCCGGCGTCGCGCTCGATCCATCACATGGCGCAGCAGGAAGAACGCCACCGCGCGTTCTTCGACAAGATGATCGTCCAGCGCCGCGTGCGACCCACGGTCTTGCAGCCGATCTGGAAGGTCGCCGGCTTCGCGCTCGGCGCGGTGACTGCCGCAATCAGCCCGCGCGCGGCGATGGCCTGCACCGCGGCGGTCGAGACCGAGATCGACAAGCATTACGAAGAACAGCTCGTTCAGCTTGGCGCCAGCGACCCCGAGCTATCGGCAGCGATCCTGGATTTCCAGGCCGAGGAACTCGAACACAAGGCGACCGCGATTGCTGCGGGGGCTGAGGAAACGCCGGGCTATCCGGTATTGAGCGCCGCGATCCGGCTCGGCTGCAAGGTCGCGATCGCAACCGCCAAGCGGATCTAGGCGGACGGCTACGGTTCAGGCCGAGCGACTATAACAAGCAACAAGCCGAACGAACGCGTGGGAGTGATGCGTATGAAGATGCTTTTTGCGGCGGCCTTGCTAGTCGCCGGCCCCGCAGTCGCACAGACCGCGCCGCCGACCCCCAATGCCAATACGGGCAGTGCCAATACGGGCCCCACCCTCGCGCAGCCGCCCGCCAAGGCCCCCGCGCTTCCCGGCGCGACCGCCAGGCCCAAGCCGGTCGTCGCCCCCCCGCAGGTCTCGCGCAACGCGCCGATCAACGGCGTCCTGACGCTGTTCGGCAATGAACGCTGCCCGACCAACCAGAACGGCGAAGAGATCGTCGTTTGCGTCCGCCGCAGCGCGCAAGAGCAATACCGCGTTCCGAAGGAGCTCCGCGAGTTCGTCGTCACCCCCGAAAACGCCAGCTGGGCGACCAAGGCACAGGGTACGATGGACGCCGGCTCGGGCGTCAACACGATTGGCAGCTGCTCCGCAGTCGGCGCGGGTGGCGCGACGGGATGCTTCGGCCAACGGGTCAGGGAATCCCGCCTGGAAAACAAGACGCGGGCGGCGGAGGTGCCGGTTCTGCCCTGAGCTTTCGGCGCGCGTCGGGACCGATACGACGATATCCCAGCTTTCGCTGGGATGACGGCCTGGGGGAGCGCCTCGTACTTTTACGCTCATCCGCTTCTCGCGGCTGATTACCTGAGCCCAACCCGATCCGGCACGATCCAACCCGATCCGGCACGACCTAACCCGATCCGATCCAACCCCGACCTGCAAACCCGACCCGTCACCCCAGCGAAAGCTGGGGTATTTCACGATGTGAGTGACGCCAGCCCCGAACGACGGCCCATTACCCGAACGGTCGCCCCGTAGACTCCCGCCGCCATTCCCCGGACCCAAGCATCGACCCCGTGCGCACGCTCGCCAGATGGTCGTTTGCCTGACGCCCGCCCATAAGCCTCTCGGTGCCCTAACTGTCCTACAAGGGCAGGACGTGACAGGATGCGCCGATGACGTTGGCAGCCTTCCCTAGCGCGATCCTCCAAACCACCCGCCGAAGCGCGTTTCTCTTCGGAAAGAATCCGCGCGAGCGTCTACACTTCCTATGCTTCACTCGGACCCTTAACCCGGCCGACGTCCGATAAATCCAGTTTTGCAACGACTTAAAACAATAGAGAACCGCGCTCTCGCCATCCGTCGCCAAAGCTCCTCCCGCTAGGAATGCCAGCATGACCGAACCGCTGAGCATCGCCTTCCTGCTGTTCCCGAACGTGACGCAGCTCGACCTGACCGGCCCCGCGCAGGTCCTCTCGCGGCTCGGCAATGCGCGGCTCGATCTGGTGTGGAAGACGCTCGACCCGGTGCCGACCGACGCCGGCTTCTCGATCCTGCCGACCGCGACCTTCGCCGACGTGCCGCGCGCCGACATTCTCTGCGTCCCCGGCGGTTTCGGGACCAACGCCGTGATCGCCGACGACGAAGCGATGGCGTGGGTGCAGGCGGTCGGTGCCGACGCGACATGGGTCACAAGCGTCTGCACCGGCTCACTGATCCTCGGCGCGGCGGGCTTGCTCGACGGCTACCGAGCCGGGTGTCATTGGGCCCAGCGCGATATGCTGACCCTGTTCAACGCGATCCCGGTCGACGCGCGGACCGTGGTGGATCGCAACCGCGTCACCGGCGGCGGCGTCACGGCGGGGATCGATTTCGCGCTGACGCTGACCGCGATGATCCGCGGCGAGGCGCACGCGAAGGCGGTGCAGCTAAGCCTCGAATATGATCCGGCACCACCGTTCGACAGCGGCTCGCCCGAAAAGGCCGACGCAGACATCCTTGCCGCGGTGAAGCGGAGAACCGCGCAGCTTGTGCCAACGCGCGACGAGGACCTCCGCGCGCTGGCTAAGCGCCGCGGTTACGCCCGCAGTATTTAAGGGTTACGCTTCAGCCCACGCACCCGGTGCCAAATATAAAAGCCGACCAGCGCGATCAGGACCACGCCGATCAGCAGGTCGGCACTATGGAACGCGGCCTTCACGCGCGGATCGCTGTCCCACTTGTCGCCAAGCTTCATCCCGACCCAGGCCAGCCCGAAGCACCACGGCCAAGATCCGACGAAGGTGTAGACGTGGAACGGCACCAGCTTCATCCGCGCGACGCCGGCGGGGAAGGCGATGAACGAGCGGATCACCGGCAGCAGCCGCCCGATCAGCACCGCTATCGAGCCCCAGCGCGCGAAGAACCGGTCGGCCGCATCGAGCTCGCCCGGACCGATCAGCAGGTATTTGCCCCAGCGCTCAGCCATCGGCCGGCCACCACGCTTGCCGATCTCGTACGCGACGATCGAGCCCAGATTGCACCCGATCGCGCCCGCGGTGGCGGCGAGATACAGGTCGAACCGCCCGGTCGAGACGAGGTAGCCGGCGAACGGCATGATGATTTCGGACGGCAGCGGGATGCACGCGCTCTCGATCGCCATGAGCAAGGCGATGCCAACATAGCCACCCGACGAAATGACGCCGATCGTGAAGGTGGCCAGCACGGCCAGGATCTTTTCGAACATGGCTCGGTCGATTGCGCGAACCGGGCGACGAAGGGAAGCCCAAAATCGGAACCGGTACGCGGTTCGTTCGCTGGTGCCGCATGACAGATCTCACACTCAACGACGGCCGCACGATGCCCCAGCTCGGCATGGGTACGTGGCAAATCCCCGACAGCCAGGCCGCGGCGATCGTCCGCTCCGGGCTCGATATCGGCTTCCGCCTGGTCGACACCGCGGCGATCTACGAGAACGAGCGTGGCGTCGGTGACGGCTACAAGGGGTCGGACGCGTTCCTGACGACGAAGCTCTGGAACGACCGACAGGGCGATGCCGAAGCGGCTATGGACGAGAGCATTGCGCTACTCGGTGTCGAGTCGGTCGACCTGTACTTGATGCACTGGCCGGTGCCGAAGCAGGACAAGTATGTAGAAGCCTGGAAGGCGATGATCGCCCTGCGCGATGCAGGGAAAGCCAAGTCGATCGGCGTGTCGAACTTTCTCCCCGAACATATCGACGCGATCGTCGCCGCGACCGGTGTGACTCCTGCGGTCAACCAGATCGAACTCCACCCGAACTTCCAGCAGCGTGACCAGCGCAAGTATCACGAAGCCCACGGCATCGTAACGCAGAGCTGGAGCCCGCTGGGCCAGGGTAAGACGCTGTTGAAGGACGAAGCGATCGTCCGCATCGCCGACAAGCACGGCCGCAGCGCCGCGCAGGTGATCCTCGCATGGCATCTGGCGAACGGCTTTTCGGTGATCCCGAAAGCCTCGGACGCGGAGCATTTCGCTGACAATTTCGCGGCGCTCGACCTGACGCTCGACGACGAAGACATGGCCGCGATCGAGGCGCTCGACGATCCGGCGGGCCGCTTGGGACCGGAACCGAACAGCATGTAATCCTCCCCGGCACGGGGAGGGGGACCGCGACGCGAAGCGGCGGGGTGGAGGGGGTTCTCCACGAACGGTACGCCCGCGGTAAGCCCCCTCCACCAGCCGCGCTGGTCCCCCTCCCCGTACCGGGGAGGATCAACCGATACGCCCGCCAACCACTCGCAGATCCTCGACGAACCGCGCATATTCCTCCGCAGCCTGCGCCGGATCCGGCAGCCTAAGCAGATAGCTCGGATGCACCGTAATCCAGGCCTCGCCACCATCCGGTAGCTGCAAAGCCCGCCCGCGCTCGCGCCCGATCGTCATCACCTTCCCGAACAACGACCGCGCTGCGGTCGCCCCTAGCGCCACCGTCACCTTTGGCTTGATCAGCATCTGCTCCTGCTCGATCCACCAGCGGCAGGCGTCGATCTCGCCTGCGCCGGGCTTGGCGTGGATGCGTCGCTTGCCACGTTGTTCGAATTTGAAGTGTTTCACGGCGTTGGTGACGTACGCGCGGGAGCGGTCGACGCCAGCCTCGGCCATCGCCTTGTCGAACATCTGGCCGGCGGGGCCGACGAAGGGGCGGCCGGCGATATCCTCTTGGTCACCGGGCTGTTCGCCGACGAACATTAGCGGGGCATCAACCGGGCCCTCGCCGAACACGGTTTGCGTTGCGGGCTTGTAGAGCGGGCAGCGGGTGCAGCCGGCAGCTTCGTCACGCAGTGCTTCCCACGCGATCAGGCTGTTACCACCTACCGTGTCGCGCGCCTTCGCGATCATCCCGCTCTCCCTTGCCTGTGCCGCTGCCAGCAGGCCCGGTACCAGCGCGGTCTCGGGCATATTTTTCCAGTATTTCTTCGGCATCTCCTTCAGCATCGCGCCGATCTTGACGCGCGCCGGGTTAAAGATGCTGGCGTAATAGGTCTTCCAGACTTCCTCGGTTGGGTCGCCGTCGGGGGCGTCGGCCTTGCTCGCGCCGGGACCCTCGCTGAGCGCCTTGCCGTCCCAGTGAACCGAGACCTCGGGCGTCAGGATCGACCAGCGCATGCTGGCGAAGCGGTTGACGAAGAACGCGGCGTTGGCGCGGACGATGTGGTGGTCGGGTTCGAACCACGCGACGAAGCGCGTGCCGCCGTCCTCCTCGACCTCGCGGAAACGCAGGAACGCGCGCATCTTGTGGATGTCGCGGCGGACGTCCTTGGCGATCCGGTCGAGGCGGCGGACGAGCGGATCGGCGCGGTCCTCGATCAGTTTTTGTTCGCGGCGGAGGCGGAAAAGTAGCGTGTAAAGCAGCGCGAACCGTTCTGGGTCGCTGCCGAGGATCGCGCTGCGGGCTAGGTCGATGAAAGCCCGGGGGACGGAGAACGCGCCGGGGGGCGGGGCGGGCGCTGGTTCGGCGACGGTTGCGAACAGGTCGACCGGTTCGTCGCCGACTTGCCAGACGACGTCGTCTGGGGGGACGTCCTCAGCGATCAGGCCACGCGCGGCGTCGCGCCAGCCGTCGAAATCGTCGGGTTCGGATAGGGTTACGACGCGCATAATCCTCCCCGGCACGGGGAGGGGGACCAGCGAAGCTGGTGGAGGGGGGCTTCCACGAGCGTACCGGTTGTGGTGAGCCCCCTCCACCCCACCGCTGCGCGTCGCGGTCCCCCTCCCCGTTCCGGGGAGGAATGCGGGGGCGTCACGCGAACATTTCCATCTGCTTCGGTTTCGGCGCGACGATCGGCCGCAATTCCGCACGATCCGCCAGCACCACCGGTCGCCAGTCCTCAGCAATGATGAACGGCCGCAACTTGGCAACCGACACGGTCAACCGCGCCACGTCCGCCAGATGCAACCGCCGCCACCGGCGGCTCGTCAAAATGCCGTTGACCGCTTTCACTCCAAGCCCCGGCACCCGCAACAGCATCTCGCGCGGCGCCCGGTTCACATCCACCGGAAAGTTCCCGCGGAACTTCAGCGCCCAAGCTAGCTTCGGATCGATATCGAGTGGCAGCATGCCCGTGGCGTCGTCGGCGGCTGCCACCACCTCGTGCGGCTGGAACTCGTAGAACCGCATCAGCCAGTCGGACTGGTACAACCGGTGCTCGCGCATCAACGGCGGGCGTTGCAGCGGCAGCACCGCGCTCGCATCCGGGATCGGGCTGAACGCCGAATAATACACGCGACGCAGACCGAACCGGTCGTACAGCGTGGACGCCTTCCGCACGATGTCACCGTCCGTCGCCGCGTCTGCGCCGACGATCATCTGCGTCGACTGGCCGGCAGGGGCAAACTTCGGCGCAGACTTGTACTTGGCCTTCGCGTCCTTGCCGTCGATGATCGAGGTCTTCACCTCCGCCATCGCGGTTTCGATGCGGACGCCGTCTTTCTCGGGGGCGAGACGCTTCAGGCCGTTTGCGGTCGGGAGTTCGACGTTGATCGAGACGCGGTCGGCGTATAGCCCGGCCTGGTGGACGAGTTCGGGATCGGCGTCGGGGATCGTCTTGAGGTGGATGTAGCCGCGGAAATGGTGATCCTCGCGCAAACTCCGCGCGACCTCGACCATCTGCTCCATGGTGTAGTTCGACGAGGCGATGATGCCGGAAGAGAGGAACAGGCCCTCGATATAATTGCGCTTGTAGAAGGCGATGGTGAGATCGACGACTTCCTTTGCCGTGAAGCGGGCGCGGCGGACGTTGGAGCTCTTGCGGTTGATGCAGTAATGGCAGTCGAAGATGCAGCTGTTCGTCAGCAGGATTTTCAGCAGAGAGATGCAACGACCATCGGGCGCATAGGCGTGGCAGATGCCCATCCCCTCGGTCGAGCCTAGCCCCTTGCCGTCCTTCGAATTGCGCTTGGTGGTGCCCGACGACGCGCAGGACGCATCGTATTTGGCCGCATCGGCGAGAATCTCGAGCTTTTCACGGGTATCGAGCTGGGCCATCCGTTCGTCTTACGTTCCGGAATCGCAAGTGTCGATTGATCGACATCAACGATCCGCGCGATGGGCGTCAGTCGAAAATATAGCGGAACAGATCGACGAACCCGCCAAGGCTGACGGGGAGCAGCAACAGGACGAGTGCGTAGAACAGCAGGATGCGGCTCAGCGCTTTCTCGTGGCGGAACACAGGCTTGCGTGGGGGAAGGTCTTCCTTGCGCGGCCAGATGCTGGATTCGTCGAGGAACATGCGCATGTCATACCGCAAAACGTGACCGCGTTCCGGCAAAATAATACGGAAAAATCGATCTGTATCATTCAGCTGCGAGCAGACCAGTTGCCGCCTGGAGGTCGACCGAGACGAGGCGGCTGACACCGCGTTCGATCATCGTCACGCCGAACAGGCGGTGCATGCGGCTCATCGTGACGGCGTTATGCGTGACGACGAGGTAGCGCGTGTCGGTGTCGCGCGACATGCGGTCGAGCAGGTCGCAGAAGCGCTCGATATTGGCGTCGTCGAGCGGCGCGTCGACCTCGTCGAGGACGCAGATCGGCGCGGGGTTGGTGAGGAACAGGCCGAAGATCAGCGCGACCGCGGTCAGCGCTTGTTCGCCGCCGGACAGGAGCGTGAGCGACTGGAGGCGTTTGCCGGGTGGTTGCGCCATGATCTCGAGGCCGGCTTCGAGCGGGTCGTCGGAGTCTATGAGTTCGAGGTGCGCGGCGCCGCCGTCGAAGAGGGTGGTGAAGAGGCGCTGGAAATGGCCGTTTACCGCTTCGAATGCGGCGAGCAGGCGCTGGCGGCCTTCGCGGTTCAGCGTGCCGATCGAGCCGCGCAGCCGGTTGACGGCTTGCCCGAGTTCGTCGCGCTCGACCGCGTTGCCGCGCGCGGACTCTTCGAGTTCGGCAAGTTCGGTTTCGGCGACGAGGTTGACCGGGCCGATCCGCTCTCGGTCGGTGGTAAGGCGGTCGTGCGTGGCGGACTCCTCGGCTGGCGCGCGGACGTCGGCGACCGCGAAGCCGAGGCGTTCGGGGAGGACGGGGGCGGGACATTGGAAGCGCTCGCCTGAGAGGCGGCCGAGATCGAGGCGGCGCGCTTCGTGGTTTTCGACGCGGGCGATCGCGCCGGCGCGGGCTTCACGGGCGACGGCGAGCGCTTCGGTGGTGGCGCGGTGGGCGTCGTCGGCGGTGCGGGCGGCGGTCTCCGCGGTGCGTTCGGTGGCAAGGAGCGCGTCGGCGGTTGTGCGCGCTTCGTGATGTTGGCTGTCCAGCGCGGCGATCTCTGTGGCGAGGGTGGCGGGGCGATCGGCGATGGCGGCGAGATCAACGCCGAGCGTGGTTTCGCGCGTGTCCATGGCGGCGATGCGTTTGGCGGCTTCACCGGCGCGCGCACGCCAGCTTCGAGTGTCGGCTTGCGCGGCGGCCAGGCGTTCGCGGTGGGTGGCGATGCTGCGGTCTAGCGTGGTGCGATCGGCGCGGGCCTGCGCGACGGCGGCGCGGGCGCGTTCGGCGTCGTACTGGAGCGTGGCGACCTGGCGCGCGTTGGCGGTGCCGTCGGGGACGGCGGCCATCGCGGCTTCGGCGCGGGTGCGTTCGGCGTGCGCGTCGGCGACGTCGTCGGCGATACGGTGCGCGCGGACGTCGAGGTCTGCGCGCTGGGTGGCGAGGCGTTCGAGCGCGGCGGCGGCGCGGTCTTCCTGGCGGAGGGCGTCGCGCGCGGCGGTTTCGGCGCGTTGCAGGGCGGCGCGGGCGGTTTGCGACTGACCTCTAGCCTGGGCGATGCGCTCGTCGATTGCGGCGCGGGTTCGTTCGGCGTCGTCCAGCGCTTTGGCCGCAGCGGGGCGGGCGGCCTGGAGTGCGGCGAGGCGATTGCGGCGGACGAGGCGTTCGGCGGCGGCCGCGCCGGTGCCGGTTGCGGTGAAGCCGTCCCAGCGGCGAAGCTGGCCGTCCCGGGTGACGATGCGCTGGCCGACGGCGAGGTGTTGCTGGCGGTCGGTGTCGACGACGAAGACCTGCGCGAGCCTGCGGGCGAGGGCGGGGGGCGCGTCGACATGCTCTGCCAGCGGTTCTGCGTCGGCGGGTGCGGCGGGGTCGTCTTCGCGCGGCTCGGCGCCGGCCCATGCATCGAGGCCGGTGTCGAGATCGTCTCCAAGTGCGGCGGCCAATGCCCGTTCGTAGCCGGTGTTGGCGGAGACGTGATCCAGTAGACGGTCACGACCGCCGCGCTGCGTTGCCTTGTTGAGAGCGGTTACTTCGCTATCGATTGCGGCGAGGTTTGCGCGGGCGGTGGCGTGGGTGGTTTCGGCGGCGTCTCGCGCGCTGGCCGCGGTGGCTTCGTCGGTGTCCGCTTGTGTGATGGCCTGGCGGGCGGACTCTGCGGCTGCGGTCGCGCCGCGTCGGGTTTCGGCGGCGGTTTCGCGCTCTGCGGCTAGCGGAACAGGGTCGCCGAGGGCGCGGAGGGCGGCGGCGATCTGCGCGGCGTCGCGATCGGCGCGATCGGCGCGGGTGCGGGCGGCGGCGACGGCTGCGCTGGCGACGCGGACTTCGGCGGCGTCGCGGGCCTGCATGGCGAGCGCCTGGGCGAGGGAGACCTCGGCGTCGCGGGCGCTGCGTTCGGTTTCGGCGAGGGCTGCGTCGAGATCGGGGATCGTGGCGGTGGCATCGGCGATCGCGGTGTCGAGCGTCTGGGCCTCGTCGGCGAGGCGGGCGAGCGCGGCGGCGGCGTCGCTGGCGAGCGATCCTTCGCGGGCGCGGTCGTCGGCGATCCGGGCGCGGGCGTCGGTGAGGTCGGCGATCCTGCGCTCGACGCTGGCCTTCTCGGTCCTGAGCGCGGTGAGCCGGTGCGCGAGATCGCCGACCAGGTCGCGCGCGGCGAGCGCTGCGGTGCGCGCGGTGGAGACGGCTTCGATCGCGCGGTGCTGGTTTGCGGCGGCTGCGCGTTCGGCTTCGGTGGTAGCGTGGACGCGGGTTTCGGCAGCGGCGGCTTCGGCTTTGGCGGCGTCGGCTGCGGTGGCGGCTTCGCGCCATCGGGCGAAGAGCGTGCGTGCTTCGGCGACGCGGATCTGGACGGAGATGAGGCGGTAGCGTTCGGCGGCGCGGGCTTGGCGTTTCAGCGTGGCGGCGCGCGCGTCCTGGTCGGAGATGATCTCGTCGAGCTTGGCGAGATTGGCTTCGGTGGCGCGGAGTTTGCCCTCGGCGTCTTTCCGCCGGACGTGGAGGCCGGCGATCCCGGCGGCTTCCTCCAGCATCGCGCGGCGGTCGGCGGGTTTGGCGGCGATGACCGCGCCGATCTTGCCCTGGCTGACAAGCGCGGGCGAGTGCGCGCCGGTCGCGGCGTCGGCGAAGAGCAGGCCGACGTCCTTGGCGCGGACGTCGCGGCCGTCGATCCGGTAGGCGGAGCCGGCGCCGCGTTCGATCCGGCGGACGATCTCGCGTTCGTCGCCGGCTATTTCGGCGAGGATGGAGACTTCGGCGAAGTCGCGCGGGGGGCGGGTCGCGGTGCCGGCGAAGATGACGTCCTCCATACCGGCGCCACGTAGCGATTTGGCACTGGCCTCGCCCATCGTCCAGCGGAGCGCTTCGAGGAGGTTGGACTTGCCGCAGCCATTGGGGCCGACGACGCCGGTCAGGCCGGGTTCGATGCGGAGATCGGCGGGGTCGACGAAGCTCTTGAAGCCGGTAATGCGGAGGCGCTTGATCTGCATTCTTGCGCCCCCCGACGACTAAAGTTGGATCCTATCGCGAACGGAGCCCTAAACCTTGTTTCCCCGCGAAGGCGGGGACCCAGACTGGGCTCCCGCCTTCGCGGGAGAACAAGAAGGCGCTGCCGTTAGTCCGAACCCCACCTCCCCGGCGGAGGCCGGGGCCCAGCTGGAGAGGTGGCAGTAACGGAACGCAGCGCTGATCAGCGACGTCCCCCAACTGGGCCCCGGCCTTCGCCGGGGTGGTACGTGTGGATGGAGACGGCGTGCGGCTTACGCCCCAGCCGCCTTCAGTGCCTTCTCCATCTGATCCCAGCTCACGACCTGATCGAGCTTCTTGTCGTTGATCAGGAACGTCGGCGTGCCCGTGACCGTGCCCGCCTGCATCGCGTTCTCGGTCGGCTTGGCCATCACTTCGAGCTGCTTCTGATCCGCGAGGCATGCGCGCGCCTTCGCTTCCGGGATCCCGCGCTGCTTGACGAAATCGATCGCGCCCATCTGTTCGGCGAGCTTGGTCGCGACGACCGTCGGCGGCTGGTTGGCGAGCGCCTTCTGCTGGTCGGGGGTCATCGCCTGGAGCTTGTCGAGGAAGGCGATCTGGTTGCCGTACATCTGCTCGAGGATCGGGAAGAACGGCGCGACGCCGCCGCACTGGCCGAGCAAAGTCAGCGCCACGTCGGGCGCGCCGTGGACGAGGAAGTCGCGGAATTCGAAGCTGACCTTCCCGGTCGAGACGTATTTCTCGGTCAGCGGCTTGTACGCCTCACGGCCGAACGCGCCGCAGGTCGGGCACGAGCGCGCGCCGTATTCGACGAGCTTGATCGGCGCGTTCGGGTTGCCCATCAGGTAACCCTCGGGGGTCTTCACGACCGTCTCGGTCCAGTTCTGGCCGGCGGGGGCTGCGGCGGCTGCTACCGGCGCGGCGGCGGGCTGGTCGACGTTACCGGTCGAATCGTTCTTCGAGCAGGCGGCAAGCGCGAGCGGCAGGACGGCGAGGGCGATTACGAACTTCATCGGGTTACTCCAGTGGATCACGTGAATTAACGGGCGCCGGCCTTGCGGAGCGCGGGTTCGAGCTGTTCCCAGCCGACGTGGGGCACGATCTTGCCGTTGAGGTAGAAGGTCGGCGTCGAGTCGATCTCCTTCGGCGCGTCGGCGGTCAGTTTGACGATGCGGTCGATCTCGGGCTGGTTGGCGAAGCATGCGTTGATCGCCGCGTCCGAGAGCCCGCGCGCCTTAACCATCGCGGTCAGGCCGGAGCCGTCGGCGTTGGCGCGGATCTGTGCCGAGGCGGGGTACATCGCGAGGCGCGCGGCGTTGCCCTGCTGGTATTCGATCCCGCGCTCGAGCCATTGCGGCTGCGCGGCGAAGATCGCGGACGAGGTGGCAGAGAAGCCCTTCGGGCCGGTGCAGCGGGCGAGGATCGCCGCCGACAGGTCGAGCCGGTCGCGAATGAAGTGGCGAAATTCGAGGCTGGTCGAGCCCGATGCGATCATCTGTCGCTTCAGCACGGGTTCGGATTTCACGGAGAAGTCCGCACAGTGCGAGCAGGTGTAGCTGGCATATTCGACCAGCTTCACGCGCGCGGCGGGGTTGCCGATCAGATATGCGCCCGAGGGCAGGATGCGCGCGGTCTGGGACCAGTCGCGCTTAGGTGCGGCGCCGGTCAGCAGGAAGAGGGCGAAGACGGCAAGTAGGACGCGCATCAGGTGATCCTGGGAAGGCCGTGCGTCGAGGCGACGCCGGCGGCGAGGGATTCGAGGACGGCGCGCAGTTCCGGATCGGCGATGCCCTTCAGGCTCGCACCAAGATCGACGGGGACCGGGCGGATCGAAGGCGGGGCTTTGCGCGGCACGGGCGCTGCGACCTCGCCCTGGCGGATCGCGACCTTCACGATGGCCGCGTAGCCGAAGAAGCGGTTGACGCGCTCGATAATCTCGGGCGCGATGTGCTGCATCATCGGTGCGTGCGCGCCGCGGACGGTAAGGGTCAGGACGCCGTCCTGCTTCTTGCCGACCGGGAAGCGGATCGATTCGGGGATGCTTGCGCCGGCCAGTTTCGCGCCGACGATCTCGGGCCAGCGGCTGACGATCGACGACTGGACGAAGCCGAATCGACGGAACGCCGCGCCGCCGATCGCGGGCAACAGCTCGGCGACCGCGCGTGAGCGGTTCTCGCGCGGGGCGTCGGGATCGGTCCTGCCTTTCACGCGCTTCGTCGCCGGCTTGGGCGTCGCAGATTTAGGCACAGAAACGGGCGGCTTGCTCATCTGCGAACCCATGCCATAGGCGACGCGTGAACGCCAAGCGCTCTTCGGTCTTCGGGGCCCTGCTCGACTGGTATGACGCGCACCGTCGCGACCTGCCGTGGCGCGCGAAGCCGGGCGAGGCGGTCGATCCATACCGGGTGTGGCTGTCCGAGGTGATGTTGCAGCAGACGACGGTGGCCGCGGTGACCCCGCGGTTCCTCGCGTGGACCGCGCGGTGGCCGGATTTCGCGAGTCTGGCGGCGGCGGACGATGCCGATGTGATGGCGGCTTGGGCGGGGCTTGGGTATTATGCTCGGGCGCGCAATCTGGTGAAGGCGGCGAAGGCTGTCGTCGCGGAGCATGGCGGCGTATTTCCGCGGACCGAGGTGGAGCTGCGCGCGCTGCCTGGGCTCGGCGCTTACACGGCCGCGGCGGTGGCGGCGATCGCGTTTGGCGAGCGCGCGGTGGTGGTCGATGCGAATGTCGAACGCGTAGTCGCGCGGCTGTTCGCGATTCAGACGCCCTTGCCGGCGGCGCGGCCTGCGATTCGGGTCGCGGCGGATTCGATCACGCCGGACGCGCGGGCGGGGGATTTCGCGCAGGCGATGATGGATCTGGGGTCGGGGATCTGCACGACGCGCGCGCCGAAATGTTTGCTGTGTCCGATCCGTGAGTTTTGCGAAAGCTTTGCGCAGGGCGCGCCCGAGCGGTTGCCGGTGAAGGCGAAGAAGGCGGCCAAGCCTCAGCGGTACGGGACGATATTCTGGCTGGAACGCGACGGGCAGGTGTTGCTGGTGCGGCGGCCGGACAAGGGTCTGCTCGGCGGGATGCGCGCGTTTCCGACCGGGCCTTGGGGTGATGTTCCACCCGGTTTCGAGGATGCGCCGGGGCAGGCGGATTGGCGGATGCTGGACACGACCGTCGCGCACGGATTTACCCATTTCGATCTGCAACTGACGCTTGCGGTGGCGACGGTCGAGGCGCATCAACCCCGCGTTCCAACGGCAAGCGAATGGTGGCCGATCGACAACCTGGATACCGCCGGGCTCCCGACCGTTTTCGCCAAAGCCGGCAAAGCCATACGGAACTAGGCCATACGGAGAGCTGCATGAAACTGGTGCACTGGATTTCGACTGGCGGACTTGCCGCGCTGGCCGCCGCCACGGCCTATGCCCAGCAGGCGCAGCCGCGTCCGCAGGTCAGCCCGCAGGCTCGGTCGACGCCGCGGATGACGATCCCGGTCAATGCGTTGCTGCCTGCCACGTCCGCGCTGTTCGACGGCTATGTCGCGCAGGACAAGATGCCGGGGATCGTCGGTGCGTTCGGGGCTGGTGATGGTCCGACGCTGTTCCCGGCGGCGGGCAAGATCAGCGACGACCCGAATGCTCCGGCGGCAGGCCCCGACTCGCTGTGGCGTGTTTATTCGATGTCAAAGCCGATCACCGGCATGTCGGCGATGATGCTGGTCGAGGACGGCAAGCTCAACCTCGACGATCCGGTCAGCAAATATATCCCGGCGTTCAAGGACATGAAGGTCGCGACCAGCCCCGACACGTCGCTCGCCACGCGCCCGGCGACGCGGCCGATCACGATCCGCAATTTGCTGACGCATACCGCCGGGCTCGGCTACACGATCGTCACCAAGGGGCCGCTGCTCAAGGAGTATGAGCGGCTGGGCATCCTTCCGCTGTCGGTCAATGCCGACATGGAAACGAAGATGCGACCCGTCCGGCCGAAGTCGCTGGAGGAGTTCGCCAACCGCGTCGCGACGCTGCCGCTGATCGCCGAGCCGGGGACGAAGTGGAGCTATTCGATCGGGCTCGACGTGATGGGCCGCGTGATCGAGGTCGCGAGCGGCATGAGCTTCGAGCGGTTCGTGCAGACGCGGTTGTTCGATCCGCTCAAGATGAAGTCGAGCTTCTGGCAGGTGCCGCAGCGCGAGGTCGGGCGGCTGGCGACCAACTATGCGTTCGTCGGCGACACGCGGACGCCGCTCGATCCGGCGGCGACGTCGGTGTTCCTGCAGAAGCCGAGCTTTCCGTATGGTGGTGCCGGCCTCGTGATGTCGGCGCGCGATTACGATCGGTTCCTGCACATGATCCAAGACGGCGGCACGCTCGACGGCGTGCGCGTGATGAAGCCCGAGACGATCGCGCTGGCGACGTCGAACCTGCTGCCGGCGGGCGTCGTGTTCGGCGGAGTCGGTGGCGGCACCGGGGGAACGCAGGGGAGCAACATGGGCTTCGGCGCGGGCGGTTCCGTGGTGCTCGCGGATACGCCGAACGGGCCGGGCAAGGGCACCTATGCCTGGGGTGGTGCGGCGGGCACGATCGCATGGGTCGATCCGGCGAAGCATTCGCGCGGCAACGTGATGGTCAACTATTTTCCGGCGGACCGGATACCGCTCCGCCAGCAGGTGGTCGCGGCGCTGCTCCAGGATGCGGCGAGGTTGCGCCGATGAGCGTGATGGACGCACCTGGGTTTACCGGTGGGACGCTCGACCGGTCGGATGCATTGCGCCACGATCCGGAAGGGCTGGCGGCGGCGCAGCGCGACTGGCGTGCGCGGTTGCTGGTGCTTGACGGGTTGCTGCCGGGCACGACTGACGACGGGCATCTCGCCTGGACGTCGATGGCGGACATGCCCGACGATGCCGAGCCGATCCTGCTAGGGCTCGACGAGAGCGGGCGGCCGCATTTCGCGGCGTTGCTGAACGGGATGCGTGTCGACAACGCGCCGGCGATGCGGTCGCCCGCGCTGATGACGGTGCTGGCCGCGCTCGCGCCCGGTGAGGCAGCGACGTACGCTGGTGCGCGCAGTGTGATCGACTGGCATGTCCGGCATGGTTTCTGCGCGAAGTGCGGTTCGCCGACCGAGATGTTCCGGGCGGGGTGGGCGCGGAAGTGCCCGAACTGCGGGACCGAGCATTTCCCGCGCGTCGATCCGGTGGTGATCATGATCGCCGAGCATGACGGGCGTGCGCTGCTCGGGCGCGGCAAGGGATGGCCGCCGGGGCGGTATTCCGCGCTCGCCGGTTTCGTCGAGCCGGCCGAATCGATCGAGGAAGCGGTCGCGCGCGAGATCCTCGAAGAGTCGGGCGTTCGGGTCGGCAAGGTGCGGTATGTCGCGAGCCAGCCTTGGCCATTCCCGTCGTCGTTGATGATGGCGTGCGTTGCCGAGGCCGAGGACGATGCGATCACGCTCGACGTGAACGAGCTCGAGGATGCGATGTGGGTGCCGCGAGAGATGGTGCGCGCGGTGCTGCGCGGGGAAGACGGGCCGTTCGTGGCGCCGCCGCCTTATGCGATCGCGTATACTTTGTTGAAGGAATGGGCGGGGGAGTAGGTCGCGCGCCCCCTGCATGCACCACCCCGGCGGAGGCCGGGGCCCAGTTGGAGAGGTCGCAGTAACGATGCGCAGCCCTCCGTTACCACCGCCCCCCATTGGGCACCGGCCTTCGCCGGGGTGGTGTCTTAAGCGGAAGCGGTTTGCGGCCTAATTACGCAGCGATCTTCAGTTCCTGCATCACATCCGCCGTGATCGACAGGCTCCGCTTGCGGGCCTCGTGATCGTAGATCGCGCTGGTCACCATGACCTCGTCGACGCCAGTCCGCTCGACGAACGCCGCGATGTCGCGGGCGACCTTGGCGGGGCTGCCGACCGCTGAGCATTGCAGGACGTGGTCGAGGATCTGGTTGCCCTGCGCGCCGAGCGACTCGCGATAGCCGGCGAGGGGCGGCTTCATCTGACCTGGGTTGCCGGTGCGCAACGCTACGAACGACTGCTGCTGCGAGGTGGCGAGCAGTTCGGCTTCCGCGTCGGTCTCGGCTGCGAACACGTTGAAGCCCGCCATGACGTGAGGCTTTGCAAGCCGTGCCGACGGGCGGAAATCGCGGCGGTAGATCGCCAGCGCGGCATCGAGCGCATCGGGCGCGAAGTGCGAGGCGAACGCGTAGGGCAGGCCGAGTGCCGCCGCCAGCTGCGCGCCGAACGTGCTCGAGCCGAGAATCCAAATCTCGACGTCCGCGCCCGCTCCCGGGGTCGCGACGATGCCGGTCTGGCCGTCATTGGCGAAGTAGCTCTGGAGCTCCATCACGTCCTGCGGGAAGGCGTTGGCGTCGGTTTCCAGTGTGCGGCGCATCGCGCGCGCGACGCGCTGGTCGGAACCGGGTGCGCGGCCGAGGCCCAAATCGATGCGGCCGGGGAACAGGGCGTCGAGCGTGCCGAACTGCTCGGCGATCGTCAGCGGCGCATGGTTGGGGAGCATGATGCCGCCCGAGCCTACGCGGATGGTCTTGGTGGCGGCGGCGATGTGCGCGATCACGACCGCGGTCGCGGCCGACGCGATGCCGGTCATACCGTGGTGCTCGGCGACCCAGTAGCGCTGGAATCCGACGCTCTCGGCGTGCCGCGCGAGGTCGGCCGCGTTGGCGAGCGATTGAGAGACGGTGCCGCCTTCGATGACGGGAACCAGATCGAGCAGGGAATAACGTGTCATGCGGTAGAGATAGGTACCGACCGGTAGCTTATCCAGCCCCGTCCGTCTCTCACGTCCGTCATCCTGACGAAAGTCAGGATCGAGAGCCAAATACGGCAGCGCCCGTTACTCTGGATCCTGACTTTCGTCAGGATGACGAATTGGGGGCGTGGGTATTCAAAACCCCAAACTGTACCGCATCGCCATGCCGTAATCATTGGGCAGCGCAGCGAAATTGCCGGGGTCGCGGCGCCAGAAGAGGTTGGTGTCGAGGCCTCCGCCGAACACCGGCATGCCGTACCGCGCCTCGACATCCACTTCGCGACCTTGCGGGGCGAGGTTGAGGCGCTGCGTGGTCCAGTCGGTCACACTGCCGCTGGTATAGTCGAAATAGGTCGGCAGTCCGAGATCGATCCCGCCGCGTGCCACCCGCAGAGGTTGCGCGATGCGCAGGCCGATGCTGTCGTGGCCGAACACGCCGTCCTTGCCGATATCGGCAGCAAACGCGTTGGTGCGGACGAGGCCATCGCCGCTGAGGCCGCCGCGGACGGCCGCGCGGGTCCAGCCCTGGCGCATCGATCCGCCTATGCTCCAGCCGGCGCCGGCATCGAAGCGCGCCTTGGTGTCCAAGAACCACGTCGCCGCCCGTGCTGCGCCAAGCGCCGCATCGAAGCGCGCGCCGAGGACGGTATCGCGCTCGTCCATCCGAGTCGCGGCGACCATCGTCGCGAGCCCGCCGAAGCGTCGATCGATCGCCAACGATGCGCGATTGTACCCCGAACGTTGCCAGCGGTCGCGTAGCCGCAGGTCGTCGTCCCGTTGCGTCAGGACGTCGCCATTCTCGATTCCCGCGGTAAAGCCGAACCCGCCGAAGCTCTGCCGCATCGCGCTCGAGGCGCGCGTGGTGCTGTCGAAGCCCATGCTGCCGGCATTGGCGATCAGGAAGGCGGGTTCGGACTGGCCGGAGAGCTGTGCGCTCAGCGCGCCCGATCCTTGCGCGAAGCCGAAGCCGAACGACAGCGTGCTGCCGAGCTTCTGCGTCACCATCCCCGCGATCGCGCGCGCGCCGGACGCGTCGGCGCGCGACAACGAGGTTCGGTCGAGCGCCACGTCGCCGTTCGAACGGGGGGCCAGCGTCATCGACACCGTCATGTTGCCTTGCGCCAGAGCGACGGTGCGGAGGTGCGACTGCAACGCGCCACCCAGCGCGCGGTCGGGGCTGCGTTTCGCGATCGTCTTGGCCAGATCGATCGCGAACGCTCGGCTGTAGCCGTCGAGTATGACCGCACCGAGCTCACCCTGCACCGCGTCGCCCATGGCGGCGGAGAGCGTTGCATTGCCGCTCGTCGATACGAGGGCCTTCGAGCCAGCCATTGACGTTGCACCGAGCGGTTGGAAAGCCCGGGTCAGGTCGAGCACGCCGTTGCCGTAGACGGAGTCGATCCCGGGTGCGCCGACATCGCGCGCGCTCTTGAACAGGATGTCGACGATTTGCGCCCCTGTCAGGTTGGGGAATGCCTGGGCCAGCAGCGCGACCGCGCCGGAAATCTGCGGCGCGGCGAACGACGTGCCCGACCATAGATACGCGGTGTCGTTCTGGTCCGGCGCGCGGACGTTTTCACCGACGGCCGTGAGGAAATGCGCGGCGCCGGTGCCGGCCCTGTCGCTGAAGCTCGAGATGCCGTCGCTGGACCCGACCGAGCCGGCTATGATGACCTGATTGCGCGCCTGTGCGTCGCCGGCGACGTTGGTAAAGGGATCGGGGTTGACCGAGCCGTCATTGCCCGCCGCGATCACGACGACCAGCCCAGCGCTGGTCGCGCGGCCGATCGCGTCCTTCAGGCTTTGTGGCATCTCCGATCCGCCGAGCGAGATGTTGACGACTTTCGCCCCCGCTACACGCGCTGCATCGACCCCGCGGGTGATCGCATCGGTCGGGAATTTACAGCCGGTGCTCTCATCGTCCTTGCTCGCCGTCGCGCAGGTGCCGGGGCGATCGGCGCGCAGGACGATCAGCGTCGCATCGAACGCAACGCCCTGCGAACCCGCACCGTTTCGGCGGCCTGCGAGCGTAAAGGCGACCGCGGTGCCGTGGCCCCCTTCGTCGTCGATCGAAGCGTTGCCGGCGACGTCCTGAGACCCGGACGAGATGCGGGTTCCGAATTCCTGGCTTTGCAGGTCGATACCGCTGTCGATCACGCCGACGCCGATGCCTTTGCCGGTCGCGCCGACATTATAGGCGGCAAGCGCATTCATCGAGACCGCACCAACGGTCGCGCGGTATTCGCCGGTGTCGTTGCTGGACGGGGTTGGTGTGGGAGCAGGCGTCGGTGTGGGGGTTGGGGCGGGAGTTGGCGTTGGGGCGGGCGTTGGCAATGATGTCGAGGGCGGCGTCGGTGTGCTGTTGATACCGCCTCCACCGCCACCGCCACAGGCGGCAAGGAGAAGACCTGCCCCCATTGTCGCCGACCGCAGCAGGTCGGCCTTGATCCGTCGCATGAATTCCGCCCCTGTTGCCCGGACAAGCTAATGGAATACAAAGTGTTACGCGATGATAAACACGGGGCCGTCCGGAGCCGGCTTGCCCGGTTGGTTCGCGGTGCCTAGAGGTTCGCGCGATGCTTGCCCGCCTTGACCCCCGCCTTGCCCATGTCCGCAACTGGATCTTCGATCTCGACAACACGCTGTACCCGACGAGCGCGGACCTGTTCGCGCAGGTCGACGCGCGGATGACCGGGTTCATCCAGGATCTGCTGGGGCTCGATCATGACGAGGCACGGCGCGTGCAGAAGGGGTATTTCCACAACCACGGCACGACGCTGTCGGGGTTGATGGCCGAGCATCACGTCGATCCGCACGCGTTCCTGGCGCATGTCCACGACATCGAGATGGACGTGATCGAGCATGATGCGCCGCTGGTCGCGGCGATCGCCAAGTTGCCCGGGCGCAAGCTGGTCTTCACCAATGGCGACACGCCGTATGCGACGCGGATTCTCGATCGGCTCGGGTTGAGCGAAAGCTTCGAGGCGATCCACGATATCCATGCGATGAACCTGATGCCGAAGCCGCATGCGTCGGCCTATGAAGGGTTCTGCGCGGCGTTCGATATCGACCCGCGGGAGTCGTTGTTCGCCGACGACATGGCGCGCAACCTGACGCCGGCCAAGGCGATCGGGATGACGACCGTGTGGATCGACAACGGCTCCGAGCAGTCGCCCGACGCGGCGCGCGACCACATCGACTTTACCGTGCCGGTGCTTGCGCCGTGGCTCGAAACCATCCTGGAGACATCATGACCTTGCAGACCATCATCGACGCCGCCTGGGACGACCGAGCGAACCTTGGCCTCGAAACCAAGGGCGAAGTGCGTGATGCGGTCGGGTCCGCGCTGGCGATGCTCGATGCAGGCACCGCGCGCGTTGCCGAGCCGACTGCTGACGGCTGGCAGGTCAACCAGTGGTTGAAGAAGGCGGTGCTGCTCTCGTTCCGGCTCAACGACAACGTCGTGATCGACGGTGGTTCGGCCGGTGCGCCTGCGTTCGACAAGGTGCCGTCGAAGTTCGCGGGCTGGGGCGAAGCCGAGTTCCGCGCGGCGGGCATCCGTGTCGTGCCCGGTGCGGTCGCACGGCGTGGGAGCTTCATCGCCAAGGGCGCGATCCTGATGCCGAGCTTCGTCAATATCGGCGCGTATGTCGGTGAGGGCACGATGGTCGACGCGTGGGCGACGGTCGGGTCGTGCGCACAGATCGGCAAGAACGTCCACCTATCGGGCGGCGCCGGCATCGGCGGCGTGCTCGAGCCGTTGCAGGCCGATCCCGTCATCATCGGCGATGGCGCGTTCATCGGTGCGCGCGCGGAAGTGGCCGAGGGCGTGCGCGTCGGCGAGGGCGCGGTGCTGTCGATGGGCGTGTATCTGGGTGCATCGACCAAGATCGTCGATCGCGAGACCGGCGAAGTGTTCAAGGGCGAGGTGCCGCCGTACGCGGTGGTCGTACCAGGCTCGATCGGCGGCGGTGACGGCAAGCCTGCGCTGTATTGCGCCGTGATCGTCAAACGGGTCGACGCACAAACGCGTTCGAAGACCTCGATCAATGACCTGCTGAGGGACTGATCGGGTCGACAACCCGGCGGGCGCTGCCTATCCGGGGCCAAACATACCGAGGAGATAGACTTTGACCGCTGCTGCCAGCCAGGTTCTCGACCGCGTACTCGTCCTCGAAATGGTCCGCGTGACCGAAGCGGCGGCGATCGCCGCCTCCACGCTCGTCGGGCGCGGCGACGAGAAGGCGGCGGATGCGGCGGCGGTCGAGGCGATGCGCGAGGCGCTCAACTCGCTGTACATGGACGGCACCGTCGTGATCGGCGAGGGCGAGCGCGACGAGGCGCCGATGCTGTTCATCGGCGAGAAGGTCGGCTCCGCGATCGGCAAGGGCCCGAAGATCGACATCGCGCTCGATCCCTTGGAAGGCACGACCATCTGCGCGACTGCGGGGCCGAACAGCCTCGCCGTGCTGGCGATCGCCGAAGAGGGCGGGCTGCTCAACGCGCCCGACGTCTACATGGACAAGATCGCGGTCGGGCCGGGCTATCCCGAGGGGATCATCGATCTCGACAAGACGCCGACCGAGAACATCAACGCCGTCGCCGCCGCCAAGGGCGTGCCGGCGCGCGACCTGATCGTGTGCGTGCTCGATCGGCCGCGTCACGAGGCGCTGATCGCCGAACTGCGCAAGGTCGGCTGCGGGATCATGCTGATCGGTGACGGCGACGTTGCCGGCGTGATCGCGACGTCGGATCCAGAGACCACGGTTGACGTGTATATGGGTTCCGGTGGCGCCCCCGAGGGCGTGCTGGCCTGCGCGGCGCTGCGCTGCGTCGGTGGGCAGTTCAAGGGGCGGTTGCTGTTCCGCAACGACGACGAGCGCGGGCGCGCTGCGAAGTGGGGGATCACCGACCTCGACAAGCAGTATGACCTGTCCGAGTTGGCGAAGGGCGACTGCATCTTTGCGGCGACCGGGGTTACCGATGGCTCGCTGCTGGCCGGCGTGAAGCGGAAGAAGGGCAAGATGACGACCGAGAGCGTGGTGATGCGGGCGTCTTCGGGGACGGTGCGTTGGGTCAAGGGTGAGCATCGGACGGATTGATCTTCAATACCACCCCGGCGAAGGCCGGGGCCCACTTGGAACGTCCGGAGTAATGAAGTGGATCGCTCCGTTAGCGACGTTTCCCAATTGGGCCCCGGCCTCCGCCGGGGTGGGGCACTTTGCTAGGGTAGGGGACTGACCAAGTATTGTGTCCCCGCGAAGGCGGGGACCCAGACTGGGCTCCCGCCTTCGCGGGAGAACAAGGAAGTAGAGCGGTGAAGGCGTTAGCGGTGGGAGTGTCGGCATGATCTTGCCCAACGTCCTCCTCCTCGTCACGATCATCAGCCTCGTCTGGTTCCTCAAGGGCGACCTGCTCGGCTACCGCCGCACCAAGCGCCTTACCGACACAGCCTCGCGGCAGAAGACCTACCGCCTGTGGATTGCCAAGGCGGCGATCGCCTTCGTCCTGCCCGCGGTCATCGGACTAGTCCTGCTCGGCCGCCTCGACGCGCTCGTTACCGTGCCGCCCGAGTTCGACGCCCCCCGCGCGCTCCTCCCCAGCTTCGAAGGCGACAGCAGCGCGGAACTGCTCGGCATGATCGGCGGCAGTGCGCTGGGTGGCCTGATCGTCGGTGCGGTGCTCGCCACGCGGCGCAACTGGCGCATCCTCAAGACGATCGGCAATGTCGGCTCGCTCCTGCCGCGCAACCGGCCGGAGATCATGCACGCCGCCGCCATGTCGATCGCGGCGGGCATATCCGAAGAACTCGCCTTCCGCCTGTTTCTGCCGCTGCTGATCGCGCTCGTGACCGGCAACGCGTTCGTCGCGTTCGGCGTCGCGATCGCGGTGTTCGGCGCGATGCACCTGTATCAGGGGCGGGCAGGCGTGATCGCGACCACGCTGGTCGGCGCGTTGATGGCGGCGGTGTATCTGATGACCGGCGAATTGTGGCTGGCGATGGTCCTGCACGCGCTGATCGATCTCAATTCGCTGGCACTGCGACCGGCGCTGACTGGAGCATGGCGCGCGGCTTGACTTCGCACGCGTGGGTTCGTCCAATCGCGGCACGGTTCACGAAGGGAAAGTCCATGTCGCGCCACGCCCTCCTGCTCGCGCTCGCGATCACCGCCGCGGCGCCTGCCGCCGCGTTTGCCCAGACCGCGCCGCAAACCGCAATCCAGTCGCCTTTCACGTTCGAAGAGGTGATGGTGCCGATGCGCGACGGGGCGAAGTTGCAGACGGTCATCATGCGGCCGCGCGGGATGACCGGTCCGCTGCCGATCCTCCTCCAGCGAACGCCCTACGGCGTGCCCGATGCGCCGTTTCCCACCGCCGATCGCTTCGCGCCGCTGATGAAGGACGGCTATGTCTTCGTGTTCCAGTCGATGCGGGGGCGATTCAGGTCGGACGGGGTGTTCACGCTGTCGACTGCGGTCCATCCGAACGATCCGAAGGCGGTCGACGAGGCCACGGACGCGTACGACACCGTCGGCTGGCTGGTGAAGAACATCCCCGCCAACACTGGCAAGGTCGGCATGTGGGGCGTGTCCTACCCCGGTTTCGCTGCCGCCGTCGCGCTGGCGAACCCGCATCCGGCGCTGAAGGCGGTATCCCCGCAGGCGGCGTGGATCGATTACTGGCAGTCGGACGATCTGCACCGCAACGGCGCGCTGCGGCTGAGCTATGCGACCGACTGGGTGTCGTCGCTGCAGCTCGACAAGACGAAGAATTCCGACTTCGCGTATCCAAGCGATACCTACGACTATTTCCTGAAGGCGGGCTCGGCGGAGGCGATCGACCGGAATGTCTTCAAGGGGCGGGTGCCGATGTTCACGTCGCTGCTCGACCATCCCAATCACGACACGTTCTACACCGCGCAACGCTGGACCGATGCGCTCGGCAAGACGACGGTGCCGACGCTGAACGTCGCCGGGTTCTGGGATCAGGAGGATCCGTGGGGCTCGTGGCAGATTTACGCGCGTCAGAAGCGGAACGACCCGAACCACTTGGCGCAGATGGTGGCGGGGCCGTGGCGGCATGGTGGGTGGCAGGGGGTGGCGGATCATCTCGGGCCGATCCCGCTAGGCGCCGCGAGCGGGACGCAGTTCCAGGAAAAGATCCAGGCGCCGTTCTTCGCCTATTGGCTGCACGGTAAGGGGCCGCGGCCGGACTTTGCGGCGAAGATGTTCCAGTCGGGGTCTAACGTGTGGAAGACGTATGCTGCCTGGCCTCCGACGGGTGCGAAGACGACCGAATTGTATCTGCACGCGGACGGCAGCCTGTCGTTCACCGCGTCGGCGGCGGGCGAGGGGTGTCGCGACTACGTGTCCGATCCGGCGAACCCGGTGCCGTTCCGCCGGCGACCGATGTCTGCGACCTATGCCAGTCCGGACTGGGCTTGGTGGGAGGCGGACGACCAGCGCTTCGTCGATCACCGGCCCGATGTGCTGGGGTATGTGTCGGAGCCTCTGACCGCGGACCTGACCGTGACGGGGGCGCTGTCGGCGACGTTGCAGGCGTCGACCAGCGGGACGGACAGCGATTTCGTGGTGAAGCTGATCGACGTGCTGCCCGACGATACGGAGGTGTTCGACGGCCGTGCGGCGCAACCGGGCGACTATGCGAAGACGCTGAACGGCTATCAATTGCCGATCGCGATGGAGGTGCGGCGCGGGCGCTTCCTGGCGAGCGATACGGCGCCGCAGCCTCTCGTGCCGGGGAAGGTCGTCGCGTGGAACGTGCCGCTGCGTGACCATGATCATGTGTTCAAGGCGAGGCACCGGATCATGGTGCAAGTCCAGTCGACGTGGTTCCCGATGATCGACCGCAACCCTCAGTCGTTCGTGCCGAACATCGGGCGGGCAAAACCGGGCGATTACGTAAAGGCGACCCAGAAGGTCTGCGCGGGCTCGCGGATCACGTTGCCGGTTATGCGGTAAAAAGCTTGTTCTCCCGCGAAGGCGGGAGCCCAGACTGGGTCCCCGCCTTCGCGGGGAAACATGGTTCTTCAGCTTAGTTCTTCATCCGCCAGCCGGTCTTGAAGATCCAGGCGATCGCGATCAGGCACACGGCGAGGAAGCCGGCCGTCACCGCGAGGCTCACCCCGACCGCGACGTCACCGACCCCGAAGAAGCTCCAGCGGAAACCGCTCACCAGGTAGACGACCGGGTTGAACAGGCTGAACGTGCGCCACGGCTGGGGCAGCATGTCGATCGAGTAGAACGCGCCGCCGAGGAACGTCAGCGGCGTGATCAGCAGCGCGGGGACGAAGTTCAGCTGCTCGAAGCCGTTCGCCCACACGCCGATGATGAACCCGAACAGGCTGAACGCGACCGCGGTCAGGATCAGGAACGCGATCATCGCGAACGGGTGTTCGATGCGGAGCGGCACGAAGAACGACGCCGTCGCGAGGATGATCAGCCCTAGGATCACCGACTTGGTGGTCGCCGCGCCGACATAGCCGATCACCATCTCCATCGCCGACACGGGCGCGGAGAGCAGCTCGTAGATCGTGCCGGTGAACTTGGGGAAGTAGATGCCGATCGATGCGTTCGAGATGCTCTGCGTGAGCAGCGACAGCATGATCAGGCCGGGAACGATGAAGCTGCCGTAACCGACGCCGCCGACCTGTTGCATGCGGCTGCCGATCGCGCCGCCGAAGACGATGAAATACAGCGAGGTAGTGAGGACGGGCGTGACGAGGCTTTGCCAAAGGGTGCGCAGCGCACGCGCCATTTCGAAGCGATAGATCGCCCAGATGCCATGGGTATTCATGCGCGTTCTCCGACGAGATCGACGAAGATGTCTTCGAGGCTCGATTTGCTGGTTTCGAGATCCTTGAAGCCGATGCCGAGTTCGCTGAGCTTGCGCAGCAACGACGGGATGCCGGTGTGGTCGGCCTGTGCATCGAACACGTAGCGCAGGCGCTTGCCGTCGTCTTCCAGTGCCACATCCCAGTCGGCGAGTTCCGGCGGGATCGTCGTCATCGGGTCCTGGAGCGCGATGTCGAGTTCGCGCTTGCCGAGCTTCTTCATCAGCGACGCCTTGTCGTCGACGAGGAGCAGCTTGCCCTTGTTGATGACGCCGACGCGATCGGCCATTTCCTCGGCCTCCTCGATGTAATGCGTCGTCAGGATGATCGTCGTGCCGCCTTCGCGCAGGCGGTGGACGAGCTTCCACATGTCGCGGCGCAGCGCCACGTCGACGCCTGCGGTCGGCTCGTCGAGGAACAGGATTTCGGGTTCGTGCGCGAGCGCTTTCGCGATCAGCACGCGGCGCTTCATGCCGCCTGAGAGTTCGCGGATTTTCGCGTCGCGCTTGTCCCAGAGCGAGAGGTCGCGGAGCACCTGTTCGATGTACGCGCTGTGGCCCGAACGGCCGAACAGGCGGCGGCTGAAGGTGACGGTGGCGAGCACCGTCTCGAACATGTCGACGTTGAGTTCCTGCGGGACGAGGCCGATGCGGCTGCGCGCCTGCTTATAGTCGCGGATCGCGTCGTAGCCGGCGACCTTGATCGTGCCGGCGGACGGCGTGACGATGCCGCAGATGATGCTGATCAGCGTCGTCTTGCCGGCGCCATTGGGGCCGAGGAGGGCGAAGATCTCGCCTCTCTGGATGTCGAGGTCGACGGGGTGGAGGGCGGTGGTGCCGCTCTTGTAGGTCTTGGTGACGCCCGCGATGGACAGGATCGGTTCGGTCATTGGCACCCCTTTTTCGTGGGTGTCAGATGGGGGTGGGACGTGCCTATTGATAGGGGGCGGGCTACCCAAATCCCGTCATCCTGGGCTCGACCCAGGATCCAGAGCCATGCGCGTTCCGATTGTGGCTCTGGATCCTGACTTTCGTCAGGATGACGGGAGTGGGTGGGATTAGCCAGCGCGGGCTGCTGCTACGGCTTTTTGCAGGTCTTCGAGGGGGAGGGCGCCCGACAACACGCGGTCGCCGACCACCCAGCTCGGCGTGCCGGTCATGCCGAGCTTGGCGGCGGTTTCCATGTTCTTGGCGATCTCGGCGTCGGCGGTCTTGGTGAAGCTCGCCTGCGTCGTGTCTACCCCGGCCTTGCTCGCAGCCGCGGCGATCGAGGCGTCGCTGACGGGGCCGCCGGCGTAGAGCGCGTCGTGGAAGGTGGCGAACTTGCCTTGTTGTGCCGCCGCCAGGCTCGCGCGCGCGGCGATGCGGCTTTCGGCGCTGAGGATCGGGAGTTCGCGGAAGACCACGCGGACCTTGGGGTCGGCGGCGATCAGCTTGGCGATCATCGGCAGGCTCGCGCGGCAATATCCGCAATTATAGTCGAAATACTCGACCAGCGTGACGTCGCCCTTGGGGTTGCCGGCCCAGGCGCTGCCGAACGGCGTGACGATCGCGTCGCGGTTGGCGGTGACGGTCTTGCCGGACTCGCGGTCGCGCAGTTTCTCCATCGCCTCGGGCAGGATTTCGGGGTGCGCCAACACGTAATCGTGGACGATCGATTCGACCTGCGCGCGCTCGACACCGCCGCCCTGGCGGTCATAGCCCCAGACGGCGAGGCCTCCGATGACGGCGCCCGCGACCGCGATCGCGGGGAATGTAAGTTTGCTCATTTGCGGCGCTTATACTGCTTCGGGTTGTCGTCCATCTCGTTCTGCGCGGCCATCGCGATATCCTGCGCGCGGATCCAGTCGGTGGTGTTCGCCGGGATGTTCGCCAGCGCATATTGCGCGCTTGCCGACGCGGTTCGCATGTCGCCGCCCATGCTGGCGCGCTCGGCGGTGGCGAGCGCGGCGCGTGCGGTATCCCCGGTCAGTTCGTAGACGGTGCCGAGCTGCATCCAGGCGAACGGGTTCTGATCGTCGCGGCCGACTGCGGTGCGCAGGACCCTGGTGGCCTCGGGGTAGTTCGCCTTGTTCTCGGTCGCGATCAGCGCGTGGCCGAAGGTGGTGGCGATCAGTGGGTTGTTACGCGAACCCTCCGTGGCTTCGCGCAGGGGGACCAGCGACTCGGTCGGCTTGCCGGCTTCGAGCAGAATCTGACCCTTGATCTCGAGGAAATACGGGTCGGTGGGCTCGGCCTTCACCAGTGCATTAGCTTCGGCGTCGGCTTTCTCGGGGTAGCCTGCTTTGTGGTACGCATAGGCGCGGGCGTAGTGCGCGTAGATCGTCTGGTTGCTGGGCGGGTAGGCCTGCAGCGTCTGGTCGGCGGGCATGACGTAGCCGGCGAGCTTGGCCTTCACGCGGCGGAAGCGTTCTTCCAGCGCGGCGTCGGGTTTGTTGGCCCAGGCGGGCGAGGCTTGCAGGTCGGCGGTGAGCGTCGCGACGCGCTCGCCGGAGAGCGGATGCGACTGCATGAACGGGTCGATGTTGGCGGTGCCGAAGCGGTATTCCTGCTGCTGCAGTTTCTTGAAGAAGCTGAGCATGCCGCGGCCGGAGACGTTCGCCTCGCGGAGGAACTTCGCGCCGGTCGCGTCTGCGGTCGATTCCTGGACTCGGCTGAACGAGAGGTAGCTGCCCATCGCCGCCTGCTGACCTGCCGCCATGATGCCGGCGCCTGCTTCGCCGCTGCCGGCCGCCATCGCGGCGAGGCCGAGGACCATCGAGAGCAGGTACATGCCCATTGCCGGCTTGGTGCCGCGATCGGCGAGGACGACGTGGCCGTCGGCGATGTGGCCGAGCTCGTGCGCGATGACGCCCTGGACTTCGTTGGCGTTGTCGGCGGCCTGGATGAGGCCCGAGTGGACGTAGACGGTCTGGCCGCCGGCGACGAACGCGTTGATCGACTCGTCGTTGATGAGCACGACCTTCACGTCGCGGGTGGAGAGCCCGGCCGCCTTGATCAGCGGGTTCGACATCTCCGCGAACATGGTTTCGGTCTCGGCGTCGCGGAGGATCGACTGGGCCTGGAGGGGCGTCGTCCAGAGGAGGAGGGCGGTGGCTGCGGCGGCTACTAGGCGCTTCATATTACGGGGTATCGTCGATTGGGGGCGGGGGGGCAATGGTCGTGCGGTGGAGTGAAGTTAGTCAAGAGTCGGCGCCGCTTACCCCGATCACTGTCATCCCAGCGAAAGCTGGGATCTCTCCGTTTGGCGGGCGTCGCGAGCCACGTGGGATACCCCAGCTTTCGCTGGGGTGACGGGGTTTGGTTGACGTGTCGGGGAGGGGCCGAGATTTTTGGCGTGAGCAACTGGCAGCACGCACTTGATTACGAAGAAGCACGCATCGGCCTGCTCCATGGGCCACCTCCCCGGCGGAGGCCGGGGTCCAATTGGGGGACCGGGCTAACTGAGGGCGGCGCTTCGTTATTGCCACCTTTCCAATTGGGCCCCGGCCTTCGCCGGGGTGGTGGTGGGTGGGGGGAGTTCGGCGTGCGTCACTACGGCGCTGGAACTCAAACCTCGCACTGCCCCCGTGTCGTGTTCACCCGCGAAGGCGGGTGCCCAGTCTGGGTCCCCGCCTTCGCGGGGAAACATACATTTGTCGGACGGAGCGTCTCACCGGTAGCTTCTGGGCCTCCCCACAAACGAAAACGGGCGCGGCCTTTCGGTCGCGCCCGTTCTTTGGTCTCAGCGTTCGGGGTTAGCCGAAGGTGCGCTGCCACCAGCCGCGGCGGGGGGCGCCGTCGGGGTCGTCGTTGGCGCCGTCATCGGTACGGGGGGTCGCGACGTCCTGGGGCTGGACTTCGGCCTTGGGCGGGGTGGTTGCGATCGGCTCGGCGAGGGGCTCGCTGGTCGGGGCGGCATCGCCGGCATCGACCACGGCTGCCTTGCGTGGACGACCGCGGGGCTTGGCGACCTTCGCAGGCGCTTCCTCGACGACTGGCGCTTCCACCACTGCATCAGACGCCTTACGGCGCGCACGCTTGGGCTTGGGCGCCGACGCTTCGATGGTCTCGGCGGGCGTTGCGCTCACCTCGTCCATCGTCGCTTCCGCAACCGCTTCGCGACGGCGACGACCGGGCTTCGGTGCGGCCGGCTCGGCCGCGACGGGCTCCGCTATCGGTGCCGGAACCACTGGCTCCGGTGCGACCGTCTCGGCGTCCGCCTCGACCGCGCGGGGCTTGCGACCACGGCGTGCCTTGGGTGCTGCGTCCGCCACCGCCTCGGCGATGTTCGCCGCTGCGGCTGCTGCACGGGCGCGTGGACGACGGCGCATCTTCGTACCCTCGGCGACTTCCGCGACCGGGGCTTCCTCGACGGCGGGCTCGAACGCCGGTTCGTAAGGCGGCTCGGCATAGGTCGACTCGACCGGCTCGTACGCTTCCGGCTCGGGCGCCTCGGCGATCAACTGGGCGTCGTCGACGCTGCTGACGGCGACCGACTGGCCGTTCTCGGCGCCCTGCTCGTTGCGGCGACCACCGCGACGTCCCCGACGACCGCGACGACGACGGCCTTCGCCCTCTGCGCCATTGGTCTGCTCGGCGGGTGCGCCGACTTCGACGATGTCGCCCTCGACCTCGTCGATCTCCTCGACGTTGGTGTCGGCGTCCTCGAAATTACCGTCCTCGTTGACGCCCTCTGCTGCACCTTCCTCACCGGGACGTGCGCGACCGCGACGACCACGACGACGACGGCGCTTCTTGCCGGCTTCACCGTCCGCATCGCGACCGTTTTCACGCGGTGCACGCTGCTCGCCATTACCCTCGCGGGGCTCACGACCCCCCTCACGACGGCGCGGCTGCTCGGCTTCGGCCTCCTCGACTTCCTCTTCCTCGATCTCGTCCTCGATCTCCTCGGGAAGGTCGTCCTCGTCCTCCTCGATGATCTGGACGAACTTCGGGGCGTGCGCGGGCGGCGGGCCGCTGGCCTCGACCGTCATGTGCGCGCCTTCCTCGTCCTGGCCGGGGATGATCTCGACGATCACGCCGTAGCGATCCTCGATCTCGGCGATGTCGGCGCGCTTGCGGTTGAGGATGTAGACCGCCGCTTCCTGGCTCGCGCGCAGGGTGAGTAGCGAACCGCGACCGCGTGCGGCCTCGTCCTCGATCAGGCGCAATGCCGAGATGCCCGACGACGATGCGGTACGGACCAGACCGGTGCCCTCGCAATGCGGGCAGGCGCGGGTCGACGCTTCGAGCACGCCGGTGCGGAGGCGCTGGCGGCTCATTTCCATGAGGCCGAACGACGAGATGCGGCCGATCTGGATGCGCGCGCGATCGTTTTTGAGCGCCTCCTTCATCGCCTTCTCGACCTTACGGACGTTGGAATTGTTATCCATGTCGATGAAGTCGATGACGACGAGCCCGGCCATGTCGCGCAGGCGGAGCTGGCGGCCGATTTCCTGGGCGGCCTCGAGGTTAGTCGCGGTCGCGGTCTGCTCGATCGAATGCTCGCGCGTCGACCGGCCCGAGTTGATGTCGATCGAGACGAGCGCCTCGGTCGGGTTGATGACCAGATAGCCGCCCGACTTCAGCTGGACGACGGGGTGGTACATCGCGGCAAGCTGATCCTCGACGCCGGCGCGCTGGAACAGCGGCACGGGGTCGGCGTAATGCTTGATGCGCCGCGCGTGCGTCGGCATCAGCAGGCGCATGAACTCGCGCGCCTGGCGATAGCCGTCCTCGCCCTCGACGATGACCTCTTCGATTTCCTTGTTGTAGATGTCGCGGATCGCGCGCTTGATCAGGTCGCTGTCGCCGTAGACGAGCGCGGGGGCCGACGCCTTAAGCGTGGCCTCGCGGATGCCGTCCCACAGGCGGGCGAGGTAATCGAAGTCGCGCTTGATCTCGACCTTCGAGCGCTGGAGGCCCGCGGTGCGGACGATGCAGCCCATCGACGGCGGCAACTGCATGTCGGCCATGATCGTCTTGAGACGCTTGCGATCGCCCGCGTTGCTGATCTTCCGCGAGATGCCGCCGCCGTGCGACGTGTTCGGCATGAGCACGCAGTAGCGACCGGCGAGCGACAGGTACGTGGTCAGCGCCGCGCCCTTGTTGCCGCGCTCCTCCTTGACGACCTGGACGAGCAGCACCTGGCGGCGATGGATCACGTCCTGGATCTTGTAGCGGCGGCGCAGGTTCATGCGACGCTCGCGCAAGTCCTCGACCGCGGCATCGTCGGCGCTCGGCTTGCGTTTCCGTCGCGGGGCTTCGCCGGACTCGCCGCCTTCGAGCTCGTCGGCGACGTCGGGATCTACCCCGCCATCGTCCTCGAAGCGCTCGATGTCGTCCTCGTCGTCACCCTCGTCTTCGTCCGAATCGTAGTCGGCGCGCAGGGCGGCTTCCTCGGCGGCGTGCTCGGCTTCCTCACGAAGCAGCGCGTCGCGATCTTCCTTGGGGATCTGGTAGTAATCAGGGTGGATCTCGCTGAACGCGAGGAAGCCGTGGCGATTGCCGCCGTAATCGATGAACGCCGCCTGGAGCGACGGCTCGACCCGCGTGACCTTGGCGAGGTAGATATTGCCCTTGAGCTGCTTGCGTTCGGCACTCTCGAAATCGAATTCCTCGATCCGGTTACCCTTGACGACTGCGATCCGGGTCTCTTCCCGGTGGCGTGCGTCGATCAGCATGCGCGTTGTCATTATAGATTCTCCGCGCGCGCGCCGGGCCTGTCGGCAACCGTCGCGCGCTTGATGGTGGTGCGGTCGGGCACGGACGCCCGGACTCGCGGATGGTATGCGAAACTGCCTCTGCGCGAAGTGCATGCCGCGGGAACTCTCCCTGCGGCGCCCGCACGACCGCGAGTCCGTCGGCGAAGGCCGGTCGGAGTGCGGGGCGGGGGGAATGCGTCATTCGAGCGTCAACCTGAATTGCCGCGCCGGCGAAGGATCCGCAGGCGGGCGTGAAGACCGGCGCGTCGCTGGTAAAATCCAGGCGACACACGGCTGTACGACAGGCCTAGCACTGCATACCCCATCTCGCAACTAGCCCGATATTGGCGGCTTTCCGGCGCGTTTCGGCTCGAATTAAGGGCAGTAAAGCGCAGACTTGCCGGGGCGGCAGAGCTTTGCCGGCTAATTCATGGCAAACGGCAAATTAACCGCACCCTGCAACGCGCTCTTGGGACGTAGGGGCTTACCTATCGCTGCGGTGATCGGATGTATCGATCGAAGGGGTGTAGCATGGCTTTTCGCTGGACCGGCGGTAGTTCCGCACGGCATGGACGCGAGGTGTTGACGGTCATCGCCCTCCTCGCCGGCTGGCTGGCGAGCGTCCCCGCCTGGGCGGCCACCGTGCAGAGCGTCGCGATCCGGGACGGGCGGATCGTCATCCGCTTCGACGAGGCGGTCGGCGATGCCGCCAGCCGCGTGCTGACCGGGCCGCGCCAGATCGCGGTCGACGTGTCGGGCGCTACGCCGGGCCGCGAGGTCGCCGCGCGCGGGCTCGTGACTGGTGTGACGCAGATGCGCAGCGGGCGGTCGGGGATGCGGATGGTGTTCGATCTGGCCGAGCCGGCGATCGTCACCGATGGCGGGTTCGACTCCGACGGTCGCGAGCTGACGCTGGCGTTGCGCACAGTCGATTACGATCAGTTCGCGGAAGCGGGGATCGCCGGGCCGCTGAACTTCTTCCCGTTCAATTTCGGCGCTGCGTCGCGGCCGAAGTACAAGGTGTCGGTGCCGGTGCCGCCCAAGGCGCGGGGGATGAAGCTGCCGCGCGTGCAGGGCGACGACACGCGGCCGCTGGTGGTGATCGACGCGGGGCATGGCGGCGTCGATCCGGGTGCGATCGGGCCGAACGGGCTGCGCGAGAAGGACGTGACGCTGAAGGTCGCCAAGGCCATCCGCGACGAGTTGCTCGCCTCTGGCCGCGTGCGCGTGGCGCTGACGCGGAGTGATGACCGGTATCTGGTGCTGCGCGAGCGCTACGGCGTGGCGCGGCGGCTGAAGGGGGACCTGTTCATCTCGATCCACTGCGACAGCACCGGGTCGGAAACCGCGACCGGCGCGACCGCGTACACGCTGTCCGAAGTGGCGTCCGACAAGGAGGCCGCTCGATTGGCGGCGCGCGAGAACAAGGCGGACGTGATCTCGGGGGTGAACCTGGGCGAGGCGCCCGCGGACGTGTCGTCGATCCTGATCGACCTGACGCAGCGCGAGACGATGAACGCGTCGGCGACCTTCGCGCGGCTGCTTGGGCGCGAGGCCCGGCCGTTGATGCCGCTCAAGGCGAACTTCCACCGGATGGCGTCGCTGATGGTGCTGAAGGCGCCCGACATGCCGTCGATTCTGTTCGAGACGGGGTATATCTCGAACCCGCAGGACGCTGCGTTCTTGGATAGCGAGGAAGGGCGGCACCGGATCGCGGAGAGCGTGACGCGCGCGGTCGAGGTGAATTTCGCGCGGCGAATGGCGACGCGGTAGGACCGGTAGCGGGTAGGCAAGGTAAACCCGCCCTTCCTTGTTCTCCCGCGAAGGCGGGAGCCCAGTCTGGGCTCCCGCCTTCGCGGGAGAACAGGCTAGTTACGGTCGATACTGTTTCCTCTGATCGCACATCATGCCACAAGTCGCCCGAATTGCTTTGAGGCTGACGACATGACCGACGCGACGCGGGGCGTAACCGACACCGGCCCCGAGACCAGCATGCGCGAGCTTACGTTTCGCGGGATCGTGCTCGGCGGGATTATCACGCTCCTGTTCACCGCGGCGAACGTGTATCTCGGGCTCAAGATCGGGCTGACGTTCGCGACGTCGATCCCCGCTGCGGTGATCTCGATGGCGGTGCTGCGGTTGTTCAAGGATTCGACGATCCTCGAGAACAACATCGTCCAGACGATCGCGTCCGCCGCGGGGACGCTGGCGGCGATAATCTTCGTGCTGCCGGGGCTGGTGATGATCGGCTGGTGGCAGGGCTTTCCGTTCTTCACGACTGCGGCAATCACGATGTTCGGCGGCGTGCTCGGCGTGTTGTTCTCGGTACCGCTGCGTCGTGCGCTCGTCGTCGACACGGTGCTGCCGTTTCCGGAGGGCCGCGCGGCCGCCGAAGTCTTGAAGGTCGGCGCGGGTAGTCGCGAGGGCGGCGAGGAGAGTGCGCGCGGGCTCGGCATCATCGTTGCCAACGCGGTCGTCTCGGCCGGGTTCGCGATCCTGACTCAGACCAAGCTCGCCGCCGCCGAGGCCGCGACGTGGTTCCGCGTCGGCGCGGGCGCGACCGGCATCTCGGGCGGGCTGTCGTTCGCGTTGCTCGGCGCGGGGCATCTGGTCGGCATCTCGGTCGGCATGGCGATGTTCGCGGGCGTGGTCATCGGCTGGTGGATCCTGCTGCCGATCCTGACCTCGGGTGGCAGCGTCACCGGGACCGCGGAAGTCATCGCGACCACCGTGTTCCGCTCGGACGTCCGCTTCTTCGGCGCGGGCGTGATCGGCGTCGCGGCGATCTGGACGTTGCTCAAGATCGCCGGGCCGGTGGTTGGCGGCGTCCGCTCGGCGTTGGCGGCTTCGGCGGCCAAGCGTGGCGGCGAAGTGCTGGCGCTGGAGGAGCGCGACATTCCGATCGGGATCGTCGGGATCGGTTCGCTGGCGATGCTGGTGCCGATCGGTATCCTGTTGTGGACCGTGTTGCAGGGCGGGCCGCTGGAGGCGTCGGCGATCGGGCTGATCGCGGGGAGCCTCGTGTTCATCCTCGTCATCGGTCTCGTGATCGCGGCAGTGTGCGGGTACATGGCGGGGCTGATCGGCGCGTCGAACTCGCCCGTGTCGGGGATCGGTATCCTCGCCATTCTAGCGGCGTCGATCCTGTTGGTGTCGTGGTTCGGGCGTGCGGTTGAGCCGGGGACGACGCAGGCGCTGGTCGCGTACGGGCTGATCGTGACGGGGATCGTGTTCGGGATCGCGACGATCTCGAACGACAATCTGCAGGATCTGAAGACCGGGCAACTGGTCGGCGCGACGCCGTGGAAGCAGCAGGTCGCGTTGCTGATCGGCGTGGTGTTCGGGTCGATCGTGGTGCCGCCGGTGTTGAACTTGCTGGGGAGCACGCTTGGGTTTGCGGGGGCGCCGGGGGCGGGGCCGAATGCGCTGGCGGCGCCTCAGGCAGCGTTGATCTCGGCGCTCGCGAAGGGTGTGCTGGGGGGGAACCTCAACTGGGCTATGATCGGGTATGGGGCGCTTACCGGCGTGGTCGTGATCGCGGTCGACGAGTTGCTTGGCAAGGCAGGGAAGCTTCGGTTGCCGCCGCTTGGCGTCGGACTTGGCGTGTATCTGCCGATGTCGGTGACGTTGCCGGTCACGATCGGCGCGGTCGTGGGGTTTGCGTATGATCGCTGGGCGGACCGGGCTCGGGATCCTGAGCTTGCCAAGCGGATGGGGGTGCTGACCGCTACCGGGATGATCGTCGGGGAGTCGCTGTGGGGCGTTGGCTTTGCGGGGATCGTGTATCTGACCAACCAGGAGACGCCGTTGGCGCTGGTCGGGGACGGGTTTGCGAGCGTGGCGCTGGTTGGCGGGACGCTGCTGTTCGCGGTGCTGACTTGGGTGATGTACCGGCGGACTATGGCGGCTTCGCGGTAAGCTTGTTTCCCCGCGAAGGCGGGGATCCAGACTGGGCTCCCGCCTTCGCGGGAGAACAAGAAGCGGGAGATGCGCTCGGTTCTAGCGTACCACCCCGGCGGAGGCCGGGGCCCAGTTGGGGGGGCGTTGCTAACTGAGCGATGCGCTTCGTTACTACAGCCTTGCCAACTGGGCCCCGGCCTCCGCCGGGGTGGCGGCTTGATGCTAACGCGTGGGAGAAGGATGGCGTCCGTGGGGACGCCCCCCCTCACTTCATCGCAGCAAGCATGTCCTTGATCGGCACGAACGCGAAGCCCACCGAGCTGTCCGCGATCCCGTACGGCATGAAGATCGTGTCGCCATGCTTCAACGCACCGCAGCTGTAGACGACGTTGGGCACATACCCCTCGCGGTCCTGGTCCTTCGCCGCCAGGATCGGCTGGCTCGTCCGGCCGATCACCTTCGAAGGATCGTCCTTGTGGAGCAGCACCGCGCCGATCGAATATTTCCGCATCGCGCCGACGCCGTGGGTGAGCAGCAGCCAGCCCTCGTCAAGCTCGATCGGCGGGCCGCAATTGCCGATCTGCACCAGCTCCCACGGATATTCGGGCGTCAGGATCTTCTCGCCGTCGTCCCAGTCCGTCAGCGTATCGGACTTCAGCAGGAACAGGTTCTCGCCGTCCTGCCGGCCGATCATCATGTACTGGCCGTTCACCTTCCGCGGGAACAGCGCCATGCCCTTGTTGCGCGCCGCAGGGCCGGTCATCGGCACTAGGTCGAACGCGCGGAAGTCACGGGTGCGCATCAGTTCGGACTGGATCACCGAGCCGTTATACGCGGTGTAGGTGCCGATCCACTCGAACTCGCCATTCTCGTGCTGGAACCGGACGATACGCAGATCCTCGAGACCCTTCGACTGCGCCTGCGTGATCGGGAAGATCACCGTGCCGCTCAGCGTGCTGTCGCGGTGGCGATAGACGGTCACGGGGCCCTCGGGCATCTCGTCCTCGCCGCTGCCGACCGCGTCGGTCGCGGTCGCGAACGGCGGTTCGGGCGCCAGCTTCATCTGGTTTTCGCAGGTGATGATGCCCTCGCGGAACGCTACGGAGGAGATGTGCCCCTCGCCGACCGCGCGCAAGCTCATCAGGATGCGCATCGAGCCCGGCGGCATGCCTGACTGGTCGAAATGCGGCACCGCGCTCGGGTTCATCAGCGCGGCGGCGGCATAGCTGTATTCGTGACAGAAATACGCGCCGATCAGCTGGCGCTTCTCGTCGCCGATCTCCGCGCCGTTCAGCCCGAGCATGTCCTCGATCTGGTCGTAGCGCGTCATGAACACGCGCCGCGTCTGCCAGTGGCGTGCCTCGAAATCCTTCAGCACGACCTCGAGCTGCGCACGCGCCTGTGCTGGCGACATTTCGAGCACTTCGCCGACGAGCCGCTCGGTGCGGCTCGGTGCGCCGCCATGACCACCCCAGGCGATGTGGAACGGCCGCACGACGACACGCGAAGGGTCCGCGTGCAGCCGCAGCTGGTGGTTGAACAGATCCATCGTAGCAGTGCCCCGCGTCGTTCCACTCAGCGCACCGTCGCCTGCAAGGCTGTCGCTAGCGAACTAGGCGACGACGCGGGTCGCTCCTGCCACGCTTTGCGCTGCCTTTGATACCCCCGAAATCGCGCAATTGGCGAGTTGGAGCGCCAAAATCGACTCGGCGCCCTGGTTTCGGTTGAGCCCGCTCGGCATCAGACCGTCGAAACAGCCACCGTCGAGCACGCTCGCGAGCGGCAGATCGAGGTCGTTCGCGCCGAGGAACCAGCCATAAGCGCGCTGTGCCTCGTCATGCCAGCGCATATCGCCGGTCGCTTCGAACGCCGCAGCGCACGCATCGACGGTTGCCTGCGCCTCGAGCGGCTGCTGATCGAACTGCAACGGCTCGGCATAGGGCCGGTTGAAGCTCTCCGACCCGACCGCACGGAAGCGGCCCTCGGGCGAGGTCTGCTTGGCGACGATCCAGTCGAGCGTGGCGATGCCGCAGTCGATCAGGTCCTGACGGTCGAGCGCCTGCCCGGCACGGATCAGTGCCTGCGGAAGCCGCGCATTGTCGTAGGCGAGGACGATCTCGAACCACTGCCACTCGGGGCGACGCGCTGCCGCGAGCAGATCGAGGTGAATCTTCGGAAACGCCTCGAGGATCGACAACGACAGCTGGTGACCGGGTTTGGCCTCCAGCATCGCCGCCGCGCCGAGCATTGCGAACGACTGCGCGCGCAAGGAGCCGAGTTCGAGTGCCATCGTCGCGGTCGAATCGAACATCGCGGTCGCCCAGTCGCGGTGCTTGCCAGCCTGCGCATCGCGCGCGGTGACGCCGAGCGACCAGAGCGTGCGGCCGTTCGAATCCTCAGACCCCGAATCCTCGCACCAGGTGCGATCGAAGTTCATGAAGTTGCGGAAGCGGCGCGTGTCCGGGTTCCAAGCATATTGCACGAACGACGCATAGATCGTCATCCACTTGTCGCGCGTGACATCGTCGAGATCGGGCAGTGCGCTCATCAGCATCAGCGCGCGACAATTATCGTCGATGCAATAGCCGTGGCGGCGATCAGGGATCGAGAAGATCGAATGCTGGAGCATACCGGTCGAATCGCTCATCCGCTCGACTGCGGCGAAGTCGGGCGACAATTGCTTCAGATGCGTCTGCACCTTGGGCAGCCTGAACGGGCGCGCAGCGACGATCGCGTTGATCTCCGCCATCGTCGCTTCGGCGAGCTTCGGCCAGATCATCGTGCGCCCCCGCGCATAGGCGCGCTCCGCGAGACGGAGGCGATCGCGGTCGCTCGACAGCAGCGTGTCGATCTCGCGCGCGAACGCGTCGACGTCGCCGAACGGGACGAGCACGCCGTGGCCATCCGCGAGGATCTCGGTCGCGTGGACGTAGGGCGTTGAGATCACGGGCTTGCCGACGCCGATCGCGTAGCTGAGCGTTCCCGAGGTGATCTGCGCAGGGTTGGTGTAGGGCGTCACATAGACGTCCGCCGCCTGCAGATAGTCAATGAGCTCGCCATGCTCCAGGAAAGCGTCGACGAAGGCGACGTTGTCCGCCACGCCCTTGTCGGCGGCGAGCGCCTTCAGCTTGTCGCGATACTTCTCACCCTCGTGCGCGACGAGGTTCGGATGCGTCGCACCGAGCACGACGTAGAGCAGGTCGGGATGCTTCGCGATCACCGCGGGTAGCGCGTTGATGACCGTCTCGATCCCCTTGTTGGGCGCGAGCAAGCCGAACGTCAGCATGACCTTGTGGCCATCCCAGCCGAACTTGCCCTTCACGGCAGCCGTGTCGAGCAAGGCGCGATCGGGCACGCCGTGCGGGATCATGACGATCTGGCGTGCATTGGCGCCGTAGACGCGCTGGAGGATGTCCCGGCCACGCTCGGCCATCACGATCACGCGCGCGGCGCGGCGAAGCAGACCCTCGAGCACACGACGCTCGTCGGCGTTGGGCTTTTCGAGGATCGTGTGGAGGGTAACGATGACCGGCAGCGTCGTGCGGTCGAGCAGCGCGAGGATGTGCTCGCCCGCGGGGCCGCCATAGATGCCGTATTCATGCTGCACCCAGATCGCCTGCGCGCCGCTTGCCTCGATCTTCCGCGCGGTGTCGATATAGGCCGACAGGTCGGGCTGCGGGATCGTGCCGGTCACCTCCGGCGGATAGTCGTATTTGCCGGGGTGATCGTCCATCGCGTAGACGTCGACGGCGATCTCGGGAAAGCGCGCGCGCATGGCCGTGAAAACGTCGGTCGTGAAGGTGGCGATGCCACACTGTCTCGGCAGGAAATTACCGATCAGCGCCAGTCGCGCGATATTCCCACCGTCCGCCGGTTTCACCATACCCTGTCCCTCGTTTGAGCGCGCACTTCTGGGAGAACCCGGTCGCGCATCCATTTGAACGGTTCAGGTAGCATAAAGTTTCATCGCATACTGCAGTGCAGCACGGGAATAATATCAATCTAAATCAAATCGATATTTCGCGTCCTCGTCCTGGCCCTCATCCCCGGCCGCGATACGGGGCGACTCCCTGGTCGGGTAGCCACAGATCGTGCGGCGGTGCACTCGATTGCCAGAACACGTCGATCGGGATTCCGCCGCGCGGATACCAGTAACCGCCGATCCGCAGCCACACCGGTTTCATCTCGTCGAACAGGCGCTCGCCGATGCCGACGGTGCAATCCTCGTGGAAGCCGGCATGGTTGCGGAAGCTGCTTAGGAAGAGCTTCAGCGACTTCGATTCGACGATCGTCTCGCCGGGGACGTAGTCGATGACGAGGTGTGCGAAGTCGGGCTGGCCGGTGACGGGGCAGAGCGAGGTGAACTCGGGCGCCGCGAACCGCACCAGATACGTCCGGCCCGGGCGCGGGTTCGGAACATAATCGAGCACGGCCTCTTCTGGAGAGGCGGGGAGGGCGCTGTTCTGGCCGAGATGCAATGGGTTCTGGGGAGCGGTCATGTGCCGCCTTGTAGGATGCGATTCGAATGCCGCAAAGTGGGTGATCCTTCTTCCCGTCGTGCCGGGCTCGTTCCGGCATCCACCCGTCCGCGGACTCCACGGGCGGCGAGTGTGCGGAACGGTGGACCCCGGAACAGGTCCGGGGTGACGGAGAGGGCGCTGATATGACGACGACACTCGTACCGATCCTCGGCGACCAGCTCACGATCGACCTCGCCTCGTTGCGGGAGTGCGATCCGAAGACGACGATCGTGCTGATGATGGAGGTCGACGAGGAGACGACCTATGTCCGCCACCACAAGCGCAAGATCGCGTATATCCTGTCAGCGATGCGGCATTATGCCGAGGCGCTGCGCGAGGCCGGGTGGACGGTCGAATACACGCAGCTCGACGACTCGGACAATGCGGGCAGCTTCACCGGCGAGATCGCGCGCGCGGTCGAGCGGCATGATCCCGAGCGGATCGTTGTCACCGAGGGTGGCGAGTGGCGCGTGATGGCGATGCTCGAAAGCTGGGAGACGTTGTTCGGCATTCCGGTCGAGATCCGCAGCGACGACCGCTTCCTTGCCAGCCACGCCGATTTCGAGACTTGGGCGGCGGAGCGGAAGACGCTGACGATGGAGTGGTTCTATCGCCAGATGCGGACGCGCACCGGGCTGTTGATGACCGACGGCAAGCCCGAGGGCGATCGCTGGAACTTCGACAAGGAGAACCGCAAGCCCGCCAAGAACGACCTGCTCATGCCCCGCCCCATCGTGTTCAAGCCGGACGCGATAACGCAGGACGTGCTGCCGCTGGTGGCCGAGCGGTTCGCGGATCATCCGGGGAGCCTCGACGGGTTCGAGTACGCCGTGACCGCGAAGGATGCGGAGCGGCAGGCGACCAATTTCTTCAAGCACGCGCTGCCGCAGTTCGGCGATTACGAGGACGCGATGCTCACCGGCGAGCGGCATCTGTGGCACTCGATCCTGTCGCCGTACATCAATTCGGGGCTGCTCGATCCGCTCGACCTGTGCCGGCGCGCGGAGGCGGAATATCGCGCCGGGCGCGCGCCGCTGAATGCCGTCGAGGGGTATATCCGCCAGATCATCGGCTGGCGCGAATATATGCGCGGGATCTATTGGCGCGAGGGTCCGGAGTATGTCGAGCGCAACTTCCTCGACCACCACCGCGACCTCCCCGGCTGGTACTGGACGGGCGAGACCGACATGCACTGCCTGCGCGAGGCGATCGGCCAGACGCTGGAGACCGCGCATGCGCACCATATCCAGCGGCTGATGGTGACGGGCAATTTCGCGCTGCTGATCGGCGCGGACCCGGCCAAGGTGCACCTCTGGTACCTCGAGGTGTATGTCGATGCGTATGAATGGGTCGAGCTGCCTAACACGCTGGGGATGAGCCAGTTCGGCGATGGCGGCCTGCTCGGGTCGAAGCCGTATATCTCGTCGGGTGCGTATATCGACCGGATGTCCGATTATTGCGGGACGTGCCGGTATAACGTGAAGCAGCGGATCGGGCCCGATGCGTGCCCGTTCAACGCGCTGTATTGGGATTTCCTCGCGCGGCACGAGGACAAGCTCGGGCGCAACAACCGGCTGGCGATGCCGTATCGCAACTGGGCGAAACAGTCCGAGGCGGACCGCGAGGCGACGCGTGCGCAGGCGGCGGGGTTCCTCGCCTCCCTCGACGGGAGCGGCCCGGCTGGCTACTGACCGATCGAGCACAAGGAGCCGCATATGGACGCGTTGGTAAGCACCGATTGGCTGGCGAACGAGCTGGGCGCGAGTGATCTGCGTATCGTCGACGCGACCTATGCCGAAGGACGTGATGCGGCGGCGGAATATGAGGCGGCGCACATACCCGGTGCGGTGTTCATGAACCTCAGCGAGTTGCGCGATACCGACAGCGATCTGCCCAACACGCTGCCGTCGGCGGAGAAGTTCGCTAGCCGGATGCAGACGCTGGGGCTCGGCGATGGCAGCCGGATCGTGCTGTACGACAGCTCGCCCTGGCACACGTCCGCGCGCGCGTGGTGGTTGCTGCGGCTGTTCGGTGCGCACAACGTCGCGATCCTCGATGGCGGGTTCGCCAAGTGGCAGGCCGAGGGGCGTGAGACCGCATCCGGCAAGGAAACGCCGCGGCATCGCCACTTCACGACCTGGGCGGACCTGAAGGGCGTGCGCGATCTCGACCAGATGAAGGCGAATGTCGAAAGCGGTGCGGAGCAGGTGCTCGACGCGCGGTCCGCGGCGCGCTTCACCGGCGTGGAGGAAGACCCGCGGCCGGGCACCGCGCCGGGGCATATTCCGGGCTCGAAGAATTTGCCGCAGGGCGCGGTGTTCAACGCGGACGGGACGTGGAAGACCGGCGACGCGTTGAAGGCCGAGTTCGACAAGGCGGGCATCGACCTGATGAAGCCGATCGTTATGACCTGCGGCTCGGGCATCACCGCGTCGGTGCTCGCGTTCGGCGCGCATCTGCTCGGCAACGACGCGGCGCTGTACGATGGCAGCTGGTCCGAATGGGGCGGCGATCCCGAGACACCCAAGGCGACAGGCACAGCATGAGCGACACGAACAAGCCGGTCGGCGACGCGACCAAGGTCGTCCTCGCTGGCCGTCGCCCGGAATGGACTCAAGGGATCGTCAGCCCGCCGGTCTGGCGCGCCTCGACGATCCTCTATGATTCCGTCGGCCACCTCCGCGACAGCGCGACGCGCGATACGCACCACCGCCTGTTCTACGGGCGCAAGGGCACGCCGACGCAGTGGAGCCTCGCCGACGCGCTGACCTCGCTCGAGCCGGGCGCGGAGGGGACGTTCCTCTATTGCTCCGGCGTCGCTGCGATCGCGGCTGCTCTGCTGTCGGTACTGTCCCCCGGCGACGAACTGCTGCTCGTCGACAGCGCCTATGACCCGACGCGCGGCATGGCGGGCGGGTTGCTCAAGCGGTTCGGGATCACCACGCGCTATTACGACCCGATGATCGGCGCCGGTATCGCCGAGCTGATCGGCGAGAACACGCGGACGATCTTCATGGAAAGCCCCGGCTCCTTGAGCTTCGAGGTGCAGGACGTCCCCGCAATCGTCGCTGCCGCGAAGCCGAGGGGCGTGACCACCCTGCTAGACAACACCTGGGCCACCCCGCTGTTCTTCCCCGCGATCGAGCGCGGCGTCGACCTGACGATCCTCGCCGGCACGAAGTACGTCGTCGGCCATTCGGACGTCATGCTCGGCTCGGTCACCGCCGCGCCCGGCCATTTCAAGAAGCTGCGCGAGACGAGTTTCCAGCTCGGCCAGGTCGCGAGCCCCGACGATTGCTGGCTCGGCAGCCGCGGCTTGCGCACGATGGCGGTCCGCCTCGCGCAGCACCAGTCGAGCGCACTGACCATCGCCAAGTGGCTCCAAGAACGCCCCGAAGTCGCGCAGGTGCTCCACCCCGCACTTCCCGACTGCCCCGGCCACGAGCTGTTCGTCCGCGACTTCAAAGGCTCCAGCGGCCTGTTCTCGTTCGTCCTGAACGGCGGCGACGAGGCCTCGCGCGCCGCGCTGATCGACGCCCTCCAGCTGTTCGGCATCGGCTATAGCTGGGGCGGTTTCGAAAGCCTCGCCATCCCCGCCGATCCTCAGCGCCACCGCAGCGTCACCAAGCGCGACGCCGCCGGACCGATGGTGCGCCTCCAGATTGGCCTGGAGGACCCCGCCGACCTGATCGCCGATCTCGAAGCGGGGTTAGACGCCTTTCGGCGAGTGCGCGGCTAACGGTTCGTCCGCAGTTTTCATCGCCGCGTCATCACCCCGATAGGGCCGCGTCACTACCCTATTCGCAGGCCAACCGACGGGACGAGTGATGACGGAGACTCAAGGCGATCTGTTGGGCAGCCTCATTGTCCTGGTGAGTACGGGGCTGCTGCTCACCGCGGTGCACCGCGCCAGTTCGTCGCGGGACGCGCCGGAGGTCCGCTGGCTTGTCATACTGAGCGTCATCCTGTCGGTCGCGGGCGTCGCCATCGTCATTCTGACCTGATCGCGTCGCCCCGCCGTCTCCGGCGCCCTCCCGGCGGTTGAAACTCAGTCTTGTCGCTGCCCCTCGGATAGATTTGGTGTGTCTGTTGCGCAACATGTGTGGCGTCAAACCCGGATTGTACGCAAGATTCGCTTGTGCGTCGCACCATGGACTGTCACACATTCGTCACCGCAGGAAAGACCGCACTCGGAGGCTGAGGCCTTGATAGATGCGGCGTCCGCGGTTGCAGGCGGGGACATCGACTTTCCAGTATCGAAAGGGAAACGATGCGCTTCACCACTATTCTTCTCGGCGGCATCGCATTGGCTGCCGCTACGCCAGCGTTCGCTCAGGACGAGGCTACCGCACCACCCAAGGAGGTCACGGTCTCCGGCTCGGTCGGGCTCGTCAGCGATTACCGCTTTCGCGGCGTGTCGCAGTCGGACGAGAACCTCGCCGTCCAGGGTGGCATCACCATCGCGCACAAGAGCGGCCTGTATATCGGCACCTGGGGCTCGAACCTCGCGGGCTGGGGCACGTTCGGCGGCGCCAACATGGAGCTCGATCTGATCGCGGGCTACAAGGTCCCGGTCGGTGGCGGCGGTACGCTCGACGTCGGCGCGACCTGGTACATGTACCCGAGCGGCTTCGACAACACCGACTTCATCGAGCCCTATGCCAAGCTGTCGGGCACCGCCGGCCCCGTCGCCCTCACCGCCGGCGTCGCCTACGCGCCCAAGCAGCAGGCGCTGGGGCCCTGGTATACCAACGGCACATCGGCCGCGAACGGCGTCTACGACCGCGTCAATGCGAAGGACGACAATCTCTATCTCTGGGGCGACGTCAGCAGCGGGATCCCGAACACCGGGCTGACCGTGAAGGGCCATATCGGCTATTCGCGCGGCAACAAGGGCCTCGGGCCGTTCGCGACCAGCGTGTCGCCGACCGGCGAGTATTTCGACTGGCTGCTCGGCGCGGACTATGTGATCCCGACGACCCCGCTGACGCTGGGTGTTGCGTATGTCGACACCGACATCGGCAAGGGCGAGTCGGCGTATCTCCAGCCAAGCTTCAGTCGGGGTCAGGACGGCAACGGCTCGATCGCAAACGGCAAGGTCCTGGTCTCGCTGACCGCGGCGTTCTGATCTAGCGCCGTCCTCGCCCTTCCTGCTTTCCCTCTCCTATCTGGAGAGGGAAAGGCGGCGATGGGTTAGGGCACGCCAGCATTGTCTCCCCGCGAAGGCGGGGATCCAGACTGGGCTCCCGCCTTCGCGGGAGAACAAGGAGGGGCGTGCCGAGGTTACTCTTGCCGGGGCTACTTCGTTCCCCGTTCCCCATCGCGTCACCCCAGCGAAAGCTGGGGTATCTCTCGAGGCTAGCGACGTTCGTCACACGGTGAGATCCCAGCTTTCGCTGGGATGACGGATTTAGGGGCGGGTGCGGGCACGGATCGTGGGATCATGAAATCATGGTCCGCTTCGGACCTTCCCGCGGCGCTAACCAGACGAGAAAAAGGGCGGCCCCGCGAGGAGCCGCCCTTTTTCGTGCTTCGGGAGAACCCCGATCAGTTCGCGGTGGTGCGCGCGTCTTGGCCGTCGCCCTCTGGCGCTGCGACGATGTCGCGCGTGGTCGAGCCCTTGTCCACCACCGTCGTGCCGGGATCGCCAGCGCTGGAACGGATGCCGGGGTCATCGCTGTCCGCACCCGCGTCGTTCAGCACGCCGGTCTCGGCCGCGCTACGTGCAGCAGTCCCGCCGAACAGCGCGTCGAGCGTCTGGGCGTTGGCCGCGGTATCCTGCGGGCGAGCGGCGCCGGGCTGCGGCGGGACCAGTGCGAAGTCGGGCGGGATCACGAGCGGCGCCTGGCGGGCCACCGCGAACTCGTCGGGGCGCGCGCGATCGAGGCTCTTGCTCGTCGCACAGCCGGACAGGAGGACAACGACGCTCGCCATACCGGCAGCCAGGGGCACAAACTTACGCATGGGAATTCTCCACAGGGGGCTTCTCGCGCACGAGAAGCGCCCGAACAAGCAGGACGAGCACGCCGACAGTAATCGCTGCATCGGCGACATTGAAGACCAAAAACGGACGCCATTCGCCGATATGCAGGTCGCAGAAATCGACCACATAGCCGAGCCGGATCCGGTCGAGGATATTGCCGATCGCGCCGCCGAGCACGAAGCCGAGCGCGATCTGATCGGCGGGGTTCTTCTCACGCGTCATCCACACCGCGACGCCGATCGCGATCGCGCCGGTCAGCAGTACCAGCGCCCATCGGGTCAGGTGGCCGTCGGCGGGGAGCAGGCCGAGCGAGATGCCGATGTTGGGGACGAAGCGCAGGTCGAAGAACGAGGTGATCGTCTGCGAATCGCCGAGCGAGTCGATCCCGAGCGGCTTGGTCACCGCCCATTTGCTGAGTTGGTCGGCGAGGAACAGCGCGATCGCCGCGCCGAACCCGGCCTTTGGCAGGTTACGCATCGGCCACCACCTCGTCGCACCGGTTGCAGAGATCGCCGTCGACGGTCACCTCGGGGAGGTGGCGCCAGCAGCGGCCGCATTTGTGGAAGTCGGTCCGCGTCACGGTGACTGCGTCGCCCGGCGTAACCTTGGCAACGATGAACGCCTCGGCCAACTCCGCTGCTTCATTCGGCGCAAGAGGCGAGACCGATCGAATTGTCACCTCTGCCTCTAAGCTTGAGCGAACAGTCTTTTCGCGACGCATCGGTTCGATTGCTTCGGTAACGGTTTCGCGCAGCGCACGGATCTGCGTCCACTTCGTCCCGATAGCAACGCCATCCTCCACCTCTGGCAGCGACGGCCATTCGAGGTAGTGTACCGAGCTATCATCGTTGGGGAAGCGCGATTGCCACACTTCCTCGGCGGTGAAGCACAGCACCGGCGCGGCGTAGCGCACGAGCGCGTGGAACAGCACGTCGAGGACGGTGCGGTACGACCGGCGCTTGATGTCGCTCGGCGCGTCGCAATAGAGCGAGTCCTTGCGGATATCGAAGAAGAACGCGGACAGGTCCTCGTTCGCGAAGTCGGTCAGCAGGCGCGTGTAGCGGTTGAACTCGTAGGCTTCGGCCGCCTGGCGCAGTTCGGTGTCGATCATGCCGAGGCGGTGAAGGACGTAGCGCTCGAGCTCGGGCATGTCGGATACAGCGACGCGCTCCGAGTCGTCGAAGCCTTCGAGCGCGCCGAGCATGTAGCGGAACGTGTTGCGCAGCTTCCGGTACGCGTCGGAGGCGGTGGCGAGCACCTCCTTGCCGATCTTCACGTCGTCGAAATAGTCGGTCGAGGCGACCCACATGCGCAGGATGTCGGCGCCGGACTCGCCAATGATCTTGAGCGGATCGACGACGTTGCCGAGCGACTTCGACATCTTGCGGCCCTGGCCGTCGAGCGCGAAGCCGTGCGTCAGGACCGCGTCATAGGGTGCGCGACCGCGCGTGCCGCAGCTTTCGAGCAGCGACGACTGGAACCAGCCGCGATGCTGGTCCGAGCCTTCGAGATACAGGTTCGCGCGGGTGCCTTCGCCGTAGCGTGCTTCGACGGTGAAGACGTGCGTGCAGCCGGAATCGAACCAGACGTCGAGGATGTCCTTCACGACCTCATAGTCGGCGAGGTCGTAGTCGGGGCCGAGCAGCGCCTGGTGGCCGTCCGCATACCACGCGTCCGCGCCGTTCTGGCGGAAGGCCTCGACGATGCGCGCGTTGACGTTCGCGTCGTTGAGGTACTGGCCGGTGGCGCGATCGACGAACAGCGCGATCGGCACGCCCCAGGCACGCTGGCGCGAGATGACCCAGTCGGGGCGGCCCTGCACCATCGACGTGATCCGGTTTTCCGCGCGCGCGGGGATCCAGGTGGTAGCGGCGATCGCATCGAGGGCGATCTCGCGGAGGGTTGCGCCGTTGGAGCTTTCTGCTTCTGCTCCCCTCCCGCTTGCGGGAGGGGTTAGGGGAGGGGAGGCGTCGAGCGCAGCATTTGCGGCACTGCCCTCCCCTAACCCCTCCCGCAGGCGGGAGGGGGACTCTGTGTCGCTCCGGTCCATCGGGATGAACCATTGCGGGGTCGCGCGGAAGATCACCTTCGCCTTCGAGCGCCACGAATGCGGGTAGCTGTGCTTGAAGTCGTCGCTCGCCGCCAGCAGCGCGCCGGCCTCGCGCAGGTCAGAGCAGATCGGGCCGTCGGCGCTCACGAACTTTTTGTTGATGACGCTGCCCTGGCCACCGAGCCATGCCCAGTCGGCGCGGTACATCCCGGCGCCGTCGATCGCGAAGACCGGGTCGATGCCGTATTGCTTGCAGAGTTCGAAATCGTCCTCGCCGTGGTCCGGCGCCATGTGGACGAGCCCGGTGCCGGCGTCGGTCGTGACGAACTCACCGGGGAGGAACGGCCGCGGCTTCGCGAAGAACCCGCCGAGTGCGTGCATCGGGTGCCGTGCGGTTGCGTCGGTCAGAAGCTTCCCGCTGCCATTCCATTTTACCTGGAAGACGGGATAATATAAGCCGCTGTTATCCGAGGATATTTGCTTTGCGAGCCGGTCCTTAAACACATCTTTCAAAACGTCGGCTACCAGAAAGCGGCGGCCTGACCATATTTGATGTGCGTTGATCAGCTTCTCTACGTCGGGTTCAACGTTGCTGCCGAGCTGCCCAATACTCAGAATCTCAACGACGACATACTCGATCTCAGGCCCATAGCTCAGCGCTTGGTTCACCGGGATCGTCCACGGCGTCGTCGTCCAGATCACCGCATGCGCGCCGACCAGCTCGGGCGCATTCGGCGCGTCCACAATCTCGAACGCGACGTCGATCTGCGTGGAGACGATGTCCTCATACTCGACCTCGGCCTCGGCGAGCGCGGTCTTCTCGACTGGGGACCACATCACCGGCTTCGCACCACGATACAGCTGGCCGCTCTCCGCGAACTTCAGCAATTCGCCGACGATCGTGGCTTCTGCCTCAAATTTCATCGTCAGATACGGATCGGCCCAGTCGCCCATCACGCCGAGCCGCTCGAACTCGCCCTTCTGCACGTCGACCCATTTCTCGGCGTAGGCGCGGCATTCGGCACGGAACTGGTCGACGGGGACGTCGTCCTTGTTGAGCTTCTTTGCGCGATACGCTTCCTCGACCTTCCACTCGATCGGCAGGCCGTGGCAGTCCCAGCCGGGGACATAGGGCGCGTCCTTGCCCATCAGCGATTGTGAGCGAACGATGATGTCCTTCAGGACCTTGTTCATCGCGTGGCCCATGTGGATGTCGCCGTTCGCGTACGGGGGGCCGTCGTGCAGGATGAAGCGTTCGCGCCCGAGCCGCTGTTCGCGCAACCGGTCGTAGATGCCGAGCTTCGCCCAGCGCTCGAGAATCGCCGGCTCCTTGGCGGCCAGGCCCGCCTTCATCGGGAAGTCGGTCTTCGGCAGGAAGACGGTATCGCGGTAATCGCGGGCGGGCGCAGGAGTATCGGTCATAAGTGGGCCGGGCTGTAGCCGGTAGCGCGCCGCGTTGCCATCCCCTGTCCCATGACGGTGACCCCAGTCTCTACCGTCACTTCAGCCCCTGCCGTCACCCCAGCGAAAGCTGGGGTCTCGTGCGGTAGGGGGCCGTTCCATTACATGGATACCCCAGCTTTCGCTGGGGTGACGGGACTTGTGAGGAGGCTATCGCGCTAAGATCGCCCGCGCGCGCGCGCAGTCGGCGTCCATCTGCGTGATGAGCGCATTGAGGTTGGCGAACTTCGCCTCAGCACGCAGATACTCGATCAGGGCAACCTCGATCCGCTGGCCGTACAGGTCCTCGCCGAAATCGAAGAAATGCGGTTCGAGCAATTCCTTCGGCGGATCGAAGCTCGGGCGGATGCCGAGGTTCGCGGCGCCCTTCAGCACGCGCCCGTCCTCGAGCCGCCCGGTCACCGCATAGATCCCGTAGGCGGGGCGCAGATAATTGCCCATGTCGAGATTGGCGGTCGGATAGCCGATCGTGCGGCCGACCTTGTCGCCGTGCTGGACGAAGCCCTGGATCGCGAACGGCCGCGTCAACAGCCGGGTGGCGGTGGCCATGTCGCCCGCGCGGAGGGCTTCGCGGATGCGGGTGGAGGAGATGGTTTCGCCGTCTAACGATACCGCGCCGACGGTTTCCGCGCGAAACCCGTGGGCCGGGCCGCGCGAGGCGAGCGTGCGGACGGTGCCGGCCTTGCCCTTGCCGAAGGTGAAGTCCTCACCGGTGACGACACCCGCCACGCGCAGATTGCGTTCGAGCCGCTCGGTAATGAAGCGCTCGGCGGTCAACGCGGCGAGATCGCCGTCGAAATTGAACACGACCATCGCGTCGGCGCCGGCCTTCTTGAAAAGCGCCTGGCGCTGATCGAGCGTGGTCAGGCGGAAGGGCGGGGTGTCGGGGCGGAAATGGCGGACCGGATGCGGGTCGAATGTCGCGACGATTGCGGGGCGCCCCTCGGCATGCGCCCAAGCGACCGCGCGCGCGACCACGGCCTGGTGGCCAAGGTGAAATCCGTCGAAATTCCCCAGCGCGACGATCCCGTTCGCCAGATACGAAGGGATGGAAGCGCCACCGTCGAGCCGTTGCATGCGCGGGTCAGTAACCAGCCGTCGCGAAAGGCGATAGTCCTTCCGTAAGCTTGTTCTCCCGCGAAGGCGGGAGTCCAGCCTGTGCTCCCGCCTTCGCGGGAGAACAACTTAGCCCCGGGTGAGCGTCATGAAGCTGTAAGCCGGACGTTCGCCTTCGGCCGAATGGTCTTCGCGGGCGATCTCCACCCAGCCGTCGAACGCGGGCACGGTCGCGTTGCCCTCTGGCTTGGCATGGACTTCGGTCAGTTCGATGCGATCCGCGTGAGCGAGCAATTGCATATAAATTTGCGCACCGCCGATCACCGCCACGTCGTCGCCGGCCATCGCCAGCGCCTCTTCAACGGAGTGCGCGACCTCGGCGCCTTCCGCGGTCCAGTCGCCGCGCGTGAGAACGATGTGGCGGCGGCCGGGCAGGGGGCTCGGGAAGCTCTCGAACGTCTTGCGCCCCATCACCATCGGCTTGCCCATCGTCAGCACTTTGAAGCGCTTGAGGTCGGCGGGGAGACGCCACGGGAGGTGCCCGTCGCGGCCGATGACGCCGTTGCTGGCGCGGGCGAGGTAGAAGGTGATCATGGCGGAGGTCATGCCGCAATCGAGGGCAAAGAGCCACTTCGAGCATTGTGCCGGAACCTGACCCCAGCACCTCCCCGGCGGAGGCCGGGGTCCAGTTGGGAAACGTCGCTAACGAAGAACTGCACTCCGTTACTCCCACCTTTCCAACTGGGCCCCGGCCTTCGCCGGGGTGGTGGAGTCCGGGAAGATGTGCGATTTTAGTTCGGCGCGTGTTCCTTCACATACGCCTCAGGATCCTTCTCGACGACCTTAACCCCGTTCAGATGATTCGCCTCGAATGCCGCAAACCGCACGCCCAGCTCATGCCGCTCTTCCAGCGTCGCATGCTTGCGGAAATCGGTCAGCCCTTGCCGCTCTTCCTCCGCCAAATGATCGCTGTTCGCCTTGTTGCACTCGCCAACCGCCTCGAACCACGCGTCCGACCCAACAGGATGCTTGTCGACTGCCTCGCCCGTTTCGCGGATGTCGTTGTGATCCTCGATCGCGTCCTCGGTCTCCTCAGCGGCCGAGTCGGCGTCGTTGCCGCCGGTGCCGATCTTCATCAGCCGCGGGTAGAAGAAGCGCTCCTCCGCCTCGGCATGCGCGTCGAGCAGGTTCTTGAGCCGCGTCCACAACGCCGACAGCGCCTCGGTGTCCTTCGCGTCGATCGAATCGATCTGCGCGAAGAGGTTACGCTGCTGCGCGTGTTCGTCGAGGATGAGCTGTGTGATGTCCATGCGCCTCTGAACCACGCAGCACGCAGCCGGTTCCTATTGCGATTCGCTCTCTGTTCAGACCGCGACGGGCGCCTTGATGTGCGCCTGCGCGACGTAGTCGTGGAGCACGAAATCTTCATATTCGTACGCGTCGATCGAGTCCGGCTTCCGCGAGATTTCGAGGCGCGGCAACGGGCCGGGATCGCGCGTTAGTTGCAGGCGCGCCTGCTCCAGATGGTTCGAATAGAGGTGGCAATCGCCGCCGGTCCAAATGAACTCGCCGACCTCCAGCCCGCATTGCTGCGCGAGGATGTGCGTGAGCAGCGCGTAGCTGGCGATGTTGAACGGCACGCCGAGGAAGATGTCGCCCGAGCGCTGGTAGAGCTGGAGCGACAGCTTGCCGTTCGCAACGTGCGTCTGGAACAGGCAGTGGCAGGGCGCGAGCGCCATCGCGTGCAGATCGCCCGGATTCCATGCGCTGACGATCTGGCGGCGCGAGGCGGGGTTCGTCTTGATCTGCTCGATCAGCTCGGCGATCTGGTCGATGTCACGGCCATCGGCGGCCACCCAGTCGCGCCACTGCTTGCCGTAGACCGGACCGAGATCGCCGTTCTCGTCCGCCCATTCGTCCCAGATCGCGACTTTCCGATCCTGCAACCAGCGCACGTTCGTATCGCCGCGGAGGAACCACAGCAGTTCGACGATGATCGAGCGGAGGTGGAGCTTCTTGGTGGTGAGGACGGGAAAGCCCTGCGCGAGATCGAAGCGCATCTGCGCGCCGAACACGCTGAGCGTGCCGGTGCCGGTGCGGTCCATCGTCTCGACGCCGGTCGAGAGCACGCGGTCCATAAGGTCTAGATATTGGCGCATCGGGTTTGCGTAGCGGGGCGGGGGCGGGGGCTCAAGCGGATGTAGTTGCGCGTGCGGTGGCGGGCATCGCGGGGCAGGCGGGTACGTGCTGCCGTCGCCCGTGCCTTCTCCTCGTATCGCGGACCTCGCCGCGGCTCGCGCGCTGTTCGCCGGGTTGGGTCATGCCACGGTCGAGACGGTGGCGGTCGCGTATCTTGATCCGAATCGGAGGCTTCTCCGGATGCGGCATGTCGTCGGGGGGCGGGATCAGGTGGCGATCTCGATCCGCACGGTTGCAGCGGATGCGTTGGCGTTCGGCGCGGTCGGGGTCGTGATGGCGCATAACCATCCGAGCGGCGATGCGACGCCGAGTGCGCAGGACGTGGCGTTCACGCGGGCGCTGGCTGCGGGGTTGCGGACGCTGGAGGTGGTGTTGCTCGATCATCTGGTGATCGCGGGCGACGAGGTGACGAGTCTCAGGACGATGGGGGTGATTTGACCGTTTCGACATCAATCTTCCCCTGCAAGGGGAGGTGGCTGGCGCTTGCCAGACGGAGGGGTGACACCCTCTCGATAGCGCGATACCCCTCCGTCAGCCCGATGGGCTGACACCTCCCCTTGCAGGGGAGGATTGACCGGGGCTCCTCACCCCAACCTGCAAGCCCGAATCGCCTCCGGCTTCGGCCGCGGCCCGGTCGCGCGGAACGTCGCGAGATACCCGCCCGCCGACGGCATCTCGTCCATATCGACCTGCGTATACCCAACCGCAGCGAACTCGCACTTCAGCAACGCCGGTGGCGTGCCGTGGTTCTGCGTCGGGCGGTTCGCATCCACCACCACCACCAGCCCGTCGGGCTTCAGCGAAGGCCGCAGCCGCCACAGGAACTCGTACGGCTGCTCGATCTCGTGATACATGTGCACCATCAGCACCCGGTCGAAGCTCGCCTCGGGCAGCTTCGGGTCGTTCGCTTCGCCCAGCTTCACGCTGACGTTCGCCAGATCCTCGCGCGCGACACGCTCCGCCAGCGTGTCGCGCACGCTCGCGACGATGTCCTCGGCCAGCACACGCCCGTCCTTGCCGACCCGCGCAGCCATGCGGATCGTGTAATAGCCCTCACCCGCGCCGATATCCGCGACCGTCATCCCCTTGCGGATCTCGGCCTTGTTCATCACCTCGCCAGCTTCGTTCAGCCGATCGCGCGCCTCTTCGTTCGACCAGCGCGCGGAGACGATCGACGCGACTGGACGATCGGCCGCGGGGAACACCGGCTCCTTCGGCTCGCGCTTGATCAGCGGTTTGCTCCCGTCGCACGCTGCGAGCAGGACCACCGGCGACAGCATCAGGGCAAGGGCACCCTTCAGCTTCAATCGACGTCCTCCACCTCGACGGCCTCGCCGGTCACGCGCTGCGACAGCGCCGCCGCCATGAACATCTCGAGATCGCCGTCGAGTACGTCGGACGGGCTGGTCGAGACGACGCCGGTGCGAAGGTCCTTCACCATCTGGTACGGCTGGAGCACGTACGAACGGATCTGGTGGCCCCAACCGATGTCGGTCTTGCCCGCATTCTCAGCGTTCGCCGCGGTCTCGCGGATCGCCAGTTCGCGCTCGTACAGACGCGCGCGGAGCTGGTTGTACGCCTCGGCCTTGTTCTTGTGCTGCGAGCGCTGGTTCTGGCACTGCACGACGATCCCGGTCGGGATGTGTGTGATGCGCACCGCCGAATCGGTCGTGTTGATGTGCTGACCGCCGGCGCCCGACGCACGGTAGGTGTCGATGCGCAGGTCGCTTTCGTTATATTCGACCTCGATATTGTCGTCGACGACCGGATACACCCAGACGCTGGCGAACGACGTGTGCCGTCGCGCCGCCGAGTCGTACGGGCTGATCCGGACGAGCCGGTGCACGCCGCTCTCGGTCTTTGCGTAGCCGTACGCGTTCTCGCCTTTCAGCAGCAGCGTGGCCGACTTGATCCCGGCCTGTTCGCCCGAATGCTGGTCGACCAGCTCGACCTTCAAGCCGTGGCGCTCGCCCCAGCGCGAATACATCCGGCTGAGCATGCCTGCCCAGTCTTGGCTTTCGGTCCCGCCGGCGCCCGCGTTCACCTCGATATAGGTGTCGTTGGCATCGGCCTCGCCCGCGAGCAGCGCCTTGATCTTGTCCCGGTCGGCACGCGCGGCGAGTTCGGCGAGCGCGGCGACGCCGTCCGCCTCCATCGCGGTGTCGCCCTCGGCCTCGGCCATCTCGATCAGCTCGGCGGTGTCCGACAACTCGCTCTGGATCGCGCGCGTCGCGCTGATCGCCTCGTCGAGACGACGACGCTCGCGCATCACCTCCTGCGCGGCCTTGGGATCGGACCAGAGCGCCTGATCCTCGACGCGCGCGTTCAGCTCGTCGAGACGACGCAGCGCGCGGTCCCAGTCGAGGAAGCGGCGCAGCAGCGCCAGCGCGTCGTTGATGGTGTCTACGTGAGCCTGCGCTTCGGCGCGCATGATATTCTCCAAAATGTCCGTCATCCCAGCGAACGCTGGGATCTCCGTCCGCGAGGGCGCGGGTGCGGGTTGAGATCCCAGCGTGCGCTGGGATGACGATGTAGGAACTGCGCTAGTAGATTCCGCCTTGTCTTTGCAAGAAATCGCTGTCGCGCGGCGCTTCGGCCTTCTTCACCGCGGTGGTGGTCGCTGCCGCGGTCGGGGCGACATCCGAGCGTCGCGCGGCACGCCGCGGTTCGCTCTCGGGCTTGAACGCTTCCCAGATCACCGCGGGTTTAGGATCGCTGGTATCGGGCCACGTGCCATAGACCGGCCGGCCGCTCGCGCGATCGATCCGGACCATGCGGATCCCCGCCGGCGCGCGGAACGGCAGCTTGGGCAAATCCTCATACGCCTTGACCGCGAACTGCTTGAAGATCGGCGCGGCGAGCGTGCCGCCCTGTGCTGCGCCACCAAGGTTCTTCGGCGTGTCGAACCCGATATACAGCCCGCCGACGAACTGCGGCGTGCCCCCGACGAACCACACGTCGGTCGGACCGTTGTTCGTGCCCGTCTTGCCGAACATCGGCCGATCGAGATCGCGCAACGTCACCGCAGTGCCGCGCTGGACGACGCCCTCGGTGATGTGGACCATCTGGTAGGCGGTCATCGCGTCGAGCACCTGGCGCTGGCGCGTAATCGGCCGCGGCATCGGCTTGCCGTCCCAGTCGGGCGCGTTGCAGCGATCGCAGGGCCGCCAGTTCTCGGGCCAGATCACCTTGCCGTGGCGATCCTGGACGAAGTCGATCAGCGACGGCGGGCCGCCCTTGCCGTTGTTGGCGAGGATCGAATACGCGTTGACCATCCGCCCGACGGTCGTCTCGCCGGCGCCGAGCGCGTAGGAGAGATACGGCGCGTAATCGCCGACGCCCATCTTCTTGATGGTCGCGACGACCTTGGGCATGCCGGTCTGCGCGGCGGCGCGCACCGTCATCAGGTTGCGCGACTGCTCGATGCCCCAGCGCATCGTGTGCGGGCCGGACCCGCGCGAATTGCCGAAGTTGCGGAAGCATTTCTGCCCCAGCCGCGCGCCCTGATAGACGCAGAACGGCCCGTCGACGATGATCGAGGCAGGCGTCATGCCGTTGTCGAGCGCGGCGGAATAGACGATCGGCTTGATCGTCGAACCCGGCTGGCGCATCGCCTGCGTCGCGCGGTTGAACGCCTGCAACCGGTCGTCGAAGCCGCCCTGCATCGCCAAGACGCGGCCCGACGCCGGCTCCTCGACGACGAACGCGCCCGAGACCTTGGGGATCGCCCGGAGCGCGAACGAACCACCGTCCGGCGCCACCGCGATGATGTCGCCGGTCTTGATCGCGCCGAATGCGTTGCCGCCCTTGCCGCGCACCGGCATCTGCGCCGCATAGCGCGGCAGCGTGCCGGTCTTGCCAGTGCGGAAGCCGAGGCTCCAGGCGTTGCCGTCCTTGCCCGTCACGATCGCCGCGACCCAATCGCGGTAATCGAGCGCGATATTGCTGTTGAGCAGAGGCTGGAGCCAGTTGTCGTCCTCGATCTCGACATGACGGATCGGCCCGTTCCAGCCACGTCCGCTGTCGAACCGGACGAGACCGTCGCGGAGCGCCTGCTGCGCCAGATCCTGCAACTTCGCGTCGAACGAGGTGCGCACCCACAGCCCGCCCGAATAGACGCTGTAGGGGCCGTCCTTCGCGTTCTCGCCGAACTTGGCCATCAGCTGGCGGCGGACTTCCTCGACGAAATAGCCGCCGACGCTCTCGAACTTCGGCGTCCGCCGCATCACCGCGCCGAGCGGCTCTGCATTAGCCTGGTCATGCTGCGCGCGCGTGATGAAGCCGTTGTCGAGCATCCGGTTGAGCACATAGTTGCGCCGGATCATCGCGCGCTCGGTGTTGCGCACCGGATCGTAGTTCGACGGGCCCTTGGGTAGGATCGCGAGATACGCCATCTGCGCGAGATCGAGCTGGTCGAGCTCCTTGTCGAAATACGCATGGCTCGCCGCCTCGACCCCGAACGCGTTACGCCCGAGCGCGATCTGGTTGAGGTACAGCTCGAGGATCTGCTCCTTGGTCAGCGTATCCTCGATCTTGTACGCCAGCACCGCCTCGCGCAGTTTGCGTGACGGCGAATAGGCGTTGCCGATCAACAGGTTCTTCGCGACCTGCTGCGTGATCGTCGAGCCGCCCTTGGCGCGCTTGCCGGTGCCGAGCTTGGTCGCATAGTCGTACACCGCGCCGGCGAGACCGGGATAATCGACGCCGTGATGCTCGAAGAACGACTTGTCCTCGGCGGCGAGGAACGCCTTCACGAGCAGCGGCGGATATTCGGCATAGCTGAGTTCGACACGGCGTTCGCGGGCGTAGCTGTGAATCGGCGCCCCATCGATGCCGCGGACGTTGGTCGGCAGCGGCGGCTCGTAGGTGCGCAACGTATCGACCGAAGGGAGGTCGCGCATGACCGCAAACCAGAACGCGAAGATCGCGACGAGACCCAGCACGACCAGCACCAGTGCGGCCTTGGTCCACCGACTCGCCCACGCGCGCGAGAACCGACCACGCAGCCGGTCGGAGGTGCGGCCTGTCGCCGTCGTCGAGGTGGGGGAGGGATCGGACGCCATGATTACTGGCGCAGCGTCTAGCAGGTTCGCGGGCGCTTGCCAGCCTTCGGTGGGATAGGGGTGGGGGCGGCTGTCGCAACGCGTTCGTCAGCGACAAACTCGTTCGGTGCCCGATCCATCCGCATATGCGCGCCACCCCGGCGAAGGCCGAGGCCCAATTGGAGAGGCGGCAGTAACGGAGTGCAACGGCCTTCATTGCCGTTTCCCAATTGGACCCCGGCCTTCGCCGGGGCGGTGCTGTTGGCGGGTAGGTAAGCCATCGACGTCCGTGAGCTCGAACGATCCTCCCCCGCCAGGGGGAGGTGGCACCGAAGGTGACGGAGGGGGAGGACACGGAGCCGAAGTCGTCGCTTACCGCCCCCTCCGTCAGGCAAGTGCCTGCCACCTCCCCCTGGCGGGGGAGGATCGAAAGGGCGCGATCGTCGGTTTGAACCCGCATCTTCTCAGACGGCTTCCAGCCACAAAACCTGTCGCCAACCCCGCTACTGTGGCAGCAGGCGAGCATGACCCCGCCGCCGCTCCCGATCCTAGCCGTACTCCCCGACCTGCTCGCCACCCTCCGCGACCGCACCTCCGCGGTCCTCGTCGCTCCCCCAGGCGCCGGCAAGACCACCGCGGTAGCGCCGGCTCTCCTCACCGAACCCTGGTGCACTGGCGAGATACTCCTCCTCTCCCCCCGCCGCCTGGCCGCCCGCGCCGCCGCCGAACGCATGGCCTCCACCGCCGGCGAGCCCGTCGGGCAGACCTTTGGCTACGCCACCCGCATGGACAGCAAGCGCTCCGCCGCGACCCGCGTGACGGTCATCACGGAGGGCATCTTCGTCGCCCGCATCCAGGCCGATCCCGAACTCGCCGGCGTCTCCGCGGTCCTGTTCGACGAAGTCCACGAACGCAGCCTGGATGGCGATTTCGGCCTAGCGCTGGCGCTCGACGTTCAGGCCGGCTTCCGCCCCGACCTCCGCATCGTTGCGATGTCCGCAACGCTCGACGGTGCGCGGTTCGCGGCATTGATGGACGGCGCCCCCGTCATCGAGAGCGAAGGCCGCAGCTACCCGCTGACCCTCCGCCACATCGGTCGCCAAGCCGAACTCCGCATCGAGGACTCGATCGCCACCGCCATCCGCCGCGCGCTCGGCGAAGCGGAGGGCGGTGTGCTCGCCTTCCTCCCCGGGGTCGCGGAGATCGAACGCACCGCCGACCGCCTCGCCAACCTGCCCGACGACATTGTCCTCCACGAACTCCACGGCAGCCTCGACCCCGCAGCCCAGCGCGCCGCGATCCTCCCCGAACCAGACGGCCGCCGGAAGGTCGTGCTCGCCACCAGTATCGCCGAGACCAGCCTGACGCTCGACGGCATCCGCATCGTCGTCGACTCCGGCCTCGCGAGACGCCCCCGCTACGACCGCGCCGCCGGCATGACGCGCTTGGTGACCGAACGCGCGAGCCAAGCGGCGGTCACCCAACGCGCCGGCCGCGCCGCCCGCCTCGGGCCGGGGATAGCGTATCGCCTGTGGGAAGAGGCGGCGACTGCCGGCCTCCCGCGCTATGACCCGCCTGAAATCCTCGAAGCAGACCTCTCCGCGCTGGTCCTCGCTTGCGCACTCTGGGGCGTCGCCGATCCGCGTGACCTACGCTGGATCGACCCACCCCCCGCCGCGGCGATCGACGAGGCGATAGCGCGGCTGACGACGCTGGAGGCGATCGAAGACGGCCGCCCGACCTCGCACGGCCGCGCGATAGCCAAACTTCCGATGTCGCCAAGATTGGCGCACATGCTGCTGCGAGCCGGGGAGCGCGGGTTGGCAAATGTAGCGGCGCAAATCGCGGTGCTGCTAGGCGAACGCGGCATAGGTGGACAGGACGTCGACCTCGAAACCCGCCTCCGCAGATGGAAAACTGAACGCGGGGCCAAGGCGCAAGCGGCAAGAGCGATGGCCGATCGCTGGGCGAAACTTGCTCCCCTCCCGCTTGCGGGAGGGGTCGGGGGAGGGCGCGACATACCCCAAGCGCGCGGCACTGCTGGATCAGCCCCTCCCCCGACCCCTCCCGCAAGCGGAAGGGGGGTAGAGGTTTGCGTTGCGCTCGGCTTCCCGGACCGCGTCGCCCGCCGCCGCGACCCGTCCGGCGAAACCTGGGCCTCGGTCGGCGGGCGCGGGTTCAAGCTCGACCCGACCTCGCCGCTCGCCCGCTCCGAATGGCTCGCCGTCGCCGATACCCAAGGCTCGGCCACCGGCGCGCGCATTCTCTCCGCCGTGGCGATCGACCAGGCTACCGTCGAAACCCTCTTCGCCGATCGCATCGACTCCCGCCGCACCGTCACGTTCGACCCCACAACCGGCGGCATCCAGACCCTCCGCGAACGCCGCCTCGGCGCGATCCGCTTGTCGAGCGGCCCCGACAGCGGCGCCGATCCCGACTCGATCCTCGCCGCGCTCATCGACGGCGTCCGCGAGCACGGCCTCGCGCTGCTACCGTGGAGCGACGGCGCGCAAGCCCTGCGCGACCGCGCCGCCTATGCGGGCGTACCGCTCGACGACGCGACCCTGCTCGACCGCGCCGACGAATGGCTCGCCCCGCTCCTGACCGGCAAACGCCGACTCGACGCGATCGCCCCCGGCACGCTCGCCGAAGCCTTGCGCAACCTGCTCGGCTGGGACGCGGTGCAGACGATCAACCGCCTTGCCCCGCCCGATTTCACCAGCCCCGCCGGCAGCACGCACGCGATTGACTACGCCGCGGAAGGCGGCCCGCGCGTCGAACTCCGCGTGCAGGCGCTGTTCGGACTCGCAGTGCATCCGGTGATCGGCGAGGCACGCGTACCGCTGGTGCTGAGCCTCACATCCCCCGCCGGGCGCCCGATCCAGACGACGCGAGACCTGCCTGGTTTCTGGGCGGGCAGCTGGACCGCGGTGGCGAAGGAAATGCGCGGGCGCTACCCCAAGCATCCGTGGCCCGACGACCCCGCTGCGGCGTCCGCCACGCTGCGCACGAAAAAGGCGGATGCAAGGGCCGCCGGTTCGCGATAAGGGGGGCTCATGCCAACCGCCCGTATCTTCCAGCGCCCCAAGAACGCCATGCAGTCCGGCAAGCACCGGACCGACGCCTGGCAGCTCGAATTCGAACCCTCGGAGCCCAAGCGCCCCGACCCGCTCACCGGCTGGGCCGGCAGCGGTGACACCCGCGATCAGCTGCGCCTGCTGTTCCCGACCGCAGAAGCCGCGATCGCGCACTGTGAGCGCGAGGGGTTCGGCTACACCGTCGTCCCTGCGCCGCAGAAGACGCTGAAGCTGCAGAGCTACGCGGATAATTTCAAGTAAGCGAAGCTGAGAGGCGCGAAGTCTCTCGCACTTCCTTGTTCTCCCGCGAGGGCGGGAGCCCAGTCTGGGTCCCCGCCTTCGCGGGGAAACAATTCTTGGTTAGAGGATCGACCCAGCCAGGATCAGCAGCATCTTGGTATCGATCGCCACCCCAGCCTTGCGCTTCTCCGCCACGAACGCCGGCACATCTGCCAGCGGCACCCGGTGCACGGTGATGTTCTCGTCGCCATCCCCGCCGCCGTCGCTTACCTTCGTCAGCCCGGTCGCGCGGACCAGCGTGAAGCATTCCGACGTCATCCCGGGCGACGAATAGAACACCCCCAGGTCCTCGATTGCCTTCGCCCGGTAGCCGGTCTCTTCCTCCAACTCGCGGCCGGCCGCTACTGCGACGCTCTCGCCCGCGGTCTCGTCACCGACCAAGCCTGCCGGTAGCTCCAGGCACGCCCGCCCGAGCGGTACGCGGAACTGCTCGACTAGGATTACGTCGCCGTCGTCGATCGCGACGATTACCGCCGCTGCGATCTCGCCCTGGCGCGCGGCGAATTCCCACGTGCCTTCGGTCTGCACGGTCAGGAATTTGCCCGCCCACATGGTCTTGCTCATAGTTCGATCAGCCTATCTGGAAGCTCGTTCACCGGCGCACCGGTGCGCGGGAAATGCTCGGCGAGCACTGCGCCGATCTGCGCGACCGCATCTGCCATGCCGTCGGCGGGACGATCGTCGCGCACGCCGGCGAGCACCGCCGCCATCGCTGCGCCCCAGGTCTCGTTCGGCACGCGCGAGTGGATCGCATCGTCGGCGATGATCTCGGCACGGTGCTCGGCCAGCGACAGATACAGCAGCACGCCGGTCGAGCCCTTGGTGCGCTTTTCGGCCCCGGCACGAAACAGGAGCAGCGCGCGTCGCCGCACGCGTCGCGCCTTGGTCGCGCCCGGCGTCAACGCCACCCGCGCCGGCGTCCAAGCCAGCACCAGCCGCACCGCCAGGAACACCAGCGTCACCAGCACCAGCGCGATCACGTACAGCGCACCCTGTGGAGCCACCTGCCAGGGATCGACCAGCGCATATATATGATCCGCCGCGACCGGATGGTACGCTAACAGCGCTAGCGTCAGCAGCATCGCCAGCACCGCCCAGTGCATCGATACGTCGTGATATGCATCGGACTGCCGCGCGACGATCGTGACGATCTCGCCGGTCGTCGCCGTCTCCGCCTGCGTCACTGCCGCGGTGACGCGATCGTGGTCGGTTTCGCTCAGCCGCATGTCACCAACTCCCCGATGCGCCGCCGCCGCCGCCGGATCCACCGCCGCCGCCACCGAAACCACCGCCGCCCCAGCCACCGCCGCTATCGCCGCCGCCGCCACCGAAGCCGCCACCACCGCCGCCGCCGCCACGGGTCATCGCATCGGCGATGCTCCACAGCACGATCGGCAAGGCGCCGCTGCCACCACCGCGGCTGCCGCCATCGACGTAATGCCTGCCGCCTGCGCGCCGCGATATCATCGGAATGACGATCGCCGCCAGCACGATTCCGAAGAAGATCAGCCCGATCGGCACGCCGCCGCCGCCTGAATTCGACCGGCGATGCGTTTTGTCATACTCCGCCGCCGCCGCCGTCACCTTCGCGCGCGCCTCCGCATCGGGGAGCGCAAGCTGGTCCGCCACCGCGTTCGTCCCCGCGACGATGCCGCCGGGAATGTCGCCCGCCTTGAAGCGCGGCAGGATCTGCTGGTTGATCACGACGCTGGAGAACGCATCGGTCAGCACCGGCTCGAGGCCATAGCCGACCTCGATCCGCACCTTCCGGTCGTTCGGCGCGACCAGCAGGATCGCGCCGTTATTCGCATCCTTCAGCCCGACGCCCCAGCTCCGGATCAGCGCATTGCCGTAATCCTCGATCGGATAGCCTTCGAGGTCGGGCACGGTCGCGACGACCAGCTGGTTGCCGGTCGACTTTTGCAGGTCGTCGAGCCGCTTGGTCAGCGCCGCTTCCTGGTCGGGCGGGATCACGTTCGCCGCATCGACGACGAAGCCGGTGAACTTGGGCAAGGTCTGCGCGGTCGCGGCGCTGCTTCCCAGCAGCACCGCGAACGCCAGCATCAGGAGATGGCGGAGCATCGGGCCCCGATCAGCTCGCGTTGCCGAAGTTCACCGTCGGCGCGGTTTCGGCGCCCGGCGTCGTCGCCGCGAACGGCACCATCGGCTTGGCACCGTAGAAGATCTTCGCGCCGACCGCGTCGGGGAAGGTACGGATCTTGGTGTTATACGCCTGCACTGCGCCGTTATAGTCGCGCCGCGCGATCGTGATGCGGTTCTCGGTGCCTTCGAGCTGGCTCATCAGCGTGGTGTAATTGGCCTGGCTCTTCAGCTCGGGATACGCCTCCTGCAAACGCTGAAGCGATACGCCGACTGCACCCTGGACGCGCTGATACTGCTCCATCTTCGCGGGGTCGGACAGATCAGCGGCCGAAACCTGGACCGAGTTCGCGGCCGAGCGTGCCTGCGTCACCTGGACGAGAATATCCTTCTCCTGCGCGCCGGCCGCCTTCACGGTCGCCACGAGGTTGGGGATCAGGTCGGCGCGACGCTGATAGTTGTTCTGGACGTCCGCCCAGCGTGCCTTCGCGGTTTCCTCGGCGGTCGGCACGCTGTTGATCCCGCACCCGGCGAGTGCGGATGCGAGGAGGATTGCGGCGGTACCGCGGGCGATTGGGGCACGTGACATCGGGGCTCTCCTGAATACCTGTGTCACCCTCATAGGACAGTCCGCAGGGTTGGCGAAACCGAAATCGGCGGTTAGCCTTGGGCCGGCAACAGAAGGGGGCGGCATTGCTCAAGGAATTCGCCGATGTTTAAAGAGTTTCGGGCGTTCATCATGCGCGGCAACGTGCTCGATCTCGCCATCGCGGTGATCATCGGCGCGGCGTTCGGCAAGATCGTCACGTCGCTGACCGACGACGTGCTGATGCCGGTGATCGGCAAGATCTTCGGCGGGCTCGATTTCTCGAGCTATTTCTGGCGGATGGGGCCGGTGCCGGCGAATTACGTCGGCTCGCTGAGCGATTACGCGGCGCTCAAGAAGGCCGGCGTGCCGCTGCTCGGCTATGGCGCGTTCGCGACGCAGCTGGTCAATTTCGTGATCGTCGCGGGTATCATCTTCATGATTCTGCGCGTGGTGAACCGGACCGCGGCGCTGATCGAGCGCGAGACGGCGCGGTTGAAGCGCGAGGAAGAGGCGGTGGCCGTCGCGCCTGCGCCGGAGCCCGTCGAGATCGCGCTGCTCCGCGAGATCCGCGACGAGTTGAAGGCGCGGGGGTGATTGCCTTGTCCCTCTCCCCGTTGGGGAGAGGGAGGGAGGAGCCGTAGGCGACGGAAGGGTGAGGGGCTTGAAGCTTGGGAGCGCATCCCAACTCCCCCTCATCCGACGCTACCGCGCCACCTTCTCCCCGCAGGGGAGAAGGGTAAAATTACGCTGCTACCAGATCCTCGGCGTTGGCATCGGCCAGGCTCGTCCCATCCAGGATCCGCGCAGTCTCGTCCCGAACCCGCATCATCGCATAGCGGATCGCGCAATCCGCCTCGCTCTTGCAGTCGAGGCACGGCCGGTACGCGGTCCGGCTCACGCACGGCACCAGCGCGAGCGGCCCCTCGATGATCCGGATGATCTCGCCCAGCGAAATCAGATGGCTCGGCCGCGACAGGCAATAGCCGCCCATCTTGCCGCGATGGCTGATCAACAGCCCGGATTCACGCAGGTCGGCGAGGATCAGCTCGAGGAATTTCCGCGGAACGTTCGCCTCGGCGGCAATCCGCGTCATTGGGATGGGAGGGCCACCGGCGGGGGCACCGCCAAGGAAGATCATCGCGCGGAGCGCGTAGCGGGAGCGCTGCGTCAACATAATGCAGGTTGCTATGCACGCGCTTTGTGGCGAGCGGAAGGCGGTTTGGCACGCCGCATGCTAGGACATTGGCGTTTCCGATAAAAAAGCAGCCTGCGCCGGGCTTTTCATCGCGATGCGGCCCCCCTATATCGGTCATGCCGTCGGGGGAATCTTCTCTTGGCGGCTATGGCGATAAACCGTGGCGTGTCATAGACACAGCGGACCCGGGGGCAGTACCCGGCGACTCCACCACCGCCCTCTTCGCAAGAGGGGGACGATGACGGGGTCGAACTAGGATCGACGTGTGTTCAACGACGCTATGTTTCGCTCGGAATGGGACCACCGCAACGGCCCATACACAAGTGCCAACGATAACGAAGCACTCGCAATTGCCGCATAACTGACGGTCTAACGACCTAAGTTATACGGACGAAAGCGCGGTTCGGGCCACACCGGGCAACAGAAGTGGACACCGGCGGTACGGGGGGCACCGAGCAACAGAAGCTCCCCACTGTCCCCACATCACGCGGCGAGACGCTCCACCAGGCGGAGCACCGGCGGACTTATTCCGAGCAGCCCGATCAGCATTTGCGTCGCGACCAACACGCCACCGCCCCACCAATAGGCGGAATGGACGCGGCCGCGCGATCGCACGTCGAACACCATGCCCGCGATCACATAAAGCGCCATCACCGCAAACACCCCGAGCCCTGCGAACTTGCCGAGCAACGGCATCGGCAGGATGCGCCCGATCGCTGGCGACATGACGAGGATCGTCCCGCACAGCATCAGCCTCTTGTGCCACGCCGCCTGCCTGCGCAGCACGATCGCCCAGGCGGTCAGGATACCGAAGCCGATCACCCCCAGCACGTCGAGCACGAGGAAGATGCCGGGCGGAAAGAATGGCGGCACGCGGTGCTGCTCGATCGCCATGACGGTGGTGACGATGCCCAGCACCACCATCACGACCGCGATACCCGCACCGAGTGCGCCCAACTGCCGATGCCATTTGAGGGAACCGCGTACGATCAGCCAGTTCTGCACGACGTACAGCAGGATCCACGCCGAAAACGCGGCCGCGTGCAGATGCACCTGCGGCGGCAGCGCCAGAAAACTCCAGTGCATCCGCGCTGCGTTCATGGTGAAGCCGATGACAACCGTGGCGGCGATCGCAAGTGCCATGAGCAGGAAAAACCGCCGTTCGCTCACGAGGACGCCGCGCTGTGGCGCCCCTGTCGTAATCGCCGTTGCCATCCTGTCGCCCCCGCGAGTCGATACCCAGATACCCAGATACCGGATCCGGATACTGGACGATGATCGCAATCGGATGATCCGGCAAGCAAGTTTACAGGATGGTGGCGGCCTCTTGCGATAGATCAAGTCCTGGGGATTCAGACCAGGACTGCTTCGGTCTGCTTTGTAGAGTCGGGATAGCGGCCATTGAGCAGGAACGACATCAGGGGAAATCTTTCGACGGCCAGGAAATGTGCGGCATAGGTGATCGCCGATGCTGCCACGATCGTGATCGAGAATTCGACATAGGGGTTCCACGCTATGTGCATGAGCACAAGCTTTGCTGCGATGATGACCGGAAAATGCAGGATGTAGATCGTGAACGATGCATCCGCGAACCGCCGGACGATCGTCGGGATGGTTCGTATCGTGATCGCCGATCGCAGGATCAGGACCGATGCGGCGGGGGGGCATATCGCCATCCCGATCAGCTCGACGAGATCGCCGACGATCGCCCGACGGAGCGGATCGAGCGCCAGTCTCACGCCGCCGAACCAGCCTGCATAGACGATACCGACGCAGACCAGGATGATGACCGGCATGCGGATCGAGTGCGTCGCCGCGCGGAACAGCATCGGCGACCGTGCGAGCAGGAAACCAAGCAGATAGAAGGGCGCATAGCCGAGCATCAGCTGGATATGCGACAAGGGCGCGGCATAACCCGGCGGAATATGGCCCGCCAGGATCTGACGGGTGAGCATCACCAGCGCGCAGCATGCGAGTGCGGTGGCGAGCAGGACGACGGTCTGTGCCGATCGGCCCGAGCCAATCGAACGGTCGGCGAGCGCCTGCTCGATCCGGACGATCACGCCATAGCGACGATCCCATTGGTGAAACGCGTAGCTGAGCGGCGCATAGGCGAGCAGCGCGACGAGAAACCAGAGGTGATACCAGTCGTGCGCCAACACGAAGGGCCAGCGCGTGCGATCGGGGAGGTCGTCGAGCATCCAGCCGATCAGCGGACAGATCACGAGCAGCCCGACCAGCAGCGGCACGCCGATCTGGATGCTGCGCCGACCCAGCCACGCCAGTGGCGACCGGCGTCGCGCCATGGCGTAACCGCACAACAGGCCGGAGATCAGCATGAAGCTGCCCATCCGGAAGGCGTGTGAGATCAGCGGGATCGCAGCGAATACGGGGATATGCTCGAGGCTGATCGCGCCATGCAATAGGACGCCGCCAAGCATCAGGATCGCCCGCCACATCGACAGACCTTCGATCCTGGTACCGGGCGCGCCGATGCTCATCGCCCGACGATCGCCCGACCGGTCAAGATTGCGCTTCTAGCGGCTGGGGACATGCCCGGGCGGGCGCATGCCGTATGATGGTTTTCAGGGTCGGCTGGATCGCGGCGGTCAGCCTGCCATAGCCGGCAGCATTGAGATGGATGCCGTCATCGACATAAAATGCGCCGGGACGGTGGTTCACCAGGAACAGCGGGACGATGTTGACGAACGTCGCACCCGGTGTGCGTAGCGCGATCGCGCGCGCGGCGGTGTTGAAGGCGGTCTGTTCGGGAAGGTTGCCCCACCGCGTCGGCGTCGGCTTCAGCGACACGATCACGACCGGAAGATTGCCCCATCTAGCTGACTTCAGCTTCAGGAACGTCCGCAGATTGGCGATATCGTCGGCGGCGCTAGCCCCTTTGGCGATATCGTTCTCGCCTGCGTAGAAGACGATCGCGCGCGGCGGCGTGCCACGCGGCTCGTTGCGGATCATCTGCAGCAATTCGGGCATCGTCGCGCCGTCGACGCCGCGGTTGCGTGCATCCAACGGCGCCATATCGGTCGCCAGCGTGCTCCATTTGTGGATCGTCGAACTGCCGATGAACCACAGCGCGCAACCGTTCGCCGGACCGCCGTCGGGAAGCGTGGCGGATGCCGCACGCATCGCCGCGCGCGACTGCATCACGAGCACGCCGCCGCCGAAGACGACCGCAAAGACCGATGCGGCGACGCTCAGCTTGCCCAGCTCGGCCCACCGCGAAGCCGATCGGGTGGAATGGCGGCTATCGCTGTGAAGCCGAGCCGCAGGAATATCGTCGTCGCCTCGCGCCACTGCGCCTCACCTAATTGCCCTAGCCAGACGACATAGCCGGACGGTGTAAGCCAAACGTTAATCCGCAGCGATCGGCGCGGGCATGGTCAATCGAGTTGCTGGTGCAACAGTCGGCTCAACTGTGCGCCAGTATAAGGTTTGGGAATGAAACGAGCATCGCCCGGCAACATGGTCTCGCAGATCTCGCCGGCGCCCGACGTGACGAGGATGGCGATGTCCGGACGCCGATCATAGACGGCATTGGCCAAGCCGACACCATCGAGCTGGCCCGGCATCTTTATATCGGTGAACAAGGCGCCGATGTCGGGCCGTTCCTCCAGCCGCGCCAAGGCGTCGCTGGCGTTGCAGGCCTCGACCACCTCGAACCCGGCATCCTCCAGCGCAAGGTTGGAGTGAACGCGTACAAGCGGATCATCATCGACAACGAGGACCACGGACTTCGACATACTCTTCATATCGGTTCGAACCGCTGGCCGATCGCTCCGTTCCGAGCTTGGCCGACTTCTTTGTGAAACAATGCGACGGACCGCTCGTCGCATAGAAAAAGGGGCCCGGTTTCCCGAGCCCCTTCCACATTACCACAGTGCGGCAATGCTTTAGTCGCGATCGCCCGTCAGGAACGCCGGGGCGAACTCGGGGGCCTTGTCGCCCTCGGAACGCTCGGCGCGGGGAGCGCGGCCTTCAGTCTGGGCACCGCCACCGCCGCCATCGCGACGCGGGCCACGGCCACCGCCGTTGCCGCCTGCGTCGCGGCCGCCATCGCCGTCGCGACGTGGGCCACGCGAGCCACGGTCACCGCCGCCGCCTTCGCCGCGCGGACCACGACCGCCGCCGCCGTTGCCGGCATCACGACCGCCATCGCCATCGCGACGTGGACCGCGCGGACCACGATCGCCACCCTCACGGGGCTCACGTGCAGGACGAGTGTCCTCCAGCTCTTCGCCGGTCGTCTGGTCGACGACGCGCATCGACAGGCGAACCTTGCCGCGCGGATCGATCTCGAGAACCTTGACCTTGACCTCCTGGCCTTCGGTCAGGGCGTCCGAGACCTTCTCGACGCGCTCGTTCTTGATTTCGGACACATGGACGAGACCGTCCTTGCCACCCATGAAGTTCACGAACGCCCCGAAATCGACCAGGTTGACGACCTTGCCGTCATAAACCTTGCCGACTTCGGCTTCCTCGACGAGGCCCTTGATCCACTTGATCGCGGCTTCGATCTGCGCGGGGTCGGACGACGACACCTTGATCACGCCTTCGTCGTCGATGTCGACCTTGGCGCCGGTCTGCGCGACGATCTCGCGGATCACCTTGCCGCCGGTGCCGATGACTTCACGGATCTTCGACTTGTCGATCTGGAAGCTCTCGATGCGCGGTGCGTGCGCCGACAGTTCCTCACGCGTGTGGTCGAGTGCCTTGGCCATCTCGCCGAGGATGTGCGCGCGGCCTTCCTTGGCCTGCGCCAGCGCCTTGCCCATGATCTCTTCGGTGATGCCGGCGATCTTGATGTCCATCTGCATCGTGGTGATGCCCTCGGACGTGCCCGCAACCTTGAAGTCCATGTCGCCGAGGTGATCCTCGTCGCCGAGGATGTCGCTGAGAACCGCAAAGTTCTTGCCCTCGAGGATCAGACCCATCGCGATGCCCGACACCGGACGCTTCAGCGGAACGCCGGCATCCATCATCGACAGCGAACCGCCGCAGACCGTTGCCATCGACGACGAGCCGTTGCTCTCGGTGATGTCCGACAGGACGCGGATCGTGTACGGGAACTCTTCCTTGGTCGGCAGCACCGGGTGCAGCGCGCGCCATGCGAGCTTGCCGTGACCGACTTCGCGACGACCCGGCGCACCGAAGCGACCGACTTCACCGACCGAGTATGGCGGGAAGTTGTAGTGCAGCATGAAGTTTTCGTACGACAGGCCATTGAGACCATCGATCATCTGCTCCGCATCGCGCGTACCGAGCGTGGTGGTGCAGATCGACTGCGTCTCGCCGCGCGTGAACAGCGCCGAGCCGTGCGTACGCGGGAGGAAGTGGACCATCGCCTCGATCGGACGGATCTGCGTGGTGGTGCGGCCGTCGATGCGGGTGCCGTCCTTGAGGATGGCGCCGCGGACGATCTCCGCCTCCAGCTTCTTCATCAGCTTGCCGGCTGCCATCTGGTCCTGCGGCGACGCGTCCGCAAATGCGGTCTTGCCCTTCGCACGAGCGGCATTCAGCAGGTCCGACCGCTTGGACTTGTCGGTCACCTTGTAGGCGGCCGCGATGTCCTTGCCGATCAGCTTCTTCAGCTTGTCCTTGGCGGTCGACAGGTCAGCCTGCTCGGCCATTTCCCAAGGATCCTTCGCGGCCATCTCGGCCAGATCGATGATCAGGTTCGCGGCCTCGCGGCAGGCCTTGTGGGCGAACTGCACGGCGCCGAGCATGATCTCTTCCGAAAGCTCCTTGGCTTCCGATTCGACCATCATCACGGCCTGGCCGGTGGCGGCGACGACGAGGTCGAGATCGCCAGCCTTGGCTTCCTCGAGCGTCGGGTTGAGGATGTACGCGCCATCGACGTAACCGACGCGTGCTGCGCCGATCGGGCCCATGAACGGCACGCCCGAGATCGTCAGCGCTGCCGAGGCCGCGACCATCGCGAGGACGTCCGGCTCGTTCTCGCCGTCATACGACAGAACCTGGCAAATCACGTTGATCTCGTTGTAGAAACCCTCTGGGAAAAGGGGACGGATCGGGCGATCGATGAGACGGCTGGTCAGCGTCTCCTTTTCGGTCGCGCCACGCTCACGCTTGAAGAAGCCGCCGGGGATGCGGCCGCTCGCGGAGAACTTCTCCTGGTAATGGACGGTGAGCGGGAAAAAATCCTGCCCTTCCTTGACGGTCCGTGCAGCCGTCACGGCGCACAGAACGACGGTCTCGCCGAGGGTGGCGAGGACTGCGCCGTTGGCCTGGCGCGCAACGCGGCCGGTCTCGAGCGTCAGCGTCTTGCCGCCCCACTGGGCGCTTACGGTCTTGGTATCGAACATTCTTTTTCCTTCACTCCGGTCGCCAGATGCGAACGGGGCCTATGTGCGGGCTTAGCCGGCCCGCGGCGGTGTGGGATGAATTGTCATCCCAGGAGGGGTGGCCGAATTGCCGCCGCTCCAGTTCCTTGTTCCCCCGCGAAGGCGGGGGCCCAGTCTGGACTCCCGCCTTCGCGGGAGAACAACCCTATATACGAAAACGGCCCCCCGAGGGGAGCCGTCTAAGTTACTTGCGGAGACCGAGCTTCGCGATCAGATCCAGATAGCGCTGGCCGTCCTTGTGACGGAGATAATCCAGCAGCGTCCGGCGCTTGTTGACCATCATGAGAAGACCACGACGCGAGTGGTTGTCCTTCTTGTGGCCCTTGAAATGCTCGGTCAGGTTCTTGATGCGCTCGGTCAGGATCGCGACCTGAACTTCCGGCGAACCGGTGTCACCCTCGGCGCGCGAATGCTCCTTGACGAGCTCGGTCTTGCGTTCAGCGGTAATCGTCATGAATTCATGTCCTCGACATCACAGATTGAAACCGCGAACGACCCGGACGTCTCCGTCCTCGACCTCGACCAGCGCGACCGGGACAGCGTCCAGCTCGGCAAAGTATTGGCCATCGTCTGCGGCGATCCCGGCCAAGATACGCCCCTGTCGGAGCGCCCCTGCCTGGTCGGGGGTGAGGGAGAGAGCCGGGATGTCGTCCAGCGCCACCCTCAAGGGCAGAAGTACATCTTCAAGCGCGTTGCCTCTAGCGAGTTCGTCCAGTTTGTCCAGCGATATCGCGGGGGAGAGGTCGAACGGGCCGGCCTTGGTGCGGCGTAGCATGGTAACGTGGCCGACGGTGCCGAGCGCGATCGCGATGTCGCGCGCCAGGGAGCGGATGTAGGTGCCCTTCGACACATGCGCGGTAAGCGTGACCTCCTCAAGGGGAGTGTGGGGAAGGGGGGGCTGCAATTCCTCCCCGGAACGGGGAGGGGGACCGCCGTCCGCTTGGACGGTGGTGGAGGGGGGCTCGCCACCAGCGGAACGCTCGCGGAAGCCCCCCTCCACCAGCTGCGCTGGTCCCCCTCCCCGTACCGGGGAGGATCTCAAGCTGTGGATCGTCACATCCCGGCTAGCCAGCACCACCTCATGCCCAGCCCGAGCCAGATCATAAGCCCGTTCTCCATCCACCTTCAGCGCGGAGTACGCTGGCGGCACCTGTGAAATCGGCCCGGTAAACTGCGCAAGCACAGCCTCCACCGCCGCCAGAGTCGGCCGAACATCGGACGTAGCGATGCTCACCCCCTCGGCATCCAGCGTATCCGTCTGAACCCCGAACATCACCGTGAAGTCATAGATCTTGTCGCTATCGAGCATTCGCCCGGCCAGCTTCGTCGCCTCGCCAACCGCAATCGGCAGAACCCCGGTGGCCAGCGGATCGAGCGTCCCCCCATGCCCCACCTTGAACTTCCCATACCCGCCGCTGCGCAAGGCACGCTTCACCGCCGACACCCCCTGCGTCGAGCCAAGCCCCAGCGGCTTGTCGAGAATGATCCAGCCATGCATGCGCGTAATTCCTAGAATTCAATTGAGGCGGGAGCTGCTACCCACTCCGTCATCCTGACGAAAGTCAGGACCCAGAGCCACAAGCGACGGTGTTCGGTACCCTGGATCCTGACTTTCGTCAGGATGACGGGGAGGGATAAAGCCTACCCCAAAGCCTCACAAAAATGCCGCCGACACAGCGCGACATAGCGGTCATTTCCGCCAATCTCGGTCTGCTGCCCCTCGGCAATCGCCCGCCCGTTCCCGTCGACCCGCAGGTTCATCGTAGCTTTCCGCCCACACCCGCAAACCGACTTGATCTCCACCAGCGAGTCCGCCAACGCCAGCAACCGCGCCGACCCCGGAAACAGCGCTCCCTGGAAATCGGTCCGCAAGCCGTACGCCAGCACCGGTATCCCAACCACGTCGCAGATATGCGCAAGCTGATCGACCTGCGCGGAGGTCAGAAACTGCGCCTCGTCCACCAACACGCACGAAATCGCGTCCTCGCCGTGCTGCCGGATTACGCAGGCCCCGATATCCGTCCCCGCATCGAACGCGATTGCCGGCGCCTCCAGCCCGATCCGCGACGTGATCGTCCCCGCCGCGAAACGATCGTCGATCGCCGCGGTGAACAGCATCGTCCGCATCCCCCGCTCACGGTAGTTGAAGTCCGCCTGCAACAGGTTCGTCGACTTCCCCGCGTTCATGGAGGCGTAGTAGAAATACAGCTTGGCCATTGTGGGCAAAGAGCGGGAACGCGGGAGGATGTCCAGAGGAGCGGTGCACTATGGCTCGGAATTCCCAAAGCCGCTCCCGCACGACCACCTCTTGCCACCTGTTGCCCAACCACCACCCGTTCGTCCTGAGTAGCTGCTGAGCGTGTCGAAGCGGCGTATCGAAGGACAGGTTGGCGCTCGGGGCCGGTGCTTAGATACGAGCTCTCGATACGCTTCTTCGAAGCTACTCGGTCTCTACTCAGCACGAACGGGAGGGTGGAGGGTATCGCGCGGGCGCAAAGGGGGAGCCGGCGATTTTGCTCGATCCGCCCCTCCAATTGATTGCAAGCGAAGTGCTAGCAGCCCGGCACCATCAATCTTCCGCCAAATCCCGCGCCACATGCGGATCACGCAACAACTGGTCGATATGCGTGCCTTCGTCGAAGCTCTCATCCGCGAGGAACTTCAGCTTGGCGGCATACCGCATCTGCACCCGGTTCGCGACTTCGCGTTGGAGATAAGCGGTGTTGGTCCGCAGAGCCTTCAGCACCTTCTCCTCGTCCTTGCCGAGCAGCGGCTTCACGAAGACGGTGGCGTGGCGAAGGTCGGGGGACATGCGGACTTCGGTGATCGTCACGAGGTGCTTTTCGAGCAACGGATCGTGGACGTCGCCGCGCGCGAGGATGTCCGACAAGGCGTGACGCGCCTGTTCGCCGACTCGTAGCGAGCGGACGGCTTTTGCTTCTGGGGTATCGGTCTTCATAATCTTTAACTCCCCTCCCGCTTGCGGGAGGGGCCGGGGGTGGGCGCCCGGCCTCAGCGTATCGTGCCGTGGATGGCGGGTGCCCACCCCCCAGCCCCCTCCCGCGAGCGGGAGGGGGAGCAGTAAGTTACAAAGTACGTTCGCGCATCTCGACTTCGAACGTCTCGAGGACGTCGCCGGCCTTGATGTCGACGAAGTTCGACGTGAACGTCACGCCGCACTCCAGCCCCGCACGGACCTCGGCGACATCATCCTTGAAGCGACGCAGCGATGCGATTTCGCCCTGGTAGATGATGACGTCGTTGCGCGTGATGCGCGCCTTGAGCGCCTTGCGGATATTGCCCTCGGTGACGAGCAGACCTGCCGCCTTGCCGTGCTTGCCCGCCGAGAAGACCTCGCGGATATCGGCACGACCGACGACCGTCTCGAACGCTTCCGGCCCAAGCTCGCCTGCCATCCCCGCCCGGATCTCGTCGATCAGGTCGTAGATCACGTCGTAATACTTGAACGCGACCTTCTGACGCTCTGCGATCTCGCGTGCCTTGGCGTTCGGACGAACGTTGAAGCCGATGATCGGTGCCCCAGAAGCGGCCGCCAAGGTGACGTCCGACTCGGTGATACCGCCGACGCCCGAGCTCAGCACGCGCGCCTTGATCAGGTCGGTGGAGATCTTGTTGATCGCCCCGACGATCGCCTCGACCGTGCCCTGCGTATCCGCCTTTACGACCAGCGGATATTCGATCGCCTGCTTTTCCTTCAGCGCTGAGAACATGCTCTCCAGGCTGGCGGGAACCGATGCGGTGCGCTTGTCGGTCTTCACGCTGCGACGATATTCCGCGACTTCGCGGGCCCGTGCCTCGTTCTCGACGACCTGGAACGGATCGCCCGCCTGCGGAACACCCGACAGACCGAGGACCTCGACCGGCATCGCCGGACCCGCTTCCTTGATCTGCTTGCCCTTGTCGTCGACCAGCGCACGGACCTTGCCGCTCTCGCCGCCGACCACGAAGATGTCGCCGACCCGCAGCGTGCCGCGGTTGACGAGGATCGTCGCGACGGGCCCGCGACCCTTGTCGAGCTTGGCCTCGATCACCGTACCCTCGGCCGCGCGATCCGGATTGGCGCGCAGTTCGAGCAGTTCGGCCTGGAGCTGGATCTTCTCGATCAACGCATCGAGACCGATCTTCTTGGTCGCGGAGACTTCGACGTCCTGGACGTCGCCGCCCATGTCCTCGACCACGATCTCCTCGCTCAGCAGGCGCTCGCGCACCTTCTGGGCATTGGCGCCTTCCTTGTCGATCTTGTTGATCGCGACGATCATCGGCACGCCCGCCGCCTTGGTGTGGGCGATCGCCTCCACCGTCTGCGGCATCAGGCCGTCGTCCGCCGCCACCACCAGGATGACGATGTCGGTGACGTCCGCGCCACGCGCACGCATCTGCGTGAACGCCTCATGGCCCGGCGTGTCGAGGAAGGTGATCTTCGACTTGTCCTTCAGCGTGACCTGATACGCGCCGATATGCTGGGTGATGCCACCCGCTTCGCCGCGCACCACGTCGGTGCCGCGCAGGGCATCGAGCAACGACGTCTTGCCGTGATCGACGTGACCCATGATCGTGACGACCGGCGCACGTGGCTTCAGCGTCTCCTCGGCATCGTCGATCGTGTCGTTGGCCAGATCCTGGTCGACATCGCTGACGCGCGTCAGGTTGTGGCCGAACTCGGTGACGAGCAACTCGGCGGTATCCTGGTCGATCGTCTGCGTCATCGTGACGGGCATGCCCATCTTGAACAGCGCCTTGACGAGGTCGGCACCCTTCTCGGCCATGCGGTTGGCGAGTTCCTGCACGGTGATCGCTTCTGGAACGACGACGTCGCGGATCTGCTTGGCCTGCGCCTCGCGCGGACCACCGGTGCCACGACGCTCCTTCTCGCGCGCACGCTTCAGCGCGGCGAGCGAGCGAGCGCGTGCACCATCACCATCGCCGAGCGCGCGGTTGACGGTGAGCTTGCCCGAGGTGCGACGATCGTCACCCTTGCGGTCACGCTGCTGCGGACGCGCAGGCACGGCGTCGCGACGGACGCCACCAGCCGGAGCGTTGACGCCGGTCGCGCCGGGGCGCGCCGCGGTCGTGCCGGCATTCGCAGCCGTGGTCGGCGCTGCGGCAGCGGGTGCTGCGACAGGCTTTGGCGGCGGCGGAGGACGCTCTGGACGCGCCACCGGCGAGAACCGGCGCGGTGCCGGAAACGCCGGATCGCGGGTCAGTTCCAAAATGGGCGGCGGTGCCGGCGGTGCGACGGGGGCCGGTGCGGGCTTGGGAGCCGGTGCAGGAGCGGCAGCTACCGGAGCAGGCTTCGGTGCAGGCGCAGGTGCCGCAGCAACCGGAGCCGGGGCAGGCGCCGCAACAACGGGCGCTTCGACCGGAGCCGGCGCAGGCGCTGGCGTCGGAGCCGCGACCGGAGCGGGAGCCGCTTCGACGACAGGTGCGGGCGCAGGCGCAGGGGCCTCGACGGGCTTCGGCGCCTTGGCTTCAGCCTCGGCACGCGCACGATCGGCGACGCGGTTACGCTCGTCTTCGATCGCCTTGGCCCGTTCGGCTTCCTGGCGACGACGCCCTTCTTCCAGCGTGTTCATGCGCTGCTCTTCGGCCTCGCGGAGCAGCTTGGCCTGGCGCTCCTGCGGGGACAGATTGCTCTGCTGCTGGCGCACGGGGGCGGGCGCAGGCTGCGGCGCGCGCGCCTGCGGTGCCGGAGCGGCGGGCGCCGCAGCCGGGGCGGGCGCGGCAACCGGGGCGTCCGCGACCTGCACGTCGGGCTCGCCCGGACGGCGCAGGACGCGCGCGCGCTTGGTTTCCACGATCACCGTATTCGATCGGCCGTGGCTGAAGCTCTGCTTCACCTGGCCGGTCTCGACCGTGCGCTTCACACCCAAGGGTGCGCGCATGCCAAGTTTCGGCTTCTCGTTGTCCGTGTCGCTCACTCAAATTCCTCAGTCATGTCCACGGCCGGGCGTTGTCCGGTCGATCCGGACGCCCCTATATTTTGTGACGCCGATGCGCCCTGCGAGGCCGTTTCGCAAGACACGGAAGAAGGTTCGGAGCCGATAAAATGCAGCCAACGGTCGAGCGCTTCGCTCACCCGCTTTGCTGCAGCGCGGTCTGTCAGGCCAATGTGTACCACATTTTCCCGTCCCAGCGCCAACGCCAATATGGTGCGCGACACCGGGAGTGCCAACCCCCGCAAACCCGAGCCCTCGACATCGTTGCCGATGCGCCATGCCTGGTCGAGCTTGCGGTTGCCATCCTCGGCCGCGTCGGACGCGTGATAGAGCGTCTTCAGCTTCCCCTGACGTGCGTTCTGCTCGATCCGGTCGGAACCGATCAGCACCGTGCCGGACCGCGATTCGAGACCGAGCCGGTCGAGCGCGTTACGCTCGAGCGCGGCTTCGATCTTGGCGGGAAGCTCGGGATCGATGGTGAACTCGCCGGTCTTGAACGCGCGGGACAGAGCGCCCTTGAGCTTGCCCTTCTTGATCGCGGCTTCGAGCTCGACTCGAGTCACCCCGATCCAAGCGCCGCGGCCTGGAGCCTTGGCGCGGACGTCGGGCAGGATCTGGCCATCGGGTGACAACGCGAGTCGCACCAGATGCGGCCTGACGTCGCGTTCACCCGAAAGAATGCACTTGCGCACTGGCTCATTCCCCTCCCGCTCGCGGGAGGGGTCAGGGGAGGGGCTATCCGCAGGGGCGGCAGCCGTGACTGCCCTCCCCCGACCCCTCCCGCGAGCGGGAGGGGAGTTTAGCGGCGCAGTGTCATTGGGAGGGTTCCGCACGTGCGTCCTCCTGCGCCGGAGATTTTGGAGCGTCGCGGTCGACCAGCAGCTGGCCGCCCGCGCCGTAATTCTCGGTCGAGACCTCTTCGATCACGATCTGCACCGCAGCCGGGTTCTTTCCCAGCCGCTGCACAAGCGACTGGGTGACGTCGGCGACGATGCCGGACTTCTGGTCCTTGGTGGCGGACCCCGAGATGCGGATGCTGACGAAGGGCATCAGGCCTTGTCGCCCTCGCTCTTCGAGTCGGTCTTGTCCGCCTCTTCTTCAACCGAAGCGTCGTCGGTCGAAGCTTCTTCGGCCGTCATGTCTTCAGCCGCAGCGTCCTCGACCACGGCGTCATCAGCCGAAGCCTCTTCCACCGAAGTTTCGTCCGCCTCGACGTCGTCAGCCGAAGCCTCCGGAGCCTCGTCCTCGAACCAGTGTGCGCGCGCGGCCATGATGATCTCGTTGCCCTGCTCGTCGCTCAGGCCATATTCCGCGAGAATCCCGCCCTTCGGCTCGGGTCGCTTCGGCGCGTCTTCGTTGCGACGACGTGGCTCGACGCGCTTCTTCTCGACCAGCTCGTCGGTCGCGAGATCGGCGAGGTCGTCGAGCGTCTTGATGCCCGCCTTGCCGAGCGTGACCAGCATCGCCTCGTTGAGATACGGCATGCCGGCCAGCGCATCCTCGACGCCGAGCGCGGTACGCTCTTCGCGACTCGCGGCGTCGCGACGCTCGAGCGCCTCGGTCGCACGGTTCTGCAACTCGCCCGCGAGGTCCTCGTCGAAGCCCTCGATGCCGGCGATCTCCTCGACCTCGACATAGGCGACCTCCTCGAGGTTCGTGAACCCTTCGGCGACCAGCAGCTGTGCCAGCGTCTCGTCGACATCAAGCTCCTTCTCGAACATCGCCGAACGCTCGACGAAGTCCTTCTGGCGCTTCTCCGACGCATCGGCCTCGGTCAGAATGTCGATCGCCTTGCCGGTCAGCTGCGATGCGAGCCGCACGTTCTGGCCACGACGGCCGATCGCCAGCGAAAGCTGATCGTCGGGAACGACCACCTCGATGCGCTCTTCTTCCTCGTCGATCACGACGCGCGACACCGAGGCCGGCTGCAACGCGTTGACGACGAAGGTCGCGATGTCGGGCGACCAGGGGATGATGTCGATCTTCTCGCCCTGCATTTCCTGGACGACGGCCTGGACTCGCGAGCCCTTCATGCCGACGCAGGCGCCGACCGGATCGATCGATGAATCATGCGAGATGACGCCGATCTTCGCGCGCGAACCCGGATCGCGGGCCGCGGCCTTGATCTCGATGATGCCGTCGTAGATCTCGGGCACTTCCTGCGCGAACAGCTTCTTCATGAAGTCGGGATGCGCGCGGCTGAGGAAGATCTGCGGTCCACGGTTCTCGCGGCGGACGTTGAGGATCAGCGAGCGGATGCGGTCGTTGACGCGCACCACTTCGCGCGGGATCTGCGCGTCGCGGCGGATCACGCCCTCGGCGCGGCCCAGGTCGACGACGACATGGCCGAACTCGACGCGCTTGACGACGCCGGTGATGATCTCGCCCGCGCGGTCCTTATACTCTTCGAACTGGCGCTCGCGCTCGGCGTCGCGGACCTTCTGGAAGATGACCTGCTTGGCGGCCTGTGCGGCGATGCGACCGAACTCGATCGGGGGCAGCGGATCGACGATGAAGTCGCCGAGAGCGGCGTCCTTCTGGAGCTTCTGCGCGCCCTTGACGTCGACCTGCTTGAAATAATCGTCGACCGCCTCGACCACTTCGACGACGCGCCATAAGCGCAGATCGCCGGTGTTCGGATCCAGCTTCGCGCGGATGTCGTTCTCGGCGCCGTAGCGCGAGCGGGCGGCACGCTGGATCGCGTCCTCCATCGCCTCGATCACGATCGCCTTGTCGATCATCTTCTCCGACGCGACCGAATTCGCGATCGCGATCAGTTCCGCGCGGTTTGCGGTGACTGCCGTGGCCATCAATGCTGTCCTTCTTCGGTGTCGGCCTCGTGAGCATCAGGCTCATCGGTGGGCGTATCTTGATAGAAAACCTCGTCCGCGCCTTCGATCGAAAGCGGCGCGGTCGCGGCGATGAGACGGTCGGTCATGACGAGCTTGGCGTCGGCGACCTGCGAAAAGTCGATCGTCATGAGCTTGTGCTTGTTGACGTCGACGGTGATCTTCGTCCCCTCGACGCCCATCAGATTGCCCGAGATCTGCTTGCGATCCTCGAACGGCTCGACGAGGCGGATGCGCGCCTCCTGGCCTTCCCAGTCCGCGAAATCCTGGAGCCGGGTCAGCGGACGATCGATACCGGGGCTCGACACTTCGAGACGATACGCGTCCTCGCCGACCGGGTCCTTGCCTTCGGCCTCGAGCGCATCAAACTTGTCCGAGATGCGGCGCGACAGTTCGGCGCAATCCTCGATCACCAGCTGGCGGGTGTCGGGGCGCTCGGCCATCACCTGCAACGTCGGATCGGACTTGCCGCCCTGCATGCGCACGCGCACGAGGCTGAGGCCGAGCGCGGTCGCCTCGGGTTCGATCAGGTCGGTCAGCAGGGCGATATTCGCCATCGAAATTCCAGAACACAGGTGATTGGCGCCGCGGAGCAAGCCCCGCAGCCTCTTCATCTGGCGATGTAGAGAAGTGATGTCCCTATACGCAGGGTCGCGCCCGTCCGCAAGCGGGAGCAACCTTCGTTTAGTGCGCTGCGTTAGCGCAGGGATTTCCGGGAGAAGATCATGATTCGCAAAACGCTGTTTGCCACTGGGTTGCTGACAACCACGCTGCTCGCCTCGACCGCTTGTTCCGCGCAGCCGGCCGCGGCGGGCAAGCCCTTCAAGGAAACCGTGGTCGCCGATTTCGATTCGCCCTGGGCGATGACGTTCCTGCCCGACAAGCGTATGCTCGTGACCGAGAAGAAGGGCCAGATGCTGCTCGTCTCCGCCGACGGCAAGTCGCGCCAAACGGTCGCCACGCTCACGGTCGATTCGGCCGGGCAGGGCGGGCTGATGGACGTCGTCCTCGCCCCCGACTTTGCGACCAGTCAGCGCGTGTATTTCAGCTATTCGACTGCAGGCGAGGGCGGCAAGGGCGTCGTCCTAGCCCGCGGTCGCCTGCGTCCGGATGGCGGCGGTGGCACGCGTCTCGGCGAGATCGAGGCGCTGTTCAGCGCGCGGCCGTTCGTCGAGGGCAACGGCCATTACTCCGGCCGCATCGCCTTCTCGCCCGATGACAAATACCTGTTCTTCACCAACGGCGAGCGGCAGAAGTTCACCCCCGCGCAAGACCCGAAGATGACGCTCGGCAAGGTCCTGCGCCTCACGCTCGACGGCAAGCCCGCCCCCGGCAACCCGCTCGCGTCCAAGGGTTTCGCGCCCGAGATCTGGAGCTACGGCCACCGCAACCTGCTCGGTATCGCGTTCGACAAGCAGGGCAATCTCTGGGAGCAGGAGATGGGGCCGAAGGGCGGCGACGAGGTCAACCTCATCAAGCCCGGCCTCAACTATGGCTGGCCCAACGCGTCGAACGGCAGCAACTATGACGGCTCCGACATTCCAGATCACAAGCCGGGCGATGGTTATGAAGCTCCGAAAGTGTTCTGGAACCCGGTGATCTCCCCCGGCGGCTTGATGATCTATTCGGGAGCCATGTTCCCGCAGTGGAAGGGCGACGCGTTCATCGGCGGCCTCTCCTCGAAGTCGCTCGTCCGCGTCCACCTAACCGGCACCAACGCCGCCAAGGGCGACCAATGGGACATGGGAGCAAGAATCCGCGAAGTCGAACAAGGCCCCGACGGCGCGATCTGGCTCCTGGAAGACGGCGGCGACTCCCAAGGCCGCCTGCTAAAACTGACCGCGAAGTAACCCACAACGCCATCCCCCTCCCGCAAGCGGGAGGGGCTAGGGGTGGGCACGCGCTCACCTCGATTGCTGACGGTGCAGTGTGGCGGGATCATCGCACCGGCAGCTAACGCCGAAACCGCGTGCCCACCCCTCGGTCCCCTCCCGCTTGCGGGAGGGGAGGAAGATCAGTCCCGCACGATCAGGTAGTTCATCCGTGCCGCCGCAATCGGCTTCTCCCGCTCGTCCTGCCACGCGGTCGCCTCGACGTTAGCCACCCGGTTCCCCAACCGCGTCACAACCCCAGCCGCCCGCGTAGGCTTATCCCGACCACCCCGCATGAAATCGACCGTAACGTTGACCGGCTTGATCCGCGCGTCGGCACCACCTTCAGCCTCCAACGCATGCTGCAAAGCCGCGATCGCCGCCATCTCCAGCAACCCCGAGATCGCACCCCCATGCAGAAACCCCGGCCGCCCGAGCACGTCGTCGGCAAACGGCATCAGCAATACCGGTGGCGCGCCTTCCTCGGCTTCGACCGAAACGCGAAGAATCTCCGCATAGGGCGGCAAACCGATCGTCATGCCTCGGTCCTCCTGTTGAGACCCATGCCGGCGACATCGCCCACCACCATGAACGTCCCCGCGACATGCGCCAGAGGATCGCCCGGATCGCCGTCATGCGCCTGCCCCCGCACGAACGCGATCGAGCGCGTGATCCGGTAGCATTCGCCGCGCCCGATCACCGTCTTCCCCGGCGTCGCCGGCCGCAGGTAATCGACCCGCAGGTCGAGCGTCGCATGCGGCACGAACGCATTGCGCTTGATCCAGATCGCCAGACTCGTCGCCATGTCCATCATCGTGATGATCGGCCCCGACGCGATCACGCCGCTCGCGCGGTCGCCGATCAGTCGTTCGTCATAGGGCAGCGCGAGCTCCGCCCAGTTGTCGCCATGCGCATGATAACGCATCCCCAGCGCGGCGCCGTGCCCGCCGAACCCGCGCGTCGCAAACCATTGTGGATCAAAACCAGCCATGCGCGAGCCTCTACACGCCGTGTGAGCGTGCGCAACATTGCGGGCTGGGACAGGGGCGGTTAGCGTCGCTGTAAAGATCGAGAGGATCGCCAGAATGAACGACCGGGTCACGATTACCGTCGCCGAGGGCATCGCCGACGTCCGCCTCAACCGCGCCGACAAGATGAACGCGATCGACCCGGCGATGTTCGAAGGCATCGCCGCCGCCATCGACCGCCTCAAGGGCATGGCCGAAGTCCGCTGCGTCGTCCTCTCGGGCGAGGGCAAGGCATTCTGCGCCGGACTCGACATGGCCTCGATGGCGAGCGGTGGCTCGGGGCTGGCGTTGGGCGACCGCACCGAGGAGGGCGCAAATCTCCCCCAGCAGGTCGCCTGGGGTTGGCGCACCTTGCCCATGCCCGTCATCGCTGCAGTCCACGGCGTCGCGTTCGGCGGCGGCTTCCAGATCATGTCCGGCGCGGACATCCGCATCGCGCATCCGGGCGCGCGCTTCGCGATCCGCGAGACCTATTGGGGCCTAGTCCCCGACATGGCCGGCATCGCCCTCTGGCGAACGCTGGCGCGCGACGACGTGCTGCGCGAACTCACCTACACCGCACGCGAGTTCGACGGTGCGGAAGCGTTGCGGCATGGCTTTGTAACGCGTCTGTCCGAAGACCCGCTCGGCGAAGCGATGATGCTGGCGCGCGAGATCGCAGCGAGGAACCCCCACGCGATCCAGGGCTCGAAGCGCCTCTACAACCTCGCCGCCGACGCCGACGCGACCGCGATCCTCCACGCCGAAACCGAAGAACAGCTAAAGGTCATCCGCACGCCCAACCAGATTGAACAGGTCCGCGCCAACATGGAAAAGCGGGCAGCGGTGTTCGCCGACTGAACCCTTCCGCTCGGATGTAAGGGGAGCAGGATGAAGAGGAGAGTGCGCGCTACTCACCCTATCTTCCAACCACCCCGGCGAAGGCCGGGGCCCAGTTGGGGGACGATGATGGTGTAAGACGGTGCTTCGTTACAACGACCTTTCCAACTGGGCCCCGGCCTTCGCCGGGGTGGTGCAGTTAGGTGCGGTTAGGTGCGGTGCGGGGGTATCGGGGCGATGAACTTTGCTATCCCGCCCCTACTTCGCCGCCTTGTCATACGGCGTGAAATCCCGAAACCGGCAATAGCCCGACGGAATCGACATGCCCGCCGACACCGTCCGAAACCGATCGTTCCGACACAACTGCCCGCCATAAACGTCCACAATCAGCGTATCGAACGGCCGCAGCGAAGGGCATTCCCCAACCGGCCCGGTCTTCCAGACCCGCTTCCCCGATTGACGGTACAGGATCGTCTGCGAATCGACGATCTCCGGCCCGTTAAGCTGCTGAAGATCGATGCACCGCACCGGCGCACCCGCGATCCGCCCCTCCAGCGGGTCCGATCGGCCGGCAAGAAGAAGAGGCAGCGCCAAGGCCGCGAGAAGCAGCGCGCGCATCATGGCTTCCGATACGGCACGAAGTCGCCGAAGCTGCAGCTCCCGGTCGGAAAGCGCGACGTCTGGTCGAACGTCTGCGCGATATCGCCGCGGCATAGCTGCCCGCTCGGCGTCCGCGTCACCAGAATATCACCCCGCGCAATCCCCTCGCACCCGCCGACGGTATCGCTGCGATACACCAGCCCGCGGTTGACCCGGTACAGGATCGTCGCGCCGTAGCCCGAACTCTGCTTTTGCGGAAACTGGTTGATGCACGTCTCGGGTTTGCCCGGCACCAGCCCGGCGAGTTCCTTCGCCAGCTTCTCCTGCACACCCGCCTCGCGCACCTGCGCGCGCTCGACATCCGCCTGGGTCTGCGTACACGCGCCAAGCAGTAAAGCCGGCAGCATCAACAGTGGCAGGGTCCGCATCCGCATCGCAACGCTCCTCAAAATCCCCGCCGCCCTCATACGCCTTTTACCCGCGAAAATCATCCTTCGCCGCACGATACGCGGCAAGCTGCTCGACAGATGTCGCCCGCAAGAACGGATTGGTCGCGCGCTCGAGCCCGATCGTCGTCGGTACCGTGGGCTCACCCTCGGCGCGCGCCGCATCCACCTCGACCATACGCGCGACGATGTCGGCATTGTCCGGCTCGGCAACCAGCGCATACCGCCCGTTGCTCTGCGTATATTCATGCCCGCAGAACACTTCGGTCTCGTCCGGCAACACCGCGTATCGCTGCATGTTCGCGAACATATCCGCCGGCGTCCCCTCGAACAGCCGCCCACAGCCCATCGCGAACAGCGTGTCCCCGGTGAAGATCGCCGCGTCGTCGGCAAAGTGGAACGCGATATGCCCCTGCGTGTGCCCCGGCACCGTCATCACGGTCGCCTCGTGCGCACCCAGCCGGACGACATCGCCTTCGCCAACCTGCTCGTCGAGCGTCGGAATCTTGTCCGCCTCCGCCGCCGGGCCGACGATCGTCGCGCCGTACGCCTTCATCTCGGCATTGCCGCCGGTATGATCGGGATGCCAGTGCGTCGTCCACACCCGGTCGATCCGCCAGTCGCGCATCTTGGCCGCGGCGATCACCGGCCCCGCCTCGCCCGGATCGACCACCACCGTCTCGCCCGAGACGGTGTCGTGGATCAGCCAGGCATAATTGTCGGAAAGCACCGGCACGCGGACGATATCTAGCATCAGTGGTTCACCACTTGCCGGTGTTCGGCATCGACGCCCAAGGCTCGGCGGGATCGAGCGCGCCGTCCGCCTGCAACAGCTCGATCGAGATGTTGTCGGGGGTCCGAACGAACGCCATGTGGCCATCGCGCGGCGGACGATTGATCGTCACGCCGGCATCGTGGAGCCGCTGACACGTGTCGTAGATATTGTCGACGCGGTAGGCGAGATGCCCGAAATTGCGGCCTTCGCCATACTCTTCCGGATCCCAATTGTGCGTTAGCTCGACCTCGGCACTCTCGTCGCCGGGAACCGAGAGGAAGATCAGTGTGAACCGACCCTTCTCGTTCTCCATGCGCCGGACCTCCTTCAGCCCGAGCAGTTCGAAGAACGCGATGGTCTTCGCCGGGTCGCTCACGCGGATCATCGTGTGGAGGTATTTCATGCTTGCTCCGAGGGTTGTTCGGAAAAGCAGATAGGGATCGGGGCCATGGGGGGAAAGGGCCGCAAGTGATGGAGGGCATAAAGCCACCACCCCGGCGAAGGCCGGGGCCTAGGTGGGGGACGTTGCTAATTGAGGACGGCGCTTCGTTACAACCACCTTTCCAACTGGGCCCCGGCCTCCGCCGGGGTGGTGGCGCTAGCGGCCGATCGGAGCGCCGCTGTTCGGAGCGCTGGGCCGAGGAGCGCTGCCTGGCGCGTCGAACTGCCGCAACGCCGTGACCGCGCTCCGGCCCACCGGCGTATCCGGCGCCAGCCGCGCCGCCTGTCCCCAGGCCTCCCGCGCCGCGGTCTCGTCGCCGGCCATCGCCGCGATATTCCCCGCCTCGAGCTGCACCGAGGCATCGTCCGCCGAGCGCTTCAGCGCCTCGCCGATATCCTTCTTCGCCCGCACCGGGTTCCCCTCGCGCCGCGCCAGCGTCGCCGACAACAGCCACGCCAGCGGATCGTCCGCCGCATTGGTCAGCGCCAGATCGATATCGGTCCGCGCGGATTCCAAATCCCCCGTCGCCACCAGTGCGCGCGCATGATCGAGCTGCGCCTCACCCAGCGGCAATCCGGTCAACGTCCCCGCCGTCAGCGCCGAATCCAGCGCCGCCCGCGCCTTGGCTGGCTGCGCGGCGGCGAGCCATGCATTCCCGGCCTGCGCCCAATAATTTCCCGACCGAGTGTCTTTGGCGATCTGCGCTTCGCGCGCCGCGTCCTCGAACTCGCCGGCCGCCGACGGCCAGTTCTCCTCGGCCGCAAACGCGATCCCCGCACATTCCCGCGCGAAATACCGGCCCCCCGAAATTCGCCAGCGCCCCGCTTCCGCGTGCGCCGCAGCCGGATCGGTGCCCGCCAGCGCGATGCACCGACGGAAGCGACCCTCCTGGACGTCTGCCGGACCGGCCTGCGGCACACTCGCCTTGGCGGAAGGCCCCTGGATCGGGGCTACGGCGAGAAGCAGGGTAAGGATCATAGCGCGGCGATCACATCCTCGACCGCCCGGATGATGAGGGTAATGTCGCTATCGCGCGACAGGCGGTGATCGCCGTCCTTGACCAGCCATGTCTGCACATCGGCTGAACGCAACAACTCGGCCAGCCGCGCGGTCCGCTGCCACGGCACGTCCGGATCGCGCTGGCCCTGGACCAGTCGGACCGGGCCATCGAACGCGATCTCGCCGAACATCAGCCGGTTCGCCTCGCCCGACGACCAGAAGGCGCGGGTGTAGACAGTCGGCTCCGGGCCATAGGGGTTCTTCCGCTCGATCCGCCCGTTACTCAGCAACGCCATCTTCTCGTCGGTGGTGAAGCCCCAGTCGGTGAAGTCGGGCGCGGGCGCAACGCCGACCAGTCCCTTGACCAGGTCCGGGCGCATCTTCGCCGCGAGCAGCATCAGCCAACCGCCCATCGACGATCCGACGAGGATCGCGGACTCCTCCACCAGCGCATCGATCATCGCCAGCACGTCGTCGCGCCAGTCGACCAGGGTCTGGTCCTCGAACGCGCCCTCGCTTTGCCCGCAGCCGCCATAGTCGAACCGCAGGAAGGCGCGGCCCTCGGACTTCGCCCAGGCCTCCAGCGTCACTGCCTTGGTCCCCGCCATGTCCGACGCATAGCCCGACAGGAACACGATCGTCGGTCCGGTGCCGGGGCTATGATGATAGGCGAGGCGAGGGCGCTCCTTGGCGGGAGGCGTCTCGGCGGGTGTGGCGGCGGCAGGAGCGATATCGGTCATGCCGCCATCCTTAGCCGCGCGTCACGGACGGAGAAAGTCGTCCAATGCAGCCTGGAACGCGACAGGCTGATCGAGCATCACGAAATGCGCCGCATCGCCGATATCGACGAAGGTGACGTGCGGCGCAGTGGCGTAGGCCTTCCGATAGAGCGCGTCGGCCGCGGGCTTGGTCGGGCCCACCGTGTTCCACGGATAGACCAGCGTGATCGGCGCCGCGATCGACGCCATGGCGGGACGCAGGTCGGTGGTCAGGTCCTCGTACATCGCCTGCGCCGAGACGCGCGCATCCGCCTTGGCCGCCCAGTCGGCAACGGTCGTGCGCGAGGCGGGCTTCAGCGCCATGCGCGCGGCAAGCGCTTCGTTCGCCGCCACGTTTGCCGGCTTGCCATACGCGGCGGCCATGCCCGCGCGCATCGCCTTGGCCTGCGGTTCGAGTGCCGCCACGGTGGCACCAGGCGCAAAGATTTCGCCGATATAGGGGAGCGAATCGACGATCATCAGCTTGCCGACCACATCCGGGTGCGTCTTGGCCAGCATCAGCGCGACCAGACCGCCCATCGAATGCCCGACGATGGCGGGCTTGCCGAGCTTCGACTGGGTGATCAGCGTGTGAAGATCGGCGACGATCCCGTCGAGGATACCGGGCGACAGGTTCGCGCGCGGATCGTCCCCGCCGAAGCCGTTGACCTGCACGACATACACTTGATGCGTCTTGGCGAGCGTCGGCACCACGCCGTCCCACACCGCGCGCGGCGAGGAGAGGCCGGGAATGAGGATCACCGGCGTGCCCTTGGCGACCTTCTGCACTGGGCCGACAGTCCGGACGGAGATGCGGGGCATCGTCGTTTCGACCGACGCCTGCGCCGTGCCGGAGGCAGCCTGCGCATGGCTCGCGCCTGGATGCAAAACGATCATCAGCGTGACGGCGGTGGCGGCAAGCCGAGCTTTGAGATGCGAGATCATGTCACGGGCTCCTTCGACGGGCTGGTGAAGATATCCTCGATGGCGAGGTCGAACAGTTCGGCGATCTTGAATGCGAGCGGCAGCGACGGGTCATAGCGCCCCGTCTCGATCGCATTGACGCTCTGCCGCGAGACTTCGAGGCGCTCGGCCAAGTCGCCCTGGCTCCAGTCGCGCTCGGCACGCAAAACTTTCAAGCGGTTCTTCATGCCTCGCGGCGCATCGTGACGATATTATAGCCCCAGCCGATCCACAGCCCGGCGAACCACAGCACTGCCGCGTAATAAGCGGGGATGTGCGGCACCAGCCCGAAGCCTTCGAGAAATCCCCATGCGGTCATGACGCTCAGCATGAACCCGCTCGCGACCAGCGACTGGCGGATCATCAGCATACGCAGATATTCGTCGGTCTCCTCGACGATATAGCGGCCGAGCACGAGGAAGATGCCGATCAACGGCAGGGCCGGCAGCAGCGCCGCGACATAGGCGATCGGTCCGTGCACCGTGCCATGCACGAACAGATAGATCGTCGCGAACAACAACGCTGCGTAGACGAGACTGAGCAGCATGACACGGCGGTTGTAACGGCGAATGGCGGGATTCGTGAGCATGGAAAGCGTCCTTTCGAATCGGTAAAGGAAGCTTGTCACTGGTAGCTGTAGGAGTCAATGACGCTTTACAGGTCATCTCGATCCTCCCCCGCCAGGGGGAGGTGGCACCGAAGGTGACGGAGGGGGAGGACACGGAACCGAGGTTGGCGCTGGCCTCCCCATCCGTCTGGCAAGCGCCAGCCACCTCCCCCTTGCGGGGGTGGATCATTGGGGCGACCTCGCGCCGCGTGTCAGATGATGAATTCGACCGTCTTCATCTGCGTCTGATCCGCCGCGACCGCGCCGCGCTTCTCGATCATCTGGCGGTGGAGTTCGGCGACCGTCTCGCTCCCGCGCGTCTTGCACAGCGCCGGCATGACCGCATGGACCAGCGCGCCGAGGCCGCCCTTGATCATCGTCACGCCGAAGCGTCCGGCGACCCCGAAATGCTCGGCATAGCTCTCGCCGACGGTGGCGGGGTGGTCGAGGAACAGGCGGCGGAACATCGGCAGTCTCCTGCTTGCTCTATATCAGGTGGCGGCGAGTGCGTCGACCATGCCCGCCGCCAGCACGCTCAGCGTGTCGTCCCGCGCGCCCATCACGACGATCCGGTCGCCCGGCCGTGCCTCGGCCACCAGCGCGGCGGCCGCCTCCGCGCGGTCGGCGATGTGCCGCGCGTCGCGACCGCCCTCGACGATCTGCTCGACGATGTCTGCACTCGTAACCTCCCGCGCGACCGTGCCGCCGTAATAGGCAGGGTCGGGGAGCACGAGCACGTCCTCCTCCGTCATCCGCTCGACGAACGTGGCGACGAGTTCGCGGCCCATCACCTTCAGCGGGCCATAGCCATGCGGCTGGAAGAACAGCAGAAGCCGGCCGGGAAACGCGTGGAGCGTGTCGAGCGTGGCAGCGATCTTGTCGGGGTTGTGGCCGAAATCGTCGATCACCGCGACGCCGCCGGCCTCGCCCACGAAGTCGAACCGGCGGCGCAGGCCCGTGAACCCCGCGATCGCCTTCACCGCATCCGCCAGCGACACATCCGCCGCCATCGCCGCCCCGATTGCGGCGAGCGCGTTCGACACGTTATGCCGCCCTGGCACTGCCAGCTTCACCGGCGTCCGCACGCCGCGCGACACGAGATCGAAGCGGATCGCGAACGGCTCGGGCTTGAGGTTTTCGGCACGTAGATCGGCCGAAGCGTCGATCGCGAACGTCGTGACCTGGCCGCGCGGCAGGCGTGCAGCGAGCGCGGCGGCGTCGGGATCGTTCGCATTCACCACCGCCGTCTCGGCCTTCGCGATGAAGTCCCCGAACAGCACGCGTAGTTCCTCCAGTGACTTGTGGTCGAGGCTGACGTTGTTGAGCACCGCGATCTTCGGCGCATAGGCTGCGATTGATCCGTCGCTCTCGTCGACCTCGCTGACGAACGCCTCGCCCTCTCCGACCAACGCGCTGGCGAACGGCGCGTCGGGGGTCGCGAAGTTCTTCATCACCGCGCCGTTCATCACCGTCGGATCGCGGCCGACCACGTGCAGGATCCAGCCGATCATGCCCGTGACGGTCGACTTGCCGCTCGTCCCCGCGACTCCGATCGGCAACCGGCTGTCGTTGAACAGCGACGCCAGCATCGCCGCGCGGGTCGAGCGGGTGCAGCCAAGCGCGTCCGCCGCGATCATGTCCGGCACGCTCGCCTCGATCGCGGCGGAGGCGATGACGAGTTGGTCCGCCGAGACGATCCCGCTGCCATCCTGCGGGAACAGCGCGACGCCTTTGGCGGCAAGGTCGTCGAACTTGGCGGGCACGCGGCCCTGGTCGAGGCTGCGGTCCGATCCCGCGACGGTCGCGCCGCGCCCCGCGAGGATCATCGCGAGCGGCATCATGCCGGATCCGCCGATGCCGACGAAGAAACAGGGTTTGCTGATATCCATCGTGCCGCGATATGGGCGGTTTGGTAACGGGGCAAGGTCGGGAACACGAACAATGCGCATCGGTGTCCTCGCCGCGTCGAGCCGGACCAATCCCGCGGCAATTGCGAAGATGACCGCTTACGCGGCGACCGCGTTCCCGGAGGTCGAACTCGTCTTCCACCCGCAATGCCTGGAAACCGACGGCCATTTCGCCGGCTCCGACTTTCGCCGCGCGGCGGCGTTTCTCGAATACGCCAACGATCCGGCGTTCGACGCGCTCTGGTTCCTGCGCGGCGGCTACGGCGCCAACCGCATCCTCGCGATGGTCATGCCCGAACTCGGCCGCGCGGCGCGCCACAAGACGTATCTCGGCTATTCCGATGTCGGCTTCCTCCTCGGCGCACTCTATGCCCGCAGGATTGGCCGACCGGTCCACGGTCCGATGGTCAGCGACATCAACCGCCACGACGGCGAGGCGACGGTAGCGCGGTCGCTCGGCTGGATGGTGCGCGGCGATCGCGAGGGACTTGAGCCTGGGCTGGATGGGCGTCCTTCAGCGGCGTTCAACCTCAGCATCCTGACCTCGCTGATCGGCACACCGTGGCTGCCCGATCTCACCGATCACGTCCTGATTGTCGAGGAGGTGTCGGAGCCGATGTACGCGATCGACCGCATGCTCTTCAAAGTCGCCAACGCCACGCAGTTGAAGGGTATCGCGGGGTTGCGGCTCGGCGCGGTGACCGCGGTGCAGGAGAACGATCCGCCATGGGGCGAAACGCTGGATTACATGATGGTCCGCTGGTCGCGTGACATGGGCGTGCCGTATCTCGGGCGGGCGGAGATCGGCCACACGCAGGCGAACCGCGTGGTGCCGTTCGGGGTGGTTTGAGAGGGTCTGGCTAGCGGGGGCTGCGAGGGCAGCGAGGAAGTCCCGTCCGTGCTTAATTCACCGATCCAAGTCTCGACCGTAGACCCCGGCTTCGACCGTCAACCCCCCGACCGTCACCCCCCGCTGGACCGCCCCCCCCTCGACCGTCACCCCAGCGAAAGCTGGGGTATCCCCGTTGGCGGACGTCGCGGCTCGATCCGGGAGATCCCAGCTTTCGCTGGGATGACGGAGGGGCTGAGCAAGGGTCCCGAGCGCTGGCGTTTTATTGTGCCGCAGTCGGATCGATCACCGTCATCCCGCCGAACCGCATCTTCGGCTGGCCCGGCAGCGTATAGCTCCCCGCCGCCTGCTCCACTGCCCAGGCGCGCAGATTCGCCACCACCTCCACGCGCTGCAAGCGATCCCGCTCGCGCATGAACACGACCAGATCCTCGCGCCGGTTGCAGTCGCGCGCGTCGGTGGTCGCGCACGGCGAATACAGGATCGCCAGCGCCACGATCTTGCCGGCAGTGTCGAGCACCGCCGCGCCCTTCTCCGGGCAGCTATGCGCCCGACACGCGGTGAAGCGGTACAGGCTCCCGATCCGCGTCGGTTCGTCGGGTGGCCCGTGCAGCACCTCGATCTGCTGATCCGCGACGTCGCCGTTTGCATACAGATACGACGCCTTGCGCTTGCCGATGAACCGCCGGATCGAAGCCGTGAACGCCGGCGTCACGATCAGCTGGTTCGTATCCCGACACGCCGCCAACCGCGTCGGCGCGCATGCTGCAGCAGGACCCGCAGCAGCGGACAGCATCATCACCAGACCCAGCATCGCACTCTCCCAAAGCGCCCAGCCACTCCCCAATCCGGCGCATGTCCGTCTGGAGTAGCCCTGTGCGCGTATCGTCTTATATACACGCCGTGCGCGGATCGGTCCGCGCGCGTCATCCCGAGAGAAAGTCTCCCATGTCCGCAATGTTCCGAATCACGCTCCCCGACGGTTCCGTCCGCGAGGTTGCGCCCGGGACTACCCCCGCGGATGTCGCCGCCGCGATCGGCCCTGGCCTCGCCAAGGCCGCGCTCGCCGCGCGCATTGATGGCCAGGTACGGGATCTCAACCGCCCGTTCGAGGGCGACACCGCGCTCGCGCTGGTGACCGCGCGCGACGAGGCCGATGCGCTCGAACTCGTCCGTCACGATCTCGCGCACGTCATGGCGGAGGCGGTCCAGCACCTGTTCCCCGGTACGCAGATCACCTTCGGCCCGGCGACCGACGACGGCTTCTACTACGATTTCGCCCCCAAGGACCGCCCCTTCACCGACGAGGACCTTCCCGCGATCGAAGCCGAGATGCGCGCGATCATCGCCCGCAACGAGCCGTTCGTGCGCGAGGTCTGGTCGCGCCAGCAGCTGATCGACCGCTGGACGCAGCAGGGCGAGAGCTTCAAGGCCGAATGGGCCGCCGAACTGCCCGAGGGCGAGGAACTGACGATCTACCGTCAGGGCGAGTGGCTCGACATGTGCCGCGGGCCGCACATGGCCTCGACCGGCAAGCTCGACCCCGCCGCGTTCAAGCTGACGCGCGTGAGTGGCGCCTATTGGCGTGGCGACCAGAAGAACGCGATGCTCAGCCGCATCTACGGCACCGGCTGGCTCAACAAGAAGCAGCTCGACGCGCATCTGCTGCGAATCGAGGAAGCGGCAAAGCGCGACCATCGCCGCATCGCGCAGGAAATGGACCTGTTCCATCTGCAGTCCGAAGCGCAGGGCTCGGTGTTCTGGCATCCCAAGGGCTGGGTGATGTGGCGCCAGCTCGAGGCGTATATGCGCCGCAAGCTCGACGCCGCGGGCTATGCCGAGATCAAGACGCCGCAGCTGATGGATGCCAAGCTGTGGGAGGCGTCGGGCCATTGGGGCAAGTTCCGCGAGAACATGTTCGTGGTTCCCGACGAGGTGCCCGGGATCGATCCGAACGCCCCCGTGCTGACCGGCAAGGGCGACCTGATGGCGCTCAAGCCGATGAATTGCCCGGCGCACGTCCAAGTCTTCCGCCAGGGGATCAATTCGTACCGCGACCTCCCGCTGCGGCTCGCCGAGTTCGGCTGCTGCCACCGCAACGAGCCGCACGGCGCGCTGCACGGCATCATGCGCGTTCGCCAGTTCACGCAGGACGACGCGCACATCTTCTGCACACCCGAGCAGATCGTCGCCGAGACGCGCGCGTTCTGTGAACTGCTCGACGCGGTGTACCGCGACCTGGGCTTTGCTGATTACATGGTGAAGCTCGCGTTGCGCCCCGACAATCGCGCCGGCGATGACGCGCTGTGGGACCGTGCCGAGGGCGATCTCCGCGAGGCGCTGAAGCTCGCCGGCTTGATGGAAGACCGCTTCCAGTTCGAGGAGCTGCCGGGTGAGGGCGCGTTCTACGGTCCGAAGCTCGAATTCCACCTGACCGACGCGATCGGCCGGACGTGGCAGTGCGGGACGTTGCAGCTCGATTACGTGCTGCCCGAGCGACTCGACGCGTCGTACGTGGGCGCGGACGGCGAGCGGCATCGTCCGGTGATGCTCCACCGCGCGATCCTCGGCACGTTCGAGCGCTTCCTCGGCATCCTGATCGAGCATCACGCCGGCCGCTTCCCGCTCTGGCTCGCACCGGTGCAGGCGGTCGTCGCGACGATCGTGTCGGATGCCGACGACTATGCGGTCGAGGTCGCGGCCAAGCTGAAGGCGGCGGGCATCCGCGTCGAAACCGATCTCCGCAACGAGAAGATCAATTACAAGGTGCGCGAGCACAGCCTGGCGAAGGTGCCGAACCTGCTGGTCGTCGGCAAGCGCGAGGCCGAGGAGGGCAAGGTCGCGCTGCGCACGCTCGGCAGCCAGGCTCAGACCATACTGACGCTCGACGAGGCGATCGCGCGTCTTGCGGACGAGGCCCGCGCACCCGATATGTGATCCAACGGGGCCGGCTTTCCGAGCGCGGGTTTCTGCGCTATACGCCGGCCCAAATATTGTCAGAAACTTCAGGAGCAAACCCCATACGTCCTCCCACGATGCGCCGGCCGATGCAGACGCCCGCAATGAACGGCCCGCGATTCAACGAATTCATCCAGAGCCAGAAGGTCCGCGTGATCGATCACGAGGGCGAGAATCTGGGCGTGATGTACACGCGCGAAGCGATCGAGCAGGCAGCCGAGCATGGCCTCGACCTGGTCGAAGTGTCGCCTAACGCCGATCCGCCCGTCGCCAAGTTCCTTGATGTCGGCAAGTTCAAGTACGAGGCGCAGAAGAAGGCGAACCTCGCACGCAAGTCGCAGAAGACGCAGGAGATCAAGGAGATCAAGATGCGTCCGAACATCGACGACCATGACTACGACACGAAGATGAAGAAGGTGAATGACTTCATCGGCGAAGGCGACAAGGTCAAGATCACGCTGCGTTTCCGCGGTCGCGAACTTAGCCATGGCCAGCTCGGCATGAACCTGTTGAAGCGCGTCCAGGACGACGTCGCGGAGATCGCCAAGATCGAGGCGTACCCGCGCATGGAAGGCCGTCAGATGCTGATGGTGCTCGCACCGAAGTAAGCTGCAGCGCCACCGATCAGGGTGCGCAGGCTATGAGGCCGGTTCGACGGGGGTCGGACCGGCCTTTTTCGTGTCTGCATCGCTCCCGGCCATCCGGGCGGTAGCGGAACCGCCACCCAGCCCCTAGATTCCGGTCAATGTCCGCTCCCAATTCCCCCGACCGTTTCAACGAAGACAAATCCACCTTCGCCGTCCGCGGCGGCGGGGAGGCGCCCGATCTCGCGGCGGGCGTGGCGGCGATCCGCAACGTGCTCGACACGCTGCCGATCCGCCCCGGCGTCTACCGCATGCAGGATGCGCGCGGCGACGTGCTGTACGTCGGCAAGGCGCGCGCGCTCCGCAATCGCGTCGCCAACTACGTCCAGGTCGAGCGGCTGACGAAGCGCCTCCAGCGGATGGTGTCGCAGACGCGGTCGATGACGATCGTCACGACCAACAACGAGGCCGAAGCGCTGCTGCTCGAATCGCAGCTTATCAAGCGGTATCGCCCCGCGTACAACGTGTTGCTGCGCGACGATAAGAGCTTCCCGTTCATCCTCCTGCGCGACGACCATGCCTTCCCGCGCGTCCAGAAACACCGCGGCGCGCGTCGGGCGAAGGGCAATTACTACGGGCCGTTCGCGAGCGCCGGGTCGGTCAACAACACGCTCAACGCGCTCCAGAAGCTGTTCCTCCTGCGCAGTTGCACCGACAGCTTCTTCAAGACCCGCGACCGGCCGTGCCTGCTGTATCAGATCAAGCGGTGCTCGGCGCCGTGCGTCGGCCGGATCGACGAGGCCGCGTACCGGGAACTGACCGAGGATGCGAAGGCGTTCCTCGGCGGCAAGTCGACCGGCGTGCAGGCCAAGCTCGGCGCGCAGATGCAGGCCGCCGCGGAGAACATGGACTTCGAACTCGCGGCTTTGCTCCGTGATCGTCTCCGCGCGCTGACCTTCATCCAGGGTACGCAGGCGATCAACGCGGAAGGCGTCGGCGACGCGGACATCTTTGCGATGGCGTGCAAGGACGGCCTGATCGGCATCCAGGCGTTCTTCATTCGCGGCGGCCAGAACTGGGGCCATCGCAGCTTCTTCCCGCAGCACACCAACGACGTCCCCGAGGACGAGGTGCTGACCAGCTTCCTCGGCCAGTTCTACGAGGACGTGCCGCCGCCCAAGCAGATCCTGCTCGACCGCGAATTGCCGGAGGGCGCGCTGCTGGTCGAGGCGTTGGGCGAACGCGCTGGCTACAAGGTCGCGATCCAGGTCCCGCAGCGCGGCGATCGCCGCCGCCTGATGGACCAGGCCACGCGCAACGCGGTCGAGGCGATCGAGCGCCGCCAGGCCGAATCGACGACACAGGCGAAACTCCTGCGCGAAGTCGCCGACCTGTTCGATCTCCCCGAGCCGCCGCAGCGGATCGAGATCTACGACAACAGCCATATCCAGGGCACCGCGGCGACCGGCGCAATGGTCGTTGCCGGGCCTGAGGGCTTTCGGAAAGGCCAGTATCGAAAGTTCAACATCAAGAACAAGGATACCGCGCCGGGCGACGATTTCGCGATGATGCGCGAGGTCTTCACCCGCCGCTTCTCGCGCGCGCAGGCCGAGGACCCCGATCGCGATTCGGGCGATTGGCCGGATCTGGTGCTGATCGACGGCGGCAAGGGCCAGCTCAACACGGTGAAGGCTGCGCTCGAGGAGATCGGCGTCGAGGACGTGTGCCTCGTCGGCATCGCCAAGGGTCCCGAACATGGCCGCGATGGCCGCGAGGTGTTCCACATGCTCGACGGCCGCGAGTTCCAGCTGCCCGTCAATGCTCCGGTCCTGTTCTATCTTCAGCGCCTCCGCGACGAGGTCCACCGGTTCGCGATCGGCGTCCACCGCGACAAGCGCAGCAAGGCGATCGGCGCCAGCCCGCTCGACGAGGTCCCCGGCATCGGTCCGGCGCGGAAGAAGGCGCTGCTGATGCACTTCGGCACCGGCCGCGCGGTCCGCAATGCCAGCTTGCAGGATCTGCAACAGGCGCCCGGCGTGTCCGCCGGCGTCGCGCAACAGGTGTATGATTTCTACCATTCGCGCTGATCGGTGGCAGTCGGCGACGCTCGCGGCCTGCGATCGTAAGGAAACGAAACCTGATCTTCATTATCCTCGGATAGAGAGGGCGCAGTGACCACGCCCGTCTTCCTGACTATTGATACGGAGTTCGCGTGGCGGCATCACGTCGCCGGGCTCGACTGCGACGCGATTTACGCGCGGTCGCTTGAGCCGGCCGGCGTCGGGCTTGCCTATCAACTGGGCGAACTCGCGCGGCACGATCTGAAAGCGTGTTTCTTTGTCGATCCGATGCCCGGCATCACCTTCGGTCTCGGCCCTATCCGTCGCATGATCGAGACGATCCTCGCCGCGGGGCAGGAGGTCCAGCTTCATCTCCATCCCAACTGGACGACCGCGAAAGCCGGTGACCGCGGTGTCGCGCACGACCGGTTCTCGCTGTTCGACTATAGCCTGGCCGAGCAGACCGATCTGCTCATGCGCGCCACCGAACTGCTGGTCGAGGCAGGAGCGCCGCATCCGATCGCCTTCCGTGCGGGCAGCTATGCGGCCAACGACGACACATTGACCGCGCTCGCGGCACTCGGGTTCAGCTACGACAGCAGCCATAACGGCTCGCAGGCTCCGGGAACGAGCCGCATCTCGCTGCCTGCGCAGCAGATCTCCCCGGTCCGCCGTGCGCAGGACAAGGGCGTGATCGAAGTACCCGTCACCGTGATCGAGGACCGGCGCGACAAGATCCGCACCTTCCAGCTCTGCGCACTGTCGGCTGGTGAGACCTATGACGCGCTGGAGCATGCCGCGGTGTCGGGGCATGCGGTGGTCACCATCGTCAGCCACGGCTTCGAACTGGCGAACCGGAGCGGCACGCGGCCCAACGCGGTCCATGTGCGGCGCTTCACGGCGTTGTGCGGGATGCTGTCGGAGATGCGCGAAGTGTTGCCGACGCATCATTTCGCGGATCGGCCGCCGCTCGCGCTCGACCGCGCGGATACGCCGCTCGCGCCCGATCAGTTGCGGACCCGCTGGCGGCAGGCCGAACAGCTCTGGTCGAACTGGGTCGAGGAACGGCCGCGATCGCGCGGGCTGTAGTGGCAGATGGTGCGGTTCGCCGCCTGCCACTGAAGTTCCAGATCGGCGCCCGGACCCTCGCGACCATTCCCCGGCACCTGGTGCGCGTGTCGTTTTCGCTCGACGCGGTGCTCGCGGCCACGCCAACGATCTTGCCGCCGCTGCCCGACGATGCCGATGGATATCTGGTGACGTCGTTGCCCGAACTGATGCTCGCCGGTCTCGATCGCCACGGCCTGCTCGCGTTCGTTCGGCAGCACTATGTGCGGTATCATATCGATCTTGCGGCGGGGGAGGCGGCGTGGCTCGCGGGATTGTCCGGCAGCGCAAGGTCGGGGATCAAGCGCAAGGCAAAGAAGCTCGCCGCAGCGAATGGCGGCGTGCTCGATATCCGGCGCTATCACGATGTAGCGGCGTTCGCCGACTTCCTCCCGCTCGCCCGCGCGGTGTCGGCGACGACGTATCAGGAGAAGCTGCTGGGATCGGGACTGCCCGACGATACGGCTTCGGTGCGCCATCTCGAATCGCTCGCGGCGCAGGACAGGGTGCGTGCCTGGCTGGCGTTCATTGCAGGCGTGCCGGTCGCGTATCTGTGCTGCACCGCCGACGGCGACTCGCTGTGTTACACCTATGTCGGGCATGATCCGGCGCATAACGACCTGTCGCCGGGCGCGGTTTTGCAGGTCGAGGCGTTGCGCGCGCTGTTCGCGGAGAAGCGGTTCGCACGGTTCGACTTCACCGAGGGGGAAGGGCAGCACAAGCGGCAATTCTCGACCGGGGGGACGGCGTGCGTCGATGTGCTGCTGTTGCGGCCAACGCTGGCGAACCGCGTAACGGTGATGGCGCTGCAGACGTTCGACCGTGTGATCGCGACGGCCAAACGCGCTGCAACGCATCCGGCCTTGGCCACGCTCGCAAAGAAGATCCGCCGCTGATCGTCTTCCCATCCTGAGGGAGAGAGGGGTGGAGACCTTTTTACCCTCTCCCATGCGGAGCGGGGTATAGGACCTGCATGCACCTCCGCGCAGCCGCCATCGTCGTTGCCGTCCGCCAGCACGGCGAGCATGGCGCGATCGTGCGGGCGTTGACCCGCAACGACGGTGTCCAGCCCGGTTATGTCCGCGGCGGACGGTCGCGCGCGATGCGGCCGGTGTTGCTCCAGGCGAATGTCATCCAGGGCGAATGGCGGGCGCGCACCGGCGAGCAACTCGCCTCGCTGACCGCCGAGCTGATCCATAGCCGTGCGCAGCTGCACGGCGAGCCGCTGGCGGCGGGCGCACTCGAATGGGCCACCGCGCTGACCGCCGCCGCGCTGCCCGAAGCGCAGCCTTATCCGCACATCCACGATGCGCTCGAAGGCGTGCTCGGCGCGATCGAGGCGGCGCCATCGGCGCGCGGCTGGGCGGCTGCGCTGGTCCGGTACGAATTATTGGTGCTCGCCGAACTCGGCTTCGGCCTTGATCTCGATCGCTGTGTCGCGAGCGGCACCGAGGAGGATCTCGGCTTCGTCAGCCCTAAAAGCGGCGCGGCGGTCTCGCGTGGGGCGGCGTTCGGCTATGAGGCCAAGCTGCTCAGATTGCCGCCCTTCCTTCTCACCGGTGGCGAGGCTGCGTGGTCTGACATCTTCGACGGCCTGCGACTGACCGGCCATTTCCTCGCCCGCGATATCCTCGTCGACCGTCGCGCCGACCCGTTGGCGGCGCGCGACCGGCTGGTCGATCGACTGAAAAGGGCGGTTGCGTGAGCGTGCACCGCCCGGCAAGGGCCGCGCAGGAGGAACGTACATGCCCTTGATCGCGATACTGGCCGGCGACGGCATCGGACCCGAAGTCACCGCGGAAGCGCGTCGGGTGCTCGATACGCTCGGTCTCGATCTCACCTACGAAGAAGGCCTCGTCGGCGGTGCCGCGTACAAGGCCGCGGGTCATCCGCTGCCGCCCGAGACGCTCGACCTCGCCCGCCGCGCGGATGCGATCCTGTTCGGTGCGGTCGGCGATCCTGACTGCGATGCGTTCGAACGCCAGTTCCGCCCCGAGCAAGCCATTCTCGGCTTGCGCAAGGACCTCGGCCTGTTCGCTAACCTGCGTCCTGCGAAACTGTTCGCCGGCCTGGAGGACGCCTCCGCACTCCGCCCCGAGATCGCCCGGTCGATCGACATGGTCATCGTCCGCGAACTGACCGGCGACGTGTATTTCGGCGCGAAGGGCATCCGCACCACCGCCGATGGCCTGCGCGAAGGCCATGACGAGATGCGCTACGACGAGACCGAGATCGCACGCATCGCCCGCGTCGGCTTCGAGACCGCACGCACCCGAAAGGGCAAGCTGTTGTCGGTCGACAAGGCCAATGTGCTCGAAACCTCGCAGCTCTGGCGCGACGTCGTGATCGAGATCTCGGCTGACTATCCCGATATCGAACTCAGCCACATGTACGTCGACAACGCGGCGATGCAGATGGTGCGCAACCCCGGCCAGTTCGACGTGATCGTCACCGGCAATCTGTTCGGCGACATCCTGTCCGACGAGGCGTCGATGTGCGCAGGCTCGATCGGCATGCTGCCGTCCGCCGCGCTGAACGACTCTAACAAGGGCATGTACGAGCCGATCCACGGCAGCGCGCCCGACATCGCCGGGCAGGGCAAGGCCAATCCCTGTGCCGCGATTCTGTCCGCGGCGATGATGTTGCGCCACTCGCTCGACCTGCCCGACGCCGCCGACCGGATCGAGGCTGCCGTCGCCGCCGCGATCCTGAAGGGCGCGCGCACGCCAGATCTCGGCGGCACGCTCTCGACCTCTGCGATGGGCGACGCCGTTCTCGCCGAACTCGGCTGACCCGGTGATCGCCGACCTTCTCGAACTTGCGATCGTCATCCCGACGTTCAACGAGAAGGCCAACGTCCCGACGTTGATCGCCAAGCTCGACCAGGCGCTGGCCGGGCGCAACTGGGAGGCGATCTTCGTCGACGACGACAGTCCCGACGGTACCGCCGATGCCGCGCGCGAGATCGCCCGGCTCGACAAGCGGGTGCGCGTGATTCAGCGGATCGGCCGGCGCGGGCTGTCGTCGGCCTGCATCGAGGGGATGTGCGCCACTGCGGCCCCGATCGTCGCGGTGATCGACGGCGATCTCCAGCACGACGAGACGTTGCTGCCGAAGATGCTCGATCTGCTCAAGGACGGCGAGACCGACGTGGCGATCGGCTCGCGCTTCGTCAGCGGCGGCTGCACCGGGGAGTGGGACAGCGACCGGGTCGCCAAATCGGCGCTCGCCACCAAGCTGTCGCGCCGCGTGCTGAAGTGCGACCTCAACGATCCGATGAGCGGCTTCTTCATGATCCGCACCGACATCGTCCGCCGCCTCGCGCCCTCGCTGTCGGCGATCGGCTTCAAGATCCTGCTCGATCTGCTCACCGCGTCGCCGACGCCGCTGCGCTTCGTCGAGGTGCCCTATACCTTCCGCTGTCGCACCGAGGGCGAGAGCAAGCTCGATCACGTCGTCGCGATGGAATATCTGATCGCGATCTACGACCGGATGTTCGGGCGGGTCGTGCCGGTGCGGTTCGCGATGTTCTCCGCGATCGGCGTGCTCGGCGTCGGTATCCACATGGCGGTGCTGACCGCGCTGTTCGTCGGGTTCGGCACGCACTTCCTGGTCGGCGAGATCGTCGCGACGCTCGCCGCGCTCACGTTCAACTTCTTCCTCAACAACGCGCTGACCTATCGCGATCGGCGCTTGAAGGGGTGGCGGCAACTGGTCGACGGCTGGGTATCGTTCGCGGTGATCTGCTCGGTCGGCGCGGTCGCCAACGTCGGTATCGCCGCGTTCCTGTACGAGATGCGCGACGGGGCGTGGGCGGCGTCGGCGCTGATCGGTGTGCTGGTCGGCGCGGTGTGGAACTACGCGCTGTCCTCGAAATTCACCTGGGGGCGGTACTAAGTGAGGCACCCGGCCAGCTCTCTTCGCACCCGCAAGGCTTGTCATCCCGGCTCCCCCCCGGCAAAGCGGCGCGCATGAAGCGCAAGACCGGCCAGGATCGTTCGATCACCCAGAATTGGCGTCCCGCGACGCGCGCCATCCGCGGCGGCACCGCCCGCAGCGAATATGGCGAGACGTCGGAGGCGTTGTTCCTCACCTCGGGCTATTGCTACGACAAAGCGGGCGACGCGGCGGCACGCTTTGCCGGCGAGCAGGAAGGGATGACCTATTCCCGCCTGCAGAACCCGACCGTGCAGATGCTCGAGGAGCGGATCGCGCTGCTCGAAGGCGCCGAGGCGTGCCGGACGATGGCGACGGGCATGGCGGCGATGACTGCCGCGCTGCTCTGCCAGCTTCAGACCGGCGATCACCTCGTTGGTGGCCGTGCGGCGTTCGGCTCGTGCCGCTGGCTTACCGACACGCTGCTGCCGAAGTTCGGGATCGCCACGACGATCGTCGATGCGCGCGATCCGCAGGCGTTTCTCGACGCGGTCCGCCCCGAAACGAAGGTGTTCTTCTTCGAGACGCCCGCCAACCCGACGATGGATATCGCCGACCTGAAGGCGATCTGCGACATCGCGCGCGAGCGTGGCATCACGACGGTGGTCGACAATGCGTTCGCGACGCCGGCCTTGCAGCGGCCGATGGAGTTCGGCGCGGACGTCACCGCCTACAGCGCGACCAAGATGATGGACGGGCAGGGCCGCGTGCTCGCCGGCGCCGTCTGTGGCACCGAGGACTTCATCACCAACACGTTGCTGCCGTTCACGCGCAACACCGGCCCGACGCTGTCGCCGTTCAACGCGTGGGTGGTGCTCAAGGGCCTCGAAACGCTCGATCTCCGCATCCACCGCCAGTCCGAAAACGCGATGAAGGTCGGCGAATTCCTCGAAGGCCGCGTGCCTCGCGTGCTGCATCCCTTCCTGCCGAGCCATCCGCAGCACGAACTGGCCAAGCGGCAGATGGACGCATGCGGGCCGATCTTCGCGTTCGAGGTGGAGGGTCGTGAACAGGCACACGCGCTGCTCGACGCGCTGGAGTTGGTCGATATCTCGAACAACATCGGCGACTCACGCTCGCTGATGACCCATCCCGCCTCGACCACGCACGCGAGCGTCTCGCCCGACAAGCAGATCGAGATGGGCGTGACGGAGGGGTTGTTGCGGATCAACGTCGGGCTGGAGGATGCGCAGGACGTGATCGATGACCTTGATCAGGCCTTGAGGCAGGCCGGCCTGTGAAAGCGCTGTTCCCCAACGCGGCGACGACCGATGGGGTGACGGTGCGCGTGTCGGTCAGCTACCTACCCGAGCAGTCGGAGCCCGAGCGCGGCCGCTGGTTCTGGGCGTATCATATTCGCCTCGAGAACGAGGGCGATGAGACCGTCCAATTGCTGACCCGCCATTGGGTGATCACCGACGGCCGCGGCGCGCGCCACTCAGTCGAGGGTGAAGGCGTGGTCGGCGAACAGCCGGTGATCGAACCGGGCGCGAGCTTCGACTATGTCTCGGGCTGCCCGCTCGCGACCCCATCGGGGGCGATGCAGGGCAATTACCGCATGGTCCGCGAGGATGGCGCCATCTTCGACGTCGAGATTCCCCGATTCTCGCTCTTCGCCCCCGCGGTGCTCAACTGATGCGCCGTGCAATCATTAGAAGCACGCGCCTCGAAGATCTCCGTTGCCTGACCTCATTCCGTCACCCCAGCGAAAGCTGGGGTATCCCCGTTGGCGGTCGTCATGCCCGCCCCATGAATATCTTAGCTTTCGCTGGGATGACGGTTGGGGTGAAGCTGCTGGCAAAGGGGCGAACCCAATGAAGCGCACGCATCTCCCGCTCAACGGCCTGCGCGTACTCGACGCGGCGGCGCGGCATCTGTCGTTTACGCGTGCTGCGGACGAGCTGGCGGTGACGCCGGCGGCGGTGGGTCAGCAGATTCGCGCGCTGGAAGATACGCTTGGCGTCGTCCTGTTCCGCCGTACCACACGCGGGCTCGAACTGACGCCCGAGGCGGAAGCCGGTCTAGGCGCGCTCCGCGGTGGGTTCCTCCAGTTCGAGGAAGCCGTGCGCGCGATGCAGGCGGGTCAGTCGTCGAAATCGCTGACGATCGCCGCGCCGCGCGACCTGACCGAGAAGTGGCTGATGCCTCGGCTCGCGCAGATCGCCGAGGCGGATCCCGAACTTCGCTTCGTGCTGATCACCGCGGACGAGAATGTCGACTTCACCGAAGCCAATCTCGATCTCGCGATCCGCTGGGGCGATGGCCCGGGCGAGCACGAGGGCGAGGCGCTCGAGTCGGAGGGCATGGTGACGATCGCCAAGCCCGGCACGGATAGCGAAGCCACGATCGCATGGTCCGGTGAGGACGGCGTAGCGCTGGTCCGCGTTACCGACGCCGGGCTCGCGATCGACGCGGCGGCGGCGGGGCTCGGTCGCGCGACCGTCCCCGAACTGCTGGCGCGGCGCGATCTTGCGCAGGCCCGCGTGCGGCTGATTGGCGAGTCGCAGCCGTCGAAGGGGGGGTATTGGCTGGTAGCCCCGCTCCCGCAGTGGCGCCAGAAGAAGGTCCGCGCGCTCGTGGATGCCCTCACCGCGTGAGACAGCCTGGACGGAGACCACGTCGCGCTGGAGTATCTCCGGTCCTCAAGACACGGCGGCTGCGCTTGCGGCCGCTTGTTGAGGGCGACGCGACCGCGTTGCACCCGATGCTCGCTGATGCAGAACTGATGGCGTATTCCGCAGATGGCCCTCTCGGCAGCGTCGACGACGTCCGCAGCTATCTCGCCGAGGAAGCCGCCCCCGGCAACCAACGCACCTGGGCGATCACCCGCACCGGCGACGATCGCGCGATCGGCTGGGTCTCGGGGAGCGAGGCCGATGGGGCAGGGGTGACGGAGATCGGCTTCATCCTCGCGCGAGAGGCCTGGGGGCGGGGAATCGCGCGCGAGGCGGTGTCGGCCGTGATCGACCGGTTGTTCGCGGAGGGGCGGAGTCGCGTGTTCGCCGACGCGGATACCGAGAATACCGCGTCGATCTTGTTGTTGGAGCGGCTGGGCTTTCGCCGTGAACGGCTGTTGCGCGACGAATGGGAGACGCATTTGGGTCTGCGTGACAGCCTGATCTACGGGCTCTGCGCGGATAGTTGGCAGGCGGCTGGGAGGGCTTAGCGCCGATACGCCCCGTACTGATATCCACCACCCCGGCGAAGGCCGGGGCCCAATTGGCAAGGTGGATATAACGGAGCGATATTCCCCGTTAACAGCGTTTCCCAATTGGGCCCCGGCCTCCGCCGGGGTGGTGGCACGAGTTAGTGGCTCTTCAGATAAACTAACCTACCGCGCAGCCAACAACGCCAACGCCCGTCCCATCAGTCCCGCGAACCGAACCTCGTTCACCGCATCGTCAGCCCGATGCCAGTTCCCGGTCGCCGCATACCAGCGCCCGTCCTTCGCCTGCACCAGATAGTTCAGCGTCAGGACCCCAGGCTCGCCGCCACCCTTGAACCCGACATACCCAAACCGCTTGGCGATCGCCGGATCGACCCCCGCATTCACCGCGAGCACCGCTCGGGTCGTGGCATCTGCCCCGCGCAACCGATCCAGAACTCCCGCCATCGCCGCTGGGCTCGCAAACCACTCGACGCTGTCGATCGCCACCGGCTTCCCCCCGAACACGGCCGGATCCAGCTTGGCGGTGGAAATCTTCACCGCATTGTCGACCAGCAGCGCCCGCCGCTCGTCCACCGACCCTGCCGCCCACGCCTTGGTCAGTGCCGGATCGCCTTTGAGCGCAAACATCTCCCGCGTCGTCATCACCGGCACGCTGCCGCCGGCCGACGCCGCCATGGCGTCAACCTTCGCGCGCCCGAGCGTCGTCAGCAGCGTATCCGTCGCGGTGTTGTCGCTGATCGAGATCATCAGCGTCGCCAGTGTCTGCACCGTCACCGGCGACCCGGTGGGCCAGGTCTGCAACACGCCCGACGGCAACGATGGCGCCCCGACCTTCACGACGTCCTCCCAACGCCGCTCGCCAGCCGCCACCTGCCGCGCCAACTCCGCCAGTACCCACAGCTTGAACGCCGACCCAAGCGGCGCGGCGATATCCGCCCGGTATTCGAGGATCGGCGCAGGCTTGCCCGCGCCAAGCGCATACAGCCCGAACCCGCTGGCCCCAGGTAGTGCGCGAAATTCCGCTTCGACCTTCGCGAGGTTGTCGTCGCGCGCGCCCGTGCCGGTGATCAGCAACCCAGTGGCGGCATGCGGGGCTGCCGGATCGAGCGCCAAGCGGACGCTCGCCGTTCCGCGCGCATAGCCGACGATCAGATCGGCGCTCCACGCCGACGTCGCCATCAACGACTCGATCCTTTCCGGCGCGCCGAGTGTCACCTTCAGCTTCTCGACGATCGTCGCGAACTGCGCCTTCGGCACCTTCTCGCGGAAGCTCGCGGCGAAATACGCGTCATACGCGCCACGCCCGTCGAGGATCGCAACCAGCGCATCCGCCTTCGCCCGCAGCGCCGGGTCCGCAACCGCACCCTGCGCAACAGCCGCTGCAGGCAACAACGCCACCGCCAACGCCATCAGCCAGAGCGCGAGCCTGTGCATCAGTTCTTCAGCTTCCAACCGCTCTTCAGCAACCGGTAGCAGAGCGTCGCCAGCACCACGTCGATCACCAGGATCACGATCCCGCCGATCATCACCGGCGAGTCGGCAATCCCGAGGAACCCGTAACGAAAGCCCGAAATGATGTAGAAGAACGGGTTCGCATGGCTGAACGCGCGGAACGCCGGCGCGAGCTTGTCGACCGAGTAGAACGTCCCCGACAGCAGCGATAACGGCGCGATCACGAAGTTGGTGACGGCCGCCGCATGATCGAACTTGTCTGCCCAGATCGAAGTCAGCACGCCGAGCAGCGCGAGGAACACCGCGCCGAGCAGCCCGAACCACACGATCGCCAGCGGCGCGTGCGGCGTTACGTGCACGCCCGGATACAGCGCCATCGCCGCCCACACGACGATCCCGACGATCACTGCGCGTGTCACGGCACCGCCGACCAGCGCGGCCAGCAGTTCACCGGTGGACAGCGGTGGCTGCAAGTAATCGACGATCGTGCCCTGCATCTTGCCGACCAGCAGCGAGAAGCTCGCATTGGCGAACGCCGGCCCCATCATGCCCTGTGCAATGATCAGCCCCGGCGCGATGAAATCGGCGAACGCGACGATCTGGCCGTCGACCGGCACCGGGCTTTTAGCGCCGGTCGCGATGGTGAAGACGATCAGAAACAGGAGGGTGGTGATCGCCGGCGCCCATACCGTCTGAAGCTGCACCTTGAAGAACCGGCGCACCTCCTTGATATAGAGGGTTCGCAATCCCTCCCAGTTCACGCTCTTTATGACGGGAACGCCGGGGGCGGAATGCACCGCCGAATGGATTTCACCGATTGGGGGCTGGCTGCTCATAGGCGTTGCGGGTAATCGCTGCCGCTGCCGCCCGCAACCCGGCTGAGCAAGACTAAGGAACGAACATGTCCTGGACCGACGAGCGCATCGCGACGCTCAAGACGATGTGGGAGGCCGGGCAGACCGCCAGCCAGATCGCCGAAGCACTGGGTGGCGTCAGCCGCAACGCCGTCATCGGCAAGGCCCACCGCCTCGAGCTGCAGGCGCGCCCGTCGCCGGTGAAGCCGAACGATCCCGAAGCGAAGGCGGCTGCTGCTGCCGAAGCATCGGCGACGGCAGCAGCGACAGCCCCCGAGCCGGTCGGGGCACCGGAGCCGGTCGAGGTCGAGACCCCCAAGCCCGCACCGGTCGTGCCGCCCGTCGTCGCAGCCGCCAAGCCCGCGGCTCCGGTCGAGCCTGAGCCGGTCGCCGAAGAGCCTGAGGACGACGAGGACGAGGATGAGGACGAGGCTGCTCCGGCAGTCGTCGCACCTGTCCGCACGCCGCAGCCGATCCTGCGCTCGGTCGGCCCCGGCGGCTTCCTCCGTCAGGCTCCCGGTGAGCAGCAGCCACCGAGCACGCCGGCGCCGCCGCGTCGTCTGGTGCCGGCGAAGCCGTCGCCCGAAATGGCGAACAAGACGAGCCTGCTCGAACTGAACGACCGCATCTGCAAATGGCCGCTTGGTCATCCCGGCGAGCCCGACTTCCACTTCTGCGGCAAGGCGGTGAACCCGGGCTTCCCGTATTGCGTCGATCACTGCGGCCATGCGTACCAGGCGCAGCTGCCGCGTCGCGATCGCCGTCCGACTCCGCCGCTGCCATTCGGCGGTCCGCGGCCGAGGTAAGGCGCAGGGCGGCCTGCGCCAACTTGGCGCAGGACTCGCCCAAGCCCGGCCGGTGTGGCTCGCCGCGTCCGACGACATGGGCTTTGCCCATGGCTAGCGTGATATAGAAAGGCAGCTTCCTCAGTGAGGAGGCGGCCTTTTTCAAACAGGCTCCACCCCGGCGGAGGCCGGGGCCCAGTTGGAAAGGTCGTGGTGACTGAGCGCCCGGCGCGTTTAACAGCGTTTCCCAACTGGGCCCCGGCCTTCGCCGGGGTGGTGGGCGTGGTTAAGAGCGAGCATCCTCACCTTGTTCTCCCGCGAAGGCGGGAGCCCAGTCTGGGTCCCCGCCTTCGCGGGGATACACGTTTGGGTCGTGCGACAGGGCACCGTCACGCGGATAAGCCGGCCTAAGGCAGGCCAGATTGAGAATAGAAGAAGGCCGCTTCCTCGCCTGAGGAAGCGGCCTTTTCCGTCTCAGCTAGCCATGGGCAAAGCCCATGTCGTCGGACGCGGCGAGCCGCGCCGGCCGGGCTTGGGCGTGTCCTGCACCAGCTTGGTGCAGGCCGCCCTTCGCCTCAAAACCTAAACGCAGCCGTGGCGCGCAGGCTGTGCCAACGGAAGTCCTGCGAGTCGCGACGGAAATCGGTGCCGGCTGCGTTGCCACGCGTGAACGGACCGCCGGTCGGGCCGCCCGAGGCGCGGACGCGGTAGTCGTTGTCCTGATACTGGTGATACTGATATTCCAGACCGACCGAGAAGTTGCGACCCAGCTTCTGCTCGATGCCGCCGCCACCGACGATGCCCCATTCCTTGCTGCCACCGTTGGTGGTGAAGGTGTTGGCGGTGTTGCCGGTCGTGAAGCTGTTGTCGATGTTGGCATAGCCGACGCCGAACGTGCCGTAGAACAGCGTCGTGTTCGCCGCATAGCCCAGGCGGCCGCGTGCCGATGCTTCCCATTTCAGGTCGCGCGTCATCGTGTAGAAGGCGGGCGTGGTGCTGAAGGCGGTGACGCTGTCGCTGATCTCGTTCTTGCCGAACTCGCCGACCACGCCGACGACGATGTTGCCGCGCTGGTAGTCCGCGCCGACCCGCGCCGAATAGCCGATGCCATCCTTGTCGCTACGGCAACCACGACCACCAGCGGCGGGCGCGGTGTTGCTCGTCGCACGACCGTTGCAGAAGCCCGGCGAGAACGCGTTGGCGGCGGTCGCAGTCGAGATGGTGTCGCCGAAGACGCCATCCAGATTGCGATCGAATGCGATCGTCTCGCCATTGTCGTTGGGCTGCACGTCATAGCCGAACGAGCCGCCGACATAGACTCCGCTGAACGGCGCATCGTCGGTCATATCCTGTGCAGCGGCAGGCGCTGCGACCCCCAAAGTGGCAGCGCCTGCAAGCGCCACCATCATCGTCTTAGTCATATTCACTCCCGGAAACTTCATGACAGGTTTTTCATAAACGGCTGATCGGGGAAAATTATGCAGCAAGCATAACAATCTGCGGCAATGTGGCTTTCCAGTAACAGGGAGAACAAACAGAGCCTGTGGCTTTGTCCAACGCGTGCGGCTACGCTCTCGCCATGGCTGAAGATCTGTTCGCGTCCCCGGGCGCACCCGGCGTCGGCAAACCCGCCGCCAATACCTATGACGCCTCCTCGATCGAGGTCCTCGAAGGGCTCGAACCCGTCCGCCGCCGCCCCGGCATGTATGTCGGCGGCACCGACGAGCGCGCGCTGCATCACCTCGCCGCCGAAGTGCTCGACAACGCGATGGACGAAGCGGTCGCCGGTCACGCCACGCGGATCGAGGTCTCGCTGGAGGCAAACAACCGCCTCACGATCGTCGACAATGGTCGCGGCATCCCGGTCGATCCGCATCCGAAGTTTCCCGACAAGTCCGCGCTGGAGGTGATCCTCTCGACGCTCCACTCGGGCGGCAAGTTCGCGGGCAAGGCGTATGCGACGTCGGGCGGACTGCACGGCGTCGGCATCAGTGTGGTGAACGCGCTCTCGTCGGACACCGTCGTCGAGGTCGCGCGCGACCGGCAACTCTACCGCCAGCGCTTCGCCAAGGGGCAGACGCTCGGACCGATCGAGCATCTCGGGGCCACGCCCAACCGTCGCGGCACCAGCGTCGCGTTCACGCCCGATACCGAGATCTTTGGCAGCGAACTGAACTTCAAGCCGCAGCGCCTCTACAAGCTCGTCCGCTCGAAGGCGTATCTCTTCGCGGGTGTCGAGATCCGCTGGCACTGCGCACCCGAGCTGATTGCGGACGACACGCCCCCGCAAGCCGTGTTCCAGTTCCCCGGCGGCCTAGCGGACCATTTGCGCGACCAGATCGCCGGCCGCGAATGCGCGACCTCCGACTTCTTCTCCGGCTCGCAGGATTTCCCGAGCGCGAACGGCGAAACCCAGGGCCGCGTCGAATGGGCGGTTGCGTGGCCGTTGTGGAGCGACGGCTCGTACAGCTGGTATTGCAACACCATCCCAACCCCCGATGGCGGCACGCACGAACAGGGCCTCCGCCAGGCGCTCGTCCGCGGGCTTCGTGCGTTCGGCGATCTCGTCGGCAACAAGAAGACCAAGGATATCAGCGCGGACGACGTCATGGTCGGCAGCGAGTTGATGCTGTCGGTCTTCATCCGCGAACCGCAATTCCAGAGCCAGACCAAGGATCGCCTGACCAGCCCTGAGGCCGCCGGCCTCGTCGAGAAGGCGGTACGCGATCATTTCGACCATTTCCTCAGCCACAACATGGAGCGCGGCAAGGCGCTGCTGAACTATGTGCTCGAGCGGATGGACGAACGCCTGCGTCGCAAGCAGGAACGCGACGTCAAACGCAAGACCGCAACCTCCGCGCGCAAACTCCGCCTGCCTGGCAAGCTCACCGACTGCTCCGCCAACTCGCCCGAGGGCACCGAACTGTTCATCGTCGAGGGCGATTCGGCAGGCGGTTCCGCCAAGCAGGCGCGTGACCGGAAAACGCAGGCGATCCTCCCGATCCGCGGCAAGATTCTCAACGTCGCGTCGGCCACGAGCGCCAAGATCTTTGCCAACCAGGAAATCGCCGACCTCACGCTCGCGCTGGGCTGCGGCACCCGGAAGGACTGCACGCCGGATACGCTGCGCTACGAACGCATCGTCATCATGACGGACGCCGACGTCGACGGCGCGCACATCGCGACGCTGCTGATGACGTTCTTCTTCCAGGAGATGCCTGAACTCGTCCGCCGCGGGCACCTCTACCTCGCGCAACCGCCACTCTACCGCCTGACCGTCGGCACCAAGAGCATCTACGCAAGGGATGACGCGCACCGCGCCGAACTCGAACGCACCGTGTTCAAGGGCAAGAAAGTCGACGTCGGCCGCTTCAAGGGCCTCGGCGAGATGAACCCGAGCCAGCTCCGCGAAACCACGATGGACCCCGCCACCCGCGGCATGCTCCGCATCACGCTCCCGCAGGAATATGAAGAGCGCGCGCAGGTGAAGGACCTGGTCGACCGCCTGATGGGCAACAACCCCGCGCACCGCTTCGCCTTCATCCAGGAAAACGCCGGCCGGATGGACGAGGAAGCAATCGACGCGTGAATGCGGCGAGCGAGTGCGGGAGCTGGTTGGTCGATTATGACCCATTTGGGTGATCGACATTGCCACCCTCGGCGATACATTTGCGTGGGATGTCGGTTGCATAGGGCGTGGTCGAATGATGTTGCTTGTCGTTGCTCTCATTCAAGCCGTGGCCGCGCCCCCTCCCGCACCGCCGCCAGGCGACGACAAGACGATCGTGGTGGTCGGCCAGCGTCTGTCGGGCACCGAACGCGCCTTGGCCCAATGTATTGCGCGTGGATGTCCTCCCAAGGAGGAAATCGCGGCATCTCTTGCGCATGCGGAGAACCAGTTCCTGGTGGGTGACTATGCAGCGTCTCGACAGACGCTGCTAAAGGCGCGCAGCCGCAACGAGAAATATGCCAAAGACATACCCGTCGACGTCGCGAACCTGATCCGCGCGAGCGGACGGCTGGCCAGCTTGAACGGACTGTCGGACTCGTCGCGGACGAACTCGATCGATTCGCTGGACGTTCTGAAAGGCGGCCTCGATCACAGCGACCCGCGGGTCCTGATGGAGCGCCTTCTCGTCGGTGACACCTTTGCCAAGGAGCATCGCTATACCGCGGCGGAGGAGGTTTATGCCACGGTCGCGAAGCAAGCAGGTGCTGCCGGTCTGAAGCAGGTCGAGGGGCTCGCGATGTTGCGGACGGCCGTGCTCTACACGGCGCTGGCCAGCGTCGATCATGCCTATGATTACCAGGCGGGCAAGGCGATCCGCCGGATACGGGACACGACGGATCCCGAGCTCGCGCCGTTTCGTGAGGCCACGGTCACACTCGAACGACGCGTGAAGGCTGGCGACAAGGTGCATGACGTCGAGAAGGCCGAACTCGCCAAGGTTACTGTGGGGGAGCGTACCAACGAGGCCGTACTCGTCTATGCGGCGCCTATTGATCTCCCCGACCGTTCGCAGAGCGGATCGAAGGTCGTCGCCATGACCGGCGATCGGGTGCCGCAATGGGCGGACGTCACGTTCATGGTCCGCCCCGACGGTACGGTGCAGGACATCGATGTCCTCCGGCAATCCGACAATGTGCGAGGGGCGTGGCTCGAATCCGTGAAGACGTCGCTGACGAAACGGCTGTATCGGCCGCTCGCCATGGCGGCGGACAAGCCGGGACTGCGCAGGATAGAGCGATATTCCCTGATCTACGACGTGACCTATGCTGCGGGGTCGCGTGTTCAGGTGCGGTCGAGCGAACCGCGAGTCGAGATGACCGATCTGACAGTCGAGACGCCGACCGGCTGATCGGCCAGCCACCTCCGCTGGCGTCACGGCGCAGCAGCTACGCCTGCGGAGGAAACTCTCCCGTCCGCAGGCGCACCGCGATCACTGGCTGTGGGCGATCACTGTCTGTAGGCGATCAGCGTTGAGGTCTTGCCGTATTTGATGTCGTTGACGTCCATCGTCATTTTCTTGCCGTCGGGCGAGATCGTCATGACGTATTTGCCGATCACCTTGCCGTCGAGATAGTCGGTCTCATGCAGCGTGTTGAGATCGGATTGCCGTAGCGACACCGTCGTCCAGCCGGCATCGCCGACGACTGCGACCGATGGGCCGCCCGTCGTCGCCACGTACGATGTCCCGGTCGGCGTCGAATAGGTCACGACCTTGCCTGTCTTCGCGAAGGTGAAGACAAGGCCGCTGTCGGACACCTGGGTCTGGTTCGTCTGCAGCCATGACCCCGATGCCGCGTGCGACCCGGACGGGCCCGCTGCGACGCGCTCGCTGATGGTCGTGCCGGTGATCGGGATTCCGTTCGGCGCGCTGGTGTCGTTGAACACCGTGGAGATCGAACTATTGTCGGCGGACAGCGTCGCGGTTGCGTCGCTCATCGGCTTGCCGCCTTTGCTCGTCGCATATTTGACGGTCGCCGGATCAACGACGGTGACCGACATCGCGTCATAATAGGCGTGGCCGGTAACCGGATGAAGCGCACCATCGGCGGCGATCTTGACCACCGGAATGCAGGTCGAACAGGTGTAAAACCCGTTCTCGATCAATGCGACCGAAGGTTTTGTCGAAAGTTCGCTCTCCTTGATGTCGCCTTTCCAAGTTCCGGTGAAGACGTCCTTGGCATAGGCCGGTGATGTCGTGGCAAGCATAAGTGCGATGCATGGTAGTAACCTGGACATGGTTCTCTCCCCTATAGTGCGGCGGGGCGATTCGAATCGAACCAAAGCGCACAGGATCCTGGCACCACGTCTTGCCGATCATGCGCCTATTCGCGTGCCTATTCCAGTGAATGCCGCAAGCGCAGCGGCGAATCATCGGGATCGGCCATGTCGGCGTTCGCCGCGCGATGCCACGCGGTGTTGCCCCCGGCGTCGCGCGCTCGTATCAGGCGGTTCGGGCGGCCGTGTGGGTCGCCCTCGCTGTTTGAAGGAGCTTGCCGTCGTGACCATCACCCCGCTCATGCCCGTCTACCCGCGGTGTGGCGTGCGTCCGGTCCGAGGCGAGGGCGCGTACCTCTTCGGCGAGGACGGCCAGCAATATCTCGATTTCGCCAGCGGCATCGCGGTCAACGCGCTCGGCCATGGCCATCCGCATCTGACCAAGGCGATCGCCGAACAGGCTGCGACGCTGATGCACGTGTCGAACCTGTACGGATCGCCGCAGGGCGAGCATCTCGCACAGCGGCTCGTCGACAACACGTTTGCCGACACCGTGTTCTTCACCAATTCGGGTGCGGAAGCGGTCGAGTGCGCGATCAAGACCGCGCGGCGCTATCATTTCGCCAACGGCAATCCGCAGCGTCACACGCTGATCACGTTCGACACGGCGTTCCATGGGCGGACGCTCGGCACGATTTCGGCGACCAACCAGGCGAAGATGCGCGACGGGTTCGAGCCGCTCCTGCCGGGATTCGCCTATGCGAAGTTCAACGATCTCGAAGGCGCGCTGGCGCTGATCGACGACAACACCGCGGGCTTTCTGGTCGAGCCGATCCAGGGTGAGGGCGGCATTCGTCAGGCATCGCCTGAATTCCTGACCGGCCTGCGCAAGGCCTGCGACGAACACGGCCTGCTGCTGGTGCTCGACGAGGTCCAGTGCGGCTATGGCCGCACCGGCAAGCTCTTCGCGCACGAGCTGTACGGGATCACGCCCGACATCATGTCGGTCGCCAAGGGCATCGGCGGCGGCTTCCCGCTTGGCGCATGCCTCGCGACCGAGGAGGCGGCCAAGGGGATGGTCGCGGGGACGCATGGCTCGACCTATGGCGGCAACCCGCTGGCCATGGCGGCGGGCGAGGCGGTGCTCGACGTGATCCTCGACGAGGGCTTCCTCGACAACGTCACGGCGATGGGCGACCGGTTGCGGCAGGGGCTCGAGCAGATGATCCCGAACCACGATAACCTGTTCGACAGCGTTCGCGGTACCGGGTTGATGCTCGGGCTGAAGCTCAAGAGCGACAGCCGCGCGTTCGTCGCGTTCGCGCGCGATCACCACAATTTGCTGCTGGTATCGGCGGGCGAGAACGTCATCCGCATCCTGCCGCCGCTGGTGATCGACGAGAGCCACATCGCCGAGTGCATCGACAAGCTGTCGACCGCAGCGCGCGTCTACGTTCCGGCTGCCGACGACTGACTTAAAACCTCCCCGGTACGGGGAGGGGGACCATGCGAAGCATGGTGGAGGGGGATCGCCCCGAAGTGTTGCGTTCGTGGAGGCCCCTCCACCATTCGCTAATGCGAACGGTCCCCCTCCCCGTGCCGGGGAGGATATTATGACCCGCCATTTCCTGAATCTCACCGACGCCGGCGCCGACGGCATCGCCGCTATGCTGTCCGATGCACTTGACCGCAAGGCAGCGCGCGCCGGCTTCCCCAAGGGCCGCACCGATGCCGACGCACCGCTCGCCGGCCACACGCTCGCGATGGTGTTCGAGAAGAATTCGACGCGCACGCGCTTCTCGTTCGACATGGCGATCCGCCAGCTCGGCGGCACCTCGATCGTGTCCGACGCGGGCTCGATGCAGCTCGGCCGCGGCGAGTCGATCGCCGACACCGCGCGCATCCTGTCGGGCTATGTCGACGCGATCATGATCCGCACCGACGATCACACCAAGATCGAGGAGATGGCGCACTATGCCTCCGTCCCGGTCATCAACGGCCTGACCGACGCGTCGCATCCGTGCCAGATCATGGCCGACCTGCTGACGATCATCGAGAGCGGCAAGACGCTCCCCGGCCTCAAGGTCGCGTGGTTGGGGGATGGCAACAACGTCCTCGCCTCGATCGTCGAGGCCGCCGGGCTGATGCAGTTCGACGTCGTCGCGGCGTGCCCGCAGGGGTATATGCCGACCGAAGCCGACGTGGCGCTGGGCAAGGGCCGGGCGCGTATCGTGTCGACGCCGCGCGAGGCGGTCGAGGGGGCGGACATCGTCGTCACCGACACCTGGATCTCGATGGGGCAGGCGCATGCCGAGACCAAGCTGGCGGCGCTGACGCCGTACCAGGTCGATGCCGCACTGATGGCGCTGGCCAAGCCCGACGCGAAGTTCCTCCACTGCCTCCCCGCGCACCGCGGCGAGGAGGTGACGCCCGAGGTGATCGACGGGCCACAGTCGCTGATCTGGCAGGAGGCTGAGAACCGTCTTCATGCGCAGAAGTCGGTCCTGCGCTGGTGCTTTGGACAGATCGGTTGACGAACCGGCGGTAACACGCCGTTCACACCACCCCGCGCCCCATCCGCCATCCCAGCGAAAGCTGGGATCTTCCCGTTCGAGCCTCGGCGCCCGCCAATAGGGATACCCCAGCTTCCGCTGGGGTGACGGAGATGGGTGGGCGACGGATGGGGATCGGGTTGACCCGCCGCCTTCGCTCCCCATCTTCCCTCCGATGAACGACCCCAACATGACCGATCTCGACCGCGCGCTGGCCTTCGCGATCCCTGCGCGCAGTGCCCGCGGCCGGATCGTCCGGCTCGGCACCGCGCTCGACGAAGTGCTCGCCGCCCACGCCTATCCGCCTGCGATCGAAAAGCTGCTCGCCGAGGCGCTGACGCTCGCCGCGCTGATCGGCTCGACGCTCAAGGACGCCAGCGGCCAGCTGACGATGCAGACCCGCACCGACAACGGCGTCGTCCAGCTGCTCGTCTGCGACTACCGCGGCGGCGAAGTGCGCGGTTACATCGAATACGACGCCGACAAGCTTGCCGAAGCCCCCGCCGAGCCATCGTTGTTCGCGCTGTTCGGTGCTGGCTACCTCGCGATCACGTTCGACATGGCGACCAGCAACGAACGGTACCAGGGCATCGTCCCGCTCGATGGCGATACGCTGTCACAGGCCGCGCAAAGTTATTTCACGCAGTCCGAACAGATCCCGACGATGATTCGGACCGGTATGGCGAAGGGCCCGGACGGGCGCTGCGTCGCAGGTGGGCTGTTCCTCCAGCATCTTCCCGAGGGCGAGGATGGTCGCGAGCGGCTCCACACCAAGCTCGACCACCCGGAATGGGAGCATGTCGCTACGCTCGGCAACACGATCGGCGCGGACGAACTCACGAATGCGTTCCTGCCGCTGGAGACGCTGGTCTGGCGCTTGTTCAATGAAGAAGACGACGTCCGCATTCTCGCGGATATTCCGATCTCGCGCGGATGCCGCTGCGACCCTGATTATATTCAGGGGGTGATCTCCAAATTTCCCATCGAGGAGCGGCGGTCGATGGCCGACGAGAGCGGTTTCATCATCGTCGATTGCGCGTTCTGCGCGAAGAAATTTCCTGTTCCAGTCGGCGCCTGACTTGTCAGATTTTTTCACAGCAACGATAACTTAAGAAATTAACTCCCTATTCACTTATGTTGGGTATAGAAGGGACTGTGCTTTTTATTCGGCACGTTTTTTCTCCCTTGTGGCGCGGTTCGCGCCAACCTTAGGGGGCCGCCTTATCGGGCGGCCCCTTTCTTTTTGCGCGCCGCTGGCCTAGCGCATTGCGCATCATGACATCTCCTGCTCCCTTTGCGGTCGCGCTCGTTTCGGGCGGGCTCGACTCGATGGTATCCGCCGCTTTGGCGCGCGAAGCCGGCCAGCGCGTGCTCGCGCTGTCGTTCGATTATAATCAGCGCCATCGGATCGAACTCGACGCCGCCCGCCGCGTCGCCGCCGCGATCGGTGTCGAACGCCACATCGTGTTGCCGATGGATCTCTCCGCGTTTGGCGGGTCGGCACTGACCGCCGATATCGACGTGCCGAAGGATGGCGCGGGCACCGAGGATGGCGGTGGCATTCCCGTCACCTACGTACCCGCACGCAACACCATCTTCCTCAGCCTTGCGCTGGGCTGGGCCGAGGCGGCGGGCGCGCGCGACATTTATATCGGCGTCAACGCGCTCGATTATTCGGGGTATCCCGATTGCCGCCCCGAGTTCATCGCCGCGTTCGAAGGCTTGGCGGAACTCGCCACCAAGGCTGGCGTCGAGGGCGAGCCGTTCCGTATCCAGGCGCCGCTTCAGATGATGACCAAGGCGGATATCGTCCGCGAAGGCACGCGTCTCGGCCTGGATCTCGGGCTGAGCTGGTCATGCTATGATCCGACGCCCGCCGGCGAGCATTGCGGCCTGTGTGACAGCTGCCGTCTGCGCTCCAAGGGGTTCGAGGACGCAGGCATTGCCGATCCCACCGTTTACGCCGTGCGGCCCGGATCCGGGCTGGCCTGAGCGATGAGCTACGCGGTCAAGGAGATGTTCCTCACGTTGCAGGGTGAGGGTGTGAACGCCGGCCGTCGTGCGGTGTTCGTGCGATTCGCCGGCTGCAACCTGTGGTCTGGTCGCGAACAGGACCGCGCGACCGCGGTCTGCAAGTTCTGCGATACCGAGTTCGTCGGCACCGACGGGCTGGGCGGCGGCAAGTTCGCCGATGCGCAGGCGCTCGCGGCGGCAGTCGCCGACTTCTGGGGGGACGGCACGAGCGATCGATTCGTCGTCCTGACCGGGGGGGAGCCGATGCTGCAGATCGACGACGCGATCGTCGATGCGCTCCACGGCGAGGGCTTCCGGATCGCGATGGAGAGCAACGGGACGATTCGGGCGCATCCGGGTATCGATTGGGTCTGCATCAGCCCCAAGGCCGGCAGCATCGTCGTTCAGCGGACCGGCGACGAACTGAAGCTGGTCTGGCCGCAGCCGGGCACCGATATCGACGATGTCGAGACCTGGGCGTTCGCAAACCTGCTGCTCCAGCCGCTCGACGATCCGCAAGCCGACGCGAACCGCGAGGCGTGCGTGGATCTGGTCATGCAGCGGCCGCAGTGGCGGTTGTCGCTGCAGACGCACAAGCTGCTGGGCCTGCGCTGATAATTTGAAGCGCGCTATGTAGGGGACTTCATTCTTGCCCTACCGTCATCCCAGCGGAAGCTGGGATGACCCCATGAGACTCTCGTCGCGCGCTTCGTGAGATACCCCAGCTTTCGCTGGGGTGACGGCAGAACGCGAGGATAAGATCATCCGGTAATTCGGGCAAGGCGGAGACGTTACCGCCCGGCGATGCCGACGCCAACCGGCGGCCAGTTTTGGGCGCCGCACTTCTTTTCGACCCACTCGCCCTTCTTGTTCCAGCAGATCGTATCGAGCCGCGGCATTGCCGCATTGCGATCGCGGCCGATGTAGCGCGGGAAGCGCTGTTCACCCCAGGGGATCAGGCTGTTGCGCAGTTCGCGCGACCGCGCCAGCGCGACGTCGGCAAAATGCCCGCGCGGTGCGAACACCGCGTCGCGTCCGATCGAGGCTGCGGTCTGGCAGAACCCGTATTGCGCGGCGACCGTGGCGAAGCTGGAATAGGTCCGCGTGCCGAACTGGTCGAGCGCGGCCTGCCCGGCGCGGAGGCCCGACGCCTTGTTCACGCGGATGAAGTATTTGGTCAGCGTATCGAACGCACCCTTCAACTCGTCGCCATGATCGGCGAGAATCGAATTATAGTTCGGCACGGTCAACAGCGTCGGCTCGAACTGGCACTGCAGGGCCGCCACGTTGAGCGCGGCGCGCATATGCCAAACCAGGGCGGCACGCGTTTCCGCAGGCGTCGCACCCGGCAGGGGCTGGCCGAGATCGGCTTCGTCGCCGGTCACCGCGGCGCCGGAAAAGTCACGCGACTGCAAAAAGAACTGCGCCGACGCCGACTGCGCCACAGCGAGACCGCTCGACGCCACGCAGAGCGCGAGCGCGGTACGCAACACTTTCATTCAAACCTCCCCAGGGGCATTCCAAGTCGACGAATCTAAAGCGTTTCCGCCAAACCCCCAAGCGATTTTAACCTTTTGCCGGGATCGATTTTGCGCGCCGAATACCCCGATCCGGTATGTAAACTGTCGCATCCGGAACGACCGCGGTTTGCCGCCATCCGATGTGCGCAAACGCGCTGACCGGCATCAAGGATCGACGTTCCCCATCCCGCAACGATAAAGGGCCGCCCGGTTGCCCGGGCGGCCCTTCACATCGCATAATGCCGTTGAAGGTCATCCGCCGTAACGGTCGACCTTCGCGACCATTACATTGCGTTGTTGGTCATCATGGTGTCGTTCGACATCATCGTGTCGTTCGCCATCATGGTGTCGTTGGCCATCATGCCACCGTTCGACGCGCCGTCGACTGCGGTCATGTTGTCGGTCATGGTGTCCATGCCTTCAGTGGCGTTCATGTCGGTGACCATCGTGTTGTCGGTGGTCGTCTCGGTCTTCGGACCGCAAGCCGAAACGGCGAGTGCTGCGCTGGCGATCAGCGAACCGGTCAGGACCTTGGAAATGAGTGCACGCATGTGGAAGCTCCCTAGATAGAGGATTTGGCTGGCTGCTCGCCCTTAATACCCAAATCGTAGTGGACATTAATCCGATAACGCTTTGTCCTCAAGCCTCGTTTTCTTGAGGACAAGAAACTGTTTCAAGGAAAGCATCGGCCGTCAACGCCAGGGCGGCGTCGAAGGTTGCAAGGTCGGCGGAAATGCCCAGCGATTGCAGGCTGGTAACGCCGTACTCGGACAGGCCGCAGGGCACGATGCCACCAAAGTGCGACAGGTCCGGATCGACGTTCACCGAGAAGCCGTGGAGCGTCACCCAGCGTTTTACCCGTACCCCGATCGCGCCGATCTTGGCTTCCCGGCCCCGATCGAGCGTCCAGATGCCGACCCGGCCATCGACCGCGAACGCCTCGACGCCGAGCTCGCCAAGCGCCGCGATCACCCAGGATTCGAGCGCGTGGACGTAACAGCGGACATCCCGTCCGCGCTTGGTCAGGTCGAGCACGACATAGCCGATCCGCTGGCCCGGCCCATGATAGGTGTATTTGCCGCCGCGTCCCGTCGGGATCACCGGGAAGCGCGCGTCGATCAGGTCGCCCGGATCCGCGCTGGTGCCCGCGGTGTAGACCGGCGGATGTTCGAGCATCCACAACAGCTCGCGCGCCTCGCCCGCGCCGACCGCGAGCGCGCGCGCCTCCATCTCCGCCAGCGCATCGGCATAAGGGGTGAGGCCGGCGCTGGTCCGCCATTCGATATCGGAGGGGAGGGGGTTGGTCACCGATCCCAATTGCGCACCGACGCTCGCACTTGCAACTCCGACGTGCGTTTCAACCATGTGGTCAAGCGCAGGGGCTTGGGCTAACCCGCGCGATACAGCAACCGGGGGAGCGTGACGCATGGTGAAGATGGGAACGGTCTGGGATCGCACGATCGAGGTGCTCAACGGGCGTACCGGCATGATCGCGCCGATCGCGGTGCTCGGCATTCTGCTGCCCAGCGTGATCCGTGACGGCTATGTCGCGTTCTCGACACCGGGGACGATGAGCTTCGCCTTGATCGGCAGCGTTCTGGCGATCGGTACGCTGGTCGCGATGCTGTGGGCGCAGCTCGCGATCGTCGCGATTGCCAGCGATCCCGGCACCGATGCTGCGGCTGCGCACCGCCAGGCCGGTGCGCGCGTACTGCCGGCGCTCGGCATCACCGCGCTGATCACGCTAATCGCCGCGCTCCTCGCCGTGCCGCCGGTAATCGTTCTGGTTCAGTCGGGCTTCGATTTCTCCGCCGCTGCCAATGGATCGAGCGTACAGATGACCCCGCCGACCGCCGGCGCCGCTGGGTTCACCGCGCTGTACGGCATCGCCTATCTCCTGCTGGCGATCTGGATCGGCGCGCGACTGGTGCTGCTCAACCCGGTGATCCTGAACGAGCGCCGCGGGATCGGTGCGATCCGTCGCTCGGTCCAGCTGACCAAGGGGCTGACGTGGCGGATCATCGGCGTGTTGATCCTGTTCGCGATCGTCATGCTCGTCTCGACCTGGGCCGCACAGTCCGTGACCGGGATCATCTTCCGGCTCGCGCTCGGCGCCGACGGGATCGCCACCGCGACCTTCCTGTCGGGGATCGCCGCGACGATCGTCACCACCGCTTTCACTGCGCTCGCTGCGGTCTTCACCGCGCAGCTCTATGTCGCCGTCAGAGAGAAATCCGTCACCCCATGAAGCTCGATTTCGCGACCGTCCTCACCGACGCCTGGAACCTGTTCAAGCGCGACCGCGACCTGTTGCTGCGGATCGCCGCGCCGTTTCTGTTCCTGCCTGCCTTCGCGCTGGCGCTGGTCGTGCCCGATCCGCCGATGCCCAACGCGGCGGCGGGCGATAACGAGGCGCAGGCGATGGTCTGGGCCGATGCGGTGCAGACATGGGCGGCGGCACATGGCGGCTGGTACCTGCTCGCTTACGTCATGAGCTTCTTCGGTACGTCGCTGTTCTACGCGCTGTATCTCGATCGCGATCAACTCGACCTGCGGCAGGCGCTGACGCGCTGCCTACGGATATTCCCGCGCTTCCTGCTGGCGATGGTGATCGTGTCGCTGCCGGCGGGGGCGGGGCTGTTGCTATACGCGATCCCCGGCCTCTACATCCTCGGCCGGACAATGCTGACCGGCCCGGCGCTGTTCGCCGAAGCCCCGCTCGGTGCGCTAGGCGCGATCCGCCGCAGTTTCACGCTCAGCCGCGGTTCGGGGTTGCCGCTAATGGGATTGGCGGCATTCAGCTACATCAGCGGCTGGCTCGCCGGAGCGCCGTTCATGATGCTGGATCGTGCCCTGCGCGAAGCGGGCGAACCCAACCCGGTCGCGCTGGCGATCGTCGACGCTGGCGCCGCGGTGGCCGCAATGGCGGCCGGTATCGCCATGGCCCTGATCGCTATATCGGCATACCGCCGCCTGGCGCGGTAAGGGCGAGCCTCAAAGCTAGTCCGCAAGAAGCATCACACCTGCTCCTACCGCCTTCTTGTTCTCCCGCGAAGGCGGGAGCCCAGTCTGGATCCCCGCCTTCGCGGGGAAACAAGTTTCAGGCCTACCCCCGCTTCGCCAAATACGGGATCTGCGGCGCCGTCTCCGGCGGCAGCAATCCAGAAGCCCGAGGATCGGGAAACGTCTCGATCGTCCGCTTCACGGCAACGAACCCCTGCGCCCGATAAAACCCCAGCGCACTAGGATGATCGAGCGTGCAGGTATGCAGCCAGACCCGCTCCACCCCCTTCGCCCAAGCCCGCGCGCAAGCCTCGGCCATCAGCCACCGCCCATGGCCTTGCCCAGCCAATTCGGGAATCAGCCCGAAATACGAAATCTCGCATGCACCCGTTGCGCGAAAATCGAGTTCGAGCATTCCGACCTCGATCCCCGCCGGATCGAGCACCGCATACACCGCGATCCCCGGATCATGCACGATCGCCGCCAGCGCATCGTCGGCCATCACCAGCCGCGAGAACCACAACCACGGGCTCCCCACCCGCCGAAACAGCGCGCGGTATTTCTCCAGCGCGGGCCGCTCCCACTTCACCAATCGCAACCGCGACCCCGGGCTCGGTCGCAGCGGCGGCCGCTTGCGCATCTCCAGCGTCGTGACGATCGTCGCGAGGACGTCGTCGGCAACCGGGATCAGCGCCATATCAAGACCAGGTCGCGCGGGGCGGCAGGCTCATCAGGATCGCGTCGATGTTGCCGCCGGTCTTGAGCCCGAACAAAGTCCCACGGTCGTACACGAGGTTGAACTCGGCATAGCGCCCACGCCATTCGAGCATCCGCGCCTCGTCCGTGGCATCGAACGGCGTATCCATCCGCCGCCGCACGATCCGCGGATACGCATCGAGAAACGCCTCGCCGACATCGCGCGTGAACGCGAAGTTGGTCTCGAAATCGCCATCGAGATGATCGAAGAAAATCCCACCGACACCACGTCCGACCTTCCGGTGCGGGATGTAGAAATAGGTCTCCGCCCATTCCTTGAACCGGGGGTAGTGCGCCGGATCATGCGCGTCGCACGCCGCCTTCATCGTCGCGTGGAAGTCCGCCGTGTCCTCCTCGATAGGCAAGGGCGGGTTGAGATCGCCGCCGCCGCCGAACCAGCGCTTGGTGGTGTTGAGGAAGCGACAGTTCATGTGCACCGCGGGGACGTGCGGGTTGGTCATGTGCGCGACCAGGCTGATCCCGGTCGCGAAGAACCGCGGGTCCTCGCCCGCACCATGGATCGACTTGGCGAACTCGCCTTCGAACGTGCCGCCGACGGTCGAGACGTTGACGCCGACCTTCTCGAACACGCGGCCCTTCATGACGCCCATCACGCCACCGCCGCCCGGCTCGCCCGAGGGATCGACGCGGTTCCACGGGGTGTATTCAAACGATGCGTCGGAGCCTGCCTCGCGCTCGATCGTCTCGAACTCCGCGCAGATGCGATCGCGCAGGGATTCGAACCAGGTTCGGGCGGCGGCTTGCTGGGGGTCGAGTTCGATCATGCGGGCGTCTCTACCAAATCCTCCCCGGAACGGGGAGGGGGACCGTTCGGCTACTTGGCCGAAGGGTGGAGGGGGACTTCCACGAGCGTTACAGTTGTCGGACGGAAGCGGGGCGTTTGCGGTGAGCCCCCTCCACCATGCTTCGCACGGTCCCCGTCCCCGTGCCGGGGAGGATTAGCTCGGCCAGCCGCCCGTCTGCCGCAAAGCCTCCGCCGCGACGATCCCCGTCGCCACGGAAATATTCATCGACCGCAACCCAGGCCGCATCGGAATCAGCACGCGCACATCGGCCCGCGCATGCACCTCCTCCGGCACGCCGGCCCCCTCGCTCCCCATCAACAACACGTCATCCTCGCGAAACTCGGCAACATCCAGCCGCACCGCGCCCTTGGTGGTCAGCAGCACGATCCGCCCGCGTACCTGCGCCAGGAACGTGTCCCAATCGACATGCCGCACCACGTCGACCACGCCGACATAGTCCATCCCCGAGCGCGCGACGGCCTTGTCGCTCCAGGTGAATCCCATCGGTTCGATCAGGTCGACGCCGATCCCCATGCACGCGGCAGTGCGGAGAATGGCGCCGACATTTCCGGCGATGTCGGGCTGATAGAGGGCAATACGCATACCGGATCCCCTAGCGCGCCGAGCGCCGCACGGTAACCCAAAGCAAAATGCAGTTGGCAAACCGTCGCCCCGCCGTCTATCAAAGCGCAGCCTCCGTGGGGACGGTCGGATGGATTGGGGATATGGTTTCGCGAAACCGGGAGCCTAGTCCGTCACGAAAAAAATAACGTGCAAGGGCGAGATGAATGGCGACAGTCGACGACATGGTTCCTCCCGGCGAATCGCCAGAGCCGTTTCACGAAGAGGCCCATGATCCTCGCCGCCGTGATTTCATCAATATCGCAGCCGTTTCCTTCGCCGGCGTCGGCGCTGTCGCGATCGTCCTGCCGCTGATCAATCAGATGAACCCGAGCGCCGACGTGCTCGCGCAGTCGACCACCGAGATCGACCTGTCGAAGATCCTCCCCGGCCAGGCGATCAAGACGTCGTTCCGCAAGCAGCCGCTCTTCGTGCGCAACCTGACGCCGAAGGAAATCTCGGAAGCCGACGCGGTCGATATCTCGACGCTGCGCGATCCGCAGACGCTCGAGCAGCGCACTAAGGCGGGGAAGAAGAACTGGCTGATCACGCTGGGCGTCTGCACGCATCTCGGCTGCGTCCCGCTCGGCGCGGGCGAGGGCGAGAACAAAGGGCCGTTCGGCGGCTATTTCTGCCCGTGCCACGGCTCGGCCTACGACACCGCCGCACGCATCCGCAAAGGCCCCGCTCCGTCGAACCTCCACGTTCCGGACTATGCCTTCAACTCCGACACCGTCGTCACGGTAGGCTGAGGAACGACCATGAGCTTTCCCTGGGCCAAGCAATACGAACCGAAGCTGCCGCTGACGCGGTGGCTGGATGAGCGGCTTCCCGTTCCCCGGCTCGTCTACAATTCACTCGGCGGCGGCTATCCCGTCCCGCGCAACCTCAATTATTTCTGGAACTTCGGCGTGCTCGCCGGCGCCGCATTGGCGATCCAGATCGTCACCGGCATCGTCCTGGCGATGCACTACGCAGCCAACGGCCTAGTCGCATTCGACTCGGTCGAGAGCATCATGCGCGACGTCAACGCGGGCTGGTTCCTGCGCTACGCCCACGCGAACGGCGCCTCGATGTTCTTCATCGTCGTCTATACGCACATCTTCCGCGGGCTCTATTACGGCTCGTACAAGGCGCCGCGCGAGATGGTGTGGCTGCTTGGTGTGGTCATCTTCCTGCTGATGATGGCCACCGCGTTCATGGGCTATGTCCTTCCGTGGGGCCAGATGAGCTTCTGGGGGGCGCAGGTCATCACCGGGTTCTTCTCGGCAATCCCGCTGGTCGGCGACACCATCCGCATCTGGCTGCTCGGCGGATTCGCGCCGGACAATGCCGCACTCAACCGCTTCTTCTCGCTGCATTATCTGCTGCCGTTCGTGATCGCGGGCGTCATCATCTTGCACATCTGGGCGCTGCACATCCCCGGCTCGAACAACCCGACCGGTGTCGACGTGAAGGGGGAGCAGGATACCGTCCCGTTCCACCCCTACTACACCGCGAAGGACGGCTTCGGGCTCGGCATCTTCATGCTGATCTTCGCCAGCCTGCTGTTCTTCTTCCCGAACTATCTTGGCCACCCGGACAACTACATCCCGGCGAACCCGCTTTCGACGCCCGCGCACATCGTGCCCGAATGGTATTTCTGGCCGTTCTACGCGATCCTGCGCGCCTTCACTGCGGACTTCATCCTGCCGGCCAAGCTCTGGGGCGTGCTGGCGATGTTCGGCTCGATCCTGCTGCTGTTCTTCCTGCCCTGGCTGGACAGCTCGCCGGTCCGTTCGATGAACTATCGTCCCAAGGCGCGGATCGCGTTCTGGGTGCTGGTCGCCGACATCTTCGTGCTCGGCTATTGCGGTGGCGCTCCGGCCAACGCGTTCTACGTGATCCTCAGCCAGATCTGCGCGGCGTATTATTTCGCGCACTTCCTGATCATCCTGCCGATCATCTCGCGCTCCGAGCGTCCGCGGCCGCTGCCCAACTCGATCACCGAGGCCGTACTTTCAAAGCACGGCGGCACCAGCCCGGCCAAAACCGCGCTCGCGCACTGATACGAACTAGAGGACACACACATGGTTCGTCTCATCGCCTCCATCGTCGGCGCGGCCTTCGTGCTGGTGCTCGGCATCGCGCTCTTCGGCAGCGTGGCGGGGGTCATCACCGACCCCGTCGCGCCGACCGCGGAGAGCGTCGCGCACAAGCACCCCAAGGAACTCGAGCTCGCCTCCAACGGCGTGTTCGGCAAGTTCGACCGTCGCCAGCTCCAGCGCGGGTTCCAGGTCTACAAGGAAGTCTGCTCGGCCTGCCACTCGCTGCGGCTGGTGTCGTTCCGCGACCTGACCAAGATCGGCTATACCGACCCCGAGGTTAAGGCGATCGCCAACCAGTGGGTCATCGAGCAGCCCTCGATCAACCCGGAGACGGGCGAGCCCGCGACCCGCAAGAACATCCCGTCGGATCGTTTCCCGTCGCCGTTCGCCAACGAGATCGCCGCGCGCGCCGCGAACAACAACGCGCTGCCGCCTGATCTTTCGCTGATCACCAAGGCGCGCGAGGACGGCACCGCGTATGTCCACTCGCTGCTGACCGGCTACACGACGCAGCCGGCCGCGCTGCTGAAGGAATTCCCGGACATCAAAACGCCGGCGGGTCTGCACTACAACCCGTATTTCGCGAACCTCAACATCGCGATGCCGCCGCCGCTGACGTCGGATGGCCAGGTGACCTACGCCGACGGCACCAAGCCGACGATGGAGCAGATGTCGACCGACGTCTCCGCGTTCCTGACCTGGACCGCAGAGCCCAACCTCGAGGCACGCCATGCCGCCGGGTTCGCGTCGATCATCTTCATCCTGATCTTCTGCGGCCTAGCCTGGGGCGCGTACCAAAACGTCTGGCGCGACGTTAAGCATTGATGACGGCCCGGCTCCCGCGGTAAGGGCGCACGGATAAAGGGAGCGGCGGACGGGCAGGGTGCCTTGTCCGCCGCTTTCGTTTTGGCCGTAGCGCAGTGTCGCGCACCGGTGCATCCGCCGCCATCGTCCGGAGAGAAGGGAGCTTCCATGCTCGATACCGAAGAGCGCAACGCCGACCTCAAGGCGCTGATCCGCACCATCCCGGATTTCCCCAAGCCCGGCATCCAGTTCCGCGACATCACGACGCTGCTGCTCGACCCCCACGGCTGGGCGACTGCGATCGAGCGCATGGTCGAAACGGTCTCCGGCCCGGTTGACCTCGTCGCCGGCATCGAAGCCCGCGGCTTTCTCTTCGCCGCAGCCTTAGCTGCCCCGCTCAAGGCCGGCGTTCTGCTGATTCGCAAGGACGGCAAACTTCCCGGCGCGTCCATCGCCGAGGACTACGCACTCGAATACGGCACCGATCGCATCGCGATCCACGCCGACGCCTTCGCGCCCCGCGCGCGCGTCCTGCTGGTCGACGACCTGATCGCCACCGGCGGCACCGCCCGCGCCGCGGTCCGCCTGCTCCACAAGGCCGGCGCGGTGGTTACGCAGGCACAGTTCCTGGTCGACTTGCCGGACCTCGGCGGAGCAGACGCGCTCCGCACCGACGGCATCGAAGCAACCGCCCTGATTCACTTCCCCGGCCACTGACGCGCGCTTGCCTGCGCACGCTACCTGATGCAGGTCACCTGATAGTGGTCACTCGTTCCCTAATACGGCACCACCCCGGCGTAGGCCGGGGCCCAATTGGGAAACATTGCTGACGAATGACCGCGCGCCGTTACCTCTTTCATCGCAATTGGACCCCGGCCTTCGCCGGGGGGGTAGTGAGGTAGCGGTTTGCTTCATGACTTGATCGCCGCGTGCGTGAGGGAACGGTAAGGGGACAACGTCCTGGTCCGCACAGGCTCACCCCCACCAGCCAACAAACCCCGTCAGACCCCATTCATGGAACCTGCGACATAGCGAGTCCGTTGTACGACGAATAGCGGCGCGTTGTGTCCGCTCTCCACGTACGGGAGACTCTCCATGTTTATGAAGCGCTTCGGCATCATCGGCCTAGCCTTGGGCCTCGGACTAGGCGTCGCGGGCTGCACCGATGGCTACGGCTATGGTGGCGCCGGCGTCGGCTATGCCAGCGATCCCTATTACGGCGGCGGCTACGGCGACGGTTATTATGGCGCAGGCTATGGCGGTTACGGCGGCGGCTATGACGGGTTCGCCGGCTATGGCGGCCTGAACTCCTATTACGGTTGGGCCGGCGATTATTATTATCCCGGCTCGGGGGTCTACGTCTACGATCGCTACCGCCGCCCGCACCGCTGGAACGGCAACCAGCAGCGCTATTGGCAGGGCCGCCAGCAGTATCGCGGCAACCGCAACGACGGCGGTCGCGGCAATTGGGGCGGTTTCGCCAACCGCGGCAATGGCGGCCGAGATGGCGGCTGGCGCGGCAACCGTCCGGGCTATCAGGGCAACCCCGGCACGCCCGGCCAAGGCCAGTTCGGCAACGGACGTCCCGGCCGCGGCGACGATCGCGGCCGTGGTCCCGATCGCGGCCATTTCGGTCAACCCGGCCAGCCTCCGCAGCCCGGCCAGGTCACGAACCCACAGCAGCCACAAGCCCAGGGCGGCTTCCGCGGCAATCGCGGCGACGGTGCGTTCCGAGGCAATCGCAGCGGCGGCGGCCAGCGCTTCGGGGGCGGACGGCAAGGCGGGGGCCGTCAGGGTGGCGGCAACCGCGGCGGCGGTCGTCCGGCGCAATAAACAGAGCAGGTCTGTTTACGCGAAGGCGCGAAGGCGCGAAGGCGCAGAGGCGCGAAGAGAAGGATTAGTTTTTTCACGCGGAGACGCGGAGACGCGGAGAGTAGTTAAAGAGCGGTGCGGTCCACTCACGGCGACAGCGAAGCTCATGACGAAGCTCTGCCATACTAAATCTCTCCGCGCCTCCGCGTCTCCGCGCGAACAAATCTTCTCTTCGCGCCTTCGCGCCTTCGCGTGAATATAAAGGCCTCAAGCAAAGGCGGGACGTCGTGATGGGCAAAAACCCGACAATTAACCGGCCGGCGCTTCCGTCGGGCGTGTCGCCACCAACCCATTAGACACGAACGTCATCACCATCACGTCGTCCTGATTGAACACCCGCATCCGACTCTTGAAGATCCCCATCTCCGGCCGGCTCGCCGACACCCGCTTCTCCAGGATCTCGGTCTCGCACCGCAAGATGTCTCCCGGATACACCGGCTTCACCCACTTCAGTCCGTCGATCCCTGGCGACCCCAACCCAGCCTGCCGGTTCTCCTTCAAATTCGCGACCACCATCGACATCACCATCGCACACGTATGCCAACCGCTCGCCGACAACCGCCCGAAATGCGTCTGCGCCGCCGCCTCGTCGGACAGATGGAACGGCTGCGGATCGTATTTCGCGGCGAAGTCCATCACCTCCTCGCGGGTGACGGCATAGGCGCCGAACGACGCGGTCCGACCAACCTCGATATCCTCGAAATACTGCATAGCCTCTCCTTTTATCGTTGCAGCACCTTCTGGAAGGGTGCGTCGGTGCCGTCCAGCCCCGCCTCGGCCGGCAACCCGATCAGGTCGCGCAGCAAGGGCTCGATCGCGACATTGTCGAAGCTCGCAATCGTCTTGCCGCGAGCGAACGCCGGCCCGTTGGCGATGAACAGCGCACGCATCTCCGGCGCCATGTTGTCATACCCGTGCATCCCGCCGACCGAAGCCTTGGTCGGCGCGCTCGGATCGACCCGCCAGCCGACATCGGCGAGGCACAGATAGCTCGGCACCCGCGGGTTGCGTCCATAATGGAACCGCGCCGGAATCTCCCCCTTCCGCCAGCATTGCAGATGATCGTGGCGGGTCAGCAACCGCGCCTCCAGGGCCGCCTCATGCCCCGGCACCGCGAACAGGGTCGCGTACGGCCCCATCTCGACGGTGCGATAGTCCGCCTTGTCCGCGATCGTGTCGAGCGCCACAACCCGCGTGCTGCTCGTCGCCGCCATGCCGTGGTCCGCGACGATCACCAGGTTCGCCCGCTGCCCCAGCGCGGCCAGCCCATCGACCAGCGCGCCGATGCTCGCATCGACATCCGCCACGGCCTGGGTAACGCCAGCGCTGTCGGGCCCGCCTGCATGCCCGGCGCTGTCGACCGTATCGAAATACAGAGTCACCAACTTGGGACGTATGGCGGCAGGCCGCCGCATCCAGTCGAGCACCGCGTTGACGCGCTGTGTCCCCGAAACCTGCTGATTGAACTGCTGCCAGTCCTCCGGTCGCGTACCGCCCTCGATCGCACCATGGCTGTCGGCCTTCACCGTACCCCCGACCGCGACGTTCGCGCCCGGCCAGAACATCGTCGCGGTGCGGATCCCCGCCTTCTCCGCATCGACCCAGATTGGCGAGCTCTCGCTCCACCAGAACGGATCGTCGGTCGCCATCGTGAAGCTCTCGCCCGGCCGCGCCGGATCCTCCATCTTGTTGCCGACGATCCCGCTGCGATCGGGCCGCAGCCCCGTCACGAGCGTCCAGTGATTGGGAAAGGTGACGCTCGGAAACGACGGCCGCATGCTCGCGAACACCCCGCCCGCGCGCAGCCGGTTAAGGTTCGGCGTCACGCCACGATCGAGATAATCCGGTCGAAACCCGTCGATCGACACCAGGATGGTAACCGGCGCCCGCGCCTCGCCCGGCATCGTAGCCACCGCCGTCGATGCAGGCGCGGGCGCAGTGATCGGCGCGAGAGCAGGTGGCGTATACGGATAAGCACACCCTGCAAGCAGGGCGGCGAGCGTCAGCGCGATGAACTTCGGCGCAGTCTTCATGAGTGTCGTCCCGAACGAGTCCCGAATGCGCGGCTCTCTACGCGCGCAAATGGGCAGACGAAAGCGCGCTGACGAGGACGATGCGCTAAGCTTTCGTCAACCCTCTCGAATTAGCGTCGGGCGATGGGACGCGCGTTCATCATCGCAACCGCTGGCGCATCGGCACTCATGTTCGCCGGCGTGTGGACCGCGACGGCGCCGTCACCGGTCGTGGCCGCACCCGAACTTGCTCTCCAAGCGCCGTTGCCGATCGAAACGCCCGAGACGGCTACCGAGGTCGACCGCGTCGTCGCGTACCGACCGATCGTGGCGGTCAAGCCGAAGGATAGCGCGCCGTACAACGTCGATCGCGCACCCTATCGACGCTCGCCACCGGTCCGCGACACGGGATCGGAGAATTCGGTCTATTATAGCGGGTGCCGAGAAGCGCGGGCCGCCGGCGCCGCGCCGCTCTATCGCGGCCAGCCCGGCTACCGCGCCGGCATGGACGGTGACAATGACGGGATCGCCTGCGAACCTTATCGAGGCTGACCCGTCACCGTTGCGTGTCGATCAGCTATGCAGGAAGTGCATCACGTCGCCGTCATGGACGACGTACGCCTTGCCTTCCGCGCGCAGCTTGCCCGCCTCGCGCGCCTTCGATTCGCCACCCAGCGCGATGAAGTCGTCGAACGCGATCGTCTCGGCGCGGATGAAGCCCTTTTCGAAATCGCCGTGGATCTCGCCCGCCGCCTGCGGTGCGGTCGCGCCCTCGTGGACGGTCCAGGCACGTGCTTCTTTCGGGCCGACCGTGAAGAACGTCAGCAGGTGCAGCAGCTTGTACCCGGCGGTGATGACGCGCGCGAGGCCGGTCTCTTCCAGCCCCAACTCGCCGAGAAACTCGCCGCGATCCTCCGCCGGCATCGTTGCGATCTCCGCCTCGATCGCCGCCGACACCACGACCGCCTCGGCGCCTTCGGCCTTCGCCTTCTCGAACACCCGCGCCGACAGCGCATTGCCGTTCGCCGCATCGCCCTCGTCGACGTTGCACACGTACAGCACGGGCTTGGCCGTCAGCAACTGCGCCTGCGCGAACACGCGCGCCTCGTCCTCGTCCTTCGGCACGGTCAGCCGCGCGGGCTTGCCTTCGCGGAGCAGTTCGAGCGCCTGGCCGAGCACGGCGGCGCCGATCTTGGCTTCCTTGTCGCCCTGCATGCCCTTCTTGGCGAGGTTCGGCACGCGCTTCTCAAGGCTCTCGAGGTCGCTCAGCATCAGCTCGGTGTCGACCGTCTCGGCGTCTGCGATCGGATCGACCTTGTTGTCGACATGCGTCACGTCGCCGTCCTCGAAACAGCGCAGCACGTGGACGATCGCGTCGACCTCGCGGATGTTGCCGAGGAACTGGTTGCCGAGCCCTTCGCCCTTCGACGCGCCGCGCACGAGGCCGGCGATGTCGACGAAGCCCAGCTGTGTCTCGATGATCTTCTGCGATCCGGCGATCTTCGCGAGCGCGTCGAGCCGCTTGTCGGGCACGCCGACGTTACCGACGTTCGGCTCGATCGTGCAGAACGGATAGTTCGCCGCCTGCGCCGCGGCCGTCTCGGTCAGCGCGTTGAAGAGAGTGGACTTGCCGACGTTCGGCAGCCCCACGATGCCGCAGCGAAAACCCATGATATGCCCTTGGTATAAGAATGTGGTGGCGCTTTAGGGCAGGGCGCGGAGGAAGGCCAGCGGAGGACGCCTGCGCGCATCATCGGCGCCAACTCAATTATCTCCACCACCCCGGCGAAGGCCGGGGCCCAGTTGGGCAACGTCGCTAACGGAAGGTCGGCACGCCGTTATTGCCACCTTTCCAACTGGGCCCCGGCCTCCGCCGGGGTAGTTGCTCAGTTGGACGGCAGCCCTGATCGACCCACTCGATTGCCGCAGTGCAGCAAAATAATCATACCGAACGGTAGTTATCATATGGTCGACGATTATATCCCGAGTCCAGCTTGAGATAGATCAGGAATTCCATGACCACCACCGCCCACGGCTACGCCGCACAATCCCCAGAAACCCCGCTCGCCCCGTTCAGCTTCGAGCGCCGCGAACCCGGCAAGACCGACGTCGCGATCGACATCGCATTCTGCGGCGTCTGCCATTCCGACCTCCACACCGCCAAGGGCGAGTGGGAAGGCACGCTCTACCCCTGCGTCCCCGGCCACGAGATCGTCGGCCACGTCACCGCAGTCGGCAGCGACGTCACCAAGTTCAAGGTCGGCGACGTCGTCGGCGTCGGCTGCATGGTCGACAGCTGCGGGGAGTGTCCGTCGTGCAAGGACGGCGAAGAGCAATATTGCGAGACCACCGGTTTCGTCGGCACCTATAACGGTCCCGATCCCGTGCTTGGCGGCCACACCTTCGGCGGCTATTCGGACAAGATCGTCGTCGACGAAGGCTTCGTGCTGAAGGTCTCGCATCCCGAGGCCGACCTCGCTGCGGTCGCGCCGTTGCTCTGCGCCGGCATTACGACGTACTCGCCGCTCAAGCACTGGAAGGTCGGCCCTGGGCAGAAGGTCGGCATCGTCGGTCTTGGCGGTCTCGGCCACATGGGCGTAAAGATCGCCAACGCGATGGGCGCCGAGGTCTATGTCTTCTCGACCTCGCCAAACAAGCGCGACGATGCCAAGCGTCTCGGCGCGAAGGACCTGATCGTGTCGAAGGACGAAGCCGCGATGGCCGAACACGCCAACAGCTTCGACTTCATCCTCAACACCGTCGCGGCGAGCCACAACCTCGACACCTTCACCGCGTTGCTGAAGCGCGACGGGACGATGACGCTGGTCGGCGTCCCCGAGCACGCGCATCCGTCGCCCTCGGTCGGCAACCTCATCTTCAAGCGCCGCGCGATCGCCGGCTCGCTGATCGGCGGTATCGCCGAGACGCAGGAGATGCTCGATTTTTGCAACGAGCACGGCTTGGTATCGGACATTGAGATGATCCGCATGGACGAGATCGAACCCTCGTATCAGCGCATGGTGAAGAGCGACGTGAAGTACCGCTTCGTCATCGACATGGCCTCGATGAAGACGGCGTAACCGGGCAGGGGGCGGCGTGCCTTGTATTACGCCGCCCCCACTGCTCCCTCCCCTTCAGGGGAGGGTCGGGGTGGGGCAGTGCCACGAGCGCATGCATCCGCGGCCAAGCCCCACCCCAACCCTCCCCTGAAGGGGAGGGGGGAATATGGTGCCGGACGCTTCCACAAAAACCACCACCCCGGCGAAGGCCGGGGCCCAGGTGGGAAGGCCAGTGTCATGAAGGGCAGTCCTTCGTTAGCAATGTTGCCCAACTGGGCCCCGGCCTTCGCCGGGGTGGCGGCCATCACCGCGCCGGACTGCGCTTTACCTCACCACCGATAATTAAAACTGATACTGATCCGCTCACCCTTGGCAGCATTCGGCACGACCTCATGCCGCAACCAGCTCTCCCACAGAAAAACGCTCCCCGGCTTGGGCTCCGCATAAACAAACGTCCGCAAATCCTCCGCCGCATCCTCCAGCCGCGTCGGCGCCGCCATCATCATCGGCAACCGCGGATCCTCCAGCTTCAACGCCCCAGCCCCCTCGGGAATCGCCACGTACATCGTCCCGGAAACGACGCTATGCGGATGGATATGCCCAGAATGCGCGCCACCCGGCTTCAGGACGTTCACCCAAAGACTGTCGAGCTTCAACTTCCGCCCGCCGAGATCGAACGCGCAATCCTTCGCGAACTGCGCGACATGCTTGTTCAGCAGCCGCACCAGATCCCCGAACCGCGGATCGCGCAGCGGCAGGTCGTTCAGCGACGCATACGACGTATACCCGCGATACCCATGCGCCTTCGACCACGCGACGCCCGCGCGATCCGCCTTGGCCAGTTCGAGCGCGGCATCCTCGAGTTCCTCGACCAGATCGTCGTCGCCGAGATCGGCCTCGTAGAACCGCGTGGCAAACAAGGAACGGGTAGTCATGGCTGCATCCTCAACGCGACATCGTTCATGAAGCGGACGTCGTCGCCTTCCGCCAGCCACTTGGCCTCCGCCGCGACCGCGCCGAGCATGTCGCTCAACGGCTCGATCTCCGCCTTCGCATAATTCCCGAGCACATAGCCGGTCACGCGATCCTTGTGCCCCGGATGCCCGATCCCCAGCCGCACGCGGCGAAACTCCGGCCCCAGATGCTGGTCCGTCGAGCGTAGCCCGTTATGCCCCGCGGTCCCGCCGCCGGTCTTAACCTTCACGCGGAACGGCGCGATGTCGAGTTCGTCGTGGAACACGGTCAGCGCCTCGACGCCGAGCTTGTAGAAGCGCAGCGCCTCGCCGATCGCGCGACCGCTCTCGTTCATGAAGGTCGCGGGCTTCAGCAGAAGGATTCGCTCGGAGCCAATCCGCCCCTCCTGCGTCCAGCCCTGGAACTGCTTCTTGACCGCGCCGAAGCCATGCACCTCGGCGATCGCGTCGGCGACCATGAACCCGACATTGTGCCGGTGCATCGCATATTGCGCCCCCGGATTGCCGAGTCCCGCCCAGATCTGCACGTGTGATTCTCCAAAAGACGCGTCGGCCACGTAACCGTGTTCTCCTGCGAACGCAGGAGCCCAGGGTAACGGGCGGCGGCGCTGCTTGATCCTGGACCCCCGCGTTCGCGAGGGAACAGTAAGGGGCAGCCCCATAAAACGAAACGGGCGGGAAAGCCCTAGCTTTCCCGCCCGCCAGATCATCCGAAGACGAAGGAGGTTAGTCCTTCTTCTGCGGCGTGATCTTGTCGTCGTCGCTATCGTCGTCGTTAGGCTCGACCGGGGTCTCTTCCTCGGCAGCAGCCTCGGCAGCCTGAGCTTCGGCGACTTCAGCCTCGAGCTCTTCGTCCTCGACGGTCGGCACGGTCGGCGGCACGATCGTGGCGATTGCGAAGTCGCGGTCGTCGATCGCGGGCGTCGCGCCCTTGGGCAGCTTCACGTCGCTGATGTGGATCGAATCACCGATCTCCAGACCGGCGAGCGAAATCGTGATCTCGCTCGGGATGTCCGAAGCGTCGACGACCAGCTCGATCTCGTGACGCGTGATGTTGAGGACGCCCTTGCCCTTCTTGATGCCCGGTGCGTCGTCCTCGTCGGTGAACGCGATCGGCACCGCGACAGTGACGGTCGAATGCTCGCCGATGCGCAGGAAATCGACATGGATCGGACGATCCGAAACCGGGTGGAACGAGACGTCCTTCGGCAGCGTGCGCACGCCGTTGACCATCACGACGGAATTCATGAAGTGGCCGGTCATCAGCGCCTTCATCAGCGCCTTTTCCTCGAGGTGAACCGAGGTTGGTTCCTGGTTCAGGCCGTAGATCACGGCAGGCACGCGGCCATCACGACGCAGCGCCCGGGAGGCTCCCTTGCCAACCCGGTCACGCGTCTCGGCTGCGAGCGTCAACTGGTCGCTCATCTGTATTCTCCGAAACTCGTTTGTTGTCCTTCCCGCCCACGCCTCCAGGGATGACCATGGACCGGAAGCGCGGGCGCATAGCGGAAGTGGGGGGCAAAAGCAATTCTGCGCCTTGGGAGTGCGTCCCCGCCAAATGCCGTCACCCCAGCGAAAGCTGGGGTATCCCCGTAACGAAGCGCGCTCCAGCCGCACGAGACCCCAGCTTTCGCTGGGGTGACGGAATGGTTGGGCGGGGCGTCGCGATTAACCCGGCAGATTAAAACCGGTAGTGGTCAATACTTCACCCGCTCGGCCTTCACGCCAAGCTTAGCCAATTGCGCCTGAACGCTATCCTTGCCCGCCAGATGCCCCGCACCAACCGCGATGAACACAGTCCCCGGCGTCCCGAGCCGAGTCTTCACCCACTCCGCCCAACGCGCGTTACGATCCACCAGCAACACCTTCGCCACCTCCGGCGAATCCTTCAAACTATCGTTCATCTCTTTGGCCAAAGCCTCGGGATCCCCCTTCGCCCATTCGTCGACCATCGTCGCCATCGTGCTTTCCAGCTTCGGCAACTCGTCGATCGTGCTCCCGAGAAACTGCAACTGCGCGGTCTGCGACAACCCGCCGAAATAGCCGAGCTGCTGCTCCGCCGTTTCCAGCCCGATCACGGGCTTCCCCGCAGCCTTCGCCGCCGCCGTAATCACCTGCTCCGGCCCGTTCGCCGAATCATAGCCGAGCTTCGAAAGCGGCGCGATCGACAGGTTGGTCGCCGCCAGCCACGGCTTGAACCGATCGAACGCATTCGCCGGCAGCCCGAGATCGGTCACCGCCTTCGCATACGCCGCACGCTTGTCCGCGGGCAGTTGCTCGGTCAGCGTCGGCCCGTCCTTCGACACGCCGGTGGCCATCACCAGCGACTGCATCTTCGCGGGATCGGGCATCACCAGCTCCAGCACCACCTGGTTCGAGCGATCGAACGCGGTCTTCACCGCCTCGTCGAACCACGTCATGCCGGGCTTCAACACATGGATCGTCCCGAACAAATAGATCGTCGTGTCCTTGTCCTTCACCACCCAAAGCGCTGGATCGGCATCGTTCGCGGCTTGAACAGGCTTCGGCGCGACCTGCGCACAGGCGGGCAGGGCGAACGCCATCGCGATGGCGGACAGCGCGGATCGGAACGACGCGATCTTCGAAAACAGCTTCAAGGGGAGGGCATCCTTACCGTGAGTTCGCCCCCATGTAGGACGCCCGACCGCAACGCACCACTTGCCTCCCGCACCCCCATCCGCCAAAGCCCGCGCGTGACCAAATCCGTGACAAAGCCTCTTAGCTTCCAGCGCATGATCCTCACGCTCCACGATTACTGGAGTGAACACGGATGCCTGATCCTGCAGCCCTACGACATGGAAATGGGCGCGGGTACCTTCCACACCGCCACGACGCTCCGCGCGCTCGGGCCGAAACCGTGGAACGCCGCGTTCGTCCAGCCCTGCCGCCGCCCGACCGACGGCCGCTACGGCGAAAACCCCAACCGGCTCCAGCATTACTACCAGTATCAGGTCATCCTGAAACCGAGTCCCGCCAACCTCCAGGAACTCTACCTCGGCAGCCTCGCGGCGATCGGCATCGACATGCTGCGCCACGACATCCGCTTCGTCGAGGACGACTGGGAAAGCCCGACGCTCGGCGCCTGGGGTCTCGGCTGGGAGGTCTGGTGCGACGGCATGGAGGTGACGCAGTTCACCTATTTCCAGCAGATGGGCGGCTTCGACATGAAGCCCGTCGCCGGCGAACTCACCTACGGGCTCGAGCGCCTGGCGATGTACATCCAGGACAAGGACTCGGTCTACGACCTCGCGTTCAACGACGCCGGCGTGACCTACGGCGACGTGTTCCTGGAGAACGAGCAGGAGATGTCGAAGTGGAACTTCGAGATCGCCGACACGGACTCCTTGTTCGACCAGTTCCGCAAGCACGTCGCCGAATGCGAGAACAGCCTGTCAGCCAAACTCCCGATCCCAGCCTACGAGCAGGCGATCAAGGCCAGCCACATCTTCAACCTGTTGCAAGCCCGCGGCGTAATCTCCGTAGCTGAACGCCAAGCGTATATGGGCCGCGTCCGAGACCTCGCGAAGGGCGCCTGCGCCGCCTGGATGGACAAGCACGGATGGGCGGCGTGATGCGCCCCCGCAGCGCCGCAGGCCTCAACCAATCCTTCTTATCTCTTCGCGCCTTTGCGCCTTCGCGTGAGAAAATCTTGTTCACGCAAAGGCGCGATGGCGCGAAGATGGAGCGTTCCGCGTGACTGATTTCCTCCTAGAACTCCGCTCAGAAGAAATCCCGGCACGGATGCAAGCGCGTGCGCGCGAAGATTTGTCGAAGCTGTTCACAGCCGAGCTCGCCAAGGCCGGCATCGCCACCAGCGCCATCGTCACCTACGCGACCCCCCGCCGCCTGACGCTGATTGCGCGCGACCTGCCGCTCGAGACCGCCGCCGTCTCCGAGGAAACCAAGGGCCCCAAGACTTCCGCCCCACCCCAGGCGCTCGAAGGCTTCCTCCGCAAAACCGGCCTCACCCGTGAGCAACTCGTCGACCGCAACGGCACGCTCTTCGCGGTCACCGAAAAGCCCGGCCGCGCCACCGCAGCCGTGCTCGCAGACGCGATCCCCGCGATCGTCCGCGCGTTCCCGTGGCCGAAGTCGATGCGCTGGGGCGACGCCTCCGCCAGCACCGAATCGCTCCGCTGGGTCCGCCCGCTGCAAGGCATCGTCGCGCTGCTCGGCGAAGAGATCGTGCCGTTCGAGATCGCCGGCATCGCCAGCGGAGCCGCCACGCTCGGCCACCGCTTCCACCACCCGTACCAGATCACGATCGGCGGCGCGCACGACTATGTCGAGAAGCTGCGCGCCTGCCACGTCATCGTCGACCACGACGAACGTGCCACGCTGATCCGCGACCACGCCCGCGAAGCCGCCGCGCAGGCCGGTCTCGAACTCATCGAGGACGAGGGCCTCGTCGCGGAGAATGCAGGCCTGACGGAATGGCCGATTCCCCTGCTAGGCCAGTTCGACCCCGCGTTTCTCGACGTCCCGCCCGAGGTGATCCAGCTCACCGCGCGCGTGAACCAGAAATATTTCGTCTGCCGCAGCGCCGACGGAAAATTGGCGAACGCGTTCGTCTGTACCGCTAACATCGCCGCGCACGACGGCGGCGCGAAGATCGTCGAGGGTAACCGCAAGGTCCTCGCCGCGCGCTTGTCGGACGCGAAGTTCTTCTACGACACCGACCTCAAGGTCCCGCTCGAAGAGCAGGCCGAGAAGCTGTCGAAGATCGTCTTCCACGAAAAGCTCGGCACCGTAGCCGACAAGGTCGACCGCGTCGCGAAGCTCGCCCGCTGGCTGGTAGAAGAGGGTATAATCCTCCCCGGAACGGGGAGGGGGACCAGCGAAGCTGGTGGAGGGGGCGCGCCACGAAGCGCAGCGTCCGCGGAGAACCCCCTCCACCCTCAGCCTATGGCTGACGGTCCCCCTCCCCTTGCAGGGGAGGAATTGGCTACCCTCGCAGAGCGCGCAGCCCGCCTCGCCAAGGCAGACCTCGTCACCGGCATGGTCGGCGAGTTCCCCGAGCTACAAGGCCTGATGGGCGGCTACTACGCCGCCGCGCAGGGCGAGCATCCGGCAGTCGCCACTGCCATCCGCGACCACTACAAGCCGGTCGGGCAGGGCGATGACGTCCCCACCGACCCGGTAACGGTCGCGGTAAGCCTGGCGGACAAGCTGGATAGTCTTTTCAAGTTCTTTGAAATTAACGAAAGGCCGTCGGGTTCGCGTGACCCATTTGCTCTGCGTCGGGCGGCTTTGGGCGTCATTCGAATCATAGCCGATAATAATCTGCGCTTGCCACTCGTTCGGGCGATGTTGATTGCGAGCCGAGAGCAATTCACCGGTAGCTGGCAGCAGCCTAGTATTTGGGAAACTCACGTCGAGGACACTTTTTCCCGTTCGAATTCTGGTGAAATGGAAGCAATAGTAAAGCTGGTTTTGCGAGGGCATGGTTTCGAACTTCTCGACTTCTTCGCCGACCGCCTCAAAGTCCAGCAACGCGAAGCCGGCGTCCGGCACGACCTGATCGACGCGGTGTTCGCGCTCGGGGGCGAGGACGATCTCGTCCGCCTGCTCGCGCGCGTCCACGCGCTCCAGGCGTTCGTGACCACCGAGGACGGCGCGAACCTGCTCGCCGGCTACAAGCGCGCCGCCAATATCCTGAAGAAGGAGGCCGCCCCCAAAGCCGTCACCCCAGCGAAAGCTGGGGTATCCGCGGGGAGCGAGGGACAGGAGCCGCAGGAGACCCCAGCTTCCGCTGGGGTGACGGACGGGGCTGCTGATCTGACGGATATGGCTGCTGGGATGAAGGACGGAGAGGGGACCCCCGCGCAACAAACGCTGTCCTACACCCCCGAACCGGCAGAGACCTCGCTGATGACCGCGCTCGACTCCGCCGAACCCCGCGCCACCGCCGCGATCGAGCGCGAGGATTTCGCCGCCGCGATGGCTGCGCTCGCCTCCCTCCGCGCGCCGATCGACGCGTTCTTTGATAGCGTTATCGTCAACGATTCCGATCCCGCCAAGCGCTCCGCTCGTCTCGCGCTACTTGAGCGAGTCCGCGCCGCAGTGCACAATGTCGCAGATTTTTCGAAGATCGAGGGCTGATTGAAACCGGAAGTGCAGACGGCTCCCAGCGTCTGTACTTCCTATACTTCACTTTTGCCCCACCCATAAAAACAAGCACTTAGAGGACCCGCGATGACCCAATATGTGTACCGCTTCGGCGGCGGTGTTTCGGATGGCGGCAAGGGCGACAAGAACCTGCTCGGCGGCAAGGGCGCGAACCTCGCCGAGATGGCGTCGATCGGCCTGCCGGTCCCGCCGGGCTTCACCATCTCTACCGATTTCTGCGCGGTCTATTACGACGAGGGCGGCAAGTTCCCCCAAAGCCTGCGCGACGAGGTCGCCACCGGCCTCGCGCACATTGAGGGCGTCACGGGCAAAAAGTTCGGCGATCCCGCTGACCCATTGCTCGTCTCGGTCCGCTCCGGCGCCCGCGCCTCGATGCCGGGGATGATGGACACCGTCCTCAACCTCGGCCTCAACGACCAGACGGTCGAGGGCCTCGCCGCCAAGTCCGAGGACGCGCGGTTCGCCTGGGACAGCTATCGCCGCTTCATCCAGATGTACGCCGACGTCGTCCTCGAACTCGATCACGGCGCGTTCGAAGAAGCGCTGGAGATCGCCAAGGAAGACCAGGGCTTCACGCTCGATACAGAACTCTCGGCCGACGACCTGCGCAAGCTCGTCGCCGAGTATAAGGGCCTCGTCGAGAAGCTCTGGGGCAAGCCCTTCCCGCAGGACGTCCACGACCAGCTCTGGGGCGCGGTCGGCGCGGTGTTCGGCTCGTGGCAGTCCGAGCGTGCGAAAGTCTATCGCCGCCTCAACGACATCCCCGGTGGCTGGGGCACCGCGGTCAACATCCAGGCGATGGTGTTCGGCAACATGGGCGACACCTCGGCAACGGGTGTAGCGTTCACGCGCGACCCGTCGAAGGGCGACCGCGCCTATTACGGCGAATTCCTGATCAATGCGCAGGGCGAGGACGTCGTCGCCGGCATCCGCACGCCGCAATACCTCACCAAGACCGCGCGCGAAGACGCCGGCGCCAAGGCCTCGTCGATGGAAGAGGCGATGCCCGAGGTCTATCATCAGCTCGCCGACGTGTTCGACACGCTCGAAAACCACTATCGCGACATGCAGGACATCGAGTTCACGGTCGAGAAGACCAAGCTCTGGATGCTCCAGACACGCGCCGGCAAGCGCACCGCCAAGGCCGCACTCAAGATCGCCGTAGACATGGCGAATGAGGGGCTCATCACCTGCGAGGAAGCGATCCTGCGCATCGAGCCGATGGCGCTCGACCAGCTGCTCCACCCGACGCTCGATCCCAAGGCGCACCGCGATGTGCTCACCAAGGGCCTCCCCGCATCGCCGGGTGCAGCTTCGGGTGCGGTCGTGTTCGACGCCGATGCCGCCGAGAAGAAGGCGGCGGATGGCGTCGCGGTGATCCTCGTCCGGACCGAGACCTCGCCCGACGACATCCACGGCATGCACGCGGCCAAGGGCATCCTCACCGCACGCGGCGGGATGACGAGCCACGCAGCGGTCGTGGCACGCGGCATGGGACGCCCCTGCGTTTCGGGCGCCGGGACGCTCTCCATCGACGCCAAGGCGAAGATCATGCGTTGCGGCGGCCGCGAGGTGAAGGAGGGCGACCTGCTCACCATCGACGGCACCACCGGTGAAGTGATGATCGGCGCGGTCGCAACCGTGCAGCCCGAGCTGTCGGGTGATTTCGCCACGCTGATGGTCTGGGCCGACGAGGTCCGCCGCCTGAAGGTCCGCGCCAACGCCGAAACCCCCGAAGATTGCCGCGTCGCCCGCGAGTTCGGCGCCGAGGGTGTCGGCCTCTGCCGCACCGAGCACATGTTCTTCGAGAGCAGCCGTATCACCAACGTCCGCCAGATGATCCTGGCCTCGGACGAGAAGGGCCGCCGCGTCGCTTTGGAGAAGCTGCTCCCCGAACAGCGCAAGGACTTCACGGAAATCCTCGAGGTCATGGCGGGGCTCCCGGTAACGATCCGCCTGCTCGACCCGCCGCTCCACGAATTCCTCCCCCACGAGGAATCCGAATTCGCCGAAGTCGCGACCGCGGCCGGCGTCGATGTCGACACCCTCAAGCGCCGCGCGGCCGAGTTGCACGAGTTCAACCCGATGCTCGGCCATCGTGGCTGCCGTCTCGGCGTGACCTATCCCGAAATCTACGAGATGCAGGCACGTGCGATCTTCGAGGCGGCGGTCGATGTCGCGGAGAAGTCCGGCGCGGCCCCGATCCCCGAAGTCATGATCCCGCTCGTCGCGACCCGCCGCGAGCTGGAACTGATGAAGGCCGTCGTCGACAAGGCTGCCCAGGCCGTGTTCGCCGAGAAGGGCCGGACGATCGAGTATCTCGTCGGCACTATGATCGAACTCCCGCGCGCAGCACTGCGGGCCGGCGAGATCGCGGAAGTCGGCGAGTTCTTCTCGTTCGGCACCAACGACCTGACGCAGACCACCTTGGGAGTCAGCCGCGACGACGCCTCGCGCTTCCTCGGCGCCTATGTCGAGCAGGGCATCTACGCCAAGGACCCGTTCGTCAGCATCGACGTCGAAGGCGTCGGTGAACTGATCGAGATCGCAGCGGAACGTGGTCGCAAGACGCGCGCCGGCATCAAGCTTGGCATCTGCGGCGAACACGGCGGCGATCCCGCAAGCATCGCGTTCTGCGAAAAGGTCGGCCTCGATTACGTCTCGGCGAGCCCCTACCGCGTTCCAATCGCGCGCCTGGCAGCGGCACAGGCGGCGCTGTCGAAGAAGTAACGCTTATTCAAAGTGGCACCACCCCGATGAAGGCCACCACCCCGGCGAAGGCCGGGGCCCAGTTGGAACGTCCAGAGTAACGAAGGACCACTCCTAGTTACTCCGCATTCCCAACTGGGCCCCGGCCTCCGCCGGGGTGGTGAAATGGGGGTGCCCTAACCTCAGATTGTTTTCCCGCGAAGGCGGGGACCCAGACTGGGCTCCCGCCTTCGCGGGAGAACAAGGGGCAGGGGCTAACCTACCCCCGACCCTCACCGACGCTGATCGAAATCGAACCAGCCACGCTTGGTCCCATCGGCGTTATACGCCGGCCGGGCATAAGCCGGCCGCGCCGAAGACAGCGCCCCAGACCGCGACGTATCGACGACCGTATCACGCCCGACAACCGCATCACGTCCGACCACTGGCGCCCGTTCGACAACCGGAGCCGCAACCCGCGCCGCCTCGACGTCCTTCACCAACCGAGCATTCTCCCGCTCAGCCTCGACCGCCCGCTTCTCCGCCGCGGTCGCCCGAACATCCCCATCCTTCTTTACCGCAGCATGCGCGTCCCGCTCGGCCAGATACCGCGCCTTCCACTTCTTGCCCCCCGGATGGCTCGCCAGTCCGAACAGCCAGCCGGCGACGAAAACCAGCGCAAGCGCCGCGAACTGCGTAGGTGTGGAAAACAACGGCATCGTAAAAACCCTCCTGTTACGGGAGCCCAACGATCCGCCGAGCCAGCGGTTGCTTCAGGTCTTGATCAGCGCATCGGAGATCGAACACGCCGCCGGCCCAAGGATGACGACGAACAGCACGGGAAGGATGAACAGGATCAGCGGGATCGTCATGATCGCCGGCAACCGTGCCGCCTTCTCCTCGGCCCGCATCATCCGCTCGTTGCGGAATTCGCCCGACAACACGCGCAGTGCAGACGCGAGCGGCGTGCCGTATTTCTCGGTCTGGATCATCGTCGTGACGACGCCCTTCACCGCATCCAGCTTCACCCGCTGTGCCAGATTCTCGAACGCCGACCGTCGATCCGTCAGGAATCCGAGCTCGATCGCAGTCAGCGTGAACTCCTCGCCAAGCTCGGGATAGGCCCGCCCCAGTTCTCGCGCGACGCGGTGGAACGCGGCATCGACGGTCAACCCGGCCTCCGCGCAGATCACAAGCAGATCGAGCGCGTCGGGAAGCCCCTTACGGATCGCGTCAGAGCGCTTCTTGATCTTGTTGTCGAGATACAGATCCGGCGCCTTGTAGCTCAGGATGAAGGTCAGCGCGACGAGGCCGTATTTCTTCAGCGGCGACCAGGTCGCGAAGCCGTCGGTGCCGTACACCCAGTACAACATGGCGCTGCCCAGCACGATCGGCAGCACGAGCCGGCCGAAGATCACCGCCGGGGCCCATTCCTTCGACCGGATCCCGGCCTGCATCAGCTTGAGCTGGACCGCCTTGACCTGGCTGTCCTGCAACATCTTCATCGACGACAGCATGCCGCGCATCTTGTCGGCGGTGTCGTTGCGCTGGACGAGCTTGGCGCGCCGCTTGGTCGAGGCGGTGATACCTGCCTTCAACTGTTCGCGGCGATCGTTGAGCGCCTTCACGCGCTTGGTCATCGGATCGCTGACCGTGGTCGCGGCATAGATCGCGACCATCACCGCGAACGCGGCAACGCCCGACAGGATCGTCGCGACCCATAATACGTCGAATCCGAGCAGGGTTGGTCCGGCCGTCGTGCCCATCATTGCGCCCCTAAATCTCGAAGCTGATCATCTTGGACATGATGAAGGCGCCGATCGCCATCCACACCATGCCGCCCATGCCGATGGCCATCAGCCGCTCGTCGATGAAGAAATTCTGCATGTAGGTCCCGTTGATGAACCAGATCAGCCCGAAGACGATGAACGGCAACGCGCCGATGATATACGCCGATGCCTTGGATTCCGACGACATCGCCTTGATCTTGAGTTTCATCTGGCCGCGCATGCGCAGCACGTGCGACAGGTTGGCGAGCGTCTCCGCCAGATTGCCGCCGGTCTCGCGCTGAATCGCGATCGTGATCACAAAGAACTGGAATTCGGGCGTGCCGAGCCGGTCTGCAGTCTCCTGCAGCGCCGCATCCATCGTCCGGCCGATCTTCATCTTGTCGCTGACCGCGCGGAACTCCTCGCCGACCGGGCCCTCGACCTCATGCCCGACGACGCCGATCGTCTCGCTGATCGGCAGGCCCGAGCGCAAGCCCCGGACCAGCAGGTCGATCGCATCGGGAAACTTCGCGGTGAACTTGCCGATCCTCCGCTGGATCGTCTTGCCGACGATGAAATGCGGCAGGCCGACGCCGACGAACACACCGAACAGCAAAGCGAGCAGGATCGGCAGCCCTTTGAGCAGCATCAGCGCCGCGACGACCACCAGTATCCCCGCGGTCGCCATGCCATATTGGCCGACCGTCCAGGTCTTGCCGGTCATCGCGAGGCGCTTGGCGAGCTGGACCGGATTGGGGAGGATGCGCCCGAAGGCGAGATCCATCTTGGTATCGCGGTTCATCGAGATACGTCGCAGCTGCGCTTCGGCAACTACCAGCGCGTCGCCGTGACGTTCGCGCAGCGAGGCGATCCGGCGCGACTGCGCGCGGCCGGCGGACGGTCCCGCAAACGCGAACGCGATCATCCCGAGCACGATCGCTGCGCCGAGGATGACCAACAGGAACGGCATCATCTCCATCGCAGCTATCGCCTTCCGCTCGTCGCGGTCCGGAAGATCCGGCTGCGGCTCATTTGGTTTTCGCCTTGACCGTGCGCTTCGGGATCAATCCCTTCAGGTCGCCAAACTTGCCGATCAGCGATTTGCCCTTTGGCTTGGCGCCATCGGCTGCACTGTCCGGGACGGCGGAGGCGATCGCGGTCACGAGTGCCATGATCGGTGCGATCGTCTTGGACGCCTTCCCGACCTCGGCGAACGGCTTGCCGAGCTTGGCCGCCTGCGCCGCGAGCTTCTGGTCGAAGGGCACGACATAATCGATCTTGCGTTCGATCGAGCCCTCGAAATCCTTGCGACTGATCTCGAGCTGGCCGCCGGCATGCATCCGGTTCGCAAGCACGAACAACTGCGTCTGCGGCGCGTTCGTCTTCATCCACGACAGGATGCGGATCGTGTCGCGGGCGGATGCAAGCGTCAGTTCGGTGACGATCACGCCGAGCTGAACATCGCTGACGAGTTGCGGATGCTGGATCAGCATTCCCCGCGGCAGGTCGACGACGGTGCATTCGAACGCCGCGCGCATTTCTTCCTGCAACTGGTAGAACGCCGATCCATCGGTGACGAGCGGCGCATTGATCGGCGCTTCGGCGGACAGCACCGACAGTTTCTCCGACGCCTTGACCATCGCGCGTTCGATGAACAGCCCGTCGATCCGGCTCGGATTGTCGATCGCGTCGGTCAGGCCGCGGCCCGGTTCGAGGTCGAGGCTGAGTGCACCCGTGCCGAAATGTACGTCGAGATCGAGCAACGCGGTTGCGCGCTTTTCCTTGTCCGCGAGCAACCAGGCAAGCGACGTCGCGACCGTCGAGGCGCCGACGCCGCCACGCGTGCCGATCACCGCGACCGAGCAATGCGGTCGATCGGTCGAGATCTCGACATGCTTTGGCGTATTCAGCAGCGTCTGCGCATGACCGAAGGCCTCGCGCAGCATATCGGCGTGCAGCGGCTTCAGGAGATAGTCCTGGATCCCGCTCGACACCAGGTCGCGGTAGAGGCGGACGTCATTGACCTGCCCGGCGGCGATCACCACCGTACCGGGCTCGCAGACTTCGGCCAGCGCATTGATATCGTTCAGCGGGTCGCCCGATTCGGCGAGATCGACGAACAGGATCTGCGGCGATGCGGACACCGACAGCGACTGGATCGCGTTGCGCAGGCCGCCCTTGTGGATCTTCTCGACCGCCCAGCCGAGTTCGCTCGCGATCGGCCGCAGGGCCTCGGCGGTGATCTCGTCGCAGACATAGGCGGTAAACGGTTCGCGATGCGCGATGCCGCCCGGCTTCCAGGGTGCGTTCATCACTTCCCTCCCGTGCTGGACGCGGCAAGGCCGCCGGCCCCGGTCGGCGCCTTTTTGCGATAGGTGTCGATCGCCTTGTACGACACCGCCGTATCCGTCGTCTCGTTGCCGGGCGCGCCACGGACCAGATCCGCCGGGTTGGCGACCATCGCCGCAAGGTTGCGGTTGATCGCGCAGCCATAATTGGACGACGTGTTGGAGGTGAAGTCGTTGGTCGAATCGCGCGACCAGTCGGGGCAGCGCGGTACATCTGCATGCATCCGGCTGACGACGATTCGGATCGTCCCGGGCGCTACCGGTGCGGGCGTTACCGGCGCATCGGCACCGAGCAACAGGCCATATCGGGCAACCACGGCAGCGACATCGGTACGCGCCGCATACCCCTCCGCCGCCGGATCGTCGATCGCGACCCGGTCGCCATAGCTAAGCCGCATCGCGTCTAGCCAACTGGCCAGCCGTTGCTGCTCCCCACGGCCCAGCGCGCCACCGGCCACGCCTAGATCGAGCGCATAGTCCGATCGACTGACGACGGGTTGATGAACCGATTCGAGGCCGCGATTCTCCGTTCCCATGCAGCCGCCGAGCAGCAGCGGGGGGATCAGGAACGCTAGGATCGATTTGTTGATCATCGGAAATCCTTGGTGCGGGAGGCGCGTGGTCGGCTCGGGTTCGTCATCTCAGTTCGAGAAGCCGGGCGCCGGCACGCTGCCGTTCTTGGCTTTGCCGCCGGTGTTGCGCGTGGTTGGTGGCACGACGTCGTCTTCGGGGCGTCGCACATCGCCGCCGAGCGGTGTCGGACGCACCACCGCCGCTGCGCCGACCGAGGGTTGCGCATAGGAGGCAGGGGCAACCGTCGGAACGGGGCGTTTGCCGCCGCCGCTCGCACTGAGCGTCCCGAGCAATACCCGGTCGAGATCGGTCGGTGCGCGCGCGCCGTCGGTCGGCAGCGCGATGTCGCTGGCATTGTTGACCGGTTTCACCAGGTAAGGCGTGATGACGATGACCAGTTCGGTCTCGTTGCGCTGGAACGCGTTCGAGCGGAACAATGCGCCGATAATCGGCAGGTTCGAGAGTCCCGGGGTCTTGTCGTACGAGTTGTTGTGGCTGTTCGACAACAGGCCGCTGATCATCATGCTTTGACCCGAGCCGAGCTCGACGGTCGTCTCTGTGCGCCTGGTCGTCAGGCCTGGTACGCGCGTGCCGCTAAGCGTCACCGCGTTCGAATAATCGAGCTGCGAGACTTCCGGACGAACACGGAGCGAGATCCGTCCGTCCGACAGCACCGTCGGCGTATACGCCAGGCTGATGCCATATTGCTTATACTCGACCGAGACCGTGCCCAGCGCCTGCGCCAGCGGGATCGGGACTTCGCCGCCAGCAAGGAAAGTCCCGGTCTCGCCCGACAGTGCGGTGAGATTGGGATTGGCCAGCGTCGTCACCTGCCCGGTGGCTTCACCGAGATCGATCGCGGTCAGGAAATCCATCCCCAACAGCTTGCCGGCGATACCGAGCGTCGTGCGCTGTGCACCCTTGGTATAGGTCGATGTCTTTAAACCGGTCGTGGGATCATAGGTGATCGTGCCGGGCGTCCCCGACGTGCTGCCGAACAGGATTCCCGATCCGCTGCGGTCCTGCGTCAACAGGTTGACGCCGATGTTCTTGACGAAGCTGCGGCTGACTTCGGCGACGCGCACCTGAAGGTTAACCTGTAACGGCGTCGCGGTCTTCAGCCGCGAGAGGACTTTGGTTGTATCACCCACGAACGCCTGCACCAGGCGTTCGGCTTCGGCGGCATCCTCGGGGGCGAGGACGGTGCCGGTCAGCAGGATCAGGCCGTTCATCGGCGTCGCGACGACCTGCGCCTCGGGCATCGCCAGCCCGAGCATCTGCTGGACCGAATCGAGGTTGTTGCCGACCCGAACCGTTGCCGCATAGACGACCGCGCCGCCCTTGGTGGTGGCCGAGATCGTCGTCTCGCCGGTCTTCTTACCGAACAGATACAATTGGGTCGGCGAGCGGACCTGGACATCGGCGATCGAGTCGTCGGCGACGAACAGGTCGGTCATCGGCCGGGCGAGCGTCACCAGCCGGCCGCGACCGGTGTTGACCTGGACGACCGGCGAACCGGCCGGGGCGATCGCCGCGCCGCGGCGCTGGGCGAGGGCGGGCGCCGACGGTGCGGCACTCGCGGCAGCCAGGGCGACGGCCAGCGGCCAGCCCAGCGGGGTCATCCGGATACGCATGTCAGTTCTTCCCCCCGACCGGAACGATGGTCATTGCGTTGCCGCGTGCGATCCGGACCACCGGCCCCTGGACGATCGGTGTACCGCCGCCACCACCACCGGACTGCGCCATCGGCATGCCCTGCATCGGCGCACCGCCGCCTTCGATTGCTTTGCCGGGCACCGTGCTGCGCTGGTAGCGCGAAACGTCAGCACCGGTCTGATAGCTCGATGCGCCGGCCGACGGCTGGCTCGCGAGCCGTACCATCATGGCCTTTTCGGCCTTCGGATCATTGCCCTGCGGCACCTTCACGGCCCCAGAGGCGATCGCCTCCTCGAGTTCGGCCGAATTGTCGGCGATCGAGCGGAGCGACAGCGAGAGCGAGCCGAGCGTCTGCGCCACCGCCACCTGCTCGGCCATCTTGGGCGTCGCCTCGATCGTCACGTTTGAAAACGTGCGGACCTGCGTCTTGCCGTCTTCGCCGACGAGATTGTCGGTGCGCTGGTCGGTCGCGAGCACGCGGATGTTGCGCATGATCGTCTCGGACACCTTGAGCGGCTGGCCTTCGCCGCCGCCTGCGACCGTCTGCGTCAGGACCAGATCGATCCGATCGCCTGGAAACACGAAGCCTGCGACCGCGGCCTGCGCCGAGACGGGCACGGTGACCGCGCGCATGCCAGGTCCGAGTGCGGCTGCCAGGAAACCGCGATCACCGGGCTTCACCAGCGACCCTTGCGTCACCGGTTGCCCGGCGGTGATGATGCTGCGCACCACCGTGCCCTGCAACGACTGGAGATTGGTCTTGTCCCGGAGATAATAGGCGTTGTCGACCAGCTCCTTCGGCCAGGGCTGGAATTTCAGCGCGGTCGCGTCGAGGATCGTGCCGACCGGCAGCGATCGGGTCGCGACGAGCACCTCGGGGCCGTCGACCACCGGGGCGGTCATGGCGACCGCCCCGGCTTGCGGCGCCGAGCTTCCGGCGATCAGCGTTCTGGCAAAGAATGCTGTGATGGCCGCGACAATCAGCGCGCCAGCCAGCAATATGATTTTACGACTGTCCATGACTAGTTCGTGCCTTTCAGGCGCCGGAATTCTGCTTCGGCGTTAATCATGACTGAAACTGATTAAGGAGTGGTTCGCGCAGCGCGAGCAGCCCTGCGAATGCTATAGCCACGCCGTACGGGACTTCGATCGCCGCCGATGTCTTCTTGATAAGGCGCTCGGCCATCATGACGAGGGTGACGACGCCGCCTGCGATCGACATGACCATCAGCATCGAGAGGAACGCGGGAAACGGCAACCACAAGGCCAGCGCGACGATAAGCTTGACGTCGCCGCCGCCCATCAGGCCGAAATGGAACGCGACCAGGAACGCGGCGAACACCGCGAGTGCGACGCCCAGCTGCAATACGACGTCGGGCCAGATTTCGAGCCCGTTGGCGTACCACCAGACCGGCGCGAGCAACGCGACCGCGGCATTTTTCCAGTTGGCGATTTCCCGCGTTCGCGCGTCTTCGATGCCGGCGGACACCAGCAGGCCGCCAAGCGCGAAAATCAAAATTGGAAGAGCAATGTTCCACCCCATCGGCTAGACCCTAACGAAGATGGCTTTCGAAAAAGTAACCGTCCCGACCGATTCTTCGTTCGGCTACACGCACGTAGCGGAGCGTGGTGGCGCCGAGGCGGTTCGGCGTGCGATTCCGGCCGGTGCGCGAATCGGGTATTGGACTGCCCCCGACGGCTGGGCACTGCGCCGCTTCGACTGGCCTGCCGACGCAGTATCGCGGCCGCCGCGGGGCGCGGTGCTGTTCCAGACCGGGCGCGGTGATATCTTCGAAAAATACCTGGAGACGTTTGCGCATCTCCATGCACACGGGTGGTCGGTCACCGCGTTCGACTGGCGCGGGCAGGGGGGCTCGGGACGGCTTTCCGGGGACCCCCATGTCGGCCACGTCGACGATTACACGATCTATGACCGCGACCTGGCGGCGTTCTGGTCGGACTGGGTGGCGGAGCGGGGGGTAGCGAGCCAACCTCACGTAATCGTGGGACATTCGATGGGTGGCATGATGGTCGTGCGCGCGCTCGCGGCACGGTCGATCCAGCCTGATGCCGCGATTCTGGTGGCGCCGATGATCGGGCTGAAGTCACCGGTCGGCGCCGGGATCGCCGGTCGTGTCGCTCGGTGGATGGCGTCGCGCGGCAATCCCGCGCGGGGTGCTTGGCGCAGCAACGAGCGGCCCGGCTCGATCGCGTCGCGGCAATCTCTGCTGACGCATGACGCGTCACGTTATGATGACGAGCGCTGGTGGCAGGCGGAAAAGCCCGCGCTGTGCCTTGGCCCGCCGAGCTGGTCGTGGTTGGCGCAAGGCTTTGCCGCCGCCGCTGCGCTTGCGGTCGATCCGCGGATCGAGACGATGGAGACGCCGGTGCTGATACTTGTCGCGGAAGCCGACAAGCTGGTCGATCCCCATGCGGCCTTGCGGCTCGGCGCGCGGTTGCCCGATGCGCAGATCGTCCGGTTCGGCCGCGAATCGGCGCATGAGATCCTCCGCGAGGCGGACGGCGTGCGTGACCGGGCCTTGGGCGCCATCGATTCGTTCCTCGATGCCGTCGTGCCGCCCCGTCCGTAATGGCCGCGTTCGCGACGCCCGTGTTCGGACCGGTTTACGACGTGGCGATCGTCGGTGCGGGCATGGCCGGCGCCAGCCTCGCCGCCGCCCTCGGATCGGACGCGCGCGTCCTCGTTCTCGAGGCGGAGGCGGTGCCCGGCTATCATGCCACCGGACGATCCGCGGCGTTCTGGTCGGAGACCTATGGCGGTCCGAATATCCAGCCGCTGACCACCGCCTCGGGGCCGCTTCTCCACGCCGGCGGTCATGTCGCACCGCTCGGATCGGTGCATATTGGTCGCGCGGGGGACGAGGCGGCGATCGATGCCTTCCTTGCGGCGTTCGCGGATAGCGCGGTGGTCCTGGATCCGGTCGAGCCCGCTGCGTTCGTCCCTGGCCTGCGAGCCGACTGGGTGTTCGGCGTGCAGGAAGCGAGTTGCGCCTATATCGATGTCGCGGCGTTGCATGCGGACAGCATCGCGACCGGCCGGCGTGCCGGCGCGCAATTCGTTACCGACGCTGCCTTCGTCGAGGCACGCCGCGCCGACAGTATCTGGACGATCGTCACAACCGCGGGAACCGCGCGTGCACGGATCCTGGTGAACGCTGCCGGGGCGTGGGCCGACCGCGTCGCGATCGGCGCGGGGGCGAGGCCATTGGGTCTACAGGCGTATCGTCGGACGATGGCGCAGTTGCGGACCGATCCCGGTGCGCCGGATACCATGCCGCATGTCGCGGACATCGCCGGGGGGTTCTACTTCAAGCCCGAATCGGGTGGGCGGTTATGGCTCAGCCCGCACGATGAAACCCCGACCGATCCTTGCGATGCCGCGCCGGAAGAGATCGATGTCGCGATTGCGATCGATCGGTTCGAGCGCGTCGTCGACTGGCGGGTCGCTGCGGTCGAGCGACGCTGGGCCGGGCTGCGGACGTTTGCGCCCGATCGCGTGCCGGTCTACGGCTTCGACCGCGATGTTCCCGGCTTTTTCTGGTGCGCGGGGCAGGGCGGCTTCGGGATCCAGACGGCACCTGCCGCCGCCTTGCTCTCTGCCAGCCTGTTGCTAGGCACGGCCCCCGCCGCCGCGATCGCGACCCTCGATACGCAGCGCTACTCGCCCCATCGGTTCGCCTGACAGGCGCGACGCTTCGCGAAGTTGACCTCGAAATCGCGAGTCGCGACCGCGCAAACTGATTTTCCCGGCCTGAAGACGATCCGCCGAGAAAAAATTCGCTTACCATTGTGATAAGCAAAAACGGGAATCTATTGAATAAAATTCCGAAATTTTCGGGCGAAAACCAACAGAATCGGTTTCTTGAGTAAAACTAAAAAAATGTTAATTCCCCGCTATGGTTAACGCGCCATGAGTGCCGGGACGAACAAGCATCCGATGATGTCACGATGTGATATTAAACAGATGTGCTTCGTCGGTTCGGTCACTTGGCAGTGGTGTAGTTGCGGATGGACAATATCTTCGTTGGAAGCGCGGTATCTACGATAAGCGCACGTGGCGATCTGGTTCTTCCCGATCAATTCTGCGTTACGATCCAGTCCAGGGGCGTACGGGACGATCTGTTCGTCGGTCTTCATGCCGAAGATCCTTGCCTGCTGGTCTATGATCGCGCGAGCGTCGACGATCATCATGGCGACGTTGCGCGAAACTGGGAGGGGGGTGCGCGCGATACGGTGCTCCGGCGGCGGCTCGGCTTCGTCGCGCCCGCGCAGATGGACGGCAAGGGCCGGCTCCGCATCGCATCGTGGATGCGAGCCCGCCGCGGGTGCAACAGCGCGCGTTGCTGGTCGGCATGGGCCGTCATTTCGAAGTCTGGAATCTCGATCAGGTACTCGAACAGGGGCCGGGGGATCTGATCGTCCTCGCCGCGCTGCATCTCAACACGTCGATCATCAAGGAGGACCATCATGAACCTGCTCTGTCACGCCTCGGGGCACGTCGCCGCGCCGCTGGTGCTGGAAAATCAGGGGTTTCTGTTCAGTCGTTGCCAGCGCTGCCGGCACGATCTGATCCGCTCCGCGCCGTCGGTGGTCGGTTCGGCGGGCGATAGCTGGACCGGTGTGCCCGAGGGGTTGCGCGTGGCGTGGCGCTCGGCGGACGTGTCGGCCTTCGATCAGCCGTCATGGATACGCCAGTCGTTGCGCCGGATACGCGAGCGCGGCCAGCAATCCGCGACCGCCGTCAGCGACGCCGCGCAGGTCGCGCTTGCGGTGGTCGGCTGGCACGCCACCGACGCGGCGCGCCGCGCGAAGGATACGACGTTGGCCGCCTACCGCTCGGGCCGCCGCGTGATCCGCCTGCCGCGCCCGGCCCGGCCGCCGCACGCCGGCATCGTCATCATCAACCTGACGATGAACCGAGACCCGTCCTGGCAGGACGCGGTCCGCACGGACACGCAGTTCGGCGACATGATCGGCGCGTGATGCGGTTGGCAGCCGGATGGCGGCGGTTCTGATAGTCCGGTCACACCGGCGCAACGCCGCCGACAGGTGTACAATAACCACCCCGGCGAAGGCCGGGGCCCAATTGGAAAGGTCGGCGTAACGACACGCCGTCCTTGATCAGAGTCGTTTCCCAGTTGGGCCCCGGCCTTCGCCGGGGTGGGGTAACAGACGCCCAGTCTCAGCGTCGCCCAGTCTCAGCGTCGCCCAGCCTAGCGCCGCCCGGCGGCCACCGCCGCGTCGCTCGCCAGCTTGTCCGCGCGCTCGTTCTCCGGGTGGCCGGCGTGACCCTTGACCCACTGCCATTCGATCTTGTGCCGGGCCACCGCAGCGAGCAGCGCATGCCACAGTTCCGCGTTCTTCACCGGCTTCTTGTCGGCGGTCTTCCAGCCGTTGCGTTGCCAGCCCTTCACCCACTTTGTCAGGCCGTCCATCACGTATTTGCTGTCGGTGTAGAGCGTCACCGCACACGGCCGAGTCAGCGCGTTGAGCGCCTCGATCGCCGCGGTCATCTCCATCCGGTTGTTGGTCGTCGGCGTCTCGCCGCCCGACAATTCCTTCTCGTGCGCGCCCATCCGGATCACCGCGCCCCAGCCGCCGGGCCCCGGATTGCCCTTGCAGGCGCCGTCGGTGAAGATCTCGACCTTGGTGATGGAAACGTCGGTGTCGTCAGTCATGCAAACAGATCGTCCTTGCGATACGCCTCGAACCGCCGCCAGTACGCCAGCGGATCCTTGCGCGTCACCAGCGCATCCGCCGGCGTGTTGAGCCAATCCCACGCGCGCGTCGCCAGGAAGCGAAGGCACGCCCCCTGCGCCAGCACCGGCAGCGCGGCGCGTTCGGCATCGGTTAGCGGATGCCGACTGACATACCCCGCGACCAGCGCCTTGCCGACCCCCGCATCATAGCCTTCGCCCTGCGCATCGAACGCCCAGGCGCTGTGCAGGATCGCGAGATCGTAGGCGCGGATATCGGTGCAGGCGAAATAAAAGTCGATCAGCCCCGTCACCCGGTCGCCCAGCATCAGCACGTTGTCGGGAAACAGATCGGCATGGATCACGCTGCGCGGCAAGTCGGCGGGCCAAGCCGCGACGACCGCATCCGCTGCCGTGCTAATTGTATCGAACAGCCCGGGCTCGATCGCATCCAGATCGCGGCCGCATTTCGCCAGCAAGGCACGCCACCCGTCGGGCCCCAGCGTGTTCGGCCGCACGCCATCGAACCCGGCGAGGCTGACGTGCATCGCGCCCATCGCGGCGCCCGCCGCATATGCCTGCGCCTCGGTCGGATGCGACACCGACACCCCGGTCAGGAACTCGATCAGGCACGCCGGCCGCCCGCAAAGCTCGTGGATCAGCGCACCGCTGCAATCGGGCAGCGCGCGCGGCACCGGGTTGCCGTCGACCGCGAGATGGTCGAGCATCGCCATGAAGAACGGCAGGTCGTCCGCCGACACGCGCTTTTCGTACAGCGTCAGGATGAACCGCCCGGTCGTCGTATCGACCAGGTAGTTGCTGTTTTCGACCCCCTCGGCGATGCCCTTGGCCGAGACCAGTTCGCCGTGATCGAACTTGGCGAGGAACGCGCCCAGCGCCTCCGCGGACACCTGCGTGTAGACCGCCATGCTAGGCGGCCGCCTCCAGCCCACGGGGCAGCTTGAACGCGATCGTCTCGCGGTTGGTCTCGACCTCGCGCTCGGACACCGTGTAGCGCTCCGACAACCGATCGACGAGTTCGCGCACCAGCAATTCAGGTGCGGAGGCGCCCGCGGTAATCCCCAGCGTACCGACGCCGGCCAGGAAGTCCCAGTCCAGTTCGCTCGCCCGCTGAATCAGCATCGCCGGCGTACCCTCGCGCTCGGCGACCTCGACCAGTCGCACCGAGTTTGACGAATTGGGCGCACCGATCACCAGTACCGCATCGACGCTGTGCGCGATCGCCTTCACCGCGGTCTGGCGGTTCGACGTCGCGTAGCAGATGTCCTCGCCGCGGGGCGGCAACATCTGCGGGAAGCGGCGCTGCAACGTCGCCACCACCGCAGCAGTATCGTCCACCGACAACGTCGTCTGCGTCAGGAAGGCGAGGTTCGACGGATCGGCGGGTGCGAACACCTCGGCGTCCTCGACCGTCTCGATCAGCGACATCGCGCCCGCGGGCACCTGTCCGAACGTGCCGATCACCTCGGGATGCCCGGCATGGCCGATGAACACGATATGCCGGCCCTGCGCGACCAGACGCTCGGCCTGGCGGTGCACCTTCGACACCAGCGGGCAGGTCGCATCGAGATATTCGAGCCCGCGATTCTGCGCGTCGAGCGGCACCGATTTCGGCACGCCGTGCGCGGAGAACACGACCGGCGCACCATCGGGCACCTCGTCGAGCTCCTCGACGAAGATCGCGCCCTGCGCCTTAAGCGTGTCGACGACGAACTTGTTGTGGACGATCTCGTGGCGGACATAGACCGGAGCACCATGCTTCTCGATCGCCAGTTCGACGATCCGGATGGCGCGGTCGACGCCGGCGCAAAAACCTCGGGGCGCTGCGATCAACAGTTCGAGCGGCGGCTTGTCGATTGGGCTCATGATGCGTCAGCCTCTACGCGATTGCTTGCCTGGACGATAGCCGGTTCCTATGGTGCGCCGCGACAGGGGCCGCTTGCGACATGCGGTGGCCCTTTCGCTCGTTCGAGAAGGTAAGCGTCGCCGTGAAAGCCCCTATCCTAGCCGTTTCGGCATGTGCGATCCTCCTGACCGGGTGCGCCGGCAAGGGCGAAGTCGATGCGACCGGCGGCATTTCCGCGGTCCGTTCGGTCTGCCCGCCCGTGGCGATCCCGGCAGCAACCGGTGACATCACGCTGTTCGATCCGGTCACCAGCCGCGACCAGTCGGCGATCGACGTCGCCGCGCTGATGACCAACGTCCGCTCGACCTGTGCCGACGCGACCGACCAGGTCGTTACCAGCGTCACCTTCGACATCCGCGCCCGTCGCAACCGCACGGAGGGTGCGCGCGACGTGACGTTGCCATACTTCATCACGGTAGTCCGCGGCGGCACCGCCGTCGTCGCCAAGCGCATCGGCCGCGTCGCGCTGCATTTTGATGCGGGCCAAGCACTCGCCTCGGCATCCGCAACCGCGTCCGCAACGGTCGCGCGGTCTGCGGCAACGCTACCCGACGACGTCCGCGAAAAGCTGACCCGCAAGCGCAAGGCCGGCGATCAGGACGCCGCGGTCGATCCGCTGAGCACCCCGGAAGTCCGCCAGGCCGTCCTACGCGCCAGCTTCGAGGCACTGGTCGGCTTCCAGCTCACCGACGACCAGCTCAAATACAACGCCACCCGCTAAGCCATTGTCCCTCTCCCCGCCGGGGAGAGGGAAGGGGCCCGCCGCCCTTGCGGTGGGAAGGGAGAGGGGAGTGAGGCTCAAAACGCCCGCCCCGCCGTCATGCCGAGCTAGTTCCGAGGCAACGGAACGATGGCCGACGCGCGCTAAATCTTCCCCCACCCCCAAACCCCCGATTGACTAAGATTGTGCGCCGCGTCACAACTCGCGGCGTCGATGTCGGGCAACCGGCATGGCACCGCGCGGGAGAGCGTTTCCGGTCCTTTCAGGGCTGATGGAACCGCCGAAGGAGCAACCACCCCGGAATCTCTCAGGCACCAGAGACCGCGCGGGGCTGATCGACACTCTGGAAAGCGTCCTGACGTGAGTCGAGGGCCACCGAAGGGGTAAGCGCTGGACAACTCCGGCGCGAAAGCTCTCAGGTCCCGTGACAGAGGGGGTTTGGATCGTTGCACCCATTGGTGCCGCGCGCCCCTTCGACGGAGACGACCATGAGCGACCCAGAACTGCGCGATTACGCCAGCATCATCGACCAGGCCGACGATTACGTCGAGCCCGAGATCCTGCCATTGCCGCTCGACGCATGGCACCGGGCGCAGGGCGCGCGGATGGTAGAGTTCGCCGGCTACGAGATGCCGATCCAGTATGAAGGCATCATGGCCGAGCACGCCTGGACGCGCGACTCGGCGGGCCTGTTCGACGTCAGCCACATGGGCCAGCTCGTCTTCTCCGGCGAAGGCGTCGCGCACGCGCTCGAAACCGTCCTGCCGGGCGATATCGCAGGGCTCGGCGAGGGCAAGATGCGCTATTCGCTGCTGCTGGCGCAGGACGGCGGCATCCTCGACGACCTGATGGCCACGCGCCTCCCCGACGACCAGCCGTCGCCCTTCTCCGCGCAGGACGTCGAGCCCGAGGCGTACGACCCGCTCCACCCGTCGCCGACCGCGAGCGGCAGCTTCTACGTCGTCGTCAACGGCGCCACCAAGTACGACGACATCAGCTACCTGATCGAGCATCTCCCCGACGACGTCACGATCAACATCCTCGAAGACCAGGCGCTGCTCGCAGTGCAGGGTCCCAAGGCGGTCGAGGCAATCGCGCGGATCATCCCCGGCGTCGACGGCCTCGTGTTCATGACCGCGGGTGCGTTCCACTGGAACGACGTCCCGCTGTGGATCAGCCGCTCGGGCTACACCGGCGAGGACGGCGTCGAGATCTCGCTCCCCGCCGAGCACGCCGTTGCGTTCGCCGACGCGCTGCTTGCGCTTCCAGAGATCAAGCCGATCGGCCTCGGCGCGCGCGACTCGCTGCGTCTCGAAGCCGGCCTGCCGCTCTACGGCCACGACCTCGATCCCGAGATCACGCCGGTCATGGCCGACCTCGGTTTCGCGCTGTCGAAGCGCCGCCGCGAAGCCGCCGACTTCCCCGGTGCCGAACGCATCCTGACCCAGCGCGAGCACGGCCCCGCCACCAAGCGCGTCGGCCTGATCGTCGAGGGCCGCCAGCCCGCGCGCGAGGGTGCCGAGGTGATCGACGAAACCGGTGCGACGATCGGCCGCCTCACCAGCGGCGGTTTCGCACCCACCCTCGGGAAGCCGATCGCGATGGCCTATGTGCCGCTTGCGCTCGCCGCCCCCGGCACCCGCATCGAGATCGCACAACGCGGCAAGGTCCACACCGCCACCGTCACCGCGATGCCCTTCATTCCCCACCGCTACGTCCGCGCAGGAGCCAAGTGATATGAGCCGTTACTTCACGCAGGATCATGAATGGGTCGACGTCGACGGTGATGTCGGCACCGTAGGCATCTCGGAATACGCGCAGAGCCAACTCGGCGATGTCGTGTTCGTCGACGTCCCGGAAGCCGGCAAGACGCTGAGCAAGGGTGACGAAGCCGCGGTCGTCGAGTCGGTCAAGGCCGCGTCAGACGTGTATTCGCCGGTCTCGGGCACCGTCACCGAGGGCAACGCCGCTTTGACCGACGATTCCAGCCTGGTGAACTCGGATGCCGAAGCGGCGGGCTGGTTCTTCAAGCTGACGCTCAGCGACCCGAGCGAACTCGACAGCCTGATGGACGAAGCCGCCTACGCAGCCTTCGTCGAAGGGCTCTGATCTAACTGCTACCCCCCTCCCGCTAGCGGGAGGGGGCAGGGGGTGGGCGCGCGCTCTCCTCCAGCGTTCCGCCCGTTTGATGCCGGGCGCCCACCCCCGACCCCTCCCGCATGCGGGAGGGGGGAGTTGATGCCGATGCGCTACCTTCCCCTGACCCAGCCCGACCGCGCGGAAATGCTCGCCGTCATCGGTGCCGCGACCATCGACGACCTCTTCGTCGACGTGCCGCAAGCCGCGCGCCTCGACGGCCCGGTCCGCGACCTGCCGATGCACGCCTCCGAAATGGCGGTCGAACGCCACATGTCGGCGCTCGCCAAGAAGAACCTCACCGCCGGCGAAGCACCGTTCTTCCTCGGCTGCGGCGCGTACAAGCATCACGTCCCCGCCTCGGTCGATCACCTGATCCAGCGCGGCGAGTTCCTCACCGCCTACACGCCGTACCAGCCGGAAATCGCGCAGGGCACGCTGCAGATGCTGTTCGAGTTCCAGACTCAGGTCGCGCGGCTGCTCGGCACCGACGTCGCCAACGCCTCGATGTACGACGGCTCGACCGCGTGCTGGGAAGCGATCGTGATGGCGCGTCGCATCACCAAGCGGGGCAGGGCGATCCTGTCGTCGGGCCTCCACCCGCATTACGTCTCGGTCGCGAACACGATGGCCAAGTTCACCGGCGACGTGCTCGACACGACCGCACCCGAACTGGTCGCCGACATGGACCTCGACCAGCTGATCGCGAAAATCGACGACGATACGTCGTGCGTGGTCGTCCAGTACCCCGACATCCTCGGCCGCATCGCCGACCTGCGCCCGCTCGCGGATGCGTGCCACGCGAAGAAGGCGCTGCTGATCGCGGTCGTCACCGAGCCGGTCGCGCTCGGCGCGATCACCTCGCCTGGCGAGATGGACGCGGACATCGTCGTCGGCGAAGGCCAGTCGCTCGGCGTCGGTCTCCAGTTCGGCGGTCCTTACGTTGGCCTGTTCGGCTGCAAGGACAAATACGTCCGCCAGATGCCCGGTCGCCTTTGCGGCGAGACCGTTGACGCGGACGGCCGCCGCGGTTTCGTCCTCACGCTGTCGACCCGCGAGCAGCACATCCGCCGCGAAAAGGCGACGTCGAACATCTGCACCAACTCCGGCCTCTGCGCGCTGGCCTTCTCGATCCACATGACGCTGCTCGGTGAAGCCGGCCTGCGCCAGTTGGCCGAGGTGAACCACGCAGGCGCGGTGTCCGCCGCCGAGCGCTTGTCGCAGATCCCCGGCGTCGAACTCGTCAACGACAGCTTCTTCAACGAGTTCACGCTGAAGTTGCCCGTCGAAGCCCGCCCCGTCGTCCGCACGCTCGCCGATCGCGGCATTCTTGCCGGCGTATCGCTCGGGCGTCTTTACCCCGGCCAGGACGCCCTCGCGAACGGCCTCGTGGTCGCGGTGACGGAAACGACCACCGCGGAGGACGTCGAAACGCTTGCGTCCGCACTCCAGGAGATACTGGCATGAGCATCAACCAGAGCGGCTGGCGCCCGACCTCGCCCGAGGCGAACACGGGTAACGTCCCCGCATCGGTAACCGGCAACAAGGCGCTGATGCTGGAAGAGGCGCTGATCTTCGAGATCGGCGACGCGCACACCACCGGCGTAGATTTCGACACCTTCGGTTCTCCTGCGAACGCAGGAGCCCAGGGTTCCAAGGACGCCGCTCGTAACCCTGGATTCCTGCGTTCGCAGGAAAACAAGCTGGGCGGGTTGCTCCGCGCCGCACCGATCGGCCTCCCCGGTCTCTCCGAACCCGAAACCGTCCGCCACTACACCCGCCTTTCGCGCCAGAACTACGGCATCGACCTCGGCTTCTTCCCGCTCGGCTCTTGCACGATGAAGCACAACCCGCGCCTCAACGAGAAAATGGCGCGCCTCCCCGGTTTCTCCGACGTCCACCCGCTCCAGCCGGTCGACACGGTGCAGGGCGCATTGGAAGTCATCCATCAGCTCGCGCACTGGCTCGTCACGCTTACCGGGATGACCTCGGTCGCGATGAGCCCCAAGGCCGGCGCGCACGGCGAACTCTGCGGCATCCTCGCGATCCGCGCCGCACTCGAAGCCAAGGGTGAAGGCGCGCGGAAGATCATCCTCGTCCCCGAGAGCGCACACGGCACCAACCCCGCCACCGCAGCCTTCGCCGGCTATAGCGTCGAGGACATCCCCGCCACCGCCGAAGGCCGCGTCGACACCGCCGCGCTGAAGGCCCGGCTCGGCCCCGACGTCGCCGGCGTGATGATCACCAACCCCAACACCTGCGGCCTGTTCGAGCGCGACATGCGCGAGATCTCCGACGCGGTGCACGCGGCGGGCGGCTTCGTCTATTGCGACGGCGCGAACTTCAACGCCATCGTCGGGCGCGTGCGCCCGGGCGATCTCGGCATCGACGCGATGCACATCAACCTGCACAAGACCTTCTCGACGCCCCACGGCGGCGGCGGCCCAGGCTCGGGCCCGGTGGTGTTCTCGGAGGCTTTGACTCCCTACGCACCGCTCCCGTTCGTCGAGAACCAGGACGGCCAGTTCGTACTCGTCGAGGAGGAAACCGCAGGCGAACACCACGCCGGCAGCTTCGGCCGCATGGTCGCGTTCCACGGCCAGATGGGCATGTTCACGCGCGCGCTGACCTACATCCTCAGCCACGGCGCCGACGGCCTGCGCCAGGTGTCGGAGGACGCGGTGCTCAACGCGAACTACATCCTGCGCAGCCTCGACGACACGCTCGACGCACCGTTCGGCCCCTCGGGTCCGTGCATGCACGAGGCGTTGTTTTCGGATTCCGGCCTCGCCGCCGGCTTCTCGACGATCGACATCGCCAAGGGCCTGATCGACGAGGGCTTCCACCCGATGACGATGTATTTCCCGCTCGTCGTCCACGGCGCGATGCTGGTCGAGCCGACCGAGACCGAATCGAAGGCGGCGCTCGACCAGTTCATCGCCGCACTCCGCTCGGTCGCCGAACGCGCCAAAGCCGGCGACCCCAGCCTCAAGACCGCGCCGCACTTCGCCCCCCGCGCCCGCCTCGACGAGACGCTTGCGGCGCGCAAACCGGTGCTGGTCTGGAAGGACCCGGCCCCGCTGGCGCAAGCCGCCGAGTAACGATACGCTCCCCGTCTGGCCCGGGATCACCGGGCAGGGCGGGCTATCAATGCAGGCGCACGAAGCACAAGGCTGGATCAGCTACGCGATCACGGCGGTCATTATCGGCACCGTCTTCGCGGTCCGCTGGCGCCGCATGAGCGTGGTCAAGCCGCTCAAGCTCGAACGCCTCTGGGTTTTCCCTGCACTCTATGCTGCCGTCGCGCTCTACATGTTCGTAATGTATCCGCCGCAGGGTGTCGCCTGGCTGTTCTGTGTGCTCGCGCTCGTGATGGGCGCCGCACTCGGCTGGCAGCGCGGCAAGCTCATGCGGATCACGATCGACCCCGACAGCCACGCGCTCAACACGACCTCCTCGCCCGCCGCTGTCTTCTTCCTGATGGCGATCGTCGCCGTCCGCACCGGTGCCCGCGCCATCATCGGCGACGGCCACGCGCTGCACCTCAACGCCTTCGCGATCACCGACATGCTGGTCGCACTCGCGCTCGGCCTGTTCACTACCCAGCGCGTCGAGATGTACCTCCGTGCCAAGCGGATGCTGGAAACCGCCCGGGTTCGCTAGCCCCACCCATTCACGAGCCCCACCCGTCATCCCAGCGAAAGCTGGGATCTTTCGCGGCTTGGGAGCGACATTCCTCGGAGAGATCCCAGCTTTCGCCGGGATGACGGTGGGGAGGGAGTGAAGGTCACGCAACCGGACCGACGACGGAATCTAGCGTCGCAACTCACACGTGACGAACCCCCGCGCACCCGCTATCCGCACCGCATGATAAAGCGCGCACTCCCCGTCACCCGCGAGGCGGATTTCTCCGCCTGGTACCAGGCCGTCATCTCCGAGGCCGATCTCGCCGAGGAATCCGGCGTCCGCGGCTGCATGGTCATCCGCCCCTGGGGCTACGGCATCTGGGAGCGTATCCAGCGCCTGCTCGACGACCGGATCAAGGCGACCGGCCACGAGAACTGCTATTTCCCGCTCTTCATCCCGCTCTCGTACTTCGAGAAGGAAGCCGAGCACGTCGACGGCTTCGCCAAGGAAATGGCCGTGGTCACGCACCATCGCCTCAAGGCCGACGGCTATGGTCGCCTGATCCCCGATCCCGACGCCAAGCTCGAGGAGCCGCTGGTCGTCCGCCCGACCTCTGAAATGGTCATCGGCGCCGCGTTCGCGCGCTGGGTCCAGTCGTGGCGCGACCTGCCCGTGTTGATCAACCAATGGGCCAACGTCGTCCGCTGGGAGATGCGCACGCGCATGTTCCTGCGCACCAGCGAGTTCCTCTGGCAGGAGGGCCACACCGCCCACGCCACCGCCGAAGAAGCGCGCGACGAGACGCTGAAGATGCTCGAAGTCTATCGTGACTTCGCGGAGGAGTGCCTCGGCGTCCACGTGATTGCCGGCGAAAAGCCCGAGAACGAGCGCTTCCCCGGCGCGGTCGCGACCTATTCGATCGAGGCGATGATGCAGGACGGCAAGGCGCTGCAAGCCGGTACCTCGCATTTCCTCGGCACCAACTTCGCCTCGGCGCAGAACATCCGCTTCCAGAATGCCGGCGGCGAGTTCGAGCTGTGCAACACGACCAGCTGGGGCGTGTCGACGCGGATGATCGGCGCGGTCATCATGGTCCACGGCGACGACGACGGCCTGCGTGTGCCGCCGATGATCGCACCGTGGCAGGTCGTGATCGTGCCGATGCTGCGCGACGTCCCTGAGGACGCGGCGATCGTCGACTACTGCAAGTCGCTCCAGGCTGAGCTCGCCAAGCAGTCCGCGCTCGGCGAACCGGTTCGCGCGCTGCTCGACCTCAAGCCTGCCAAGGCCGCGACCAAGCGCTGGGGCTGGGTCAAGAAGGGCGCTCCGATCGTGATCGAGGTTGGCGGCCGCGACGTCGCGGGCGGTAACGTCACCGTCATCCGCCGCGACCGCCTGTACCGCGAGGACGGCAAGCTCGACAGCAACGCCGTCGCGCGGACCGAGTTCGTGAGCGAAGTCTCGGGCATGCTGCACGACGTTCAAGCTACGCTCCACGTCGAATCGATGAATCGCGTGAAGGGCAACATCGTCCCCGCCGACGACTTCGCCGCGGTCGAAGCGCATCTCGCCGACGGTGTGAAGAACCCTGGCTGGGTCGATGTTCGCTGGTCGAAGCCGACCGGGCCTGCGCTCGACAAGGTGGTCGAGCGGTTGAAGGCGCTCAAGCTCACCATCCGCAACGCGCCGATGGGGCAGACCGGCTGCGACGACGGCGCGTGCATCTTCACCGGCGAACCCGCGGTGGAGCGCATCCTGATCGGCCGCGCTTACTAAGCGCGCCGATCGGCTGCGGTCGGCGTCACGTCGAGGGCTTGCTCGAAGTCGGGGGCGGGGTGCCAAACGGCCCGGATACCCCGTGCCACGGAGCACCCAAAACGGACCGGTCTGTCGGCTGCGTCGCGGTTCCCTGTCTGGTATCGTCGCATCGTCTTTGGACGGTGCGACCTTAGGGGGCAGGCATGGGCGTGACGGGGATCGGCGGCTTCTTCTTCCGGGCGAAGGACCCGGAGGCGATACGAGCTTGGTATGTCGAGCATCTCGGCGTGGGTTCGATACCCTATGGATCATGGGAGACGCAGGCCGGACCCAGCGTGTTTGCGCCGTTCGCGGTCGACGCCGACTATTTCCCCCAGGATCGCCCCTGGATGCTCAACTTGCGCGTCGACGACCTAGACGGCCTGATTGCGACACTCCGCGCGGCCGGGATCACGGTGATCACCGATCCCGAATGGGACATGCCCGGCTTCGGCCGCTTCGCCCGCATCCATGATCCGGAAGGCAACCCGATCGAACTCTGGCAACCCGACGATCCTTCATAAGGATAACGCGTCCAGCTTCGGTCGGATGAGCGGCAGTGCCACCAGCCGATCGGTCGAGGATTCAGCGACCCCACTTGCGCGGAGTTCGACCCCCTCGCCAGTGCACTCACTTTGCCGCCATTGATCTGCTGTCTGGTCTACCGGATGATTGGCGCACGCGCTGCGTTATTGCTTCGGCCGGGACAGATCGACATTCGACCATTCACCGTTGCGCGCGTGCTACAGCGGTTGGCTCTCCGACCGATGCCCATGTTTCCCCGCGAAGGCGGGGATCCAGACTGGGCTCCCGCCTTCGCGGGAGAACAAGGAGGAGGAGCGTAACGAACGCGTTGGGCATCGCGTGCAGGTCCGATCGCGACAGTACCGACAAATTCCGAGTGCCGCCGTTCCGCAAAACCAGATTTTCTCGACTCCGCGACACCTGGATGCCGACCCAAGCCGGCCCGAGCGTAGCCTAAGGGCGGCATGACGAGAACAAATCAGACGGCACACGCTAAAACCCGGCTATCCGCACCCGCGCGCACCGATCTCCGGGTGGTCAAAACAATTCCCCCTGCGGCCCCCGCGGCGCCCGGAACAGGTCGTTGCGGAGCGCGATCCGCTCCTGATTCAGCCCGTGCTTCGCGCACGCGATCCGGAACCGCGTTCCCAGCAGGTCCGCCCACGGCCCTTGCCCCTTCATCCGCGTAAAGAAATTCGGGTCGTTGTCCTTGCCGCCACGCAGCGACGCGATCGTCGCCATCACCTTCCCCGCGCGATCAGGGAAATGTTCGTCGAGCCACGCGCGGAACAGCGGTGCGACTTCATGCGGCAATCGCACGGGAATGAAGAACGCCCGGCTCGCCCCTGCTTCCGCTGCCCGCGCGACGAGGTGTTCGATCTCATGGTCGGTGATTGCCGGGATGACCGGCGCGATCGACACGTAGACCGGCACGCCCGCATCGGCGAGTTTGCGCACCGCCGCCAGCCGTCGCTCGGGATGCGGCGCGCGTGGTTCGACGGTCGACGCGATCTTCGGATCGAGCGAGGTGATCGACATCGCCACCGCAGCCAGCCCCTTCGCCGCCATCGGCGCGAGCAGGTCGAGATCGCGCACCACGCGGTCGGACTTGGTCGTGATCGTCAGCGGATGGTCGGTTTCCGCCAGCACTTCGATGATTCCCCGCGTTATCCGCCAGTCGGTCTCGATCGGCTGGTACGGATCGGTATTCGTTCCCAATGCCATCGGCGCACAGACATAGCCCGGCTTCGACAGTTCGGCGCGCAACAGCGTCGCCGCCGAAGGCTTGGCGAACAGCTTGCTCTCGAAATCCAGCCCTGGCGACAAATCGTGGAACGCATGGCTCGGCCGCGCGAAACAATAGATACAGCCATGCTCACACCCGCGATATGGATTGATCGAGCGGTCGAACGGTACGTCGGGCGAGGCATTGCGGCTGATGATCGTCCGCGGTGTCTCGACTGTCACCGTCGTGCGCAGTTTCGGCGCGATCCCGTCGATCCCCTCGCGCATGTCGAGCCAGTCGCCGTCCGCCTCGGTCTGCGGCATGTTGAACCGGCGGCTTTCGTCATTGCGCGTCGCACCGCGAACCGGACGGACCTGTTTCATCGCGCGATGATACGACCGAATAAGGAACATATAAAGAACATAATATTTCGGTCTATAAAATGCTCGATCGGCTGAGTTAATCTGCATCTACCTGAATTTGATCGCTTTTCACCAAGTACGACGGCACGCGAATCAATACTCGCGGCCGGTCGCGATCCGGCGTAGGGCGAAACGATGACGGGACAGATGACCACGGTGGAACGCGCATTCGAACTGGCACGCTCGGGCGAGTGCGAGTCGGTCAACGCGCTACGGCAACGCTTGCGCCGCGAGGGCTATGACGCGGTGCATCTCCATCTTCATGGCTCGTCGATCAACAAGCAGCTTGTCGACCTCATCCATGCGGCGAGGGGCGGGTCCGCGCTGGCGTAGCAACAGGCGTCACGCCTTGAACAGCGAGCGGGCCTTCAGCACCGATGTTGCGCCGCTCGCGTCGGTCACCGCGTAGGTGAAGCCCGGCAGCAGACAGTAAGCCCCGACATTCCCGTTCGTATCGAGTGCCAGGAAGCCGACCTGGACGCCGCGGATCGCCGCGCCGCGCAGCGTTGCGATATGACGGACGACCTCTTCGCACGCCTGCTGCGGCGTTGCGCCCGCGCGCATCGAGGCCACGACCCGCGCCGATCCCGCCACGCGCGTGACTTCCTCGCCAAGCCCCGTCGAGGTCGCGCCGCCGACGCCCGCCTCGACGTACAATCCCGAGCCGACCTGCGGAGAATCGCCAACCCGGCCGCGCATCTTGAACGCCATGCCCGACGTGGTGCACGCGCCGGCCATCCGTCCGTCGGCGCTGCGCGCAAGCAGACCGATCGTGTCATGGTCGAGCGCGCCGCCGGGCGTACGGGTACTGCGGTTCTCGCTATTGGCCTCAGGTTGGTATTTCGAGGTCTTGAGCCACTCGCGCCATGCTTTTTGGGACTCTGGCGTGAGCAGCGACTGTTGCGGAAACCCCTGATCGCGCGCGAACCGCGTCGCGCCTTCGCCGACCAGCAACGTGTGCGGCGTCCGCTCCATGACGCGGCGCGCGACCGAGATCGCGTGCACCGTGTCCTCGAGCGCGGCGACCGCGCCGACGCCGCCGGCATCGTCCATGATGACCGCATCGAGCGTGACGTGGCCGTCGCGGTCGGGATAGCCCGAATAGCCGACGCTGTGGTTGTTCGGGTCCGCCTCGGGCACCATCGCTCCCGCCTCGACCGCATCGAGCAACGATCCGCCGGCGCGCATCTTGGCGAATGCCGCGTCGTTGGCGGCGGCCCCGAAGTCCCAGGTCGAGAGGACGACCGCACCCGATCCGCCGCGAATGCGGGGCGAACCGCCTTGGTCGCGCGTGCCAGGTCGCGACGCGGCGCGCGCGAACGGTGCGGCGAGATTGATCGCGCCAAGGCCGCCCAGCGCCGCCAGCAATGACCGTCTCGTATTCATCGTTCGTCCCCCGGGCACCAATCGCGGGATGCTATCGCAGACCATATCGGCTGACCAGTCGCCATGCTGCTTTGCAACATTATTTCTTCGATGTCCTATATCGGTATTGTTTAGGCATTGACGAAAACTTCCTTTTGACCAAACCTGTCATCGGGGCCGGTGAACGCGTCGTGACGCAGCCGGAGTTAGAAGGGGAACATGATGATATTGGATCAGTCCGTGTCGCGGATCGCTCTCGCAGCGTCGATCTTTCTCGCGGCGATGCCGGCCGCGGCGCAGGTCAGTCCCGCCGATGCGGTAAGCCCGGCGCAGGCCGCGGCAACGACTCCGGCGGAGGCGAAGGTCCAGGCCGACGCCGATACCGCGCTCGCCACGCAAGAGACCGCCCGTACCGCCGCGGTGGCGGACGACACCGTCGTGGTCACCGGTTCGCGGATCCGCCGTCCCAACATGACGTCGGCGGCGCCGATCACCACGGTCACCGCGCAGGATATCCGCGCGCAGGCCGCGATCACCGTCGAGGACGTGCTCAATCGCCTGCCGCAGGTGTCGCCCGACAGCCAGCAGACCTATCAGGACTCGGACGGCCGCCAGCGGATCAAGCTGCGCAGCCTCGGCTTTGAACGCACGCTCGTGCTGGTCGACGGCAAGCGGCTCGGTACGCAGAACGGCCAGGACGTCGGCATCATCCCGCCCTCGCTGCTCGAACGCGTCGACGTGCTGACCGGCGGCGCATCGTCGGTCTATGGCTCGGATGCGGTCGCGGGCGTCGTCAACTTCATCCTCAAGAAGGATTTCGAGGGCATCCAGCTCGACGGCAATTACAGCTTCTACAATCACGACAACAAGGACACGATCGTCTCGCCGCTGGCGCGCGCGAACGCATTCGGCAGCCCGCGCGGACTCGCCAACGACGGCGGCCGTTCGGACGTCACGCTGACCGCGGGGTCGAAGCTGTTCGACGGCGCGCTGCGTTTCTCGGGCTTCGTCAATTACCGCCAGGCCAACGACGTTCCCTATGACGCGCGATCGACATCCGCCTGCCAGCTCGTCCAGACCGGCAAGGACGGCCCACTGTCGTGCTCGCTGTCGACCTATTCACCGAGCGGCTATGTCTCGCCGCGCAGTGGCGCGAACAGCGGCGTCGGCTATGTCAACGATCCCGCCGGCACGCAGACGTTCGTGCCCTACGGCGCCGGCGCGGGTAACGCCGCCAATCCGTATGACGGCTATTCCTATCAGCGCCAGTTCGAGCGGTATACCGCCGGCGGCTTCGTCAGCGCACGGATCACGCCCGAAATCGAGCTGTATGGCTCGGGGATCTGGTTCCGCGACAAGTCGATCAATCCCTACCCGACGCGCATCTACAGCTACACCGCCTATGGCGATGCGCCGTACCAGGTGAACTGCAACAACCCGTATCTGTCGGCGTCGCAGGCCAGTACGATCTGCGGCGCGCAGGCGGGCACGTCCGCGACGGCTCCGCTCGATGTGCGTTATCGCTTCAACGACCTGCCGTTTGCACCTGACACGTATCTGAACACCGCGATCCGCGCGACCGCGGGCGTACGCGGCACCGTCGGCAAGGCGTGGACCTATGACGTCGGCGGCGTCTTCTCGCGCAATCAGCAGGATATCACGTTCGGCAATTTCGCCGATTACGACCGGGTCAATCGCTCGCTCAACGTCGTCAACGTCAACGGTACGCCGACCTGCGCCTCGAAGGTATCGGGCGTCGATCCCGCCTGCGTTCCGTTCGACGCGTTCAGCGCCGGAACGCTCGGCGCACCACTTGCCGAGTATCTGTTCACCGGCCGCAGCGGCACGTCGAAGGGTGTCGCCAAGCTATGGGACGTCGTCTCGTCGGTCACCGGCGATCTCGGCAAATACGGCGTCACCTCGCCCTTCGCGAACGACGGCGTAGCGATCGCGCTCGGCGCCGAATACCGCAAGGACAGCTATGCTTCGTCCGCCGATGCGATCTACCGCGAGCAGAATGGCGGCACCGACTTCAATCTCAGCCAGGACGTCTGGGAATCGAACATCGAGGTTCAGGCGCCGCTGGTCCAGGAGCGTCGCTTCGCGCATCTGTTGCAGGCGACCGGCGGTTTCCGCGTCTCGAAATACAGCAGCAACCCGAGCGTCTTCAACACTTGGAAGCTGGAGGGCGTCTATGCGCCGATCAGCGACCTGACCTTCCGCGCCTCGTTCAACAAGGCGCAGCGCGCACCGACGGTGTTCGAGATCCGCCAGGCGACGAACATCGATTACAGCCGCCAGGGTGGATCGCAGAACGACTTCTGCGCGCCGGTCGCGCGGCAGGTGGCGGATCCGAACAATCCGGGCCGGACGATCACCAGCACCACGCCGCTCGCCTCGCGCGAGGTGTGCGCCGCGACCGGACTGTCGGACGCACTGTACGGCAGCGCCACGCTGCTGTGCCCGAACGACCAGTGCACGGTGCGCTCGGGTGGCTTCACCGCGGATCCCGAGACCGCCTACACGCAGACCTATGGCCTGGTCGTGAAGCCGAGCTTCCTCAAGGGGCTGGTCTTCTCGGTCGATCGCTATCGGATCAAGATCAACAATTCGCTCGGCTATAACGACGACAGCTATTACACCGATGGCTGCCTGCGCTCGGGCGGCGACCAGTTCTTCTGCTCGGGGATCGTCCGCCAGCCGGGCACCGGCATCCTCTACGCCGCCGCCGCGAGCAACCCGACCAGCGGCTTCATCCGCGCAGGCACGACCAACTACTATTTCTCGATCGCCCGCGGCTGGGACTTTCAGAGCCAGTACACGGTCGGCCTTGGCGGTGCGGGCAAGCTCGATCTGAACTTCAACGGATCGCTGACGACGTTCGCGGGCGGCCAGGATTCACCGCTTCAGCCCAAGCGCAACTGCGCAGGCTATTACGGCAATGGTTGCAGCCAGCTGCTGCCGAAATGGTCGCACGGTCTGCGGACGACCTACACGACGGGCGACGGGATCTTCAGCACGTCGTTCAACTGGCGCTATGTCGGTTCGCTGACGCATGCCGACAATTCGGGTGACGAGGCGATCGGCGGCACTGCGGCCCGCGCGCGGACGACCTTCTACCATATCGCGCCGGTCAGCTATTTCGATCTGGCGATGACGTTCGCGATCTCGAGGGACTTCTCGCTTCGGTTCGTCGCCAACAACCTGCTCGACAAGACGCCGCCGATCCTGGCGAATTCGTACGACATCAGCCTCGCGCGCAGCAACACCATCCCCGCGCGTTACGACTCACTCGGCCGCAACCTGGCGGTAGGCGCCACCGTCCGGTTCTGACCGCTCGGATGAACGACTGACCTCCGAAACCCTCCCCCCCACCGGGGGAGGGTTTTCGGTTCAGTCCCCTTCGATCAATGCCGCGCCGCCCTGCGCATCCAGATCGAGCATCGCCGGCGCGTCCGCCTTCGTCGCCGGCCATTTCGGCAGCCCTGTACCGTTCGGGTTACCGGTCTTCACGAAGTTCACGAGATACGCGCTCGCGGTGTGCGCCGCCGCCCGGTCGGTCGCGCTGGTCTGCGCACCATATTTTATCGCTGCGGTATCGAAGAAGAATGGGATGTCCGTCGCATGCGATGCGCCCGCGGTTTTAGCGGTCCGAACCGACGTCGCCACATACGAGAACCGGTAATGATAGGTCGGCACGCCCTTCGCCGCGAGCACCGCCGCGGTGTCGCGCGCGCCGGCGATCATATAGCCTTGCGGCCCACCGATATCGTCACTGGTCGCGCCAATCATCACCGGCACCCGGGCGAACCGTCCCGCGGCATAGGCGGCGACGGGATCGACCGCGAGCCTGCCATCGACCACCGGCCCGCTATACGTCCGCGGCCCCGATCCCGGCGTGAACATCGCCGCCAGGCTCAAGCCATCGGTCACCTGGTCCGCCGACAGTCGACGCAGCTTGGCCAAGGCCTGCGGATCACCGGCCGCAATCCCCTTCGACTGCGCGAACGCGATGCCGATCGTCTCCGCCGTGGCGATCGTCCCGGCAGGCCCGGTGCTGGGGCCGCCCGATTGCACCACTGCCTTCTGGAATGTCCCGCGCGCCATCGGCGACGTCAGCAAAGTGTGGACCGACATGCCGCCTGCGCTTTCGCCGATGATTGTCACGTTGGCGGGGTCGCCGCCGAACGCCGCGATGTTGCGCTTGACCCATCTCAGCGCGGCGAGCTGATCCATATAGCCATAATTGCCAAGCAGCCCGTGATCGGGATCCTGCTTCGTCAACTGCGGATGCGCGAACGTGCCGAACCGTCCGAGGCGGTAATTGAAGCTGACGACCATGATGCCGGACTTGGCCAATTCGCTGCCGGAATAGGTCGGTGGCGACGATCCGCCGTTCACGAAGCCGCCACCATAGATCCACACCATCACCGGCAATTTCGCCTTCGCACCGGCGGGCTTCCACACATTGGCATAGAGGCAATCCTCGGCCGGCGGCGTGCCAAGCGGCGCGGCATCGCTTGGGAAAGGTTGCTGCATGCAGTCATTGGCATAGCGGCTCGCGTCGCGCTCGCCGCGCCAGGCGGCCGCGGGCTGGGGGGCTCGCCAGCGGAGCGGACCGACCGGTGGCGCAGCGAACGGAATACCCTTGAACGCCACGACTCCACCGGACTCGCGACCCTGCAATCGACCGGTATCGATCCGCACACGCGTCTCGCCAGCTTCGGCTTGCGCCAACGTTGAACTGGCCAGCAAAGCCGCCGCAAGGGTGAAGGTCAAACGCATGGCACTATCCTCGTCTCTGATCGAAGCGATAACGGCCGAAGCGCGCGACAGAAATCAGTGACGGGGCCCGCGGCGGGAAATCGAACCCGGACCCATCTCCTGCATCGCTGTAACGCAACGTCTGACAATTCCGCCACATTGGCCTGGCAATGGTAGCGCACAGTTAATCGCATAGACAACGGCTGGCTGAACGTAGCGTATAGTATCGACGCAGCCATGATGACTGGGGGGAAGGCGATCCGAACGCTTTCAAAACCTCACCATGGGAAAGCCGCCGCCGGATGCCCGCGTGAACACGCCTCCGACAGCGTCCACTGGCGTCTAATCTTCTGGTCGCAGGCTTCGTGCCACCGACACCGATGTGCTTGGACGGTGCCGTCGGACGATCGCAACCGATTTGCCCCCGACAGAGTAGACTTGGCGGTCGGTTTAGATAATCATGGCGTCCGCCAGACACTTGAAGGGTAAAGCCTTGGTATCCTGCTACTCACCGACCCCGGTTTTGGAACAGATCGGTGAACGGTGGTGGCGACGCATCGGGGCTGGAACGCTGACCGCCATCATCATTCTGCTGGCGCTGTGGTTCACCCTTTTTTGGATCGAAGAGCGACACGAGGATATCGGGCGGAACACTCCCGTCCTTGTCACGCTGCTGCCTCTGCCCGAACGTCCGGTCGCGCCGCCCCCCGTTCCTCCTGAGCCCCAGCGTGTTCGCGAGGTCGACGCGGCGGATGGACGGCAGCGTCAGGAGCCTATGCCGGACGTCAGGCCGCAAACGGCACCACGTGCGCCTTTAATTCCGGATGTGCCGGATAGTACACTATCGCCTCCCACCATCACGCTCGCCACGTCCGAGCCGATTGCTCCAGCACGGCTCGCCGGTGCCGATGGCGTTGGTGGAGGGCCATCGCACGTCGCCAACCGCGGTGATGGTGCCGGCATCGGACCTGGCACCGGATCTGGTAACGGCGTCTCCGGCGGTGAACTCGACGGCCCAGGCCCGCTCGACGTGCTTCGAAAGGCCGATTGGGTATGGAAACCCGGCGACAGTGCGTTGCAGCCGTTTGCACCCCGGCAGGCCGTCGAGAAACGCATTTCCGGAAAGGCGGTCCTCGCCTGCCGGGTTCTGCTCTCGACCCGCGTGCATGATTGCCGCGTCATCGCCGAGAGCGCCGGGGGATTTGGCTTTGGCAAGGCGGCGCTGACCGCCTCACGGATCTTCCGGGTTCATCCCCCGCGGCGCAACGGCAAGCCGCTGAACGATGCGTGGGTCGGCATTCCCGTTGTTTGGATCACGGACTCCGTGGTCAAGATGGGCAAGCTGGAAATCGTGACACCAGCCGTCCCAGACACCGCGCCGACCCACTGAGTACATAACAGCGACCCGCGATCGGGGGCACGGATAGAATTCTCAAGTTCCGCCAAGGCGATGAGCCTGGCCGCGTCTGCGAACACAGCCCGTTAGCAAACTCTCAATCAGTCGCTGCGAAACCATTCCGCCGGGTCACCCGCGGGTCTGGCTGTACTCTAAGCGCTCTGATTTGCCAGCAATCCTGCAGGCGTTGCAGGACGGACGTTTTTGGAACGGGAAGATGCGCCAGTGACGCTAAATGCAATCTGCAAGGCCATCTTGGGGTGGCTTCCGCCCGTATATTTATTAGCGGGCTGGGCTGTCAGTGGATTGTATGTTTTCCACTATACCAGAGCAGTAGCCGCAATCGGGATAGTTTTGGGCATCGCGATATTCGTCCATTACAATGTGATGATCAGGTCGAATATCGTGGACGAACGCAAGTCTATTGACCTGGATCGGACGGCCAAGATCGCCCTTTTTCTCGCCAGCTTGGGATTTTGTGTAGTATTTCTATATCTGATGATCGCCAGCTGGACAGCCTATAAGGCGTACGCGGCTGCGCCGCTATTTGGCGTCGGAATGGTCTACGTTCCCGCCTTCTCGCTCGGCGTTGCTTCGGCCGCGTATGTAAAACTGATCGCGGTGCACGTATCCAAGCTCAAAAGAGTAACGTGAGCCAAGTCGGTCGGGGATGCCGGCTAAGAGGTCACGCGGGTTGAAAGCCCGGGGATCGCGCGACGTGGACGACCGGGAAACGAGATAGATGGGCCGGTCGTCGGACCGGCCCACTATACTTACGCCTTCTTGCGCGCGCGCTTCGGGCTTGCGGCGGCCTCGATGTCTTCCTCCTCGTCCGGCGAATCCTCACCGGCTTCGGTCAACGCCTCGCCAAGCGCCTTGAGTTTCTCCTGCGACTTGTCGGACTTGTCGGCGATCTTGGTCGTCGCCGTGCCCAGGCGGTGCAACAGCGCATGGACGCGATCCGCGTCGGGCGTGTCCTTTTCCAGTTGCTTGCGCAGCGAGGCGAGGTCGCGCAGGATGCCCTTGGCACCCGCAGTATCGACGTCGGCCAGCGCGGCTTCCCAATCCTCAACCATGTCGGCACCCTTGGTGGGCTTGGTAGCATCAAGTCCGCGGTTGATCGCGTTCATCGTTCCGGCGAATTTAACGGCCATGTCATTCTCTCCGCAAAGCCTGTAGTGGCGATCGTCAACGCGGTGTCGCGGAGGAAATGTCCGGGCGGACCGGGTTACCGTATTGCTTTCGATCAATCGGGTGGCGAAAACCGTACGAACCGTATCCTGGGTTATCTTTTGCCGACGCGGCCAAGGCCGAAGTCGACGGGCGGGCAGTAGCTGAAGGACGCATGAGCCAACCGCCAAAACTCGGCAACCGCGCTAACTCTCCTTCGAAGGCAATAGTTTGCAACAGCCCCACACCCGGCGCAGCGGCACGCAAGGACCCCCACCGCCACGCCGGTATTTACGCGAATTCCTCAGGCGAGCGTCAACCCAACATCCACATTCCCCCGCGTTGCGTTGGAATACGGGCAAATCTGATGTGCTGCATCGACCAGTTTCTGCGCATCGTCACGCTCTAGACCCGGCAATGATACCGTCAGGTCGGTCGTGATACCGAAACCACCCGCGGACCGGGGGCCAATGCCGACCCTGGCAGTGACCGCGACGTTTTCGGGCAATTTCATCTTCAACTGCTGACCGGCGACCTTCAGCGCGCCGATGAAGCAGGCGGAGTAACCGGCCGCGAACAGCTGTTCCGGGTTGCTGCCGTCGCCGCCAGCGCCGCCCAGTTCCCTTGGCGTCGAGAGCGCGACGTCGAAGCGACCGTCCTGCGAACGAGCATGTCCGTCACGACCACCGGTTGCTGTGGCTTCAGTGGTGTATTTCACGTCGATCGACATTTTGAGTCTCCAATTGCTTATCGCGATAAATATTTAGGTAACCTTGCTACGGTTGTCCAGCATTATTTTGTGCGATAATCATTTCCGTGATACTGATCATTATGAAGGAGCTATGTGTGTCCGACCCTCTGCCACTCGACGATCAACTGTGCTTTTCGCTCTACGCTGCGACGATCGCGATCAATCGTGCCTATAAGCCTGCGCTCGACCGGCTTGGCATAACCTACCCGCAGTTTCTCGTTCTTCAGACCTTGAACGAGGTTCAGGATGGCCGTTCGATCGGCGCCATCGCCGAGAGGCTCGCGCTGGAACCGAGCACGATCACGCCACTGGCCAAGCGTTTGGAGGCAGCGGGGCTCGTTACGCGGATTCGCAATCCCGCCGACGAGCGTGAGGTCCGCGTCCGTTTGACCGACGCGGGTCGCGCCCGCTGGGCTGAGACGGGATGTCTGGGGCCGTTGATCGTGGAACGATCGGGAATGACGCCGGACAGGCTGGCGTATCTCAACGCTGAAGTGGCGGCGCTTCGTCAGGCGCTAGCGCTCAAGCCCGGGGCCAAATCCGCAGTGGTTCAGTGAAATTTGCGGTAGATCTTAGGATGCATCTGCTAAAAGCATAGGCGCTAAGATGAAGCCTTCGCTCATTTGATGAGATAGCAACCCGTCGGTCCGCCCCGCGGTTGCGGCTCCGACTGACAATGTCAGAGGGGCTGCCGCTGCGCCCGCAACCATCCCGTAATCGAATACCGCTTCGTCGGCGCGGAGGGCGTTACATAGGACACGCTGTGGAGTTGCGGGACAGCTAGGATGTCGAGCGTGTTGAAGTCCGGGACAAGTCCCTCGACCATGCCGTCGCGATCATGGAACAGCAGCAGGCCGCCCCATTCGGCGCGCCACTGCGGGGTGAGGCCGAACACATAGGCCGCACGTCGATCCTTGCCGGCAACCTCGTCGTCGTGCGCGGTGAGGAAGTCGCAGGCTGCGTGGGCGGTCGCCTGCGCATCGACGAACCGCGTATCGTCGGCGCCGGTGATCGCCTTCAGCACCGCCAGCGGGGCGGGACTCGACAACTACGAAGCGAATAGCGTGAGCAGATCGGGGTTCGCTACGCGTGCGCCCACGCCGTCCGCCACGCGGATCGTCTCGTAGCGATATTGGCAACCGTTCTCGGCGCCCTTGTGAACCGCGGCATCCAGCGCCTTTCGCTGCGGATCGCTCATCGCGTCGCGGACCGAGCGATCGAGTTCGTAAAAAGTGTCGTTGCTGTTCAGCACCTGCCGCCAATCCGCATGGTCCTGAAGATATGCGTGCAGGCGTTGCGGCCCATCGCCCAACAACAGGTCCTTAATCCTGACGCGACCTGCGCGCGCGTACCGCGCGCGCAGGTCCGAGACATCGAGGTTGGGGTTGAGCAGGAATGGGTCGGTCGGCATCGAAAACCTCGCAGAGGATGCCCACACCTAACGCCGATGTACGGCCAGCAGAAGGGTGCGTGTTTATCCCGCTACGCCACCGATATGAGTTCCAGCGCGCGTGGTGGAGCCGAGGGGAATCGAACCCCTGACCTCTGCAGTGCGATTGCAGCGCTCTCCCATCTGAGCTACGGCCCCGCGCGGTTGGCCATAGGCCAGGATGGTGATCTAGCGGCTCGATTTGGGCGTTGCAACCGGGTTGGTGCGACCACGCCAACTGACCTTCGGCGCGTCGTCGCAACGGAGCGTCGGGTCGCCGTCAAGTCGCCGCAATCGCAGGAACATTCCGCCAGTTTGGCGCTTGTAGTCCTCGGAATGTACGACCCCGCGATCGACGGGGCCGGCAGCCGCAGGACAGCAATTAGGAGGTTCCTATGGTCTACGAACGCAACACCCGAGATCGCCAGTCGGGCGACTATTACGGTCGGCCGAACTCGAACGATTATGGTCGCGATTTCCGCGCGGACGGTGGCGGGTATGGCCGTTCCAGCGCGCGCGAATATGAAGCCGCCGGCGAATATGACCGCGACGACAACCGCAGCGGTCGCGGCCAGGGATATCAGGGGCGTGACGACCAGGGACGCGGCGATCAATATGGTCGCGAGCAGGGCGGTCGTGACTATTATGGCGGCCACAATGACCGCTCGCAGCCATCGGGCGGCGACCGCTACGGACAGTCACGCTACGGCCAGGGATCAGGCCAGGGTTATGGCCAGCAGTCCTACGGCCAGCGCAGCCAGGGTTCGGGCGATACCGAATATCATGGCAGCTATGCGTCGGACGGCCGCCGCTTCGAGGACGTAGGCCGCAACCGCGACGCCGATGACGACAACCGCAACTCTTCGCGCGGCGGCAGCCGAAACGAGGGGCGTGATTATGGTCGCCAGCCACAGGGCTATGACTATGACGATCGCGGGTTCATCGCGCGCGCAGGCGACGAAGTTCGCTCGTGGTTCGGTGACGACGAGGCGGAGCGTCGCCGCGAAGCCGATGCACGCTATGACGAGCGGTCCTATGGCAACTCGGACAATCGTGCGTTCGGCAATCGCTCGTCGAACACGCACGACGACCATTACCACAGCTGGCGCAGCACGCAGATCGCGGCGCTCGACCGTGACTATGACGAATATCGCAACGAGAACCGCTCGAAGTTCGAGAACGAGTTCTCGTCGTGGCGCAATGAGCGGCAGGGCCAGCGTAGCTCGCTGTCGCTGGTTACCGAGCATATGGAAGTCGTCGGGTCTGACGGCAGCCATGTCGGCACTGTCGACAAGGTGAAGGGCGACCGGATCCTGCTGACTAAGAACGACCGCGATGCGGGCGGCGTGCATCACTCGATTCCGTCGCGCTGGATCAAGACCGTCGACGGCAAGGTGACGCTGTCGAAGTCGGCCGATGAGGCCAAGGCGGCGTGGAAGGAAGAAGAGCGCAACTCGGCGATGTTCGAGTATGGCGATCGCACGGGCGGCGACAAGAAGGATACCGGCAGCAGCGGTTATGCTTCGAGCACGCAGACGGGCAGCACGGCGACCGGCACGGCATCGGGTACCGGCACGACCCCCGGCAGCACCACGACCGGCGGCACCACCACTGGCACGACGTCCGACACGCTCGGCAAGTCGGGTTCGACCACGTACTAACTGGTTGAAAGCGTGGCTGGCGTTGCATGATGTCAGTCGGAAAGGGGCCCGGGCGGAAACGTCCGGGCCTTTTTGCAGATTGCGTTAAGTGTGTGTTTCGCCATACCCGCAACACGAATAATCAAGACAGGAGCAAGTTTATGGCCCGTGCATGGAGCCTGAAGGCACGTCCGCAAGGCATGCCGAAGCATACCGACTTCGCCATGATCGATCTCGACACGGCCGCGCTCGGCGTCGGCGAGGTGCGGATCGCCAATCGCTGGCTGTCGGTCGACCCGTACATGCGCGGGCGGATGAACGACGTGAAGAGCTATGTCCCGCCGTTCGCGCTGGGCGAGGCGATGCAGGGCGGCGCGGTCGGCGAAGTGGTCGAGAGCAACGACGACGGCATCAAGGTCGGCGACATGGTGCTGCACATGGCCGGCTGGCGCGACGAGGCGGTCGTGCCGGCCGCGCAGGTGCAGAAGCTGCCCGCGCTCGACGTACCCGCGCAGGCGTTTCTGGGTCAGCTCGGCATGCCGGGAATGACCGGGTATTTCGGCCTGCTTCAGGTTGCCGAGGCGAAGGCGGGCGACACGGTGTTCGTGTCGGCGGCGGCGGGTGCGGTCGGCTCGACCGTCGTGCAGGTCGCCAAGGCCAAGGGCATGACGGTGATCGGCTCGGCCGGCGGCGCGGAAAAATGCGCTTGGGTGAAGTCGCTCGGTGCGGATGCGGTGATCGACTACAAGAGCGACGTGCCGGTGGTGAAGGCGCTCGGCGAGGCTGCTCCGAAAGGTATCGACGTGTATTTCGACAACGTCGGCGGCGAGCATCTCGACGCGGCGCTGGCACATGCGAACATGCATGCGCGGTTCGCGGTGTGCGGGATGATCGACGTGTACAACAGCGGCGCGGCGACGCAGTTGAAGTACCTCGCGCGGCTGATCGGTAACCGGATCCAGATCCGCGGGTTCATCGTCAGCGACTACATGAATCGCGCCGAGGAGTTCTACAAGGACATGGGCGGGATGCTGGCTGCGGGGACGCTCAAGCGGCAGGAAACGGTGCACGAGGGGCTCGAGACGATGCCGGATGCGTTCCTGGGGCTGTTCTCGGGTGGGAATACGGGGAAGATGCTCGTCAAGGTTTGAGCGGGAGTTGGCCGGGGGATGCGCTTAGGCATGTGTTCCGGCCGCTCTCTTGTTCTCCCGCGAAGGCGGGAGCCCAGTCTGGGTCCCCGCCTTCGCGGGGAAACAAGCTGAGCTAGGTCCCCGCTACAGCCACTTCGCCTGCTTGAACTTCACGTACAGCGCGGCGCAGACGATCCCGATCACACCCAGCACGACGAAATACCCGTACTCCGTCTTCAACTCGGGCATGTTCTCAAAGTTCATGCCGTAGATCCCGGCGATCGCGGTAGGCACGGCGAGGATCGCGGCCCAGGCGGCGAGTTGGCGGGTGATCGCGCCGGTGCGTTGCTGTTCGAGCAGGTTGCTGAATTCGAACACCGAGGTCAGCACTTCGCGCAATCCCTCGACCATCGTCTGGACGCGGCGGACGTGGTCGAGCACGTCGCTGAAATACGGTTTCGCCTCGGTATCGATGCAAGGGAGGTCGAGGCGGACGATCTTGCCCGCGACCTCGCCCATTGGCCCGAGGATGCGTTGAAAGCGGATCATTTCGCGTCTCAGACCAAAAATACGGACAATTTCGTCGCGGCCGAGGAAGGCGTCGATGGTGCGTTGCTCCATCGCCAGCACCTCGTCCTCGATGCTCTCGACGATCGGGAGGTAGCCGTCTACGACGTAGTCCAGAATTGCGTGGAGGACGTAGTCGACGCCGTTGATGAGCAAGGTGGGCGCGGCTTCGAGCTGTTCGCGGAGTGCCTTGTGCGAGCGTGCCGAGCCGTGGCGGACGCTGATGATGTGACTGTGGCCGACGAAGATCGCGGTTTCGCCGTACGCGATCTTGTCGTCTTCGAGTTGCGCGGTGCGCGCGACCACGAACAGCTGGTCGCCGTACACGTCGACCTTGGGCAGCTGGTCAGCCTTGATCGCGTCCTCCACTGCCAGCGGGTGGAGGTTATACTGATCCTTCAGCGTCCGCATTTCCTCGGCCGACGGATCGCAGATGCCGATCCAGACGAACTCCGAGCGATCCGCGGGGCAATCGACCTTTTCGTCGATCGAGACCGCGCGGACACGCTTGCCATGACGATAGAGATACGCGGCGACGACCGTCATGGAGCCTCTGAATTACGCTAACGAGGCTCGCGCCGGTATCAGAACGCCGGGAGCACCGCACCCCGATAATGCTGCTCGATGAAGGTCTTGGTCGCCGGGCTACGCAGTGCGGCGATCAGTTTCACGACGCGCGGGTCCTTCTCGCCGCCGGGAAGGCCGACGACGAAATTGACGTAGGGGCTGTTCTTGTCCTCGATCGCGAGCGCGTCGCGGACCGGGTTGAGCTTCGCGTCGAGCGCGTAATTGGTGTTGATCAGCGCCAAATCGACCTCGCCTAGCGTACGGGGCAGGGTGGCGCCTTCCAGTTCCTTAAACTGCAGGTTGCGCGGGTTGGTGGCGATGTCGTTGAGGCTCGACAGCGGGTTGGTCGGGTTCCGGAGCGTGATCAGCCCGGCCTTCTGGAGCAGCAACAGCGCGCGGCCGCCGTTGCTCGGCTCGTTCGGGATCGCGACGGTGGCGCCATTGGGGATCTGCGCGATCGACTTCCACTTGCGCGAATAGGCGCCGAGCGGTTCGACATGGACGCCGGCGTAGGTCACCAGATGCGTGCCGCGCGAGGCGTTGAACTGGTCGAGATACGGCTTGGTCTCGAAGTAACTCACGTCGATCTGCTTCTGCTCGACTTGGAGATTGGGCTGGACGTAGTCGTTGAAGACACGGATCTGGAGGTCGACGCCTTCCTTGGCGAGGCGAGGCTTGATCGATTCCAGGATTTCGGCGTGCGGCACCGCGGTTGCGGCGATCGTCAGCGTCTTGCCGTCGTTGGTCTTGGCACCACCGCAGGCGGCGAGCGCGAGCAGCGAGAACGAGGCGAGCAGGGTGCGACGGTTCATGCGAATTCCTAGCGGCGGGTAAAGTGGCGGGCGAGCGCGTCGCCGGCATATTGGATGATCTGGACGAGCACGACCAGCAGCACGACGGTGACAACCATGACGTCGGTCTGGAAGCGCTGATAGCCGAACCGGATCGCGAGATCGCCGAGACCGCCCGCGCCGACCACGCCCGCCATCGCGGTGAACGATACGAGCGCGACCGCGGTGACGGTCGCGCCGGCGATCAGCCCGGGGAGCGCCTCCGGGATCAGCGCGCCGGTGACGATCTGGCGCGTGGTGGCGCCCATCGCCTGCACCGCCTCGATCGTGGTGCGGTCGACTTCCTTGAGCGAGCCTTCGACGAGACGCGCATAGAAGGGCGCCGCGCCGACGACGAGCGGCGGGATTGCGCCGGCGACGCCTAGCGATGTGCCGACCAGCATGACGGTAAGCGGGATCATCACGATCAGCAGGATGATGAACGGGACAGAGCGCAGGATGTTGACGATGACGCCGAGCACGACGTTGGCGACGCGGTTCTGCGACAGGCGGCCTTGGCCGGTGAGGTAGAGCAGAACGCCGAGCGGCAGGCCGAACGCGATCGTGAGGATCAGCGACCCGCCGAGCATGATCAGCGTGTCGAGGCACGCCTGATTGATGTCGGACCAATCGATGTTGGCGAAGAAGCTCATGCCGCCAGCGCCGCCAGCATACGCTGCGTTGCCGGGTGGGTGGCGTTGGCGAAGATGTCGGTGACGTCTCCGGTCTCGACGATGCGGCCGCGTTCGAGGACGGCGACGCGGTCGCAGACGTAGCGGACGACGTCCATTTCGTGCGTGATCAGGACGATCGTCAGGCCGAGGTCTCGGTTCAGCTCTCGGAGAAGGGTCAGGACCGAGCGGGTGGTTTCGGGATCCAGCGCGCTGGTCGCTTCGTCGCAGAGCAGGATGTCGGGGTCGGTGGCGAGCGCGCGGGCTATGCCGACGCGCTGCTTCTGGCCGCCGGAGAGTTGGGCAGGGTATTTGGCGGCGTGATCGGCGAGGCCTACGCGGTCGAGCAACGCGGCGACTTTCGTCTCGCGTTCGGCTTTGGATACGCCCGCGAGCACGAGCGGGAACGCGACGTTTGCCGCGACCGTGCGCGACGAGAGCAGTCCGAAGTTCTGGAAGATCATGCCGATCCGGCGGCGCAGCGCGCGCAGGTCCGCTGCCGACAACGCGGCTACGTCGACACCATCGACTTCGACCCGGCCCGAAGTCGGGCGTTCGAGCGCATTGATCAGGCGGATCAGCGTCGACTTGCCTGCGCCGGACTGGCCGATGACACCGAACACGCCGCGCGCCGGGATCTCCATCGACACGCCGTCGAGGGCAGCCGCTCCGCTTGCCGGGTAGGTTTTAACGACGTCAGTTAGGCGGATCATGCGGTGCCCATGACCTGCGCGGCGAACCGCTCCATTTCCTCGGCCTGCGGGCTCATCTGGAGCAGCAGCAGGTCGAGACCGGCCGCCTCGTACTCTTCCACGCGCTCCTTCAACTGCTCCGGCGTGCCGACCAGATTGGGGCGCAGGCCACGGTTGGAGACGGAGTATTCCTGGATCTTCATCTCGCGTTCGAGCTGCGTGCCCGACAGCCACTGGTCGAAATTCGCATAGCCCGAGGGGAGTTCGGTCACGCTGGTGATGCGCTCCAGCTCGCGCTTCGCCTCGGCCTCGCTGTCGCGGACGATCGCGTAGGCGGCCATGCCGTATTGCATCGGCGCGCCGCCAGCCGCCTCGCGTCGCGCGGCCATGTCGGCGATCTTCGGTGCGATCGCATCTGCCGGGTCGCCGTGCATGACGTACGCGTCGCACTGCGCGGCGATCATCGCCTTGGCCTTCTCGCTCTCGCCGCCCGCGTAGACAGTCGGGCGCTTGACGGGTTTGGGCGAGCAGATCGCCTGCTGCGTGGTGTAGAACTGGCCCGCGAAGTCGAACCGCTCCTGCGTCCACAGCCCGTCGACGACGGTCAGCCACTCGGCGGTACGCGCGTAGCGATCGTCGTGCTGGTCGAACTGGAGGCCGTATTGCTTGGCCTCGTCCGCCCACCAGGACGACACGACGTTGAGCGCGAGGCGACCGCCCGAAATGCGGTCGATGTTCGCCGCCGCCTTGGCGAACAGCGCGGGGTGGTGGAAGTTCGGGCGGACCGCGACCATCAGCTCGATACTGTCGGTCACCGCCGCCAGCGCCGCCGCGGTCGACCATGCGTCGAGCGCAGGCTGTTCGATGCCCTTGATATCGTTGAGGTTCAGCTCGGCGATCAGCGTTAGGTCATAGCCCCAGCGCTCGGCATTCTGCGTCAGCGCCTTGGTGTACGCCCAACTCGCCTCCATGCCCTCGTCGGGGACGTTGCGGAGCCAGCCGCCGAAGACGGGAGTCCAGTAACCATAGCGCATCAGCGGGCCTTCTCGATCTGTTCGATCAGGTAATCGACGAGGCGGTCGTGCGGATCCCAGCCGAGTACATCCAAGGGCTTGGCCACGAAGTTCGATAGCGCGTTGATGTCGTAGAAGCGGGCGACGCCGTCGCGGTCGTCGATCATCACCTCGACTCCGCCGACGTCGAGATCGACCGCGCGGGCGATCGCCTCGGCGGCGTCCTTCAAGGTCTGCGAGGGCTCGACCGCGGCCATTTTGATGCCCGAGCCGGGGACGACACACGCATCTGCGGGGCAGAGATCGAATGCGCCGCCGCCCGCGACGTCGATCGCGTAGAGGAATTTGCGGTCGAGCGTCTCGATCCGGGTGATCGCGCCGTCGCGGACGGGGACGTATTCCTGGACCAGTAGGACGCCGTCGACGCTGCTTGGGAGGCCGGCGTCGGCTACGGCGGTGCGCAACTCTTCGCGGCTGTCGAAGCGGATTATGCCGGCGCCCGATCCGCCTATGTTCGCCTTCACGACCAGCGGGAAGCGGAGCGTCTGCGCGGCGGGGACGACGTCGGCGGCGCGGTGGACCACGCGTGTCTCGGGGATCGCGAGGCCGAGCGAGGCGATCAGCGACAATTGCCGCGCCTTCGACGCATCGATCGCGAGGACGTCGGTGCCGTTGATCACGCGCGCGCCGGTGCGGCGCCAGTGATCGAGCATCGCCATCGTGTCGAAGATCGGATGCTCGTCGTCGCGCAGGAAGCTCGACATCGCGATGCGGTTGAAGACGACGGGGGCGGGGGCGCTCTGGTCGGCAGGGTTCCAGAAGCCGTCGGGTTTGGCGCGGGTGAACGCGACGCCGCGGCGGTCGAGGGCGGCGAACAGCGGTTCGAACCAGAGCGGGTGCTCGTAGAGAATGGCGAGATCGGTCATCGCTCTCCGGATACGCATTGCGCGCGGGCGTGCAAACCCAAGCAATAGTTTGGCACGCGCAATTTCGCATCGTTCCCGGCTGACGTTCTCGGCTGACAGGGCGCGTTTGCCGCGGTAGCCTTGGTCATGATCTTGAAAACGCTTGGCGCTTCGCTCGTCCTTCTCTGTGCCGTTTCCGGCTCGGCGCAAACCGTCGTTCCAGCCGCACCGGCCACGCCTGTTCCGGCCGAGGCGGTGCCGGCGGCGACCGTCTCGATCGTGATGACGACCAGCGAGGGGCCGATCACGCTGGCGCTCGAGAAAGAGCGCGCGCCGCTGACGACCGCGAACTTCCTACGTTATGTCGACCAGAAGCGGCTCGATGGGGTGACGTTCTATCGCGCGATGAATCTGGGGCAGGGGACCGGGCTGATCCAGGGCGGGCCGCAGAACGATCCCAAGCGCATCTTGAAGCCGGTGGCGCACGAGCCGACCAGCAAGACCGGGCTGTCGCATGTCGACGGGACGATCTCGCTGGCGCGGTTGGCGCCGGGTACGGCGACGGCGGATTTCTTCATTACCGTCGGGCCGGTGCTAGCGTTGGATGCGAACCCGACGGGGAGTGGGGACGTCGCGGGGTATGCGGCGTTCGGGCATGTCGTCGAGGGGATGGACGTGGTGAAACGCATCCTTGCTGCGCCGATTTCGGCGACTGCTGGGGTCGGGGTGATGAAGGGGCAGATGATTGCCGCGCCGGTTAAGATTTTGACGGTTCGGCGGGCGAAGTAGGGGAGGACTTTACGTCACCTCATCAACGCCGCCACCCCGGCGAAGGCCGGGGCCCAGTTGGAAAGGTTGCAGTAACGGCGGACTGTGCGTCGTTATCGCCGTCCCCCAACTGGGCCCCGGCCTTCGCCGGGGTGGTGGGGCTGGGGCGGTTGGACCGAGACACAGAGCGCCGCCTAGCCGTTCTCCCGCGGACGCGGGGGCCCAGCTAAATATAGGGCGGTGCCTGTGGCTCCTGGGCCCCGGCGTTCGCGAGGGAACAAGGAACAGAAGTGTAGTTGGTAACAGGGAGTTCTCGAACGCGAACTCGACTGCGTTAGGCGGCGACGGCGTCCGCTTTCGTCGCCATCCATGCTTCGGCTTTCGCCAGAGCAGGGGCGTCGTCGACGTCGATCCAGTCGATGTCGCTGCAATCGACGATCCGGGCTAGGCCTTGCGCGGCCAGCAGGCGGACGCCTTCGGTCAAAGACGGGCTGGCGAGCGTTGCCAGCGCATCCGACAGCGCAGGGCCGATCGCGAAGACGCCGGTGTCGTAGCAGTCGTGGGGTTCGAGGCCCTTGCCGATCGCGACGATGCGGTCGCCTTCGGTCGCGACGCAGGTGACGTCCTCGGGGTCGACCCAGTCATGGCCGAGGCGCCGGTCGATGCCGAGGCGAAGACCACCGCCAGCGCCGGCTTTCGCCATGCGGGCGTAGAGTTCGGGGCTGACGAGGTGGTCGCACATTGCGAGAATCGCTTCGCTGCCCGCCAGCGCGTCGCGTGCCGCGAGGACCGAGACGCCATTGGGTTCGCGGTGGTCGGCGAGGACTGTCTCGACCTTCAGCGGCCAGCGCCGGCTCGCTAAATACGCTTCGATCGCCTCACGCCCGTAGCTCACCGTCACGATCGCCCGCGCAAAGCCGGCCTCGGCCAGCCCCTCAAGCGCGTGGGTGATCAACGGCCGCCCCGCAACCGCGCATAGCGGCTTGTACGGGGCGGAGGTGCGAAGGCGGCTGCCTTCCCCGGCGGCGAGGATGATCGCCGTTTGAATCCGGGGCGTCTCGATCATGTCAGGCAGCCTTGATGAACCGCTCGACTTCGATCTGTGCGAGATCGTCGGTCATCTGCGTGCGCGGGTGCTTGCAGAAATAGGCCGAGGCAGGGTCGATCACGCCGGCGATGCCGCGATCCTTGGCAATCTTAGCGCAACGGATCATGTCGATCGCGACACCCGCCGAGTTGGGGCTGTCCTCGACCGAGAGACGCAGCTCGATGTTCATCGGCACGCCGCCGAACAGCTGGCCTTCCATGCGCAGGAAGCAGACCTTGTTGTCGTTCTGCCAGGGGACATAGTCCGACGGACCGATATGGACGTTGTCGTCGTCCATGCGCTCGGCCGCAACCGACTGGACGGCTTCGGTCTTCGAGATCTTCTTCGACTCGAGCCGGCGATGGTTCGACATGTTGAGGAAGTCGGTGTTGCCGCCGGTGTTGAGCTGGTAGGTGCGATCCAGCTTCACGCCCCGCTTGGCGAACAGGTCCGTCAGCACGCGGTGGACGATCGTCGCGCCAAGCTGCGCCTTGATGTCGTCGCCGATGATCGCGACGCCGGCGTCTTCGAACTTCTTCGCCCAGACCGGGTTCGAGGCGATGAAGACGGGGATGTTGTTGACGAACGCAACGCCTGCTTCGATCGCGCATTCGGCGTAGAATTCGGTGGCTTCCTGCGAACCGACCGGCAGATAGTTCATGAGCACGTCGGCGCCCGATGCCTTCAGCTCGGCGATGACCTCTTCACGGGTCGGCTCGGCGGCGTCCGAAACGAGGAACGTGCGGTCGTCCTTGAAGTCGGCCATGTGGTCGGCAACGCCGTCCAGCTTCTTGCCCATCTTCACGATCGTGCCGGTGTTGCTCACGTTCGGTGCGAACACCGCGGTGCAGTTGGGCTTGGCGAAGATCGCCTCGGCGACGTCCTTGCCCACCTTGCGGCGATCGACGTCCCAGGCCGCGACGACCTTGATGTCGCTCGGCTTGTAGCCACCCATGTCGAAATGCATCAGGCCGACCTGGTCGTTGGCGCCCTCACGGTAATGCTCGAGGCCTTGCACGAGCGAGCTCGCGCAGTTGCCGATGCCGACCACGGCGATCCGAATGCTATTCATTACTGACCCTGTTCCTTACGAAAGATGCATGCGCGACGCGGTCTTTGGTCGCGTTGCAGAAGTATTACGAACGAAAGCCCGCTCGACACGACGGTGCCAGACGAGCCCGACGATGGCCACGAGCGTCAGAGGGACGATCTCGAACCACCAGAAGATGCGTGGGTTGCCCGCGAAGCAGGCGACGAAGATCGCCCATACCCGGACATTCGCGGTAAGCAAGGCCATGAAGCGCAAAGGGGCGACGGCGCGAGCCCCGTACAGCGCACCGAGTGCGACCGGATCGCTCGATTGGCCGAGCGTCCGTTCGAACGGCATGGCGATCCGGTCGATGCTGCTCGCGACCCCGTCATAGAAGCGGACGAGCGCGTTGCCGGTCGGGACGGGGGGCGCTTCGAGCGCGACGCCCTTGATCCGGCGATGGAAGCGCGAGCGCTCGCCCTCGTACATGCTCGACTGCACCGCGTGCGCGCCACCGGCGGCGAAGGCGAGGATCCAGGCTTCGGGCGTGTCGATCGTCAGCGCGAGCGAGATGTAGATCAGTGCGAAGACGCCGTGATCGCACAATCCGTCGAGCATCCTGCCGAGCGGGCTCGCGGTCTTGGTCGCGCGCGCGACCATGCCGTCGAGTCCGTCGGCGATAAGCCAGCCGATCGACAGCACGAGACCGACCAGCGCCAGCGCCCAATTGCCCCATTGGGTATAGGCGAGCGCGGCAGCTCCGCCGAGACAGAGCCCCATGACCGACACCGCATTCGCGGAAATTCCACGCGCCAACGCGAGCGGCAAAAGCGCACGGCCTGCCGGGTGTATCAGCCAAAGGTTAGATGGGATCTCGATCCGGCGATCGCGCGATCCATCCGGTGGAGCCACTGTCATAGGATTTTCATAATGCGCCGCGCGGGCGGTTTATGCAAGGTAGCGCAGCTAACCCTATGGAACGCTTGACCGCAATTCTTCGATCCACGCCGTCGCGATCCCGTCCGACGGCGCCCGCCAATCGCCGCGCGGCGACAAGGCGCCGCCCGCCGAGACCTTCGGGCCGTTGGGCATCGCCGACCGCTTGAACTGGCTGGTCGTGAAGAACCGGAACAGGAATTTTTCCAGCCATTTCCGGATCGTCGGCAGGTCGTAGGCGATGCGCGCATCGGCGGGCAGGTCCTCCGGCCACGCGCCGACGCTCGCGTCGCGCCATGCGTGCCACGCCAGAAACGCGATCTTCGAGGGGGCGAGGCCGTGGCGGATCACGTAATGCGCGAAGAAGTCGTTGAGCGCGTACGGCCCGATCATCGACTCGGTGCTCTGCAACGCGCCGTCCGCGCCTGCCGGCACGAGCTCGGGCGAAATCTCCTGCGCAAGGATCGTCGACAGGATCGCATCGGTCGCCGCGTCATACTGGTCGGTGCGGATACACCAGCGGATCAGGAACTGGATCAGCGTCTTCGGCACGCCGCTGTTGACCGCGTAATGGCTCATCTGGTCGCCGACGCCGTAGGTGCACCAGCCAAGCGCCATCTCGCTGAGGTCGCCGGTGCCGAGCACGATCCCGCGGCGCTGGTTGGCGAGACGGAACAGGTAATCGGTGCGCAGCCCGGCCTGCACGTTCTCGAAGGTGATGTCGTAGACGGGTTCGCCTTCGCTGAACGGGTGGCCGATATCCTCCAGCATGCGGCGGGCGGCGGGCTTGATGTCGATCTCTTCGGCGGTGATGCCCAGTGCGTGCATCAGAGCCCAGGCGTTCGCCTTGGTCCCTTCGCCGGTCGCAAAACCGGGCATCGTGAAACCGAGGATGTTGGCCCGCGGGCGGCCGAGCCGGTCCATCGCCTTGGCCGCGACGATCAGCGCGTGCGTCGAGTCGAGCCCGCCGGAGACGCCGATGACGATCGTCTCGGCATGCGCGGAGACCAGCCGCTTCGACAGCGCCTCCACCTGGATGTTGAACGCCTCGTAGCAATCGTCGTCGCGCCGCGCGGAGGCGTTCGGGACGAATGGGAAACGGCGGATTGCGCGCTCGAGACCGCCGTCGGTCAGCACCGGCGCGTGATCGAACGCGATCCGTCGGAAGCGCGTTTCGGGGTTGCCGGCGAATATCGCCGCATCGTTGAACGTGCCGTTGCGCAGACGCTCCTGCGTGATGCGTTCGCAGTCGATGTCGGCGATCACCAGTTCGGGTTCAGTCGAAAACCGCTCAGACTCGGCGATCTGCTCCCCGAGTTCGTGGATCAGGCCTTGGCCGTCCCATGCGACTTCGGTCGTGCTCTCGCCCGGTCCCGCGGCGGAATAGATATAGGCACACGCCGCGCGCGCGGATTGCGACGCCGCCAGCATCGCCCGCTCGCGTGCCTTGCCGATGACGATATTCGATGCCGATAGGTTGCAGCAGATCAGCGCCCCTGCGAGCGCGCCCGCGGTCGAGGGCGGGGTAGGGGCCCAGTAATCCTCGCAGATCTCGGCATGGACCACGAAGCCGGGCAGGTCGCGCGCGGCGAAGATCAGGTCGGTGCCGAACGGTACCTCGGCACCGTCGAGGTCGATCGTCAGCCCGGTCAGGCCGGCGCCGCTCGCGAACCAGCGCTTCTCATAGAATTCGCGGTAGTTGGGCAGGAACGTCTTTGGCACCACGCCCAGCACGCGCCCGTGCGCGATCGCCAGCGCGCAGTTATACAGCCGCCCGTTGCGCACCAGCGCCGCCCCCACCAGCAACACCGGCCGCAAGGTCGCGCTCGCCTCGACCACGGTGGCGATCGCCGTCAGCGTCGCGCGCTGCTGCGCGGTCTGGAGATGCAGGTCGTCGATCGCATAGGAGGTGAGGTTCAGTTCGGGGAACACGACGAGGTCGACGCCCTTCGCGTCCGCCTCGCGTGCCAAGGCGATCGTGGCCTCGGCATTCGCGGCGGTATCCCCTACCGACGCGCGCGGTGTGGCGGCGGCGACCCGGATCAGGCCATGGCTGTGGATCGCGTAGAATGGGTGCGTCATGCCGCACCGATACAAGTGCACGGCCGCGCGCGCTACCTGCTTGCCGAGGCGCTCACGTCACCGCGAGGCGTTCGGCAAAGGCCGGATCGCGCCAGGCTTCGGTTTCGAGGATGTCCCTCAGGATGTCGCCAGCGCGCCAGACGTCTTCGTGGCTGAGATACAAGGGCGTCAGGCCGAGGCGGAGGATGTCGGGATCGCGGAAGTCGCCGATCACCCCGCGCGCGATGAGCGCCTGCGTCAGTGCATAGGCTTCCGGGTGGCGGAAGCTGATGTGGCTGCCGCGGCTGGCGGGGGCTCGGGGGCTGACGCAGTCGAGGCCCAACGCGTCGCCGGCGGCGGCGAGGATGGCGAAGAGCTGTGCGCTCTTGGCGGCGACGGCGTGCTGGTCGATGTCGGCCCAGAGGTCGAGTGCGGTTTCCAGCGCGGCGGTCGAGAGCATCGCCGGGGTGCCGGCGAGCCAGCGCTTCATGCCGGGCGCGGGGCGGTAGGCATCCTCGAACGCGAACGGCGCGGCATGGCCCATCCAGCCGGAGAGCGGGCTGGCGAGCGAATCCTGCCAACGTTTGGCGACGAAGAGGAACGCCGGCGCACCGGGGCCGCCGTTGAGGTATTTGTACGTGCAGCCAACCGCGAGATCGGCGTTCGCGGTGGTCAGGTCGATCGGGACGGCGCCGACGCTGTGGCTCAGGTCCCAGAGCATGAGCGCGCCGGTATCGTGCGCGCGGGCGGTCCACTCGCGCATGTCGAAGCGGTCGCTGGTCTTGTAGTGGACGTGCGTCAGCAGCAGCACCGCGGTGTCGTCGTCGAGCGCGGCGGCGAGATCTTCGCGCGCAACCACCTTGAGGTGCGCGCCGGGGACGCAGGCGACCGCGCCCTCGGCGATGTGGAGGTCGGTCGGGAAGTTGCCGGCTTCGCTGACGACGGTGTGGCGCCCCGGGTTGCTGCGCAATGCGGCGATTAGCGCCTTGAACAGATGCGTCGAGGTGGTGTCGCCGATGATCACCTCGTCCGTAGCGGCGCCGATCAGCGGGGCGATCTTGGCGCCGATCCGCTGCGGCGCGTCGATCCAGCCTTCGTTCCAACTGCGGATGAGGCGGTCGCCCCATTGGCGGGTAGCGACATCGGCGAGCGTGGCGGGGGTCGCCTTGGGCAGCGCGCCGAGCGAGTTGCCGTCAAGGTAGATCACGCCGTCGGGAAGCGCGAACCTGTCGCGGTAGGCGGCGAGCGGGTCGGTCGCGTCGAGCGCGCGGGCGTCTTCGAGGGTCACTTGGTCATTCCCAGGTCGGTAAGGATCAGACACTTTGCTTCTGCCCAGGCGGGCGTTTCGGGGGCGATCAGTTCGACATGGCCGGTCGCGGGGATCGTGTGCAGCGTGGCGGTATCGCCGGCCGCGGTCGCCTTGGCGACATAGTCGGTGGCCATGACGAAGGGGATGATCCGGTCCTCGCGGCCGTTGATCAGGTCCTGCTTTACGCCGAGCGGGAGCAGGCGCGGGACCGACGTGTCGGCATAGATGTCGGGGTGCTGCGGCGTCGACGTGCCGACGAGCTGGGTCACGACCTCGGTGCCGCAGCCGTTTTCGGGGTTCGCCGCGGTGGCTTCGAGATCGGGGAGACCGCCGAGGCTGATGACATGGTCGATGCGGAGCGGATGCGCGCTGTAGAGCGCGCTCGTCTTTGCAATCCGCGGGCGGGCGGCGAGCCAGAGCGCGAGGTGACCGCCGGCGGAATGGCCGATCGCGACGACGCGGCGTGTGTCGAGATTGAACGTCTTCGCGTTTACGGTGAGTTGGTCGGCGGCTTTCGCAGCGTCCTGGAACGTGCCGGGATAGCCGCCGCCACTCCGGTCGACGCCGCGATAGTCGATGTTCCACACCGCGACGCCCGCCTTGCGCAGGTCGTCGGCGACCCAGTTCATCAGGCTGCGATCGGCGATGCTGGTCGTCCAGCAGCCGCCATGGACCATCACGACCACGGGCAAGGGGCCTTTGCCACCGGTCTTTCCCTTAGGGAGCCAGACGTCGACCTTCTGCATCTGGTCGGTTCCATAGGCGATCGTCGCGTCGGGCGTCGGCTTGGGGCGGGCGGTGAGCACGGACCAGGTAAGCAGGTCGGCGGCGGCGGGCATCGGCATCGTGGCCAATGGTAGCAGCAAGGCAGTGGCGAGGAATAGGCGCATCCGGCGACGCTAGCCGACCGTCATCGACCTGTCCCGTCCGTAGACGCCGCGTCGTAAATTTTGCCCCGAACCGGGCGAAAGTCGGCGTAGAGAAGATGTAGAAGTGATCTGCGGCCACGCGGATCGAGCACGGGGGTGCGCCTTGAAGATCCTGGTGTTGTCGAGCCTGTACCCGAATGCCGTGCAGCGGCGTCACGGGATCTTCATCGAGCACCGTGTCGGTCATGTCGCCCGGCCCGGCGACGAGGTTCGCGTGGTCGCGCCCGTGCCGTGGTTCCCGAGCGCCGATCCCCGGTTCGGGCGCTATGCCGAGTTCGCGAACGCGCCGCATGCCGCGGTGCGCCGCGGCGTAACCGTGACCTACCCGCGCTATCCGGTGGTGCCGAAGATCGGCATGATCGCCGCGCCGTGGCTGATGGCGGCGGCGCTGTACCGGCATATCGCGCGGATCCGCCATGAGTTCGATTTCGACGTGATCGATTCCTATTATCTCTATCCGGACGGCGTCGCGGCGAGCCTGCTTGCGCGGAAGTTCGATCGGCCGTTCGTGATGAGCGCGCTCGGGTCGGATGTCAGCCAGATCGCGCAGTATGGCGCCGAGCGGGCTATGATCCTGGCGGCGATCGATCGGGCCAGCGCGACGACTGCGGTGGCGGCGGCGTTGCGCGACGAACTGATCGCGATCGGCGCATCGCCCGATAAGGTCTGCGTGGTCGAGCACGGCGTCGATCTCGTGCTGTTCTCGCCGCCTGCCGACCGCGTGGCCTTGCGACGGCGGATGGGGATCACGGCGCCGACGGTGTTGTCGGTGGGTCACCTGATCGATCGCAAGGGGCATGACTTCGCGATCCGCGCGATCGCGACTTTGCCCGACGTGCGATTGATGATCGCCGGCGACGGGCCGCGCGAGGGGGCGTTGCGCGCGCTGGCGGCCAAGCTCGGCGTTGCGGGACGCGTGGATTTCCTCGGCCATGTCGACCAGCATCGATTGCCCGACCTGTACGGCGCGGCGGATCTGACCGCGAGCTGCTCCGACCGCGAGGGAATCGCCAACGTGCTGCTCGAGTCACTCGCCTGCGGAACGCCTTTGGTGGCGACGCCGGTATGGGGTTCGCCCGAGGTGGTGCGCGTGCCAGAGGCTGGCGTGCTGACCGCGGATCGATCGGATGCGGCGATCGCCGAGGGGATCGCGCGGTTGCTCGCCGACCTGCCCGATCGGGGCGCGACGCGGACTTACGGCGAGCGCTACGACTGGCGCGAAACCGGGCGGCAGCATCGTGCGCTGCTTGCCGCGGCGGTTGCCGGGCATGTCCCCAAGGCACGACGAGAACAAAAGGTGACGATGACGCGCGGGATGCTTTGATCGTTACGCGCGCGGCTGCTATCGATGCGTGCAATGGCCAGCAGTGATTTCAAAGACCCCTTCGACAGCATCGTCGACGCCCCCTTCGATAGCGCGCTCAGCGAGCGGTATCTGGTCTATGCGTTGTCGACGATCACGGCGCGGTCGCTGCCCGACGTCCGCGATGGGATGAAGCCGGTGCATCGGCGGCTGCTGTGGGCGATGCGGCTGCTGAAACTCGATCCGGCGCAGGGCTACAAGAAGTGCGCGCGGGTCGTCGGCGACGTGATCGGCAAATACCATCCGCATGGCGACCAGTCGGTCTACGACGCGATGGTGCGCTTGGCGCAGTCGTTCGCGATGCGGTATCCGTTGGTCGACGGGCAGGGCAATTTCGGCAATATCGACGGCGATAACGCGGCTGCCTACCGCTATACCGAGGCACGGCTGACGCAGGTCGCGATCGACCTGATGGATGGGCTGGACGAGGACGCGGTCGCGTATCGCCCGACCTATAATGGCGAAGACCACGAGCCCGAGCTGTTCCCGGGGCTGTTCCCGAACCTGCTGGCGAACGGCGCGAGTGGGATCGCGGTCGGGATGGCGACGAGCATTCCGCCGCACAACGCCGCCGAGTTGCTGGAGGCGGCGATCGTGCTGATCGACCGGCCGGATGCAGACGACGCGGCGATCCTGGAGCATGTGAAGGGGCCGGACTTCCCGACCGGTGGTCTCGTGGTCGATCCACCGGCCGTGATCCGCGAATCCTATGCGACCGGCCGGGGCGGGTTCCGCGTCCGCGCGCGCTGGGAGACCGAGCGCGAGAAGGGCGGCGGCTGGCAGCTGATCGTCACCGAGATCCCGTACGGCGTGCAGAAGGGCAAGCTGATCGAGCAGATCGCCGAGCTGATCAACGCCAAGCGCCTGCCGATCCTCGCCGACGTGCGCGACGAATCGGATACCGAAATCCGCATCGTGCTCGAACCGCGGAGCCGCACGGTCGATCCGCAGATCCTGATGGACGGGCTGTTCCGGCTGACCGACCTCGAGACGCGAATCAGCCTCAATCTCAACGTGCTCGACAAGGATCGCACGCCGCGGGTGATGAGCTTGCGCGAGGCGCTGGCGGCGTGGGTCGATCACCAGTTCGTGGTATTGCGCCGGCGGACCGAGCACCGGCTGAGCAAGATTGCCGACCGGGTCGAGCTGCTCGACGGCTATCTGATCGCGTATCTCAATCTCGACCGCGTGATCGAGATCATCCGCACCGAGGACGAGCCGAAGAAGGTGATGATCACCGAGTTCGCGCTGACCGATCGCCAGGCCGAGGCGATCCTCAACATGCGGCTGCGCAGCTTGCGGCGGCTCGAAGAGTTCGAGATCAAGACCGAGCGCGACAAGCTCGACAAGGAGCAGGCGACGCTGGCCGCGTTGCTCGCCGATCCGAAGAAACAGCGCGCGCGGATGAAGCGCGACATGGCGAAGATCCGCGATCGCTATGGATTGGAGACGGTGCTCGGCAAGCGGCGCACGACGATCGAGGAGGCCGCACCGACGCGCGACATTCCGCTCGAGGCGATGATCGAGCGCGAGCCGATCACCGTGATCCTGTCGCAACGCGGCTGGATCCGGGCGATGCGTGGGCACAACGATCTCGCCAGCCCGGAGGCGCTGAAGTTCAAGGAGGGCGACGGCCCGGCGTTCGCGTTCCATGCGCAGACGACGGACAAGTTGCTGCTCGCGGCCGAGAACGGGCGGTTCTACACGCTGGCGGCGGACAAGCTGCCGGGTGGGCGCGGGTTTGGCGAGCCGGTGCGGGCGATGATCGACCTCGACGGCAGCGTCGGGATCGTCGCGCTGCTGCCCGCGAGCAGGCATCCGAAACTGCTGATCGTCGCGACCGATGGGCGTGGCTTCTCGGTGAGCAGCGCGGACGTGATTGCCGAGACGCGCAAGGGCAAGACGGTGATGACGCCGCGGCCGGGCGCGCAGTTGAAGATCGTCCGGCCGATCGGGCCGACCGACGATTACGTCGCGGCGATCGGCGATAACCGGAAGATGCTGGTGTTCCCGCTCGCCGAACTGGTCGAGATGACGCGCGGGCAGGGGCTCCAGTTGCAGCGCTACCGCGATGGGGGGCTGGCGGATGCGATCACCTTCACCTTCGCCGAGGGTTTGAGCTGGGCGATGGGCGGCGGGAGCGGGCGGCAAAGAACCGAATCGGACTTGGGGCCGTGGCGTGCAGCGCGCGGTGCGGCGGGAAGAATGCCGCCGACGGGCTTCCCTCGCGACAATCGTTTTGGCTGATCCAGCGCATAGCGCGCTGTAAAATCGTGCGATTGGCTAAAACTGACAGATAACCGGTCTATTCGGTTCCTTCAGGACGTCTTAACGAAGGTCGGCTAGGCAGGGGCATGGCATCGATGGCCCCGGAAGCGATAGCGCAGAACATTGTTGCGACCGACCTGGTCGCACGGGCGCTTGAACTCATCCCAATTCCCGCGGCGCATCTCGTGCTGACCGGAGGCCAGTTCGAGCTGTTCGCAATGAATCGTGCGTACCGGCTCGCGGGCCTCGGTGTCGTGGCGGAACGGTCGCCGATGATCGTCGATCTTGCGCCGCGTATCGTCGCCTTTCTCGAATCCCAGCTGATCCGGACGGATTTCGAATGGGTGCTCGGCGACGCAATCGACTGTCGCTATTACCGCGTGACGATCGCCCGTTCGTTCGCCGCATTCCGCGACCGTTGTACGATCAGCTTCGTCGACCAGACGTCGCAGGTTCAGACCGAGCGCAGCCTCCGGCGCGAAATGACCACCGATAGCCTGACCGGGCTGCCCAACCGCGAAGGGTTCGAGGACCTGATCGAGGCGGGCGAGGATCGTAGCGCCAACGCCGTCCTCGCGATCGATATCGACCGGTTCGGGCGGTTGAATTCGTGCCTCGGTTCGTTGGCGGGCGACGAATTGCTGATCACCGTGGCGCGGCGGATCAAGGGCGCGCTCCGCGCAGGCGATACGCTGGCACGGATCGGCGGCGACCAGTTCGGTATCCTGATGGCGCTCGACGGCAATCGTGGCGAGGCCCATGCGCTGGCCGAGCGGATTCAGCGCACGCTGACGGCACCATTCCGCCTGACCGATTACGAGATCAGCGTCGAATGCTCGGTCGGGATCGCCTATGGCGCCGACGAAGCCGAGGACGTCGCGGAACTGATCCGTCACGCGCAGTTCGCCGTGAAACGCGCCAAGGCCAGCGGCCGCGCCGAAAGTTACCTGCCGCAGGACCTTGCGATCGCACGCGCGCAGTTCAGCATGGAGACCGCGCTGCGGCGTGCCATCGCGAACCGCGAGTTGCGGCTGGCGTATCAACCGATCTGCGATCTCGCGACCGGGCGGATCGTATCGTTCGAGGCGCTGGCACGCTGGACTGACCTCGACGGCCACGTGCATTGTCCGACGGATTTCATTCCGGTGGCCGAGGAATCGGGGTTGATCGTTCCGCTCGGACGCTGGGCGATCGACGAGGCGGCGCAGACCTTGGCGCGCTGGGACGAACGCTTCGGGGGTCATTGCGGCGTCAAGGTCGCGGTCAACCTGTCCGCAATCCAGCTGCAGCGCGACGACATTGCTCCGGTCCTGAGCGCTGCGTTGGACTCGACCGGCCTGACCGGTGACCGGTTCACGCTGGAACTGACGGAAAGCGCGATCGTGTCCGATCCCGACCGGATCGCGGGGACGATGCATGCGCTGAAGGCGCTCGGTACGACGCTGGCGATGGACGATTTCGGGACGGGGTACTCGAACCTCGCCTATCTCCAGAAACTGCCGATCGATGTGCTGAAGATCGACCGCAGCTTCGTGACGGGGATGCTCGCGGACCGCGACAAGGTGTCGATTGTCCGCGCGATCCTGAGCTTGGCGCAGGCGCTCGGGATGAAGACGACCGCCGAGGGGATCGAGACCAACGAACTCGCGCAGACGCTGGCGGCGCTGGGGTGCACGTTTGGGCAGGGATATTTCTATGCGAAGCCGCTTGAGGCGGATGCGGCGTTTGCGATGATTGCGCCGTAGAGTTGGGGGTGCGCATCGATCGGCTTTGTTCTGAGCGCCGCCAACGCAGCTGCCACTGTCATGCCCGTGGCGCGCTCTAGTCCAACCGCTACCGTCGTTTCAACGGCTACCGTCGTCCCGACAGCTCACCGTCCGAGCAGCACCTGCCGTCCCGACAGTCCACCGTCCCGACAGCAAGACATCCCAACCGCGCCCGTCATCCCAGCGAAAGCTGGGATCTCCTCGTGGAGCGTCCAGCACGCGCCAACCGGGATACCCCAGCTTTCGCTGGGGTGACGGTCGAGGGGCGGGCGAGTCCGAAGGGGCAGGCGAGTCCCACGGGTCGGGCGAGTCCGACGAGGCGGGCGAGTCCGGCGGCGCGGGGGTCTGACGGGATGGGCAGAACTGAGGGGACGGGCGGGGCGCTGCGGTGAAGCGGGCAGGATACTTGATCCACACCCCGACGATCCTCCCCCGCCAGAGGGGGATTGCGGATCCGGCAGGTCTGCCGCGCTAGTTCAGCGCCGCTGCCACCATTCCGTCGGCGATCACGGCGACCCGTGTCGCGTCGGGGAAGCCTTCGACGATCCACTGTGTCTCGACCTTGCGCAGCATCGCCGCGACATCCGGGCCTTTGCGGAGGCCGCGTTCGACCAGGGCACCGCCCGAGAACGGGAATGCGGGTGGTGTCCAGTCCTTGATCGTGGCCACGTCGTCGCCCGCGATCAGTAGTCGATCGATCGCGCCGGCCGTGCCTGCGCGATAGGCGAGCGCCTGGGGGCCCTCCTCGCCGGGGCCGGCGGTGGCGGCGATCAGGCGTTTGCGGTCGGTGTTCGATAGCTTTAGCCGCGCGCCGACGGCTTCGGCCGCGGCGGGCGCGATCGTCATGGCGAGGCGGCGGATCGGGTCGGGGGCGATGCCGGCCGCGGCTTCGCGGTCGGCTAGGAGGGCGAGACGTTCGGCTCCGGCGGCGTCGATCTCGGGGAGGACGGCGCGGAAAATGCCGCGCTCTACCATCAGCGCGACCACCGGCACGGCATTGGCGGCGACCAGCAGTTTGAGCACTTCGCTCGCTATCCGTTCGCGGGAGAGCGCCATCAGGTCGTTGGCGCGCGCGGTGCAGGCGTCGAGCCCGGCTTTGTCGATCATGGTGCCGAAGCGCGCGTGGAACCGGAAGAAGCGGAGGATGCGGAGGTGATCCTCGGCGATCCGCTGCAACGGGTCGCCGATGAAGCGCACGCGTCGTGCCGCGAGATCGTCGAGCCCGCCGAAATAATCGAAGATCTCGCCGGTCGCGGGATCGGCGTAGAGCGCGTTCATCGTGAAGTCGCGCCGCGCCGCGTCTTCGCGCCAGTCGTCGGTATAGGCTATGATCGCGTGGCGACCGTCGGTCGAGACGTCGCGGCGCAGCGTCGTCACCTCGACCGGCCCGGCGGCGGTGACCGCGGTGATCGTACCGTGCGCGAGTCCGGTCGGGACCGCCTTGATCCGCGCGTCCTGGAGACGCTCGATCACCTCCTGCGGGGGCAGGCGGGTGGCGATGTCGACATCGGCGACGTCGATCCCGAGCAGCGTATCGCGCACGGCGCCGCCGACGAAGCGCGACTCGCCCTCTGCCGCACCCAGAACCTTGGTCAGTGCTGCAAGGCCGTCACGGTCGCGCCACGGCGCGGACGGGAGGATCAAGACCACCTCAGGCGGCGGGCGAGGTTGACGATCATCGCCGCGGTCGCACCCCAGATGCGGCGCTCGTTCCACATGATCTCGTAATAATGCCGGTCATGGCCCTGCCATTCGAGCGTCGCCTCGACATGGTTCGCCTCGTCGAGAAGGAACGCGAGCGGGACTTCGAAGACGCTGGCGACCTCCGCCTCGCTCGGCGTGAAGATCAGGTCCGGCGGGATGATGCCGATGACGGGCGTTACCTGGAAGCCGGTGACGGTGCGGTAGCTGTCGGCCTCGCCGATCACCTGCACCCTGTCGCGGGGGAGTGCGATTTCCTCCTCCGCCTCGCGCAGCGCGGCGGTGACGACGTCCTCGCCGGGATCGATCCGGCCGCCGGGGAATGCGATCTGGCCGGGATGGCGGCTCATCGTGTCGGTGCGCTGCGTCAGGATCACGCCGGGATCGGCGCGATCGGTGACCGCGATCAGCACCGCCGCGGGGAGCAGCGTGTCGGCGGCGGTGAGATCGCCGTCATGCTGGTCGCCGGTGAGCAGGATCATGTGCGATCCGGCGCCCTTGGCCAGTGCCGCCGCCAACCGTTCCGTCAGGCTCATGCGGCGGGCTCCAGCGGAAAGAACGCGCCATCGCTCCACAGACCGGCGGGCGTTTCCCCATCGGCGATCGCGCGCTCGGCGAGGTCGTAATAGACCGAGCGGACCACCAGCGCCTCCATCCCACCGCGGACGGCGAGGTAGGGTCGCGGGCCGCCATCGCCATCGGCTGTATCCTCGACGAAGCGCAACGGATGCTCGGGGCCTGCGGTGACGAGGTCGCCGGTGTTGAGCCGGAAGGCGAGCTTCGAGTCCCGACCGCTGCCCTCGGCCTTCATTTCGACCGCGATGAACGGCGCGTCCTCGACCTCGATATCGAGCTTTTCGACCGGGGTGACGAGGACGTGGCTGCCATCGGCCTCACGACGCAGGATCGTCGAGAACAGCCGGACCATCGCCGGACGCCCGATCGGCGAGCCCTGATGATACCAGGTGCCGTCACGCGCGATCCGCATCTCGCTGTCGCCGCAGTGCGTCGGGTTCCATTTCTCGACTGGCGGCAATTTGGCCTCTTCGACGAGCTTGGCGATCTCGGCGAGGCTGAGCGAGGCGATATCGGGAATGGGATCCATGGGCATGGCGGCGGACTAGGCGGGCAGGGGGCCGAGGTAAAGCGGCGCCTTATGCGGATGCGGTGACCGGCAAGCGGGGCCCCAGCATGCCGGTAGCGTCCGGCACCGCATCGCCGCGCGCGAGCAGGCGGTGACGTTCGACCGGACCGGGTGCGTTCCAGCGTGCGGTACGCTCGGCGGTGAAGCCGAAGAAGCGGCCATAATAGTCGGGATCGCCGATCAGCATCAGCGCATCGTCGAGGCCGGTGGCGGCTGCGGCGTTGAGCGCGCGCGCCATCAACCGCCGGCCGATACCGTCGCCCTGATGCGTCGGCTCGACCGCGACCGGGCCGACCATGACGAGCGGGATCTGGTTGGAATCGTCGACCAGCGCGATCGGCCAGCACTGGATCGAGCCGACCAGCACGCCGTCCTCGAGCGCGGCGAAGCTAAGCGCGGCGATCGCCTTGCCGGCACCGCGGATCGTGTAGGCGGTGCGCGCGAACCGATCGGGCCCGAACGCGCGGTCGAGCAGGAACTCGACCGCGGTCGAGTCGATGCTGTCGAGGGGGACGAGAGTGATCACCGGCATCTCCTGCCCCTAGTGCGTCCGAGCATGGACGGCACCTGGTCGGTGGGGCAGCGCGCTTTAGCCTTGGCGAGGCTGAACGCAAGGATAACCGGCCGTCGGCGATCACGCCTGGCCGGACGGAGGGGGAGGGCAGGCACCACCGGTTATTGCCGTCTCCCTCTCCGACGCGTTCGGCGCCACCTCCCCCTGGCGGGGGAGGATTGGTGGATCGGCCTTCGCACGAGGCTTCGAAGAGCCGACTTTCATCTCGGCGTGCGTCTGCTAGAGGCGCGGCGATGGAAGACAGTCTTCAACTCGAAGTCCACGATCTCGAAGTGCAGGTCCTGACCGGCATCTATTCGGAGGAGACTCACCTGCCGCAGCCGCTGCGGATTTCGCTCACCGTGGATATGGTGTGCCCCAAGCGGTTCGACCCGGACACGCCGTTGTCCGCCTCGAAGAATTACCTCGATCTCAAGAACGCGGCGACCACCGCGCTGCCGGTCGGCGTGCACTTCACGCTGATCGAGGGTGTTGCGGATCACATCTGCGAGACGCTGTTCCTGCAGGATTCGCGGGTGCTGCGCGTGCAGGTGAAGATCGTGAAGCTGGCGATCGCCGAGGCGGACGAGGCGATCGGCGTGACGCTCGTCCGCCATCGCCGCTGACGCCATGCGGCTGATGCTGGAGCCGGGCGACGATGTCGCCGCGTTGGTGCGGGGGGCGATTGGCGACTCGCGAGTCGTGGCGATTGCCGCGACGCTGGACGTGCTGGCGCAGGCGCAGGCGCGGGCAGCGATCGGGCCGCTGGCGATCGAACTGGCGCCTGCGACTCGGGTCAATGCGGTGGTGCAGACCGCGGGGGCCGAGCCCGCCGATGTGGATGCCGCGGTCGCTTTTCTCGAAGCGGCACGGTCCACCACCGGGCAAGTGATCGAGATCCGTCAGCGCTGATCCAGAATGATCCTCCCCGTGCGGGGAGGATCATGGGGGCGTCTAGATCTTCCGCGTGCGACCGCATGGGCCTAGCGCGGCCAGCACGTAGGCGTAGTCTTCTCGCGCGATCGTCGCATCGGCGGCCTCGAGCGACGTGGTGCTCCGCTCGGGCAGGGTCGGCGGCAACGCGCACGCCATCCGGTACCACAGCAGAGTCTCGGGCGCGGGGGGGGCCGCCGACTCGTCGACGATCTCGCTCAGTGCAACGGCCCAGTGTGGCTGCTCGCCGGGGCGGCGCAGGATCGAGAGCGACACCGGACGCTGATCCGCGGTTGTCAGGAAAATCTGTGTCTCGCCCTCGCCGGGCAGCGCGCCGGCGACGTGGAAGGCATTGCCAACCCCGGTGATGACCGGCGGTGCATCGCTCGCCAACGCGTCTTTGGCGATCCGTCGTGCGCGCGCATCCGATGCGGGCGTCCAATCGAGTTGCGCGTCGGGCGCGACCAGCTGGACCTGGTTGACCGCCCCCGCCACCGGTCGGGCGAAGATCAGCACGCGCGCCTTCTTGAACTTGGGCACGCGGCCCGCCGAATCGGGCATGACGTCAAGCAGATATCCGATTCGTGGCGGCAACCCGTCCGCCCCCCGAACCAGCGCGGTGACGTCCACCTCGACATATAGTCGGACAAGCCCTGGAGCCAGATTGGGCGCTTCGGCCGCTTTTATCTTACTTGTCGATCGCACCGTTGCATCGGCGATGATCGGCGCGGACAGAACGAGATCGGCGATGTCGGCATACCCGATGCCGCCGACCGGATCCTGTTGCATCGCAGCACCCGAAACGGCGTCGTTACTGGCGGAAACCTGCGGCGCTACGGGCGCTTGCGCGGCGCGGACGGGGAGCGCGACGAGCGCCAGCGAGAGGGCCGAAGCCGTAACGGGAAACAGTGGATTCATGCCCGCAAGCTACGCGACCGTGCCTGAACGATACAGAAATAATTCTGCCATCTTGCGATTGTACGTTTGTTGCGTCTGACAAAGCGTTTGCGTGTCGCATGACGTGGCGATAGGACTTGGCGACTGCCCCGTGGTTATTCCGGCCAACGGCAGACGTATGCGTCGCGTATTCAGTACGAACCATGCGTACGGAGCAGGCAGATTAAGGGAGTGTCGTTTCTGAATGGCCTATACTGACCAGAAGATGTCCGGAGGCAAAATCGTCGCGATCGTGATCGTCGCGCTGATTCATGCGGCCTTGGGCTACGCTTTCGTCACGGGCCTCGCGTACCAGTACGTGAAAAAGGCCCAAGAAAAGATGACGACGTTCGACGTGGAGCCGCCGCCGCCGCCGCCTCCGCCCGACGAGCCCCCGCCGCCGCCGCCTGACCAGCCAAACCTGCCGCCGCCGCCGACTACGGTCGTCACGCCGCCGCCGGTGGTTGTCACGCCTCAGCCCGCGCCTGCCATGCAGACGTCGAACATCATCCCGCTCAGCCAGCCGACGGCTCCGCCAGCGCCTCCCGCGCCGCCGGCACCGCCAGCAGCGCCGCCGGCGCCCAGGGTGTCGCAGGCTGCCGGTCTGAAGGGTAATCCGGCGCAGTATTTCGGTGCGGATAACTATCCGCCATCGGCACAGCGGGAGGGTGCGCAGGGTCGCGTGTCCGCGAAGCTGACGATCGGTACGGATGGTCGCGTGACCGGCTGTACGGTGTCGTCGGGCAGCGGCAACACGACGCTCGATGACGCGACGTGCCGCATCTCCAAGGCAAGGGTGCGCTTCACCCCGGCCAAGGACGAGAACGGCAATCCGATCGCCTCGTCGTACCAGTTGAACGTCCGGTGGGTCCTTCCAGAGGATTGATCCCACCTACCCTAACCGCACCAGATAAAATTCAGTCAGAGGACTAAACCGATCATGATCACCACCATTCTTGCAGCGGCAGCGCCCGCCGCAGCCGACGCCAACCCGTACGGCCTGCAAGCCGCACTCCGCGAAGGCGGTCTGATCTCGCAGACCGTGTTCGGCATTCTCGTGCTGATGTCGGTCGTCTCGTTCTACATCCTGTTCTCGAAGCTGTTCGAGCAGCAGAAGATCATCGGTCAGGGCAAGCGCGTCCGTCAGGCGTTCTGGTCGTCGAACAGCCTTCGCGAAGGTTCGGCCAAGCTCGAGAAGAACTCGGCCTACAAGCAGATCGTCGATGACGGCCTGGCCGCTCAGGAGCAGCATTCGAAGCTGACCGATCCGGTCGAGGCGCATGACTGGCTGCACGGTTCGCTGGCGCGTTCGGAAGCCGCGATCAACTCGAAGCTCGGTGGCGGTCTTGCCTTCCTCGCGACGGTCGGTTCGGTTTCGCCGTTCATCGGTCTGTTCGGTACGGTTATCGGCATCTACCGCGCGCTCGTGAAGATCGGCGCATCGGGTCAGGCATCGATCGACAAGGTCGCAGGGCCGGTCGGTGAAGCCCTGATCATGACCGCCCTCGGTCTGGTCGTCGCGGTTCCTGCCGTTCTGTCGTACAACTGGCTGCAGCGTCGCAACAAGTCGATCGCAGAGGACCTGTCGGCCTTCTCGAACGACGTGCTGGGCTTCCTTGCTTCGAACGGTGCCGTCCGCCCGTCGATCGCCGGTGCTGCAAAGCCCGTCACGAAGCCTGTCACGACGACCACGACCGCCGGCCAGACCGGTGGCGTACCGCGCGCCAACTAAGACGTGCAAAAGGCGGGGCCTGCTGTCCGCAGCGGCCCCGCTTCATTGCCGCCGGCGGTTCCGGTGGCGATTATATGGATAGGATAGTTCGCACATGGCGATGAGTGTTGGTGGCGATTCCACCGAGAGTTCGATATCGGACATCAATACGACGCCGCTGGTCGACGTCATGCTCGTGCTCCTGATCATCTTCCTGGTGACGACGACCGTCGCGGTCCAGGCAGTGCAGCTGAAGCTGCCGGATGTTCGGTTCGATCCGACGATGACCAAGCCTGAGAACGTCTCGCTGTCGGTGACGTCGGCCAATAACCAGTGCCAGGTGTACTGGGGTCTTTCGCCGGTCACGCACGAAGAGCTGTTGCAGCGCGCGGTCGACAAGCTGAAGGCGGAGATCGCACGTCAGGGCGGTGTCAACGCGGCTGGTCTCGAATTGCCCGAGGCGCACATCCGCGGCGACGTGAACGCACCGTATCGCTGCATCGGCGCGACGATCTACACGATGCAGCAGGCCGGGTTCGCCCGCGTCGGCTTCATCTCCGAACCGCCTCCAGGCGGCACCACCGAACGTTGATGCCGAACGCTGAAGGTTGCTCGGACGTATTTAGGAGTAGTATAAGATGGCAATGAGCGGCGGCAAAGAAGATGGCGCGCCGATGATGGAAATGAACATGACGCCGTTGATCGACGTCCTGCTCGTTCTCCTCATCATGTTCATCATCACGATCCCCATTCAGACGCACGCCGTGAAGGTCGACCTTCCGGTCAACAGCAAGAACCAGCCGCAGAACCCGGTCGATCCGCAGAAGAACAAGATCACAATCGATCCCGCCGGTGTCGTCGCGTGGAACGGTTCGCCGGTCGACGAAGTCACGCTGCGCCAGTATCTGGATCAGTCCGCTGGCATGACGCCCGAGCCCGAACTCCACTTCCAGCCCGATCCGCAGTCGAAGTATGAAGTGGTCGATCGCACGCTGGCCGTTATCAAGCGGTCGTCGATCACCAAGCTCGGCTTCATCGGCAACGAGCAGTATCGCAACGACTTCTAAGTCGACTCGCGTACCTATCGAACTTCAAAGGGCGGTCCTCCGGGGCCGCCCTTTTTCGTTGTGCGAGGGAGGATGTGCGGGGGCATCTGCGGGGCTCTTGCAGGACTTGATCAATGTACTTGTATGACGGTCATCGAAGTGACACACCGTTGTCATAAAAATGAAACCTTCGGATCGGCGAAGGTCCATGGAGATGAGCGATGCGCAAGACCGTCCTGTTCGTTCTCGCAACCCTCGGCGCAGTGACGCCGGCGCTGGCGGCGCCGTCCGCGACCGTCGATCGCACCGGCTACACGGCGATCGCGGCGGGTGATCTCTCGACAGCGGAACAGCGCATCGTCGCCGAGCGGAAGATTTTCCCGCAGCGTCCCGAGCTGATGTTGAATCTGGCCTCGGTCTATCATCGGACCGGCCGCGAGTCGGAAGCACGCGCGCTGTATGCCGCGGTGCTGGCGCGGCCCGCGGTCGCGATGGATTTGCCATCGGGTGCGGTGCTGTCGTCGCACGACATTGCGAGCCGCGCGCTTGGCCAGCAGACGCAGCAGATCGCGACTCGCTGACGCTTTGGTTGCGGCAGTGATCGGGAAGGGTGCGCCCTTCCTTGTTCTTCCGTGAAGGTCCAGTCTGGTCCTCCTTCTCGGGGACACAGGGTTGGCTGGTGCGTCAGGGGCGCGGAGTCGGCATCGGGTCGTGCATCGATGCGGCCTGCAACTATGCGCTGTTATGCCTGGGGCGACTCTAGGACGTTTTCGCGTCGTTGGTCAGGACAGGTCGTTGAGGCAAAGACGTTTGTGCGTCTGCGGTCAGTTCCGGCTGGGCGACGGGAAGGCCCGATCTGGTCATGCCGGGTACGATCCCACCGGCACCACCCCGGCGAAGGCCGGGGCCCAGTTGGGGAACGTTGCCAAAGATCGGCGCGCTTCGTTATTGAGGCCTTTCCACCTGGGCCCCGGCCTTCGCCGGGGTGGGCGTATGTGAGGCGGATGCGCCCACGACAGCCATTCAGGTGTTTGACGCAGCGCCTTAGGTAACGCGGACGCGTGTTGGGGGGACTCAGGCACTCTGCCCTCCCGAGCGACGGCAACGTTTCAACTCGTCGCAGCCTCACTCGCCTCCCGCCAAACCCTAAAGTCGTGGCAGCGTCACCCCGCGTTGTCCCATATATTTCCCCGCACGGTCAGCATAGCTCACCTCGCACGGCTCGTTCCCCTTGAGGAACAGGAACTGGCACGCGCCTTCGTTCGCATAGATCTTCGCGGGCAAGGGCGTGGTGTTGGAGAACTCCAGCGTCACATGACCCTCCCATTCGGGCTCGAGCGGGGTCACGTTGACGATGATCCCGCAGCGCGCATAGGTCGACTTGCCGAGGCAGATCACCAGCACGTCGCGCGGCACGCGGAAATACTCGACGGTGCGGGCGAGCGCGAAGCTGTTCGGCGGGATGATGCAGACATCGGTCTTGCGGTCGACGAAGCTGTTCGCCGCAAAGTCCTTGGGGTCGACGATCGCGCTGTCGACATTGGTGAAGATCTTGAATTCGTCGGCAACGCGCGCGTCATAGCCATAGGACGACAGCCCGTACGAGATGCAGCCATCGCGACGCTGTGCCTCATGGAATGGCTCGATCATCGCGTCGCCCAGCGCGCGCTCGCGGATCCAGCGGTCGGACATCACGGACATGGTAGCTCCTCTTCGCCGTGCGCTTTCGCTTGGATAGCGGGCCGCGGCAAGGGCACGTGCGCCACCCCTGCGCGATTTTGCCGCGAAAATGACGTTGCTCGCGATCTTCCGGATCGTCATGGGGGCGTCATGGAAATGTCATGAATCAGGCATCGCGAACCGCAGCGCGTCATGTGCCATCCTCCGGCGTATCGGCGAGCGTCGTGCACGCGCCCGATGGCGCGGCAATCGGTACTGGGCGGCGCTCCTTGTACCTTTCGTCCCGGTTGCTGATCGCGATCGCCGGAACGCTTACGCTACCCAACCCGGCGTCCGCGCAGACGGTGCAGGATCTGCAACGCCAGATTGACGAATTGAAGGCGACGATTGCCGAACTCAAGGCCGCACAGGCACCGGCGACAAGCTCGGCCAGCGCGACGCGGCCGACCACTGCGCCCGAGACCGACCTGGCTAACACCGCGCCGCCACCTGTAGCCGTACCACAAGCACAGCCTCGCCCGGCACCGCAGCTTGCCGCTGCACCGACGGCGGGCACGCAAGCCTGGTATGATCGCATCAAGCTGCGCGGCTATACGCAGATGCGGTTCAACGAAATTCTGTCGGGCGATCGTACCGCGCCCGATGGCCAGTCGCGGCTGCGATCGGTCCATGACGGCGCGATCGGCGACAACAGCAATTTCTCGCTGCGTCGCGTCCGCCTTGTCCTGCAAGGCGATCTGACCGACCGGGTGTCGTTCTACTTTCAGCCCGATTTCGCGGTCAACGTCAGCAACCAGTCGGGGGGCGAGCGTCGTGAGGGCTTTGCGCAGCTCCGCGATGCGTATGTCGATACCTTCCTCGATGCGGATCGCACGGTGCGGCTTCGCTTCGGCCAGTCGAAGGTGCCGTTTGGCTGGGAAAACATGCAGTCCTCGTCGAACCGCCTGACGCTCGATCGCAGCGATGGAATCAACAGCGCGGTGCCCGGCGAGCGCGACCTCGGCATCGTCGCCTTCTATACGCCACCGCAGGTGCAGCGGATCTGGGACCGGCTCGAGGACGACGGCCAGAAGCTGTTCGGCAATTACGGTGCGTTCGGGGTGGGCGTCTATAACGGACAGGGCATCAGCCGCGCGGAAACCAACGGCGGCGTGATGACCGTGGCGATGGCAACATGGCCGTTCGCGCTCGACGGCTTCGGCAGCGCGTTCGCGGGGCAGGTGCTGGAAACGGGCGTGGCGGCAATTCGCAACCGCGTGCAGCCCGAACTGCGGAGCGACGGGGTCAGCGATACGGCGTTCGCCGACGAGCGGTTCGGCGTCCACGTGATCCTGTATCCCCAGCCGATCGGGTTCCAGGCGGAATGGAATTGGGGGCGCGGGCCCGAATATGATGCGATGTCGCAGTCTATCACGACCAAGCGGCTGAACGGCGGTTATATCCAGACGATGGGGCGAGTGAAGACGTCGCCGCTCGGCCCGTTCATGCCGTATGCGCGCTGGCAATATTACCGCGGCGGGTGGAAGGCGCTGGCCAATGCGCCGCGACTCGAGACCGACGAGTTCGAGCTCGGGATCGAATTCCAGCCGACCCCCCCGATCGAGCTGACGATCGCCTATGCACGGATGGAGCGACGCGAGGCGGACGAGCGGCGCGCTGGCCGGGCGGACGGCAATTTGATCCGTACGCAGTTGCAGTGGAATTACTGAGGCGAGGTTCGAGCTGGCGCGGCTGAGCTCGGAACCAGTCGGTGGCTATCCCTTTCGAACAAGGAAGCTTTGTTTCCCCGCGAAAGCGGGGATCCAGACTGGGCTCCCGCCTTCGCGGGAGAACAAGGGCGCCGTACGATCGCCGACTTGTATGTGTTTGAAAGGGGTACCGAACCTGTCCGGGTGACGAGGCTTCAGCTGATACCCAGGTCCGCCGGCCCGAATGCATCCGGCAGCAATTCCGACACGGTGTAGGTGCGAATCGCTTCGCCTTCCGCGGCGCCGCAATGGACGGGCAGGTCGCGCCCGCCCATCTGTGCGGCTTCGTTGATGACCTGGCGGCAGCGGCCGCACGGGCTGACCGGCGATGTGCCGGTGGCGCGACCCTTGGAGTCCATCGCGCCGCCGATCACGCCGATCGCGACGATATCGCGGAGCCGCCCCGCCGCGCTGGCGGTCGCGATCGCGACCGTTTCCGCGCACAGCGACAGGCCGTAGCTGGCGTTCTCGAAGTTTGCGCCGGTGATGACGGTGCCATCGTTCAGCAATACCGCCGCACCGACCGCGAACCGCGAATAGGGTGCGTGGGCGTTGCGGGCGGCGTCACGTGCTGCGGCGACGAGTTGGATTGCGTGTTCGGTCATGATGCTACCACGTCCCAGTTTACCGGTCCCTCGATCCCGTCGATGCGACGAAAATCGCTCGCGCGCCACATCCGCCACGGTCGCGCGGTGTAGTCGGGCTTGAAGATATTCTCCACCGCCCATAGTGGCCGCGGGACGGCGTCGGACAGCGTGTATTGCGAGTCCACCGCCTTGCTGATCCGTAGCATGACCGGCTGCCTGGTGTGCGTCTCGACCATCGTCACGAACTGCGCGATGTCGGCGATCAGCGTCGCGCGGTCCGGCCTCGCGGTGCAGTCGTCGTGGAACGCGATGTCGACCGCGGTCGGCAACGCGTCCGAGGTCCGCGGCACGAAGGTGTTGAACGCGTTCGCCTGCTCGTCCGCGCGCTGACACAGCGAATAGACATGGACCGCACCGCGGCGCAGGCCGGCGTCGGGCAACGCCGCCCAGTTCGCCTCGAACGTCGGCTCGCGGCGGTCGGTGCCCGAGGTCGCGACGATGTAGGCGAAGTCGGCACCGCTCGCGCGCACCGTGCCCCATTCGACTGGCCCGGGGTTTTCGGCGAGGTCGATGCCCTGCAGCGGGTAGTGCTTGACGTCGGGGTGCCAGCCGGTCGCGGCGGTCCAGCCGCAGATACCGACGAAGCCGGTCGCGGCCAGCGCGGCCGCGAATTTCAGAAGTGCGTGAGCCATGGGTCTTCTAGTTGCGGATGTGGAGAACGCAGATCAGCGTGAACAGCCGTCGCGCGGTGTCGAAATCGACCTCGATCTTGCCGTCGAGACGCTCCTTGAGCAACTCGGCGGCCTCGTTGTGGACGCCGCGACGGGCCATGTCGACCGTCTCGATCTGCGCCGGGGAGGATTGCCGGATCGCCTGGTAGTAGCTGTCGCAGATCGCGAAATAATCGCGGATCGGCCGTCGGAAGCGACCCAGCGCGAGCACCAACGTCTCGAGATGCGTGTCGTCCTCGCGGTGGATATGAATGCCGAGGCGCCCTTCCTCCGACTGGAGCTTGATCTTGTACGGACCGGCATAACCGTCGGCATAGGCCCGCTGCGGTGCGAAGTGATTGCCCTCGATCAGGTCGAAGATCGCGATCCGGCGTTCCTGCTCGACGTCGGGCGAGCGCCAGCCGAGACTGGTCTCGTCGAGTTGCACGTCGATGATCCGCGGGTCGGCCATACCGGTTCGATAGCGGGGGACATTCGCCCTGTCACTTATCCCCAGCATTCCGGCGCGAGCAGCTTGGACGAGGGCCCGTCCATCGCGTAGGTGAAGGGGATGGCAACTCTCGCATTCCCCGTTCCCGCCGTGGCCGAGCCGCAGCAGCTTCCCCGCAATGTCGAAGCCGAGGCCGCGATGCTCGGCGCGATGATGATCGACAACCGGCTGGCGGACGATCTCGTTGACAAGCTCGAGCCGGGGCATTTCTTCGAGCCCGTGCACGGGCGCATCTTTGCGGCGATCAAGACGCTGCGCGGCAACGACATGCTGGTGACGCCGGTGACGTTGCGGCCGATGTTCGATGCGGACGAGGGTATGCGCGAGCTTGGCGGACCGGCGTATCTGGCCGGGCTGACGGGTAGCGGCGCGGGGCTGATCGGTGCGCGCCAGTTCGCGCAGCAGATCTATGACCTGGCGATGTTGCGCGCGCTCGTGTCGGTCGGCCGTACGCTCGTCGATCGCGCGATGGACACGTCCGAGGAGGTCAATCCGCGCGCACAGATCGAACTCGCCGAAGAAGAGCTGTTCAAGGTCGCGGCGGATGGTGGTTCCGAGAACACCGTAAAGTCGTTCGCGCAGGCGACGACTGCGGCGGTCAAGATGGCCGAGCGCGCGTTGAACTCTGGCGGCAATCTGTCGGGCGTCACCACCGGCATCGATTCGATCAACGCCAAGATCGGCGGCATGCATCACAGCGATCTGATGATCCTCGCCGGTCGTCCGGGCATGGGCAAGACCTCGCTCGCCACCAACATCGCGTTCAACGCCGCGCGGCGCTGGATGCGCGACATGGCCGACGGGATCGCGCCGAAGGATTCGGTCGGTGCGAAGGTCGCGTTCTTCTCACTGGAGATGTCCGCCGACCAGCTGGCGACGCGTATCCTTGCCGAGCAATCGCAGATCAGTTCCGAATCGCTCCGCATGGGTAAAATCAGCCGGACCGAGTTCGCGCAGCTCGCCGCCGCTGCCGCCGAGCTGGAGAACCTTCCGCTGTTCATCGACGATACCGGCGGTTTGTCGATCGGCGCGCTGCACACGCGCGTCCGCCGGTTGCAGCGCCGGCACAACAACGAGATCGGGCTGGTGGTGGTCGACTACCTCCAGCTGCTGTCGGGCTCGGGCAAGAGCAAGGACGGCAACCGCGTCCAGGAAATCTCGGAGATTTCGCGCGGACTGAAGACCTTGGCGAAGGACCTCAACGTGCCAGTGCTCGCGCTGTCGCAGCTGTCGCGTGCGGTGGAATCGCGCGAGGACAAGACGCCGATGCTGTCGGATCTTCGTGAGTCCGGATCGATCGAGCAGGACGCCGACATGGTCTGGTTCGTGTACCGCGAGGATTATTACGTCGCGTCGAAGGAGCCGAAGCGTCCGGCGGAAGGCGATAGTTCGAAGATCTTCGAGGACCACGCGTCGTGGGCGGCGGAGATGGAGCGGGTCTACGGCCTGGCGGAACTGATCATTGCGAAGCAGCGACACGGCGCGACCGGCAAGGTCCGGATGAAGTTCGATCCGACGATTACGAAGTTCTCGGATCTCGCGGAGTATTGATCTTCTTTTCCCTCGCCCCTCCGGGGAGAGGGAAGGGGCCCGCGGCTTCTTTGCCGTGGGAAGGGAGAGGGGAGTTAGGCTCGGGACGTCGCATCCCAACGCCCCTCTCCCTTCCGTCGCCTACGGCTCCTCCCTCCCTCTCCCCGGAGGGGCGAGGGACAGCGCTCAAATCATCGGGTCGTAATCGGTGGGGGCGTGGATGCCGCATTCGACCTTGTCGAAACTCCGCCAGCGGCCTGCGCGCGGGTCTTCGCCGGGGGCGACCTTGGTCGTGCACGGCGCGCAGCCGATCGAGAGATAGCCTTGCGCCTCCAGTGGGTGCCGCGGCAACTCATGCTCGGCGAAATAGGCGTCGAGCTTAGCCTTGTCCCAATCCGCAAGCGGGTTGATCTTCAACCGCCCCTCATCCTCCTCGAACCTCGGCAAGGCAGTACGCGTCCCCGACTGAAACCCCTTCCGCCCCGAAATCCATGCATCGAACGGCGCCAACGCCCGCCGCAAAGGTTCGACTTTCCGCAGATCGCAACAGCCGTCGGGATCGTACGACCACCGCAACCCCGTCTTGTCCTTGATCGCCAGCAACCGCGGATCGGGACGGAACACGCGTAGATCGGTGAACCCCAGTTTCTCCGCCAACTCGTCGCGGTACGCCAGCGTCTCCCCAAACATCTTCTGCGTATTGGTGAACACCACCGGCACGTCGACATCGACCTGCGCGACCATGTGGAGCAGCACCGCCGATTCCGCGCCAAACGACGACACCGCCGCGATCCGTCCGCGCAACTCGCCGACGAGCAGTTCGAACAGCATCTCCTGTGCGGAGACGCCTTCGAATCGCTCCTGCATCGCCATCGCGTCGGCGCGCGTGAACGCCGGGGTGACGTCGATCATGTCGAGTTGGCGCGCGGGCTCACCCATGGCGCAGCTTCCACACCGGCACCGCGCCATCGGCCGCCTTCTGGTACGGCGTGTCGTAGCGCTCCAGGCTCGCGCGCAGCACGTCGATATCGATCGGTGCTTGTGGCGCAAAGCTGTCGAACCCGCAGCGCCGCATCAGCGGGATCTGGTCGACCAACACGTCGCCCTGCGCGCGCAGTTCGCCGGTATAGCCGGCTTCGCGGAGGATTCTGGCGGACGAATAGCCGCGCCCGTCGCGGTAGCCGGGGAAGCTCACCTCGATCAGCGTGAGCTGATCGATCTGCGGCAGGAGCGCGCGGGCATCGTCGCCAGCTTCGAGGCGAACCGCCGCCGCGTTGCTCTGGCCAATGAACGAGTCGAGCGTCACCGCGGGTTCGTCATGCGGCTCGTCGTCGCGGAATCGGAGTAGGGTGTCGCTCATGCTTTCTCTCCCGATCCACGCAATGTGCCCGTCATGCCAGCGACCATCCTCGTCATCCCAGCGAAAGCTGGGATCTCATGGTTCGGGCCGGACGTGTTCCCCCCGGATACCCCAGCTTTCGCTGGGGTGACGGACAGAAGCACTTGGGTGATGGACAGAGGCGTTGGGGTGACGATCGGGTTATCCATAGATCGCCTCCTTGAACGTCTCGAAGCCGACGCGGCGGTAGGTATCGAGGAAGCGCTCACCGGGGTCGCGGACCTGCAGGTACCGGTCGGTGACGCGTTCGATCGCGTCGACCACGCCGTCTTCGGAGAAACCGGGGCCGGTGATCTTCGCGAGGCTCACATCCTCTGCGCCCGACCCTCCGAGCGAGAGCTGGTAATTCTCGGTGCCCTTCTTGTCGACGCCGAGGATGCCGATGTGGCCGGCGTGATGGTGCCCGCACGCATTGATGCAGCCGCTGATCTTGAGCTTCAACTCGCCCAGATCGCGCTGGCGGTCGAGGCTGCCGAAGCGGGTCGCGATCTTCTGCGCGAGCGGAATCGAGCGCGCGTTGGCGAGGCTGCAGTAATCGAGACCGGGGCAGGCGATGATATCGCTGATCAGGTCGAGATTGGCTTCGGCGAGCCCGGCGTCGTTGAGCGCCGACCACACCGCATGCAGGTCGGCGATCCGGACGTGCGGCAGGACGATGTTCTGCGCATGCGTGACGCGCAGTTCGTCGAAGCTGTAGCGCGTGCCGAGATCGGCCATCACGTCGATCTGATCCGCCGAAGCGTCGCCGGGGATGCCGCCGATTGGCTTCAGGCTGATGTTGACGATCGCATAGCCCGGCTGCTTGTGCGCCTTGACGTTCTGGTCGAGCCAGACCGCGAAGTCGGGGTCGCTGCGGTCAATATCGGTCGAGGCGGTGGCGTCGAAATCAGGCGCGCCGAAGTGGCTGGTGATGCGCTCTAGCTCGGCCCGCGGAGGATCGAGCCCAAGGCCCTTCACCACGGTGAATTCTTCCTCGACCTGACGGCGATATTCGTCGGGGCCGATCTCGTGGAGCAGGATCTTGATCCGCGCCTTGTAGATGTTGTCGCGCCGGCCGTAGCGATTGTAAACGCGCAGGCACGCCTCGAGATAGCTCATCAGGTCGTCGGCGGGGACGAAGTCGCGAATCTCGTGGCTGATCATCGGCGTGCGGCCCATGCCGCCGCCGACATAGATTTTCGCGCCGAGTTCGCCGTCGCGGACGTGTAGCCCGATGCCGATGTCATGCAGGCGCATCGCCGCGCGATCCTCGTCCGCCGCGATCACGCAGATCTTGAACTTCCGCGGGAGGTAGGTGAATTCCGGGTGGAACGTCGACCATTGGCGGATCAGCTCGGCCCAGGGGCGCGGGTCGGCGACCTCGTCCGCGGCGGCGCCGGCGAACTGGTCGGAGCTGATGTTGCGGATGCAGTTACCGCTGGTCTGGATGGCGTGCATCTCGACCGTCGCCAGCTCCTGGAGGATGTCCGGCGTCTGGTCGAGCTGGATCCAGTTGAACTGGATGTTCTGCCGCGTGGTGAAGTGCCCGTAGCCGCGATCGTATTTCCGCGCGATATGGCCGAGCATCCGCATCTGGCGGCCGTCGAGCGTTCCGTACGGCACCGCCACGCGCAGCATATACGCGTGCAGCTGGAGGTACAGGCCGTTCATCAGCCGGAGCGGCTTGAACTGGTCCTCGGTGAGCTCGCCCGAGAGGCGGCGGCGGACCTGATCGCGAAACTCGTCGACGCGCTGGTCGACGATCGCCTGGTCGTATTCGTCGTATTTATACATGCGGGGTTCCGGAGAAGTTTTGGTTCACGCGAAGGCGCGATGGCGCGAAGCGAAGAAGGTGTTTCACGCGGAGACGCGGAGACGCGGAGCAGAAAGATGAAGGGCGAGGTCCCGCGTTAGCGGGTAGCAAGTAGGTCTCCGCCAATGAGTGTGAGAGCCGCTGCGCGGCAAGCGCAACATCTCCGCGCCTCCGCGTCTCCGCGTGAAACACCTTATCACTAACCTCTTCGCGCCTTAGCGCCCCTTCGACTTCGCTCAGGACAGGCTTTGCGTGAATCATATCACCCAGCTCCCCGCATTCGGATCGGCGGGTTTGAGGGTCAAGTCGGGCCGCATCGTTGGGCCTAAAGCGCGGATGCGGTCCTTGATGTGGGCGGGGCGGGGGCCTTCGTCGGTCTGGGTCGCCTCGATCAGGTATGGGACGTTGACGCGGCGGGCGCCTTCCTCCGCCTGGAGGATGGATTCACCCGACACGCCTACGTCGATCGCGTCCTCGATGTGGCGCGACCAGCCGTTGCCGCTCCACCATACCACGTCGCCGGTGGGGAGATCGTTTCCGGTCAACAGCTTCATGCGGCGGCGTCCTCTGCTACGCGGGCCCAGCGGGCAAGTTTGTCTTCTGCGTCCGACAGTTCGACGACTTCGCCGACGACGATGATCGCGGGGCTTTTCACCGCCTCGCGCGTGACCATCGCTCCGAGATCGGCCAGAAGCGTGCGGATCGCGCGTGAGCCCTTGAGCGTGCCGCGTTCGAGAACAGCGACGGGCATGTCGGGTGCGACGCCGTCGGCCATCAGCTTGTCGGCGATATCGGTCGCGGTGGCGATGCCCATGTAGATGACCAGCGTCCGACCCTGGCCAGCAAGCCCGGCCCAGTTCTGCTCGCTGAGGCCCTTGCACTGGCCGGCGACGAAACTGACCGCGCTCGAATGATCGCGGTGGGTGAGCGGCAGCATCGCCTCCGCGGCGCAACCGAGCGCGGCCGAGACGCCGGGGATTACTTCGACGGGGAGCCCGGCGGCGCGGACGGCTTCGACTTCCTCGCCGCCGCGGCCGAACACGAACGGGTCGCCACCCTTCAGGCGGATCACGATCGCGCCGGTCTTCACGTGCGCGATGATCAGCGCGTTGATCGCCTCCTGCGGCAGCGTGTGGCGCGCGCGCTGCTTGGCGACCGAGATGCGCTGCGCCCCCGGCGGCGCGATGTCGAGCACGCGCGGATCGATCAGACCGTCATGCACGACGACGTCGGCGGTCTTGAGCGCCTCGACCGCGCGGACGGTGAGGAGACCGGGATCGCCCGGGCCCGCCCCGACGAGGATGACGCGCCCGCGCGCGGTTGGGTCTAGGAGACTTGCCATGTCACCGGAGATGGGCGGCAACACGCTGCGCCGCAACCGAATGATGCTTTGGCGGCGGGTAGGATTGCTTTCCGTGGTCGGTCAGCCGTCGCTGAGGCCGATGCCGATCGATGCACGCGCGCTTTCGGATTCGCTGCTGACGACCGGGTAGGCGCAGTAATCCGCGGCGTAGTATGCGCTAGGACGGTGGTTGCCCGACCAGCCGATGCCGCCGAACGGGGCGCCGCTGGATGCGCCGTTGGTCGGCTTGTTCCAGTTGACGATGCCGGCGCGGATGTTGGCCCAGAAGCGGTCGTAGAGCGCGGGCGTCTGGCTGATCAGCGAGGCGGACAGGCCGTAGCGCGTGTTGTTCGCTTCGGCGATCGCGGCGTCGAAATCGTCGACGCGGACGATTTGCAGGATCGGGCCGAACAGCTCGATGTCTGGGCGGTCGGCGATGTCGGTGACGTCGATCAGCGCGGGTTTCAGGAACGGCAGGTCCGCGACCGGACGTTCGAGATGACGGATCGCGCGGCCGCCCCGGGTAAGCAGTTCGAGGAAGCTCTCGCTGAGCTGGTCGGCGGCTTCGTTGTCGATCACCGGGCCCATGAACGGGGAGGGGGTCGCGTGCGGTTCGCCGACGATGATCCGGCCGACCATCTTGTCGAGCGTGGCGATCAGCGGGTCGTAAAGCCTGGTGTCGACGATCAGCCGGCGCGCGGCGGTACAGCGCTGGCCCGCGGTGGTGAAGGCGGACTGGATGATCAGCACCGCCGCGGTGTGCAGGTCGGGCGTGTCCCAAACGACGATCGGGTTGTTGCCGCCCATCTCGAGCGCGAGGATCTTCTCGGGCTTGTCGGCGAAGGCGCGGTTGAGTGCGAGGCCGGTGCGCGCCGAGCCGGTGAACAGCAGCCCGTCGATATCAGGATGCGCGGCGAGTGCCTTTCCTTCCGCGGGGCCACCGATGACGAGGCGGATGCATTCGGCTGGCACGCCGGCGGCGCGGAAGCATTCGACGAGGAACGCGCCGACGGCGGGGGTCTTTTCGGATGGCTTGAATACCACCGCATTGCCGGCGATCAGTGCGGGGACGATGTGCCCGTTGGGCAGGTGCGCCGGGAAATTATACGGCCCGAGCACCGCCAGCACGCCGTGCGGCTTGTGACGGACGGCGATGCGTGTCCCCATCGTCGCCTCCAGCCGGCGCTGCGCGGTGCGATCGGCATAGGCGCTGACCGAGATGTCGACCTTGGCGATGACCGTCTCGACTTCGCCGCGCGCTTCCCAGATCGGCTTGCCCGTTTCGCGCGCGATCAGGTCGGTGAACGCGTCGTTGCGCTGGCGGACGATGTTGGCGAAACGCCGCATCGTCTCGATCCGGAAGGCGAGGGGTTTCGATGCCCAACTCGACCAGCCGGCGCGGGCGCAGGCCACTTCCGCATCGACATCGCCGACCGGATGGCGCCAGAGGACCGCGCCGGTCGCGGGTTCGTGGGAGATGATCTCGTCGGACATGGCGCTGCTCTTGCCTCAAATCAGGGATGATTCCAATTATTCGGCGAGCGCGTCTCCCAAGTTGCGGATCGCGGCGACCTTTGCATGCAACAGCGTCCAGTCGTCGTGTTCGGCGATCGGCGCCCAGATCGCCTCCACTTCGTCGATCAGCATGCTGCACGGTTCGCCCGACCAATAGGCGTGCGAGCGGTCTTTTCGGGGTTCGTAGCCGGCGAGTGCGGTGCGGACTTCGGTCCAGGGTTCGGCGTAGGTTTCGGACAGGTTTCCGCCGAACGCGTCGAAGAAGAAGCGGTCGATGCCGACCCCCGAAGTGCGGAGCGCGCGTTCGGTGGCCTGGACGAGGTCGCGGTCGGTGTCGGGATCGCGCGGGCGGACGCCGAGGCGCCAGAGGATCGCCTGCGTGACTTCGGGTTGATAGCGCGGGCCGAACTGGTCGAGCGCGGCGACAAGCGGCTCGCTCTCGACGATCTGGCGGAGCGCGACGGCCAGTTGCATCACGTCCCAGTGGATCGCCTCGGGCTGGCGGCCGAACGCGTAGAGCCCCTGGTGGTCGAAATAGGCGGCGGTGAACGCCGGGTCCCAGGTCGGCGCGAACCGCCATGGGCCGTAGTCGAAGCTCTCGCCGGTGACGTTGATGTTGTCGGAATTGAGCACGCCGTGGACGAAGCCCGCCGCCATGTAGCGTGCGGCGAGGCGCGCGGTGCGGGCGACGACGAGGTCGAGCAGGCGGGCCGGGTCGTCGCTGTCCTCGTCGTACAGGTTGCGCAGCGTGTAGCCGACGAGTTTGCGAAGGCCGGCTTCGTCGCGTTCGTAGGCGAGGCGCTGGAAACTGCCGATGCGGACATGGCTGTGGTTGAGGCGGACGAGGACGGCGGAGCGGGTCGGGCTGGGCTCGTCGCCGCGGTGGAGGTGCTCGCCGGTCTCGATCAGCGACAGCGTGCGCGAGGTTGGGACGTTGAGTGCCTCGAGCATTTCGGTCGCGAGGATCTCGCGGACACCGCCCTTGAGCGTGAGGCGGCCGTCACCCGCGCGGCTCCACGGGGTCTGGCCCGAGCCCTTGGTGCCGAGGTCCATCAACCGGCCTTGATCATCGCGCATCTGTGCGAAGGTGAAGCCGCGGCCGTCGCCGAGATCGGGATTGTAGTTGCGGAACTGGTGGCCGTGATAGCGAAGCGCGAACGGCTGGGGGAGCGTGCCGGGCAAAGGCTCGAACCGACCGAAATGGCGCGTCCACTCGTCGTCGGTCAGCGTGTCGACGCCGATCTGCGCGGCGGCGCGGTCGTTGCGGAACCGCAGCCGGGTCTCGGGGAAGTCGGCGGGTGCGACGGGATCGAAGAAGCCGTCTCCAAGGTCGAGGAGCGTTGCTTCGGGGCGATACACTTGCGGGCGGGTGAGCATGCGGCGATATGGTGGCCGCTACCCGAAGGACGCAACCATGGCCGCTCACGAAAACCTCTATTGGTGGTCCAACGACGGGCTGAGACTCCACGCAAGGGACTATCCGGGCGGGGCGGAAGGCCAGCCGCCGATCCTCTGCATGCCCGGCCTCACGCGGAATGTGCGCGATTTCGACGCGTTGGCTGCCAGGCTGGCGGGGCGCTGGCGCCTGATCGCGATCGATTTTCGCGGCCGCGGCGAGAGTGCGTACGCGAAGGACCCGATGTCGTACGTGCCCTTGACGTATGTGCAGGATGTCGAGGCGTTGCGCACCGAGCTCGGTATCGACCGGTACATCGCGTTCGGGACGTCGCTCGGTGGGATCGTCACGATGCTGATGGCGGGGCCGTCACGCGGCCGGATGGCGGCGGCGCTGCTCAATGATGTCGGGCCGGAGATCGATGCGCAGGGGCTGTCGCGAATTCGCGGGTATGTCGGCAAGGCGAGCGTCTTCCCGACCTGGATGCACGCCGCGCGCTGCGTCTCCGAGAACAACGCCGACGTCTATCCCGATTGGCAGATCGAGGATTGGCTGGCGATGGCGAAGCGGCTGTACCGGCTCAACAGTTCGGGGCGGATCGTGCTCGATTACGACCTCAAGATCGCCGAGCCGTTTCGCGTGCCGGGGAACGAGGCGGGGCCGGACATGTGGCAGGCGCTCGCCTCGCTCCGCGACGTGCCGACGCTGATCGTCCGCGGCGGGCGATCGGACCTGTTGTCGGCGGCGACGGCGGAGCGGATGGCGGCATCGCTCGACCGGGCGGAGCTGGTGACGGTGCCGGGCGTGGGGCATGCGCCGACATTGAGCGAGACGATGCTGCAGGAGCCGATCGACCGGTTGCTGGCGCGTGCGCTTGAGGGGGCGGCGATCCGCGCTTAGGGGAGGGCGGCGCGGCGTGTTCTGCCCGCAATCTGCTGACAAGCCGGGATACTTGATGACCGAACTCTCCGACGCCCACACGACCGTCCGCCCGCTGAAGGGCCGCCGTGCGATCATTACCGGGGGGACCACCGGGATCGGCCGGGCGATCGCGGTGCTGCTCGCGGCGGAAGGGGCCAAGGTGTTCATCTGCGGCCGCGACGAGCGCTATCTGCAGGACGCGCTCGCGCGCATTCGCGAAGTCGGCGAGGGCGACGGGATGATCACCGAACTCGCCGATCCCGACAAGGTTCGTGCGTTCTTCGATGCGGGCGAGGCGTATCTCGGCGGCTTCGACATCACTGTCGTCAACGCGGCGGTTGCGGCGGGCGGTCTGATGCAGATGAGCGAGGACGAGCTCCGCTATGCGATCGCGGTCGACTTCACCGCGTATTTGCTCAGCGCGCATCATGCCGCGCACCGGATGACGCCGATCAGCGACATCGTCATCATCGGCTCGCTGAGCGCGCATATCCTCGGGCCCAGCTCGACCGTGTATGCCGGCATCAAATCGGGCATCGCCGGGTTCGCCGAGGCGCTGCGGCGCGAGGTCGGCCCGAAGGGGATCAAGGTCTCGCTGGTCGAGCCGGGCAAGGTCGGGTCGAACATGCAGTATCCGGACGTGCCCGACGACAAGCAGCGCCAGATGATCGAGGCGGAGCAGATGCTGCGCGCCGAGGACATCGCGGTGGGTGTGGAGTTCGTGCTGACGCAGCCGACGCGGACGGTGATACAGCAGATCGTGATCGTCCCGCGGGCGCTTGTGGGGGAATAGACGCCGACTAACCTCCCCAATTCCGTTCGTGCTGAGCGAAGTCGAAGCACCTCTACTCGGGGCACACCCTTCGACTTCGCTCAGGGCGAACGGGAAGAGGAGGTCCCAAAGGAAGACCAGTTACCAAGGAGAATAGCGTGTTCGATCAGCTCGTCTTCACCCCCGCGGACATCGACCTGTCGCGCTCGCCGCTGGCGGGGAAGGTCGGTGCCGAGACCTATGTGCTCGGCGCGTTCAATCCGGGGATGACGCGGCTGGCGAACGGCAATCTGCTGTTGATGGTGCGCGTGGCGGAGGCGCTGAAAAAGCCGATCGGGGACGGCAACGTCCATGCGATCCGCTGGGACGACGGCGCATATGTGCTCGACGCTTGGCCGCTGGCGATGGTCGATACGAAGGACCCGCGGAAATTCCTGATCCCCGGTGGCGGGTGGAAGGTGATGGCGTTGACGTCGTTGTCGTGGCTGCTCCCGGTCGAGCTTGATGCCGAGGGGCGGTCGGTGGTCACGGTGCATTACGACAAGGCGATCGCGCCGCGCACCTCGTACCAATGCTACGGCGTCGAGGATGCGCGGATCTCGAAGGTCGGCGACCGCTATCTGATGACCACCTGCTCGGTCAGCCCGGAGCGGCACTCGACCACCCTGTATACCTCCGCCGACGCGCTCGACTGGCAGCTCGAGGGGATCGTGCTCGATCACCAGAACAAGGACATGCTGATCTTCGAGGGCCTGATCGCCGGGCAGTATTGGGCGCAGACCCGCCCGCTCGGCGACCTGTATTTCGCCTACCCGCCGGGCAGCGAATGGCGCAGCGGCCCCTCGATCAACCTGTCGCGCTCGCCCGATGCGCTGCATTGGAAGCCGCACGACAAGCCCGGTATCCGCCCGCATGCCGCCACCGTCGCGACCGCGCGGATGGGCGGCGGTGCCCCGCCGATCCTGACCGACCGCGGGTGGCTGACGCTGTGGCACGGGGTGGAACCGTCGGGCGTGGTCGGGATCTATCGCACCTATTGGTCGATCCTCGACAAGAACGACCCGTCGATCACGGTCGCGACACAACACACGCCGTTGCTGGAACCCAACCCCGTGCTGACCGAGCCGCTGAAGGACAGCATGTACCTCGACAACGTCGTCTTCACGACGGGGATCGCGGACGCAGGCGACTTCTACGTGGTGGCGAGTGGGGAGGCGGATCTCGCATGCCGGATCACGCATATTCGCAAGGGGGTATTTGCGACGTAAAACGCTCTTGGCGTGAATGGCGGAGATGGGAGGAAAGCGGACATTCAATTTCTAGCCCTCTCCCGCCTTCGCGGGAGAGGGTTGGGTGAGGGTCTTTCTTCTTCTAGGCTCGTCGGATGTATCCGGTACGCCGCCAGATCAGTCGCCATGCCGCCCGCCTGCGGCGCGAACGTACCGATGTTGAGCAGATCATCTGGCTCGCCGTGCGCAATCGTCGGCTGGGCGGCTTCAAGTTCCGCGAGCAGCATACGATTGGTGACCATTATGTGGCCGATTTCACCTGTCTCGAAGCCATGCTGATCGTCGAACTCGACGGCAGTCAGCATGACCCGAAGATCGACGCACCCCGCACCGCCTTTCTGGAGGCGAAGGGGTATCAGGTGCTCCGCTTCTGGAACAGCGACATCATTGAAAATCGCGAAGGCGTTCTGGAAACGATCCTCGTTGCTCTCCTGGCGCGAGCCGCGAAGTAGAAGAAGACCCTCACCCAACCCTCTCCCGCGAAGGCGGGAGAGGGCTAGAAAGTGTCCGCCATAGAGCGCATCGGTCGCGATAGCGCGGGTTCATCTGCTACTTTCCTAAGGCTCCATGGTTGCTGCCTACCTTGAAACCCCGTCCAGAAATCGGCATCGCTCGGGCATGGCCGCTTCCGTGAACATCCTCCACCTTCACTCCTCGTTCGACCTTGGCGGCAAGGAGGCGCGGGCGGTTCGGTTGATGAATGCGTTTGGGGATCGTGCCAGGCACACCATCGTATCGGGGGTGCCCGACGCGTTGAGCGCGCGCGAGTCGATCGCGAAAGGGGTGCGCTACGAGATCGCGCAGAATCCGCCGCCGCTGACCGGCAAGCCTTCGGTCAAGCGGTACGAGGCGATCGCGCAGTATATGCGTCGGTTTGATCTGGTGCTGACGTATAACTGGGGCGCGATCGACGGGGCGATGGCGCGGCGCGCATTCAGCAAGGGGGCGCCGCCGCTCGTCCATCACGAGGATGGGTTCAACGCCGACGAGGCGTCCGGGCTGAAGATCGAGCGCAACATATACCGGCGGCTGGCGCTGAGTGCGGCGCATGCGCTGGCGGTGCCCTCCGAGGTGCTCGAGGGGATCGCGCTGAACACCTGGAAGCAGCCGCGCGAGCGTGTCCACCGGATCGTCAACGGGATCGGCACCGCCTATTACGCGCAGAAGCCCGAGCCGAAGGCGATCCCGGGGTTCGTGCCCAACGCCAAGGAAATCGTGATCGGTGCGCTCGCGGGCCTGCGCGAGGTGAAGGACCTGACCGCGCTGGTGCGGGCGGTCGGCGGCGTGTCGGGCCGGGTGCGGCTGGTGATTGTCGGCGAGGGGCCCGAACGCGCGAATATCATGCAGGCCGCGGCGGCGATGGGGATGGCGGACAAGCTGGTGCTGCCCGGGTTTCTCGATCGGCCGTATCGGTATATCGGCCATTTCGACATGCTCGCGGTGTCGTCGCGGAGCGAGCAGTTTCCGATTTCGGTGGTCGAGGCGATGGCCGCGGGCCTGCCAATCGCCAGTTATCCGGTTGGCGACCTGAAGCGGATGGTCGCGCCTGAGAACCTGCCGTTCGTGACCGACATCGCCAACGAGGTTCGGTTGCGCGACGCGTTGCAGGCGCTGGTGTCCGATCCTGCGCTGCGCGCCTCGGTGGGTGCTGCGAACCAGGCCAAGGCGCGGGCGGAATTCGACGAAGCAGTTATGATCGCTCGCTATCGCGCGTTGTACGAGGATGCGCTCGGGCGCCCCGGTGCGCTGGGCGATGTACTAACCTAGGTCTTAATATTGCTCGCGCGCTGCGTCCTTGCGATATAGGGGGCCGTATTTTCCGGGAGAGGTGACGTCGTGTTCAAGGGCCTGAAGCCTATCGTCTATAACGGTCGGGAAGTCTGGCCTCTGGTTGAGGGCGGCAAGGGCGTCGCCGCGACCAACCACGCGTCGGCCGGCGCCTGGGCTGCGGCCGGCGGCATCGGCACAGTCTCTGCCGTGAATGCCGACAGCTACGATCCCGATGGCAAGATCATCCCGCAGGTCTACGAAGCCCTGACGCGGCGTGCGCGCCACGAGGAACTCGTCGAATACGCGATCGAAGGCGCGGTTCAGCAGGTCGAGCGCGCGTACGAGATCGCCGACGGCAAGGGCGCGATCAACATCAACGTGCTGTGGGAAATGGGCGGCGCCCAGCGGATCCTGCACGGCGTGCTGGAGCGGACCCGCGGCAAGGTCGCCGGCGTCACCTGCGGTGCGGGCATGCCGTACAAGCTGTCCGAGATCACCGCGTCCTACGGCGTCAGCTACCTGCCGATCGTCAGCTCCGGGCGTGCGTTCCGGGCGCTGTGGAAGCGGGCGTATTCGAAGGCGGCCGAGTGGCTGGCCGCGGTGGTATACGAGGATCCGTGGCTCGCGGGCGGGCATAACGGCCTGTCGAACGCCGAGGACCCGTTGAAGCCACAGGACCCGTATCCGCGCGTCAAGGAACTCCGCGACGTGATGCGCGAAGGCGGCATCAGCGACGACGTGCCGATCGTGATGGCGGGCGGCGTCTGGTATCTGCGCGACTGGAACGACTGGATCGACAATCCCGAGCTTGGCACGATCGCGTTCCAGTTCGGCACGCGGCCTCTGCTCACGCGCGAAAGCCCGATCCCCGAGGGCTGGAAGAACGCGCTGACGCAGATCGAGGAAGGCGACGTGCTGCTGCACAAATTCTCGCCGACCGGCTTCTATTCGTCGGCGGTGCGTAATCCGTTCCTGCGTTCGCTGGAGGCTCGGTCCGAGCGCCAGATTGCTTTCTCGACGCAGGAGGCCGGCGATCACGTGTTCCAGCTCGACGTCGGCGTGAAAGGCAAGAACTTCTGGGTTACGCGCAACGATCTGCTGCGTGCGCGGCAGTGGTTCGGCGAGGGCTATACCGATGCGCTGAAGACGCCGGACAATACGCTGGTGTTTGTGAGCCCGACCGAGAAGGGCATGATCCGCAAGGACCAGGCGGACTGCATGGGCTGCCTGTCGCAATGCTCGTTCTCGAGCTGGGCGGATACCGAGACGAACTCGACCGGGCGGCTGGCCGATCCACGTAGCTTCTGTATCCAGAAGACGCTGCAGGACATCGCGCATGGCGGCGACATCGACCAGAATCTGATGTTTGCAGGGCATGCGGCGTATAATTTCAAGAAGGACCCGTTCTATTCGAACGGGTTTGTGCCGAGTGTCGGGCAGCTGGTCGATCGGATTTTGACGGGGGATTGAGGCGCGGGGGCCCGGAGTCTGAGCCGGACGCGTCCCAAGCGAACACTTCACTCAACCCGGTATCCCCAACCCGCCCCGTCACCCCAGCGAAAGCTGGGGTATCGTCCTGAGGTTCAAGTCGCTCGCCAAACGGGGAGACCCCAGCTTTCGCTGGGGTGACGGGGCTGGAGGGGGGATAGGGCTGGAATCGCCCGAACCGCCCCGCAAACATCAGGAGCCGGAAATGACGCTACACGCTTGGTGGCTGTTCGTGGTCGCGGTGTTCCTGTTGTGCGGGACGCCGGGGCCGAACATGCTGCACGTCATGACCCGCAGCATCGCGTTTGGGGCGCGGCGCAGCGTCGCGGCGATGGGGGGGTGCCTGACCGCGCTGGTGCTCGTGCTGGCCGCGTCGGCGGCGGGCGTATCGGCGTTGCTGGCGGCGTGGCCGCGGGTGTTCGATGCGTTGCGCTATGCGGGTGTCGCGTATCTCATATTTCTCGGGATCAAGGCATGGCGCGGGGCGGGGTCGCCGATCGATCTCGGTGGCGATGCGCTGCCCGAAAGCTGGTCGGCGCGGCGCCTGTTCCGGGGCGGGTTCGCGATCGGCATCAGCAACCCGAAGCTGCTGCTGTTCGCGGCGGCGTTTTTGCCGCAGTTCGTCGACCGCGCGTCGCCGCAAGCGCCGCAGTTCGCGATCCTGGTGGTGACCTTCGCGGTGGTCGAGAGCTTCTGGTACGGCGTGTATGCAGCGGGCGGACGGACGCTTGCGAGGTCGCTGACTCGGCCTGCGCTGCGCCGTGCGTTCGACCGCGTGACGGGTGCGATCTTCGTCGGCTTCGGGCTCGCGTTGCTGCGGGTGCGAACGTAGCAACGGGGTAACATTGACGGCGATGCCATTGCCGTTTGGCGTCATTGCGCGCATACTGCACGCATCGCGGCGCTTCGTACGGGCAGGCTGCGACTGAGAGATGCTTTGCGCTCCCGCTCCGAGCCGGGAATGCCGCATGACGATCTTTTCTACCAGCGCACCATGGGCGATCCGGTCATGACGACCGGTGCGGATACCGTCGTGCCGATCTCGCGCGCGGTGAACGTCAGCGTCGAGCAGCCGCAGGTCTTGGCGATGTGCAAGAAGCACGACGCGATCATCAGCGCGATTGAGACGCTGCCGTCGGGCGGCACACGCGTAGTGCTGATGAACAGTGTCGACGCCGCCAAGATCATCAAGGCGTTCGGGTCGAAGGTGCTGACCGGGACGGTCGCGCGGACGCATTGGATGCGTGCGGTCTAGAGGGCTGGGATGCTCCTCCCTCGCCAGGGGGAGGTGGCTTGCACTTGCCAGTCGGAGGGGGAGGAAAGCGATAACCCTCGCTCCGTGTCCTCCCCCTCCGTCACCTTCGGCTACACCTCCCCTGGCGGGGGAGGATCGAGCGTTTAGGCGGCGATAGATCAGTCGGCGACGGTGCCGACCACTGCGCCACCGGCGCCGCCAACGGCCGCACCCTTCTCGACGCTACCACCGGTCGCCGCGGCAACGCCTGCGCCACCGGCTGCACCGATGCCCGCGCCCTTGAGCGTCGAGCATGCGCTCATCGACACGGCGGATGCTACCAGCAGGGCGGAAATGGCGAACTTCTTCATGGGATACTCCTGTCTCTCCGGGGGTATCCAACAAATGCTGCACCGCGGGATCAGTTCCGAACAACTGATCCAGATTGTATTCGGGCGTTACAGCCAGCCGTCGAGCACCTGGTCGGGCGGGCGGTGGCCGTCGGCCCACATCCGGATATTCTGGATGACGCGCTCGCCTGACGCCATCCGGCCTTCGAGCGTCGCCGAGCCCATATGCGGCAGCATCACGACGTTGGGCAGCGCGAGCAGCCGCGGATCGATCGCCGGCTCGTGCGCCCAGACGTCGAGCCCTGCGCCCGCGAGCTTGCCCGCCTCCAGCGCATCGACCAGCGCGCCCTCGTCGACGATCCCGCCGCGCGCCGCGTTGATCAAATAGACGTGCGGCTGCATCAGCGCGATCCGCCGTGCGTCGATCAGGTCGCGGCTGTCGGGGTTGAGCGGGGTGTGGATCGTCACGATGTCGACGCTGCTGAGCATATCGTCGAGCGAGGCGTGGAAGGTCGCCGCGAGTTGCGCCTCGCGGACCGCGGGCAGGCGGGTGCGATTGTGATAATGGATCGTCAGCCCGAACGCGCGCGCCCGGAGCGCGACCGCCTGGCCGATCCGCCCCATCCCGACGATGCCGAGCGCCTTGCCGCCGATCCGGTGGCCGAGCATCCCGCCCGGGCTCCAGCCGTTCCACTGGCCCGAGCGCACCAGCTTCTCGCCCTCGGCCAAGCGGCGCGGTACCGACAGGATCAGCGCCATCGTCATGTCCGCGGTGTCTTCGGTGAGCACCCCCGGCGTGTTGGTGACGATGATTCCGCGCGCGCGCGCCGCCTTCAGGTCGATATGGTTCACGCCCGCGCCGTAGTTCGCGATCAGCTTCAGGCGGTCGCCTGCGCCCGCGATCAGGTCGGCGTCGATGTCGTCGGTCACGGTTGGGACGAGCACATCGCAGTCGGCCATCGCCGCGGCGAGCTGATCGCGATCGAGCTTGGCGTCGGCGCGGTTGTTGCGCGTGTCGAACAGCGCCTCCATCCGGTCCATCAGCGTATCGGCCAGCTCGCGCGTGACGACGACCTGGGGGTTCGGACAGCGGCGTGTGTCGGTCATGGCGACGGCTTGGCGAAGGCGCGCGCGCGCGTCAACGTGCGCCGTTCATGCCATCGTCGCGGGGCACGTCAACGCGGTTGAGGAACGGGCGGCGTCGGGATAGGACGGGGTTCGCCATTTAGGACTCGATCATGCGCATTCTCGCCGCCGCGCTCTCCGCTCTCGCTGCCGTCGCGCTGATCCCGGACCCCGCGGTCGCCGCCGATGCGAAGAAGAGCGTGCCCTATTATGCGTCGATATCGGCGTCGCGCGCGCGGATGCGGACCGGGCCTGCGCGGACGTATCCGGCGAGCTGGCTGTATCAACGCCAGGATCTGCCGATCAAGGTCGTCGCGATCTTCAAGGAATGGCGCAAGGTCGCCGATCCGGACGGTACCGAAGGCTGGATGCAGGCCAACCTGCTCAGCGGCACGCGCACCGCGATCGTCCACGGCGCCGGGCCGGTGGAGCTGCGCGAGAAGCCCGCCGCGTCCGGCAAATTGCTGTGGCGCGCCGCACCCGGCGTGGTCGGGCGGTTGAGCCAGTGCGGCAATGGCTGGTGCCGGTTCGACGTGAAGGGGCAGGCGGGGTTCGTCGCGATCGGCGGGCTGTGGGGCGTCGAGGCGGGCGAAACGCTGCCCTGACGCCGCTTCGACCGGCTATGCGGGCACTCTGGTTCTTGCTGTCGCCGGGTTCGAGAAGACCATCGCGTCGTCGACCGAGCCGAACTTCAACGCCATCAGATCCAGCGCGTAATTCTGGTTGAGCTTCCACGGTTTGCGTTCGCCCTGCGTCGGCAGTGCCGCGGCGGCGCGCTGGACATAGCCTGAGGTGAAGTCGAGGAACGCTTCGTTCTTCATCGTCGGATCATCGTTGTGCGGGGTCGCCTGGCGCAGACCGCGCTTGGTCATCGTGTTGAGCAGGCGGCAGACATACACCGCGGTCAGGTCGGCCTTCAGCGTCCATGACGCGTTGGTATAGCCGAAGGTCGAGGACAGGTTCGGCACGCCGTCGAACATCATGCCCTTGTACTGCAGCCGCCCGGCGAGCTCGATCGGCTTGCCGTCGAGGCTGAACGCGACTCCGCTCATCAGTTGGAGTTCGAGGCCGGTGGCGGTGACGATCACGTCGGCGGGCAGGTCCTTCCCCGAATCGAGGTGGATGCCGTCGGGCGTGATACGCGCGATCGTGTCGGTGACGATCGAGGCGGTGCCGGCGTTGATCGCAGTGAACAGGTCGCCGTCCGGTACCAGGCAGACGCGCTGGTCCCACGGATTGTAGCGCGGCGTGAAATGCGTCGCGACGTCGTAGTCGGGGCCGAGCTGATCGCGGACCATGCCGATCATCCGCTCCTTCACGACCGCGGGCTTCTTGCGGGCCATCCGGTAGAAGAACATCCCCATCAACACGTTCTTCCACCGCGTGATGCCGTACGCGGCCTTGGCTGGCAGCTTGCCGCGCAGCCAGTTGGCAACGCCGTCCTCGCCGGGGCGCGCGACGATGTACGTCGGCGAGCGCTGGAGCATCGTCACGTGCGCCGCGGTTTTTGCCATCGTCGGCACGAGCGTCACGGCGGTCGCGCCGCTGCCGATCACGACCACTCGCTTGCCGCTATAGTCGAGGTCCTCGGGCCAGAATTGCGGGTGGACGATCTGCCCGGCGAAGCTCTCCGCGCCCTCGAACTCGGGCGAATAGGCCTTGGCGTAATTGTAATAGCCCGCGCACATCGACAGGAAGTTGCAGGTCAGCGTGACCGGACCGTCGGGGCCGGTCGCTTCGACCGTCCAGCGCGCCTCCTCGGTCGACCACGCGGCAGACTTGACGTGATGGCCGTAGCGGATCTTGCGATCGATTCCGTACGCTTGCGCCGTTTCCTCGACATAGGCGCGGATCGAAGGGCCGTCCGCGATCGACTTGGCCGCCGTCCAGGGGTGGAAGACGAATCCCAGCGTGTGCATGTCCGAATCGGAGCGGATGCCGGGATAGCGGAACAGGTCCCACGTCCCGCCCATCGACTGCCGCCCCTCGAGGATCATGTAGCTGCGGTCGGGGCAACGCGTCTGAAGGTGGTAGCCGGTGCCGATCCCGGAAATGCCGGCACCCACCACGATCACGTCGACATGTTCGGTCATGCTGCATCCCCGCGCCCCGGCGTTACGCCGTAGGTTTCATAACCGAACCTATCCTGTTGTGATCTTTACTCAATAGTCCTTCGTATATTTCACGCTCGCGCTCTGCCCGCCGCTCGATCCCGCGGCCGACAACAGGCTGAGTGCCTTGGTCAGCGCGATCTCGAGCTGCGTCGAGGTGAAGCCCTTCGCGTCGGTCACGATCTCCACATAAATGTTCTTCGTGATGTACTTGCCGGCAGCCAGGCTGGTGCCACGTCCCGTCGCCTCGTCCGCGCCGAGCACGCGCAACCGGTCGAACCCGGTCGCCGAGCGCAGCTTGCCGAGCGGGTTGAGACCACCGCCGCCCGACCCGCGCAGCGAGTTCAGCGCGGACGCCAGCTGGATCGCCTCGGTTGCCGACAAATTGGCCGGGCTCGACCCGAACAGCAGGCGGCTGAGCACCTCGTCCTGCGGCAGCGTCGGCGTCGAGGTGAACGCGATCTGCGGACGCTGGCCGGTACCCGTCACGTTGATGATGACGGTGATGTCGCTGGTCGTGGTGGACGCCTGGATATTGATGTCCGGATCGGTCAGCGCGCCGCCCCGGAAGCGGATCTGGCCCTTGGTGACCTCGAACCGCTTGCCCGAGAACGAATAGGTGCCGCGGACGATATCCATCCCGCCGGTGACGATCGGCGCGGCGGACGTGCCGCCGATCCGCATGTCCATCTCCCATTCGGATTCGAGGCCCATGCCCGACACGAACAACTGATTCGGCGCGCGTACCCGGAGGTCAAGCTTGAACTTGCCGACGGCGGGGACCTGCGACCGGTCGGTCGAAGCCGGCGTCCGGATGTCGCTCTTGCGGCGGACACCTGTCAGTTCGGGGACCTCCGCCTGACCCTGGCGGATGATCTGATAGCGGGCCTCGGGGATCTGGAGATCGCCCTTGATGAGGCCGCCGTCGCGCCCGTTGGTGAGGCGTACCGTACCCGTCGTGGTGGCGCTGATCGCATCGCTCTTGGCGAGCTGCGCATTGTTCAGCGTCGCGCGGATGTCGATCGGGAAACCGCTGTCCGCTGCGAACCCGATCGTGCCCTGCGCCTGCACGGTACCGTCACCGGCCTTCGCGTTGAGCTGCGTCAGTTGCAGATCGGTGTTCGAGAACCGGCCAGCGATCCGCATCTGCGACAGTCGGGTGCCGTAGGTCTCGTTGTCGTAGGTCAGGTTGTCAGCCCGGACGACGCCGTTGAGCTGCGGCGCCTGCAGACGCCCCGAGAAGTCGGCGGCGACCGCGATCGGCCCCGAGAGCTGCTGGTTGGGGATCGCGGCAAAGCTGAAGAGCACCGCGGACGGACCGTTGTAGCGGATCCCGCCCGACAGCGGCGCGGCCATCAGGCGCGTGCTCCACGAACCGTTACCGGCCGGGAGTGGCCGCAGGTTCGCAACCATGCGGCCGATGACTGACGTACCCCGACGGACCAGCGCACGACCGGTCGCACCGTCGCCGCCGAGCGTCCCGGCGAACACGATGTCGACGGGATCGGAGACGGCAGCGAGGCCCGAGCGCGTGAAGTTGGCGACGGTCACGCGGGCGTCCGCGGTCGGCAGTGCCGCCGAGTTCGCCTGCGCGAAGTCGAGGCTGCCGGTCGCCTTGCCACCGATCCCGAGGTTGGGGACGAGAGCGGAGAGCGTCGACAGGTCGAGGCGATCGAGGCGGACCTGCGCGTTCGTGCCGCGGCCATAGCTGCCAGCCAGACGCGCCGAGCCGCCGCCTGCACCACCGAAGTCGATCCGGGTCGGCGACAGGCGATATTCACCCTTCACCGCCTGGATGCGCGCCGGGTTGACGGTGCGGAAGTCGATCCCGTTGGCCTGGCCCTGTGCGGCGACTAGGTAGTTGTTCGGGCTGAGCTTGGCGTTGACGGCGAGGCGGAACGGGACACCGTTCGAACCGGTCAGCAACGCCTGCGCGGTGCCATTGCCGCCGACGTAATTCACCTTTGCGCGCGCCGCCGAGAGGACGATCGCACCGTAGCGCATGTCGGCGATCTGCGCGTCGGCGACGATCTGCGGGGTCGGCGTCAGTACTGCGGTCGCGCTGACGATCGCGCGGCCGATGGTGAAGTCGACCATGCCGGGGATCTTGGCGCCGTTGGCACGCGCGGCGACGTTGGCGCGCTGGTAGCCGCCCTGGTTGGCGAGGCGGACGTTTCCGGACAAGCCTTGCCCGGCGAACTGGAGCGCACCCGCGAACGGACCGGCCGCGGTCTGGACGATCCGGCCGCTGCCGACGATCCCGGCGAACACCACGCGGCGCACATCGACTGCGAGCTGCGTGCCTGGCGTCACCAACACGTCGGCGGTGAACGGGCCATAATTGGTGCCGCCGCTCGCGGTAACGGCATAGGCGCCGCCGCGACCGACGATCCGCGCGTTGAGGTTGACGAGCCCGACGCCGACGCCGGGACGTGGAGCGCGCAGGACGACGACGGGGGCGGTCGCGCTACCCGTTACGCGGGCGGACAATGGGCCGTAGACGGTGGAATACGCGTCTGCATTGACCAGCACAGCGCCGGTCGCCGGATCGAACCGGCCTTCGCCGCGCGTGACGCGGAACTGTGGCGCGTTCATCCGAAGATTGCGGAAGGTGACGATGCCTTCGGGGCTGTAGCCGATGTCCGAGCGGACGATCGCGTTGCCGCCGAGGAAGCTGCGCGCGCCTTCGTTGAAGATCTGCGAGGTCTGCGCGACGACGCGGCCGGTGATGCCGAAGCCGCCCTTGGGTCCCGGCACCAGCTTGGCGTCGGTCGTCAGGTTGACGATGCCGATGCCGTCAACGCGGTAATTGTTGACCCGCCCCTTGAGCGCGCCGGTGTAGCGGCCGGTGGACATGTTCGCGACGACCACCGCTGTCGCATCGATCTTGTCCGAGCGGATCTTGAGGTTGTCGGAGAGGACGTTGACGCCCGAGATCGCGAAGTCGCCGTCGATCGCGACGTTGGTGGCGAGCCCGCCGACCGCGGCATTGAGCCCCGTCACGCGACGTGCGCGCGCCTTCACCGGCACCAGGATGCGGTCCGAGTTCACGCGCGCGAGACCCTCGGCGTAGAGGTTCTCAACGCCCATGTCGCCGAACGCGATCGTTGCCGCGCGGACCTTGTAGTCGAGCGTCGGCGTCGCGAACGCACCGTCGAGGACGACGCGTGCCGTCACGTCGCGACCGCGCAGGTTCGGCAGGATCGCGCCGGGCGTCAGCAGCTTGGCGCTCACCGCGAAATTGCCGAAGCGGCTGTTAGCGAGATCGATCAGGCCGCCGGCGTCGACCGCCAGCGCGTCCGACTTCAGCGTCATCCGCGTGTCGGCCTTGCGGTCGTTGAGCGTCGTATCGATCGCGACATCGAGCTGCGGCGCCGTCAGCCGCTCGACCGGGCCTTCAAGATACAGGCCGGGACGCGTCGAGCCGCGGACTTCGATATGGCCGTTCTTCGCGGTCAGCGCGAGGTTCGCCAGCTGTCCGCCGCCGAGCGTCGCAACTGCGCGACCCTGCCATGCGGCCCAGCTACCGCGACCATCGACGGTCGCGGTCAGTGGCGCCTTGAACGACCCCATCGTCGAGACGACACCGCCGACCGGCGCGGTCAGCTTCACGTTGACGTCGAGCTTGTTCTGCTCGGGCACCGCGTCGAGTTTCAGCACGAGGCGGTCGCCACCGGCGATGCCCGGGCCGGTCAGCGCGGTCGCGTTGGTGGTCAGCTGCGCGCGCTTGTCAGCGATGTGGACCGCACCGTCGATCTTGACGATATGCGTCTGGCCGGTGACCGGCTTGGCGATCAAGAAGCGATCGATCACCAGGCGGTTCACGTCGATGTCGAGATCGGGGAGCAGCGGCGCGTTCGGGTCGGTCGGCGTCGCGTTGAGCACCGGGCGGCGCTGCAACGTGACCAGCGGCGTGGTCAGCGAGCGCACGTCGACATGGTTCTTGGCGAACGCGAACGGACGCCAGTCGACGGCTAGCTTCGGGCTGGTCAGGAAAACGCCCTTGGGATCGGACACGCGCACGTCGCTGAGCGTCATCGCGCCATAGATCGAGCCGTCGATCCGGCCGACCTTGATGTTCAGCCCCGAGGCGGTGGTGTAGCCGCCGATCTGGTCGGCGACGAGGCGGCGGCCCGGATCGGTATTGATCCCGAACAGCACGATCAGGACGAGCGCGACCAAGCTCACGACCAGGATCGCGAGCCATTTCAGGATGCGCTGCCACATCGGGCGCCGCTCGACCACGATCGTTTCGGGCGTCGTCTCGACGTGCGGAATGCCGTTTTCGGCCATCAGAATGCCTGCCCGATCGAGATGTAGAGGGCGACCTTGCCGTCGCCCTTGCGGGGGTTCAGCGGAGTCGCGACGTCGAACCGCATCGGGCCGAAGCTGGTGTAGAAGCGCCCGCCGATGCCCGCGCCGTAGCGCAACGACGACAGGTTCGGCGTGCTGCTTTCATAGCTGTTGCCCGCGTCGATGAACGGCACGATGCCGTAATCACCGAACCGGTAACGCGCTTCGAGTGCAAATTCGTTGAGCGAGCGGCCGCCGACCGGGTTGCCGTTAGGATCGAACGGCCCGAGCCGCTGATAGCCATAACCGCGCACCGAACCGCCGCCGCCGCCGTAATAGCGTCGTGACGGGGCGAGATCGTCGCGGTCGACGCCCTGGATCGAGCCGGCCTTGGCGCGGCCCGCGATGACGATGCTGCTGGAGACGGGATAGTAGAACGTCCCCTCGATCATCGTGCGGATGTACGGCTTGACGGAACCCTGCACCGACGTTTCGGGGCTGAGGTTGAGCGTCAGGCGATAGCCCTTGGTCGGGTTGAGCAGACTGTCCGAGCGATCGAACTTCACCTGCCCCGGCAGCGCGACGATGCCGTAGGTGCGTCGGACGTCCTTGCCTTGCGTGAAGTCGTAGACGCTTTCGTTCGTACCGACGAGTTCGCCGCCATAGTAATAGGTCAGCGGCTTTTGCCAGATCGGCGTGGAATCGTAGCTCCAGCGAACGCCGACGCTGGTCGTGAACGCGTCGTAGGCGTCGTAATTCGAATGGTTCGCGCCCGCGGTCAGGCTGAACGTCTTGTCGCGCTTGCCCGCGTTGGCGCGGCGGAACGTGCCGGACACGCCCTGCTCTTGCGTCCCTGCGATCACCGAGGCGATCAGCGCGCCCTCATACGGGAACAGGTTGCGGTGCTGCCACGTGCCCTCCGCGCGGAAGCCCTGCCCGGTCGAATAGCCGACATTGCCGCCGAGCGAGCGCGGCTTGCCTTCGCTCTGCCGCACCAGCAGGTCGACCTGCTCGGTACCGTCGGGATTGATCGTGCCGGTGCGGACCGGCTCGACCGACACCGTCGCGAACAGCGACGTCGCGACCAGCGCATCGCGCAGATCGTCGGTCATCCGGTTGTCGTAGAGTTCGCCCGCCTTGAACCGCGGGAACAGGTTCAGATGCTCGAGGTTGAAGACCGGATCGCCCTCGGTGCGAAGCTGCCCGAACGACGAGCGCGGGCCGGTATCGACGGGCAGCGTGTACGCGCCGGTCGGGGTCTGGTCGTCGAGCAGGATGTCGCGCTCGCCGACCTTGACGAACGGATAGCCCTGCTGCGGCAGCGTCAGGCTGACATTTGCCTCAGCGCCCTGGATCCGTGCGGCTTCGATCGGATCGCCGACCTTCAGCGGCAACTGCGTACGTACGAGATCGGGCGGGGTCGTCGCGTCCGCCTTCACGGTGATCGACGACAGCGAATAGAGCCGGCCGGGTTGCGCGCTGACGGTCGCCTTCAGCCGCGCGGGCTTGGTCGTGTCGGCGTCGGGGATCGTCTCGATCGTCGAGATCGCGGTCGCGTCGTAATAGCCGAGCGACTTCAGCAGCCGCACCGCCAGCGCTTCGTCCTCACGCGCGCGCGCCGCGACCTGCGTGGCGTTCGCCGCCTTGCCCTTGCCCTCTGCTAGTGCGGACAGGGCCTTGTATTCGCCTTCGAGCCCGTCGCCCGCCTTGTCGAGACCCTTGGTCGCGGTCTCGTAGCGGATTTCGGGCGCGTCCTTGTCCTTGATATCCGCCGCGGTCTGAAGCGGGGTCGTGTCGAAGCTCGACAGCGGCGTCAACGGTTGCGCGAGTTGCGGATCGCTGGGGCCGGTCGGGGGCAGCACATCGCCCGCCAGCGTGGTCGCAGGTGTCGTGGCCGTGGCGGGCGTCGCAGGTGCCTGGGTCGACGGAGCAGGCAGCGGCGTCATCGCTTCCAATGGCGCGTTCAGGTCGCCGCTCAACGGCGGCAGCGCGCTGTCGAACTCGGCATCGGGAACGATCGGCGCGTCCGAACGCGGATCGTTCGACTGCGGCTGGTCGCTAGGCTTGGGCGCATCGGGACCCTTGGCCGGGGCGGTGCCCGGCTTCACCAATTGCGCGGAACCGATGCCCGCAAACCCCGTTGTCGACGCTACCAACGCGAGAGCGAGCCAATGATGCCGGCTGTTCGAAGCTGTCACACGATCCCCTTTACGGACGGCAATCGTGTACGATTCACCCCCATCTTCGTCCACGTAACGCACGGAGGACGGCTTGGTTTCACCAGAATTCAGATCAGACACAGCCGATAAGGCCACCGACCGGCATGACGACGGTATCGCGGCCGGGGCGGTCGATCCGTAGCGTCGCGGAGGTCACGGTCGCGCCCGCCGAGATGTCGGCGCGGACCGCGACCGCCATGTCGAGCGTCGCGGTCACGTCACCGCCGCGATACTGGGTCACGCCGCCGAAGCCGAAGCCGATCGCGGGCGACTGGGTCGCCATCGCATAGTCGGTCGTCTTGCCGTCGATCGTCAGCCGGATCTGCGCGGGGTCGGCGGTTGCCATCGCGACGAGCTGCCGGGCGGCGTCCATGCTCCACAGATACGCGGCGCATCCTTTGGCGGGGAGCTTCTGCTTGCCGATCGCGCCGAGCGGTCCCGGACCCGGATTTGCCGCTACTGACGGGGCCGCGGCTTGCAGCGCGAGCATAAGAGCGAGCGATATCATGGCGTCAGGCCTATCATGAACAGCCAGGCGGGATAACCCGCGATCGCCAGCAACGCGCCGAATGGAAGCGCGGTGTCCGCCGCCATGGTGGGTCCCTTGAGATGCGCGGCGAGGACGACGCCGAGGCCGATCATGCTGGCGATCAGCAGGACGGCGGGCAACATCTGCCACCCGAGCCACAGTCCGATCGCGCCGAAGAGCTTGGGATCGCCGCCGCCCATTCCGTCGCGGCCGCGGATGCGTCGATAGCCGAACGCGACCAGCCACAGCGTGGCGAACCCGGCTAGTCCGCCGATCAGGCGCTCCGAAATTGGCGGATCGATGCCGAGCGCCGCGCTTGCCAGTCCGGTAGCTGCAAGCAGCAGAGTCAGACGATCGGGCAGCCAGAACGCGACGAGATCGAGGCTGGCGAGCGCGAGCAGCAGCCATCCGAAGGTCGCGCCCGCAAGCCCGACTGGTCCCGGTACGACGAGCCCCGCCGCGACACCGATCGCGAGGCCAGCCAGTTCGATCCGCCAGTGGACGGGGCTGATCGGTGTGCGGCACGAACGACAGCGTCCTCGCAGGACGAGCGCGCTGAGCAGCGGCACGAGGTCGATCGCGCGTAACGTTCGCCCACAGCCATCGCACGCCGAGCGCCCCTGCATCACCGATCGCCCGTCGGGCCAACGCGTCACCAGCGCCGCGACGAAACTGCCGATAATCGCGCCGAGCACGCCCAGCGACACCGCCCAGAACGCCGCCTCAGACACCCGTTTTCCGCACCAGGTAGCGATACACGCCGAGGAGGTTGATCCCGAACAACACGATGTTCTGCGTGCCCAGCGCCCAGTCCCCGGTCAAGGCCGCACCGCTCAGCCAGGCGATCGACGAGCCCACGAACAGCACGAACCCCCACCCCGTCACGCGCCGCCCGAAATCCAGCGATACCATGAACGCGGCGATCACCCCCGACGCGGCGGCACACCATTTGAGCGTCGTGATGAGTGTTTCCATGACGGGAGGTCTAGGCGCATCCCGCGGTGCTTTGTATTGCCGCACATCAACCCCAGATACGGGGGCAGAAGAATATATGGAGAGTGAAGTGGCCGCCGATCGAGATCCCATCGTCATCCTGTCCTACGCGCGTACGCCGATGGGCTCGTTCCAGGGCTCGCTCGCCGGCGCGACCGCGACGCAGCTTGGCGCCGACGCCGTGCGCGGTGCGGTCGAGCGCTCGGGCGTTTCCGCTGCCGAGATCGAGCGGATTTATATGGGGTGCGTACTTCCCGCCGGGCTCGGCCAGGCACCCGCGCGACAGGCGGCGATCAACGCGGGACTTGGCGATCACGTCGAGGCGACGACTGTCAACAAGATGTGTGGATCGGGGATGCAGGCGGCGATCCTGGCGGCGGATGCGCTGGCGGCCGGGTCGGTCGACCTGCTCGTCGCGGGCGGGATGGAGAGCATGACCAACGCGCCGTACCTCTCGAAAAGCCACCGCGGCGGCGCGCGGATCGGCCATGATCGGATGTACGACCACATGTATCTCGACGGGCTCGAGGATGCGTACGAACCCGGCAAGCTGATGGGCAATTTCGCCGAGGATACCGCGCACGAATACCAGTTCACGCGGGCTCAGATGGACGACTACGCGATCGAGTCGCTGCACCGGGCGCAGGCTGCACAGAAGTCCGGCGCGTTCGACCGCGAGATCGTCTCCGTCGATATTGCGGGCCGCAAGGGCACGACCACGGTCTCGCTCGACGAGCAGCCGGCCAAGGGCGACGTCGCCAAGATCCCGACGCTGAAGCCCGCCTTCTCGAAGGAGGGCACTATCACCGCCGCCAATGCCTCGTCGATCTCCGACGGTGCCGCCGCGCTGGTGATGACGCGGGCGAGCGTCGCGGACCGGCTCGGCATCACGCCGATCGCGCGCGTCGTGGCGCATGCCGCGCATGCCCACGCACCGGCGTTGTTCACGACCGCGCCGGTGTTCGCGATGCGGAAAGCGATGGAGAAGGCTGGCTGGTCTGCGTCGGACATCGACCTGTTCGAGGTGAACGAGGCGTTTGCCGTCGTCGCGATGATCGCGATGCGCGACCTCGGGCTGCCGCATGACAAGGTGAACATCCACGGCGGCGCCTGCGCGCTCGGCCACCCGATCGGCGCGAGCGGTGCGCGGATCCTCGCGACGTTGCTGTCGGCGCTTGAGACCACGGGTCAGAAGCGCGGGCTGGCGTCGCTCTGCATCGGCGGCGGCGAAGCGACTGCGATGGCGGTGGAGTTGATGCGCTAAGTCGCGAAGGGGAGGGCGTCCGTACGGGCGCTCTTCACCGCCGTGGCGAGGGGCCGGCGTAATTTCCGTCGCATCTGCGCGGATCATGCCCGCGTTTCATTTTTCTATGACCGATTAGCGACGGCGCTTTGCCTCTAGCAGGCACTCCGTCCAACTTATGCAGGCCGGATCGACTCCGTCGATCTCGATCGAGCGCTAGACCTGAGCGGCGCGCCCCGCAGTCGAGGCGCCATACCAATGTTACAGCAGTGTTACTGCCGGATCAGCATCCCGCATGCCCTCTGCAAGCAACGTGTCATTCCACGTTCTGCACTAGTCGTCACCCGTGAAGTGTCGGCCCGATCAACGTGCTCGCCGCATATGGGCGGACAGCGTTGGTCGAGCCGACGTCGGCATTCACCAGGGGCGAATGCCGCTGTAGATCAGCGAGATGATGAGATTCAGCATGTTTTATGCTCCCTTATTGACACCCAACCGGGTGCAATTTCTGCATAATGGATAACAAAACGTTAAACAATCATTTTTGTAAATTGTTAACCATGATTTGCGGTGAGTGGGCGGCGTTCTACTTAAGACTATGTTTATGCGTGTCGGATATCCGTTAGGCATGAGGCAGTTTCCGCAGTCGCACTTCGTAAACGGCGCATCCCAGAGCGGATCGGCCGCCTTGTCCGGGTCGGTGACGATGACGGGGGTGGGCGGCGTCTCGACGATTCTGCCGCGCCCTGTCGCCTGGCAATTCCTGATTTTGGCAGAGATCGAGAATTTCGGCGTTCTGCGTCGACATCTTGGGCGACCCCGTGCCGATACGATGATCGTCGATGTCGCGGCACGGATTGGTACGGTGCTGTCGGATGCACGGATCGTCATCGCCGGTCGCGACATGATTGAGATCGCCTTCGAGAGCGAGGCTCGCCTGGCGCTCGACGTGGCGATTGCCGCTCTCGAAGCGGCGCTGGATCAGCCCTTCGATATCGATGGCGAGTCGCACAGGATCCACGTCCAGTTCGGGGCGGCCGCCGGGGCGACGATCGGCGATCGCGACGAGGTCCACCTGATCGAGGAAGCCGAGCGCGCCTTGGCCGATGCGCGCAGCGAACGGGTGGCGGTCGCACGCGACGTGAACGCCGGCGCGGCGTCGATCGACCGGGCGCAACTGGCAAGCGACCTGACGATCGCGATCGATACCGAAGAACTGTTTCTCCAGTATCAGCCCAAGGTTCATCTCAGGCGGCAGGAGATCACCAGCGTCGAGGCGCTGGTTCGCTGGAAGCACGCGACCAGGGGCTTGGTCCTACCGGGCGATTTTATCCCGATCGCGGAGGAATCGCGGGACATCATCGCGCTGACCTTGTGGACCATCCGCCGGTCCATTCGCGACCAGAAGACGCTGGTCGCACATGGTCATGACCTGCGGATATTCATCAATATCGCGGGTGTCCTGCTGGCCGACGCACGGTTCGTCCGAACCGTCTGCGCGCTGGTCGAGGCCAGCGGCGCGAGACTTGGCTTCGAGATCACCGAGACGTCGGTCATTCGCGATCCCGAAAGCGCGATCGCAAACCTCAAGCAGACTGTGTGGAAAGTCGTGAACAGCGCGGTCGGTGTCAGCGATTTCCAATCTCGAGCGGTTCGAGAACCAAATGAGCCCGAAGGTGGCCGTTGATGGCCTTGAGGCGGCGAGAGACGGCTGTTGGAGGTCCGGTCTGGCGTTCGTGGCGCGAGAAGGCCGGTTTTACGCCCTTACCGCGGCGATCAGGCCCGGAACACCGACCAGAGTGATGGCCCGTCTGATATTATAGGCGAGCGCGGTCAGGCTGAACTCGCCGCGAACGTTCTCGAGCCGGCGCATCAGGAACGCGCCCTGACCCATCCACTGTTTGATGGTGCCGAAGGGGTGCTCGACGCTGTTTCGCCGGTGGTCAAGCATCTCGGGCCTGGCCGCCAACCGCGCCGCCATGCGGTCGAGAACGGCCTCGTTCTCCAGACGCGAGACGCGGCGGAATGACCGAGTACAGCGCGATCTCAGTGCGCACGCCT